>DASRFK010000172.1:0-3238 GCA_035651635.1 Verrucomicrobiia bacterium | reverse complement strand
GACACCGGCCATGTGCCCTTGGGCACCTGGATTATGCGGTTTGCCAACCCGCGCAGCTCCTGCAAGGAAGCATACCCGTTGCCGCTGGAGCACGTTCACCGGGCGGGCATTCCGAAAATCCTGCGCTTGCAGGAATCCGATCGGGTCAAGTTGGCCAACAACTAGACTCCCACGGATTCCATGCAATCCGAGCTATTGATGGGTGTATGGATACTATCATCCCCCCACTTGGCGGAAACCAATACACGACCGGCCCGCTGGCAGCGCCAGCGGGCCCTCGCTTTGATCCTGAGTTTCTCCGTCTTCCCAAGCCACGCGAACGAGACCCGCTCTTTGGTCTCTCGCGCTCCTACCTCAACCTCCTGATTCTACCGTCTTCGGAAAACAACTTTCGTCCGCCGGTGCGCAGCGTGGTATTGCGACGCAAGGGGGCGAAGACAGGCGTGCGATTGATCGACGTGCAAAGTCTGAGAGGTTTCATCCTGAGCCACGCCCCTTCGGAGGCCGTCATGTCCGCCACGATTGATTCAAACATATGAATGACATTAACAGCATTACGCTTTTGGGCCGCCTGGTCCGGGACCCCCAGCAGCACTTGGCCGGCACGCCGAATGCCACTACGGCGTTTTCGGTAGCTGCCAATTACCGTTACCAAACTAGAAGCGGAGAGTGGAAAGACGAGCAGGCATTCGTCCGCTGTGCTGCCTTTGGCCGTTTAGCCGAAGCTGTGACTCGTTACCGAAAGGGATCCTCTGTATTGGTCAGTGGCCGCTTGCGCACAGAGAACTGGGTTAAGGACGATGCCAGCCACTCCGGGCTGGTTCTCGTCGCGGCCACGGTGCATGGGGTGGATAGAGCGAGTCATCTCCCCGACGCGTCGGATAAGAGCCCCAGCGCCGCCCCTGTGGGCGGTCTAGGCAAAACAGTCCCGTTTTAGCCACATACCCGATCGAATTCCCATGACACATATCATCGACATAGAAACAGCACCGCTGCCCGAGTCCGAATTGACAGAACTGCTTCCAAAATTCGACCCGAGCGAAGTAAAAGTGGGTAATCTCAAGGACCCGGAAAAAATTAATGCTAAAATTGCTGAAGCGGAGGCCGCCACCCGGAAGGACTTTTTCGAGAACGCAGCACTTGATCCGCTCACGGGGCGCGTTTTGGCCATTGGCTTGATGTCGGAGGCTGGTTCGTTTTCGACCATTGCCGATGACGATGAGGCCGCGCTATTGCGGCGTTTCTGGAACTTCTGCCAGTTAAACGCTGGTCGGCGGCGCCTGATCGGCTTTAACATTTTTCTCTTCGACCTCCCTTTCTTGATGCGCAGATCTTATAAATACAGGGTAGATGTCCCTTTCAACCTGCGGCGCGGTCGGTATTGGAGTGAGAATCTGGTGGACCTGCGAGAGGCATGGCAATTGGGAGACCGGCAGGCGAGAGGTTCTCTGGATACCATTGCCCAATTTCTCGGCGTAGGAAGAATGAACGGCACGGGAGCTCAGTTCGCTGGACTTTGGCAAACCGATCGCCCTGCGGCCATGTGTTACCTGCAAAACGATCTAAGACTGACACTCGAGGTGGCAAAGGCTCTCCACGTTGTTTCACCCGGGGTGTCGTTGTGCGATCCCGTTGGAGCGGAAATCCCCGGCCTCAACTGACCCAAATTCGAAATGATCCGATTGCTGTGTTATGAACCGCCCTCCGAAGTCCTGGAATTGAGCCCAGATGATCTAACTCGACACGTTCTTGGACTGGGCGCAACTGGTTCCGGCAAGACGACCGGACTGCTGAATCCGTTACTCAAGCAGGTAATTGCCTGGAAAGCGGACGATACGAAAATAAAACCCGGAGTCCTCATTTTAGACCCCAAAGGCGATGACACGGAGCAACGGATCAGAAATTTCGCGGAGGAGGCTGGACGAGGGGATGATGTAGCCGTCCTGTCCCAAAACAGCGATTGCTACTATGACTATTTCGCCGGTTTCAGTGGCTTGCATCAAGTAGAAGAATTCACGCGTCGACTCCTGTGCGGCAGTCGGGACATGGGGGCCGAAAACTCCTACTGGACAGAATCGAGATTCGGTTTGGCCAACGCCGCCCTTACGCTTTTTGTGTCAACCGGAGAGAAGCCTACATTCGACAATGTCGTCGAATTTCTTTCATCATGGATCTACTCGCCGAATTCCACGAGCGTCAACGATAGCATCGATTTCGTTCGGCGACTTCTGCAGGGCTTTAATCTAAAGCCGGTTACCCGACGGCGACTGCAATTGGCGATAGAGGAGACCGCGAACTGGCGAAATCTTGATCCACGGACAAAAGAATTGCACAAGTCCGTTTTCTCAAACGCCTTTCGGAGCTTGCTCTCGCCGGCAGCCAAGGACCTGTTCGACGGCTTGAAGGGGCGACGATTCGATCCCGCGAACGTCCTGAAAGGCAAAATATTAATCGCGTCGTTGAACGCGGTCGCCAATCCCCAACTTGCCGAGTTGCTGTTCAAGTCGTTGAAGCGCGACTTCTACAATGCCGTTCTGGCGCGACCCCCGGTGAGACCCGACAACGACCGGCTTTGTGGACTTATACTGGACGAATTGCCGCTTTCCGTAACTCCGGAGGACGTGACATCGTTGGCCCTCCTGCGGTCGGCCGGAGGCTTCGTGGCTGCTTGCGCGCAGGGAATCTCCGGATTGGACGATGTCCTCGGACAACGGCAACGGCGGGCGTTGCTGGCAAATTTCAATTCCTTCTTTTATTTCAGTTCGCGGGAGGATCAGACGGATGAACACGCGATGCTGACTTTGGGGACCCATGATATCAAGGATGAGCGTCCACAAATTAATGAATTCGGCGACCTTCAGATCCTCAACCGCCCGAACGCTGCACCGCTCCAGTGGATTTGCCCCCCGGGCGCCTTGGCTCGACTGGCGCAGCATCACGTTTATGTTAGATTGGCCAGCGGAGCCGTGACAGAACGGCCTGTTTGGCTGGAAACGATCTTCCACGAGTCACGGCCGGCGTCGGCAGTGGTGGAGGCGGACGATCTTGCCAACGCAATTGCCATGGTTAAATCACAAAGGGATGACGCCTCCACGCAGGTCCCAGGGGTCGCCTCGTTGTTGTTGCATATGCACCGCCGCGGCCAGCGCTTGTGTTTGACGCCAGAAATAGTGTCCGCGGCTTGGCAAATCAGTCTTCCGGTGGAATCAAGGAACTCCATTATCGCACGAATTTCACT
>DASRFK010000171.1:0-39189 GCA_035651635.1 Verrucomicrobiia bacterium | reverse complement strand
GAACGCCACCCGCGAGCAAGCGCAGCGCTCGAATGAATGCACGGTGGAGTGTCGCGCAAGCGAACAGCGCCGTCGCCGCACCGGCTCGTTTCATCGGCCGGGCAGCGCGACGACGCTGGCGCTGCGGTTGCATTGCGCGGCTACGTGCCCGAAGCCACGACCCCGTCGATCGAACGGCGCGCACCGCGCGCGGATCGTCGGAAGCACTCGCGAAACGGGCGACGCGCGACCGACCCTCACGTCTCGAGATGGCGCTGGCGCCGCGTCGCGCTGCTCTTCGCCGCGTACGCCGCGTACTGGAGCTTCCGCTCGCTGCCGGCCACCCTGAAGCGATGGCCGGCCCGGATCCGCAACGCGTTCGATCGCCGAACGCAGGCCTAACGCTTGATCGGCGGCACGTCCTCGCCGAGCGCCGTCGCCAGATCGATCTGGTGTTCCTGTTCGTCGCGGAGGATCTCGCCGATGTCCTCGGCGATCGCGTACTCGCCGAGCGCCTCGCATTCGCGCACCCGCTGGGTGTAGTTCCGGATCGTCTCGGTTTCGTTGTCGAGATCCGCGCGCAGCATCGTGCGCGCGTCGTCGGACTGCACGACCGGCTTGGGCGCGACCGTCGGCATCCCGCCCAGATAGTCGATGTGCTTCGAGATCTTGAGCGCGTGCGAGAGCTCCTCGGACGCGTGCGTGACGAGTTCCTCGGCGATGCTCATGTACTCGGCGCCTTTGAGCACCTGCGAGTACACGACATACGCGATGACCGCCTGGTACTCGCGGGCCAGATCTTCGTTGAGTAACCGCACCATCTCCTCGCGGGTTACCTTTTCCTGCTCCGCCATCACAGCACCATTCATTGGCAATCCTTTCACCCGTGCGCCTGGAAAACCCGTGCCGCACTCATTGAAAGGTCGCAAAGATTTTGGCGAGTTCAACTCGCCATGGGCGAAAGCCGGGTAAGACCCCACCGCCAGGCAATTCTCCGGTTGCGTTGAAAATCAGGTTTCCAGAAACCGGACCAACTCAATACGAATCTGTTCCAGACGTCGCTTGTCGGTTTCGCGCTTTTCCCTGAGCAAGGGCGCGACCTCGGGCGTTAGTTTCATCTGGGATTCGGCGTACTGCTGGAGTTTTAAGTCCATCATCTCTTCGATTAACCCGATTAGACTTTGCGCAGTCATAAAGTTCGTTGATCGTCTGGCTGCGACTGGCGAGCCTGCCGCGTCAGGACTCGGTTCCGGTACAGCTTTTTGGCCATAGGTCTTTGCAACGAGCTATAGCAGGAGCCAAGCCATTCCTGAGTTTCAAAAAGCTTACGGAGCGCTCAACTCCACCAGCGCCACCTGTCTAAAATCGAGGCAAATGCGTTGGAAAAAAGGCATCGCCCTCGTCCGGACCCGACGCTCTACGCCCGGGCCGCAGCTGCGGTTAAGTGGTGAGCAAGTCCGGTTGTGCGGATCTGATTCACCTCGACAATGGTGACGCCCTGGGGAGGCGCTTCCACCGCGTCGACCAGCGCAGCGAGCATCTGCGAGATCGTTACCAACGCATTGCCAATTACCGGGATGCAGCCCTGCGGCAGCTTGTGCACGGAGCCTTTCCGCGCCAGTGCCCGGACAGTGTGTCCCCGTTCGCTCAGGCGCGGGATCAGGCGGCTGCCAACGTACCCGGTGCCCCCCGTAACAAAGACATGCGCCATTTACCGGCGGCGCCCGCGTCGGGTCGGCCGTTTTTTGGCCACCGCACGCTTGGACCGGGCGACATGCGCCGGACGCTTGGCTGCCCGGGTGGCTTTCTTTTTCGCCTTGGCGCGAGGAGCCCTGTTCGAGTGCTTCGCGACCTTCGCGGATTTGCGGGCTGGCTTGCTTCTTTGCTTCCTGACAGCCGGTTTGGCAGTGCGGGATCTGGGAGCAGCCCTGGTGACGTGCTTTTTCTTCGGTGCGACCCGTCGGGTGCGCGCGGCCGGTTTTGCCTTGGTTTTGGGCGGTTCGGCTGGTTCAGGCTTGGGAGACAGCTCAGCCGTGATTTCAACAAGCGTCGTAATTTCCTGCGCATTCTGGGAGGACTCAGTCGATCCGTCTTCGCCCCAGCCGTGGGCGTCGCGCACGGCAATCATGGCCGAGAGGATATCGTTCCAGGTGCCGGGTTCGCTCATAACGGCGTTTGGAAACATGCAACCGTCCCAGCAGACATGCTGGAAGGCCCTGCTGGGCTCGCCGTTTTCGTCCCGCATCCAAAAACCGGCGTGATGTGGAATTGAGAGTTTGCCATTGGGATCGTTCGGCAAACAATGATGCCCGGTCTTGTCGTGGTTGCCTGAACCTTTTACGGTTGCGTCGTTCTGAGCGACGTGGAAATCGATGGTCCAGGGCCGCAGCGCATCGGTCAGCGTTTTGAGCGCTTCGTCCAGGCGCGCCGGGTCTGACCAGTCCCAATCGGCGGGCAGGAGCGCATCCTCGGGTGCGTTGTAACCGAGCACATAAAGGAGCGTGTGCGCCATATCAGCCTGAAAGCCGAGAGTACGTGGGCGATTCACTCGCTCGAGCAGGTCAATCATCTTCTTCCAGCTATGCATTCCGCCCCAACAGATCTCGCCTTCGGCCGCTAACCTTTCCCCGAAGCTTTCAGCCACGTCGCAAGCTTCGGCGAAGGTTTGTGCGATCCGTTGTTGGTTGCCTTCGGGGTCCTGGTCCCAGTCGGTTACGCCGCAGGCTGAATCGAGGCGCACGATCCCGTGAGGGCGAACTCCGAGGTCACGCAGCGTCTTCGCGATGTGACAAGCTTTACGCACCTGGCCAACAAAATTCTGTCGATCCGTCGCATTGCCCATGGCCGGGCCGCCACCAGTGGGTGCCCAGACTGGCGCCACTACCGACCCCACCACAAAGCCCTTGGCACTGACTTTCTCGGCCAGGCGCTTAATGCCGTCGTCGTCGACATCAATGCTGATGTGGGGATCGTACAGGAAGATATCCACGCCGTCGAAGCGAACGCCGTCGACTTCAGCGCGAGCGGTCAAATCCAGCATCGTGTCCAGATCGAGGCTCGGTTCGGCGCCTGGGCTGCCCTTGCCGACCAGGCCGGGCCACATGGCGTTGTGGAGCTTGGGAAAGGTGTTGGTATGTTGTGCGCACATAAGGTTTTTGGAGTTGCACGAGGCTAACGCCCGGGCGGCGCTCGCGGCAACAGGAAAGTGCGTGGGCAGAATTTTAGTTTTTAATTCTCAATTTTTAGTTAAAAAGGCGACCGCTCCAGTGTGCTGCGGATTTCATGAACAAAGGGCTGCCTCAGTTCAGAATTGAGAATTAAAGATTTAGAATTAGTCCATGGCTTCGGCTGCCCTGCCAAGCTAGGATGCAGCGGTTGAAAGCTTTACCTAAGCGCAAGGAGAGTCGCCCTGAGGATCTCTGCCTGAGCTGCGGGCTGTGCTGCAATGGAGTGCTGTTTGCTGACGTCAAACTGCAGCCGCCCGACGATCCCAAGGCATTGCGTGTGTTGGGCATGCCGTTGCAGCCGGATGGCCGCACGCGGTCCGGGCCGCCGGAACTTCAGCGCTGGAGGTTTCTGCAGCCTTGCGCCGCTTTTGATGGCTGCCGGTGCTCGATTTACGCTTCGCGTCCACTCTATTGCCGCAAATTTGAGTGCCTGCTGTTCAAGGATTTTGATCAGGGCAAGGTCACCAAAGCGGAGGCCCTAAGCACGATCCGCACTGCTCGGAAGCTGGCCGATAAAGTCGACACATTGTTGCGAGGTCTGGAGCCCCCGGGCGAACTCAGGGCGGCTTTAGCCGCGCGCTTTCGCCGGACAGCCAAACGCCTCGAACGATCCGAACTCGATTCGCAATCGGCAGGAAACTTCGGCCGGCTCACGGTCGCTTATCATCAGTTAACCCTGGTTCTGCGGACGCGGTTCTACCCTTCGCCTATCGATTCGCCCGATTGATGCTCGTTGCAGTTATCGAAAAAAGGGCGTAATGTTCGACTATGACAAGGCCAGGCTTGCCTTCACTCACCCGATCCACGCTTCTCGCGATTCTCGGGGTTGTTTTTGGCCTCGCCGGCTTCGGCCCTCTTACTACTCGGGCCGATCAGATTGAAATGCTTAATGGCGACCATTATGTAGGGCGGGTGTTGTCATTGGGAGCCGATACGTTGGTGCTGCAAAGTGATGTCCTCGGCACGCTGAAACTGCCTCGCTCGAAGATTTCCGCGATCACTCTTTCGACGTTGTCCCCAATCTCCGTCACCAATTCCGCTCGGCTTAAGCCAAACCTGAAGGGTTCCAACACCCTCGCCAAAGTTTCAGTAGCTGCCCGGACCAATGCTTCGCCTGAGTTTGCCTCAGCCCTGCGCGAGTTGGCGGGTAATTCCAATATGATTCAGCAGGTCCAGCAGCAGGTGCTTGGCGGCGCGGGGCCTGAAGCCCAAACCAAATTCAACGACCTGCTTGGCGGGCTACTCAGCGGCAAGATGAACCTGGACGATTTGCGAACCGAAGCGAAGTCCACCCTGGCTCAAGCCCGTAGCTCGCGCAAAGAGCTGGGTGAGGAAAATGGTTCCATGCTCGATAGCTACCTGGCGATTCTCGACAATTTTCTAAAGGAAACCGAACCGAAAGCTACTCAGACCAATGCGCCGGCCAAACCTTTCCAACCGGCTGCCCCAAAGCCGTTGGATGGTGAATAGCGCACCCGCACCTGAGCCTGGTACTAAGGCGCCCACTCAGCCGGTTTAAGGGTGAGGCCCCATGGTCTCTTGACCTTGCCGGGGCCACCGTTGGGCGAGAACGGTAAAGCGAAAACTGGCCGTTCAAGCATAAAACAACAAACGGAAGGTTATGATTAAACGAATAGTTCTGCTGCTGTTTGCCACGATGACGCTGGTCTTGGGCGCGGTGGGTTGTCGCACGGCTCATGGTGCCGGCGAGGACATCGAAGCTGCCGGTCAAAAGATTCAGGAGCACACTCCTCCTTGATTGTTGAGAGCTGCGCTCTCGACACGGGAGTCACGTTCCGCTGGATCGTTGCCATAGTTTGGTACGGCGGATCGTCCTCCCGTTTTTCCTGTACCGAGTGGTTGCCTCCGCCTACTGCCACTTTGGTTGCAGAGTATACCTCGTTTGGTGCCTGCTCGAGGTTCTGCATTGCATCGGTCTTCATCGGTGTTTTCAATTTCCTTGCCGCCTGAAGGCGGGAGGCGGAACCTAAGCGGGCCATGATCACTTTAATGAATACAGGCGGGATTGCGATGACCAATTGCTTTCTCATTGCCGACGAAGCGGCTCGTGTGGCCGTGATTTTCGACGCACCCGACCATACCGTTGAACCACTCCTCGAAGAGGCCGCCAAGCGCAAGTGGGAAGTAATAGGACTGTGGCTCACGCATGGCCACTTCGACCACTTCGCCGATCATGCTCTCGTGCGTAAAGCCTTTCCGGCGGCCAGGATTACCATTCATCCTCTCGACGAACCCAAAGCTCGAAACCCGGAGGTCCAAACCAGGATGTTCCAGTTGCCATTCGTCATTCCGCCGCTCAAAGCTGACGGCAACGTCGCTGATGGGCAGAAGCTCAGCATCGGTTCCCTCGAGGTTGAAGTGCTTCATACTCCCGGTCACTCGCCCGGACATGTATGTTATCATTTTCCACGCGAACATACTTTGGTGGGCGGCGACCTGATTATCGGGGGTTCGGTTGGCCGGACCGATTTGCCGGATTCCAAACACGCGGATCTAGAGGCGTCGATCCGTCGTGTCATGCAACTGCCGAACTCGACGAAGTTGCTGGGGGGGCACGGTCCTGTCACCACTCTGGGCGAGGAGCGCGAACGGAATGCTTACGTGCGGTCCATTCTTGAAACCGAGTGACCGCAACCCTGCGACCTCGAAACGGAAATGATCCGAAGGTTTTGGAGTGCGCCGTTGTGCGGCGCTTTTCGGGATCGCACCACAACCAAAAAGCGGCGCAAAGCGCCGCACGCCAAGACGCTGACGCGACCCACTTTAGTTAGCGTCCCAACGCACGTGCGAGAGCGAAAGGAATCCAGCCAGAACGGTTATCTTTTGTAACTGCCGACCTTCGGCGCGTCGGGGTTGGTTTCCGGCCCGAAGTAGCGTAAGCAGACCAAAGGCTCCGTTCCACTGGTGTTTTCGAAGCTCACGCCATTTTTTGCGCCTTCCTCGGTGCAGAAATACTCGTCCTCGGTCAACTCGGCAAAGCGGATCAGCTTCGGGCTATTGAGCGGCAGTCCGTTGATTTTGCCCACGCCTTGCACGCAAATGAGGCCGTACGCGCCTCTGTCCTTAACGGTGCATTTGGCCCCGGGCTCGACCGTGAGTTCTTTGGCCGTGAAGAGTTGTTCGCCTTTTTTAGCGCCATCCGAATGAATCTTGCCGTACACGATCCATCGGTCGACGAATCCCTCCGAATCGGTGTGAGCCACCGGAATGGGCTCCAGATAATGGTTATCCTTGAAGTTCGGGTCGACATTGGCGTCCCAGTCGAGCTGATCCACGATGAAGTCCAGGTCCTGGTGTTTATTCTTCGGCATGTCCTTGACCAGCAAACTCCAGGGCACGTAACGGCCTTCCACCATGCTTTGGTACATGCCAAACACATCGCTCCCCCATTGAGGCTCGTAGGTGCAGAAACTGCCTGGCGCGTGCAGGATCGAGGGTCCTACCAACCAACCGGTCCCGGGTTTGAGCCGATACGCCTTTGAGAGGTCCAGAATTCCATTGTCGCCTTTGTTCCAATCTTCCAGGCATTGGCGAACCTCGGTTTTGGCTGTGCCGGGTTCCAAACCAAAGAACGTATACGGAAAATTGTTTCCGACATTATTGTGCTGGGGAGGAAAATAGTAGGACTCGGGTTTGCCTTCCTGACCGACCAGCTTCGCTTGCTTGGCGCTCTGGTGCATATGGAGGGGAATAGGGCCCATGTTATCGAAGAATTTGGAATAGACCGGCCAGCGGCCGTACTTTTTCCAAATCCCCTGGCCGACCAGCGTGGCGCCACAGTCTTCGACTGCCTTGCGCAAGGTCAGCCGCTGATTCCCAATAACACAGTAGCTTAGGCCTTCATCAGGAACGCGGCCTTCATTGGCCGCTTCAGTGGTCGAAGCAAACCAACGTTCATCGATGCCGCCGCGATCCGCCCCGTACGCATAGGTATCGTCCGGGTGTAGCTTGAGGCGCAGCCCGGGTTGCAGAAACGAGCGGGGGACCCAGGTCGGCGCCAGGCGCAATAACCCGCGCGTTCGCGACAGTTCGTTTTCGACCAGAGATTGGGTATTCGATTTAACAGTTTTTAGCTGGCCAACGGTGTTGATGCTCATGGCTTGGGTTGCTTAAACGTCTTGCGCAACGTGTCAAACGTTCGCAGGCGAGGCAAGTGTTCATTGGCTCCTCCTTTCATGCGCGCATTTGATGTAAGCGAAATCAACCGAGTCCGAACTTGTGTGAGTCCCCATTCCGCGCTGCCGCGCGGCTCTCCTCGAATTCCGCATTTGACTCCGCCGCCGTTCGTGAGAACGTCCGTGGCCAAGCATGAGAAGTGTCGAATGGTGCGCGCTTAGCCTGGCGTTGGTGTTTGCCGGTTGTGTCCCCCAAGGCTCAATCCCGCAGGGAGTGCAGGTGTATTTTTCGCCGCATGGCGGAGCTACCGAGGCGGTGGTGGAGGCGCTGGATCACTCTACCAATTCGGTGCTGGTCCAGGCGTACAGTTTTACTTCGGTCCCGATCGCTCGCGCGCTGGTGGATGCTCATCGGCGCGGAGTGAACGTTCAGATTATCCTGGACCGAAGCCAACGAACCGAAAAGTACTCGGAAGCCGATTTCCTGTTGCATGAAGGAATTCCGCCAATGATCGATGCGCAACACGCCATTGCGCACAACAAGGTTGTCGTGATCGACGGATGCGTGGTACTAACCGGCTCGTTCAACTTCACCAAAGCCGCTGAGGAGAACAATGCCGAGAATCTTTTGGTGATTGACGATGCGGTGTTGGCCAGAAGGTACACTGAAAACTGGCACTTGCACGAAGGTCATTCCGAGGCTTACGAGCGCACCGAAAGGGCGGAACCAAGAGCCAATCACAAAGCGAGAGAATAGTCCGCACCTGCATGGCAGGCCAAAAGTCTGCTCCAGGATGCCTTCGCATTCTCACCTCTCAGGCGTTGTTTCATGAAACTTTCCGCGTCTCCTTCGTGTATTGGCTAACAACGGAACGAAACAGTTCCCGAATGAAATAAACTTGAACGATTGGAGCTCATATATGAAACGATTCACTCTGCTTGGGACCGCCATCCTGCCGCTCGCGCTGGGGATAAATGCCTTGGGCGACCCACTGCCGCCCGGCCAGGTAGATTTTGGCAGCTTCTCAGTCTCCGCCTCAGGCGGTCAGTTCGTTGAAGTCAACGTAACCAGCAGCCTCATTTCACTGGCAAGCAAATTCCTGGAGAAAGACCAACCCGACGTGGCGCAAGTTCTCAAAGGCCTGCAGCTGGTGCATGTCAATGTCATCGCCCTGGACGACCAGAATCGATCGGACATCGTGTCGCGTATTCAGGCCGTTCGAAAAGATTTGGAAACCAAGGGGTGGGAACGCATCGTCACGGTGCAGGAAAAGTCGCAGGACGTCGGTGTTTACTTGAAGACTCAAAACAAAGATACCGTGCAGGGCCTGGTGGTGGTGGTGCAGGATGGCAAGAACCAGGCGGTCTTCGTTAATGTGGTGGGCGACATCAAGCCTGAGCAGCTGGCTATGCTCGGGGATAAGCTCCATATCGATCCCCTGAAGCATATCGGAGAGCAGATTGGCAAATAGGCGCAAACAGCGGCAGCCAGCTCCGGGCAGGGCAGAGCCCGCTTTCTACTGCGCTTGAGAAATGAAATTAGGATCTCGCGATACACCATGAACACGAATCAAACCGTGCAGCCGCCGCATACCGGATTGCGAACTGTCGAGACCGTGCTTCTAATCCTGCTGGTCGGGTTCGTGCTCGCCGTTGTGGGAGTGACCGGCTATTTCCGCTTGAGCACCGAGACCGCGACGTTGCGCGAGAGTGCTTTGGGTTCGTTGAACGTGCCGTGGAACCACAAGGTTAACCTTCATGTGGGGTTCTTCACTACCGGGCTGGTCAGAATTGGTTCGCATTTCTTCAAATTACCCCCGGAAGCTCAGGCTGGCATCGACAGCATTCATGGCGCGGAGGTCGGTCTCTACAATCTTCAAGGAACTGCTGGTGTGGTGGACACGGGAACGATCCTGGCGCGCGCCGACAAAGCCATGTCGGCGCGTCGCTGGGATCGGGTGGTGGGTGTGAGCCACGAGCATGAGTTGGTGGCTGTTTATGTTCCCCGCAAGGGGCTTTCGACGGCCCGGATGCGATGCTGTGTGCTGGTGCTGCAGGCCGACAAATTGGTTGTGGCCGGCGCCAGCGGCAATTTCGACCCGTTGGTCGAGATCGCGCAACAGCATCTTGCTCTGAAGGATGGGGCGCAACGCTTCGCCTTGCGTTAGGCCGCCGCGGTCGGGACGGCGCGCTGCGCCATCCGCGCCGCGTCCCGCGGCGCAACGAATGAAACGATTATGCACCTCTCCGGTTCTGTTCCGCCCGCTCTACGGGCGGTGACATCGCAGCGCGATGTCATCTACCTGGTTCCTTGCGAACAGCCAAAACCTCGGTTATGCATCCGGAGTGTCGCAGAAAGACTTTTCAGATGCCGCCCTCCTGCTGGTCGGCCACGGGTCGACCCAAAATGCCGATTCCGCCGCTCCGGTCTTTCAACACGCAGCGGAGTTGCGCCGTCGCCGCCTCTTTGCCCAGGTGCGGGAAGGATTTTGGAAACAAGAGCCCAAGGTGGTCGAGGTCTTGCCGCAACTGACCGAGGGCAGGGTCTTCATCGTTCCACTATTCATTAGCGAAGGCTATTTTTCGGAGAACATTATCCCGCACGCCTTAGGTTTTTCTCCCCCGCTCGAGCGGATGCGAGCGTCAGCGGCCCAATCCCAGTTCTATTGCCGACCTGTAGGCTCGCACCCGAGCATGACCAACGTCCTGCTCTCCCGGGCTTCACGGGTCATCGAACAATTTCCCTTTCCTCGCGCTCCGAAATCTCGGGACATCACGCTCTTTATTGCCGGGCACGGCACCGAACAGGACCAACAATCCCGTGAAGCAATCGATAAGCAGGTCGAGCTGATTCGAAAAATGGACAGCTATGCCGCTGTCGAGCCCATCTTTCTCGAGCAGGAGCCACGCATCGGAACCTGCTACCAAACCGCGCGTACCAAAAACATCGTCATCGTGCCATTCTTCATCAGCGAAGGTTTGCACGTGGCGGAGGATCTCCCGGTATTGCTTGGCGAACCGGAACGAATCGTGAAACAGCGGCTTGAACGGCGCCAGGCAACCTGGCGGAATCCGACCGAGAGGCACGGCAAATTGGTCTGGTTAGGTTCGAGCGTGGGGACCGAGCCGCTTTTGGCAGAGGTTATACTTGCGCGGGTCGAGGAAGCTGCGAAGGGGGCAAATCCGAAGGCCGAAATCCGAAGGCCGAAATCCGAAGAAACGGCTTAGGAAAACGCCGTGGGATCGTGGGCCGTGCGGCAGCAGTTGGGAGTGTGGCACCGTGCCGCTTTCATCTGCCGTCGCCCTGAATCTGTGGGACTGCTTCATGGAGAACCGCTGGCGCCGAGCAAAGCCCGTCGCTCTTGCGTCTCAGGTTACTCTTGAAAGGAGGTGACCAAATTCCGAAACTCCAGGGTGCGTTGGAACAAAGTCACCCTGGTCGGCGTTGGATTATTGGGCGGGTCATTGGGTCTGGCCTTGCGACAACGCCGTTTGGCGGATTCGGTGAGTGGTTTTGTGCGCCGGGCTGCTACCGCCAAAGAGTGCCTGAGCCTGGGTGCAACTGACGTGGCAACGCGAAATCTGCGGGAAGCGGTGACGGGCGCGGATTTGGTGGTGCTGTGCACTCCCATCGCGCAGATGGCACCGTTGCTGGCACAAATTTGCCCGTTTCTCGCACCCGGCGCGATTGTCACGGATGTCGGCAGCGTAAAGCAAAGCCTGGTTGAGAATCTTGAACCATTGGCGAGACAGGCCGGGGCGCACTTTGTTGGGAGTCACCCCATGGCTGGTTCGGAGAAAACCGGCGTGGGTGCCGCTCGCGCGGACCTGTTCGCCGGAGCGGTTTGCGTCGTCACTCCAACACCGCGCTCGAATCGCAACGCGATCGGACGGGTGGCGGAGCTTTGGAAATCAGTTGGTTCGCAAGTATTGAGGCTCACGCCGGGTCAACATGATGAACTGGTCAGCCGATCAAGCCATTTGCCGCATGTGGTTGCCGCACAATTGGCCAACCTCGTTCTGCATCCGCAAGGCGCGAAGCATCTGGCTCGGCTCTGCGCCAATGGTTTTAGGGACACCACCCGCATTGCGTCCGGCTCGCCCGAAATGTGGCGGGACATCGCCCTGGCCAATCGCAAAAATCTGAGTTGCGCCATCGATAGCTTTGTGGACGGGTTAACTGGTTTCAAACGGGCTCTGAGCAGAGGCGATGCGGAGGCCATTTCGCGTTTTTTCGAGCAAGCCAAATCGCAGCGGGACAGATGGGCTAAACACGCCCAACCGCATTCACCGGAATGAAAGAGGGCGAGGTTATCAAGCTATCAAGTGATCAAGTTATCAGGGGTCTGGACGGCGCGTTACGCCGTCCACGTATCGTTCAGCGGCGCAATAACCGCTATGAGTCGCACGTTTTTCGACGTTTGCTCAGCCCGCTGATCGCGGGCTGGGACGGCGCAGCGCGCCGTCCCTACCACAATGGCGCTGCCTAGTCTCATCGAGATCGTTCCATTGAAAGAGCGCGTGACGGCCACGATCACCGTGCCGGGATCGAAGAGCATCACCAACCGCGCCCTGATTCTGGCGGCGCTGGCCCACGGCGAAACAATCTTACGCGGTGCTCTTTGGAGCGAAGATACGCAGGTGATGGTCGAGTGTTTGCGGGAGCTTGGCTATATGGTGACGGTGGCTCCGGATCCCGCCGAACCGTGCAACCGGACGATTACGGTTTACGGGAAGGGGGCTTCTGTGCCCGCGGGTGGCACCGAAGACCAGCCGCTTGAATTGTTTGTCGGTAACGCGGGCACCGCCGCGCGGTTCCTTTCGGCGTTTGTTTGTCTGGGCAAAGGCGTTTATCGCATCCACGGCGTGCCGCGGATGCACGAGCGGCCGCAAGCCGGCTTGTTTCAGGCGCTGCGTTCGCTTGGGTACCGGATAGATTCGCCGAATGACAAGTTGCCGGCAATCATTCACGGTGCCGGCGCCCGCCCGGGCAAATGCAGTGTTAGCATCGAGCAGAGTTCGCAATTTGCTTCGGCGTTATTGCTCGGGGCGGGGACGGGCGGGTGGCAGGTAAGTGTGGTGGGGGATGACTCGGAGGAGGCGTCGTATGTGGCGATGACCATGAAGATGATCGAGGTATTCCCGAAAAGCGGCGGCGTTTTGCAGATTGAACCGGATGCATCGAGCGGGAGCTATTTCATGGCCCTGCGCCGATTAGGGCTCCCTTGCGCTCAAGGCTTGGAACATTCCGAGCAATTTGGGAAAAAGGTCCAAACGAGCTATCTGAGCACGGTCACCGTGGCGAATTGGCCTCACTCCGGCTGGCAAATTGACGAGCGGTTTCCGCAGGTGCTGGCCAGGATGGATGGGGAGCTGGATTCGGTTGCGATCGGGTCGCCCGATGCGCAAACGGATCGATCGGGTTTTAAAAACTACCAGGCATCAGTCGTTAACAGTGAGTGCATCTCGCGCGCAAAGAATCTCGGCGACAGCATCATGACCGCCATTGTGGTTGCGCCCCTCGTCTCCCGCGATCCTGTCGATAAGCCGATTCGATTCACCGAGCTCGGGCGTCTTCGCCTGCAGGAATGCGAGCGGGTGGTCGCGTTGCGGACTGAGTTGACCAAATGCGGTGCGAAGGTGATTGAGAGCGGCGAAACATTGGAAGTTTATTCCACAGAGTTGCATGGTGCGGAAATCGAGACCTACAACGATCATCGAATGGCGATGTGCTTCGCCATTCTGGGATTGAAAGTCTCAGGCATAAAAATCAACAATCCCGCGTGCGTAAAGAAGACCTTTCCGGATTTCTTTCAAAAGCTCGCCGCGCCGCCGCCGCACGGATTGGGTGCCACCATCCAGGACGGCCACACGGGCCGGTCGCTGGCCTTGGCAGAGCTCTTCGCGGATTGAGTTGATAAGCCTGGGATGAACGAACTGAAAACGACACATCCAATCGTCATCGCCATCGATGGGACCAGCGCCAGCGGTAAAAGCACCAATGCGAAGCTCGTCGCTCGCGCATTGAACTTTGTCTACGTGGATACGGGCGCGATGTACCGCACCCTGGCCTGGTACTGTTTGAAGCATCGGATAGATGTCGAAGACGAGAAGGCCGTGGCGCGCGCTTGCGCGAAATGGAAACCCAAGTTGGAATGTGTTGACGGACACGTGCATCTGACGTTGGATGGCTATTATCCCGCGACGGAGATTCGCACCGGAGAAGTCAGCGCCGCGGTGCCCCACGTGGCGGCGGTGCCCAAAGTCCGCGCCTGGATGAAGCACACGCAGCGCGATTGCATTCGCTTTGGGAACCTGGTTATGGAAGGCCGGGACATCGGCACAAACGTTTTTCCCGAAACAGATTTTAAGTATTACCTCGATGCGCATTTGGAAGAACGATCCCGACGGCGCGAAGCCGAGGGAGTGAAGGAAAACCTCGCGGCCAGAGATCTGCGTGACAGCCAGCGCAAGACGGCTCCTTTGATGATCGCGCTAGGTGCCAAGGTCATCAATAACTCCCAAATGACGGCGCAGCAGACCACGGCCCTGATCCTGGAGGATATCCGCGCGCGGCTGGCCGGGCTTCGGGCATCATGAGCCCGTTTCTGCTCGGTAAGCATGTCCATCAGCCAATCGGATGAGATCCTGGAAAGCAACAATCAGGGCCAGGCTCATTAACACCGTGGCTTCAGGTGGACCGAGCCAGTCCCGGTGTGGCGGTGTTCCTGGACCATGAATCCTGTTTATTTCCTCGGCTGGATTGGTTTTCGGACGCTGTTCAAATTCTATTTTGGATGGCGGGTCTGCAATCCCGAAAGAGTCCCCTTGACCGGACCGGTCATTCTGGCTTCAAACCATGCCAGTTTTGTCGATCCGCCATTGGTCGGCGCGGGAATCAAACGCGGCATCAACTATCTCGCTCGTGAAAATTTATTTCGATTCCCGGTTCTCGGCTGGATCCTCCACCACTGGCAGGTGGTGCCCGTCGACCGTGAAGGCGGCGGAGCCAAAGGACTCAAAGCCATTATTGACCGCCTGCTCGCCGGCGGGGCGATCGTTCTCTTTCCTGAGGGAACACGCACTCGTGACGGGCGCCTTCAGCCTGCCCGCTCCGGCATCGGCCTTACGGTGATCAAGTCACAGGCTCCGGTTGTTCCGGTCCGGGTATTCGGCACTTTTGAGGCGTATCACCGTGAAATGCGCTTTCCCCGGCCGTGGCACAGAGTGGTGGTGAAGTACGGCGAACCGATGCTCTTTGAACAGCTTCGGGCGGAGGCCAAAGTCTGTTCCAAGCAGCGTCTCAAAGAGATCTACCAGCAAGTGGCGGATGAGATTATGGCGGCGATCGCGGGCTTGCAACCTAACGAGGACAAATCGTCTTTCCCATAACGTAGCGCAGGCGTCCCCGCCAGACGTCCCCGCCCCTCGGCCCTTTAAATTCCCAAGTTCGACAGGGTGTGGCTGATCGCATTGACGATCTGCACCAATCGCGGATGCGAGTTTTCCAACTCGGAAACCGAAGAGCTAAGACCCTCCAGTGACAGCTTGAGCAGCCTTGGGTTTTGCTCCGTCCGGGTGGCTTCATGGGTGGACAGCTCGGCAAAACCGGCGATGCTTTCTGCCTGTTCGCCGTGGGTTTTGGACAACTCCGCGACTTCGGACTTCAGCGTCCCGAGCAGTTGCACCAGCTCGCGCCGCCGGTCTTCCTTGATCGTGTCGGCGCTCTGAAGCTTGGCTTCGATTTTTCCGATGGTGTCCTCGATCATGGCGATGGTCCTAACTGTTTCTAAAGATAGTTCCGAGGCGGCCCGGAGCAAGGAAAACGTCATCGGCAAAGAACGGCTCGCCCCATTCACGCGGCAAAGAACACGTGTTGGATCTGCGACTTTGCCGTCGAGAGGCGTACTGGGCGGGGCGATTCCGGTTTTGCTTTCTCATGCGACATGCTAATATGAAGCATGAGCCCGAAACCTTTCCTTTGTGATTGTTGCGCCGGCAGCGAGATCACTCGGCGCAATTTCCTGAAATCCACCCTGACCGGCCTGGCGGTGGCCGGCTCCGGCGCGTTGCCGGTCCTGGCTGGCGATCGGCCTGTCCCGGCTTCAGCCGCCGCTTCCTCCGAAACCCTGGTCGCCACCCTGTTCCACAGCCTGACCGAGGAACAACGCCGCAACATTCTCTTTCCCTTCGACCACCCGCTTCGCTCCAAGGTCGACAACAATTGGTTCATCACACCGCAACGCGTGGGAAAGGATTTTACAGCGGACCAACAAGCGATGATCCGGGAGATTTTCCTCAAAATGCACAGCCCCGAGTACGCCCAGAAAGTGCTGCAGCAGGTCGAGCACGACGCTGGCCAGGAAGGTTTCGGTGCCTGCTCGGTTGCGCTCTTTGGCGAGCCTGGCGCGGGTAAATTTGAGTTCGTCCTCACCGGACGCCACGTGACCCGCCGATGCGATGGCAATTCCGTGGCCGGAGCGGCGTTCGGCGGCCCGATTTTCTACGGCCATGCCGCCTTGAGCGACGACGAGGCGGCCGATCATCCGGGAAACATTTATTGGTACCAAGCCAAACGCGCCAACGAGGTGTTCCAGATGCTGGATGGCAAACAGCGCGAAGCGGCTTTGCTCAATCGCTCCCGCGGCGAGCACGGCACCGAGACCGTGGCTCTCAACGGCCGCGAGTTGCAAGGCATCCCCATTAGCGACCTTTCCCCCGATCAACGGGACCATGTGCACATGGTGCTTGCCGACCTGCTCGCTCCTTTTCGCAAGCAGGACGTCGAGCAGGCGCTCAAATTCATCAAAGAAAACAATTTCGAAAAGTTGCACCTGGCGTTTTACAAGAATCCTGACATTGGCAACGACGGTGTTTGGGATGTCTGGCAGATTGAAGGTCCCGCCATGGTGTGGTATTTCCGCGGGGCGCCGCACGTGCACACCTGGGTCCACATTCGCGAGCAAGCGTAAGGTTGGGCGGTTTCAAGCCTGGCAGGTTTTTGTAATAGTCCAAACAGGCCGTCAGGCTTTAAGCTGACACAGGTAATTTTAGGGCTCAAAAAATGAAACTCCTCTTACTAATTGTATGCTGGTGCATCCTGGCCCTCCTGTGCTGGCCGTTGGCCATCCTCGCGGTTGTGCTCTTCCCTTTGTTCTGGCTCGTGCTGCTTCCGTTCCGTCTCGTGGGCATCGTCATTGAAGCCATATTCGCCCTGATTCGCGCGATTCTGTTCCTGCCAGCGCGCTTGCTCGGGTTCCGGCGGTAAGCCGGGTGCGTAGCGCAGACTTTCGAGTCGACTTTCGAGTCTGCTGTACCGCATGCCGGCGCGCGGGCATTCTGCCCTCAGCACCGGACGAACACCGGCCGACGACAGACCATGCCCGGGCCAGATTCGGTTCGGGTATCGCTGCGGACTTCCAGTCAGACTTTTTAGTCTGCCTGAAGAACCCGCTGAGTTCATTTCAACGTTTTGACCATACACATCCCACGGTCCGGGCTTGGTCTGTTGACCGGACAAGCTCCGGGGCGTAAGGTCTGAGGATGAACCCGCAGCCGAGCAAGTCGATCAACGGGACCGTTTTTCAAAATCGCCGGAGATTTCTAGCCGAAGTTGGCCGGGGCATGCTGGTCGCCACAGTGGGCTCCTCAGCAGCAACCGACTTGGGGCTTTCGAAAGCATTCGCGGTCGAACCCGAAACTAACGCGCTTGAGTTTGGTCCACTCGAGCCGCTCGTCCAGTACATGCAAGAAACGCCGGTCGAGCGGCTGCTACCCGGTTTGGGCGAGAAGCTCAGGGCTGGATGCGACCTTAAACGCCTGGTAGCCGCCGCCGCGCTGGCCAACGCCCGCACTTTCGGCGGTGAAGATTATGTCGGATTCCACACGATGATGGCCCTGGCGCCGGCGTTGCACATGGCGGCGGAGTTGCCGGCGGCGCAGCAGCCTCTCCCGGTGCTGAAGGTGCTATATCGAAATACCAGGAGGATTCAGGAAAAAGGCGGGCGCAAAGCCGAGGTCCTCCAGCGGGTCACACCCGCAGCTCTGGGGCTTTCGGAAAATCCAGAGCAACGACTGCTCGCGGCGATTCATAAGAAGGATGTCGCCGAGGCCGACCGCGCTTTTGCCGCCGCGGCGCAAGGCTCCCCTGAGGACGCCCTTAACCGGTTGCTTTTCGCCGTCGAGGAGCATACGGAAGTTCACCGGGTCGTTTTGCCGTACCGCGCCTGGGACTTGATGGATCTCATTGGCAAGGAGCAGGCGCACACTCTGCTGCGCCAATCGGTTCATTACTGCATAAACGCTGAGGCCTGGCCGAAGAGGGCCCAGGAAGGAGAGCCCGGGACGATCCTCGCCAGGCTGCTCGATCAGCACAAACTTCTGGACCGGCAACCAGGGACACGGACCGCCGACGACCCCTGGGTGCAGGAACTAAGCGAAACAATTTTCAAGGGGTCCCCCGAGCAAGCCGCCCAGGCCGCCGCCCAGGCGCTGGCGGAGGGGTTTGCCCCCGCCGAAATTGGCGAAGCCATTTCATTAGCTGCCAATCAGCTAATCTTGCGCGATCGCGGCCGTCCGCCCGGGGAAGAATCACCGGGCAAACCACCCGGCAGCGTTCACGGCGACAGCATTGGCGTACACGCCTGCGACTCCGCCTGTGCCTGGCGCAATTTGGCGCGCGTGAGCAACGTCAGAAATACCTATGCCTGCCTGGTTCTTGGCGCGTATCAAGTCGCCCTGGACCGGGTCGCTCGAGGCGGTGACTTCCTGGCCTGGCAACCCCTGCCAACCGTTTATCACGTCAATCAAATCAGCTCGACCGATCCGGAACAACTGCTCAGGGAAGCCGATGAGGCGATCCGCCAAAATCTCCAGGCACATGCCGCGGCCACCATCTCGCGATATGGCAGCCTCGGGCATCCTGCCCGGCCGGTCTTTGATCTCCTTTTGCGTTACGCGGTGAGTGAAGACGGTTCCCTGCATGCGGAGAAATACTATCGAACCGTGACCGAGGAGTTTGGGAGCACGCGTCAGGCTTTTCGCTGGCGGCAGTTAGTTGCCCTGGCGCGGGTCACGGCCAGCGAATTCGGTCGGCCGGCGCCCGGAATGGCTGAAGCCAGAGAGATATTGAAGGTCTGATCCAGGCCGGTCAGGCGGCTTCACGCACATTATCGTGCCCACCGAACGGATTCGGCACACGCAACGTGCAATCCGGATCATCGCGCCACTCGGAATCGACGATAAATCGATAGGTATACTTTCCGGGCGGGAGATCAACAGAAGCTATCCACACTCCATCTCCGTCTTTGTGCATCGGTATTGGCTGTTGCTGCCACTGCGTAAAATCGCCCACTAATAACACACTGCTCGCCCCCGGCGCGGAAAAACGAAACGTCTGCTTTTTGGAGTTCTTCGTTTGTTTAGCCATAAATTTGCTCCTGTTACCATCGCCAGTCTGCCCTGGAGTCAAGGGCCTCGCCAAGTAGGGTATTCACCCCGCTCCCGGCTTCGTGAATAGATTGTGAATAAGTGCCGATAAGTTTTCCTTGGAATGTGGCCGAGATGGTTTTCCAATACTCGTCTCTTGACGTATCTGATTCAGAGCAAAACGACCGGGCAGTACTTCCAACCAGGTGGCTGGACCCACGAATCGCGGAGGGCTCAAGAGTATTCCGATATCGCCAAAGCGATGACCGCCTGCTTGCGTCATGAACTGCGCGAAGTTGAGTTGGTCTTGTGCTTCGGCTCAGAGGTGGGTCGAAATTATAGCTTGCAGCTCTCGTTGCCGGAGACTTTAGTCTGCGGCTGAGGCTTTACTCACCCGGCGGCATCCCGCGCTAATCGTTTTTCGGCTTCCTTGTTCGAGAGTCCGTCGTGCGCTCTCAGCACCGCCAATCCGACCACGGGCGGATAAGCCCGGTCGGCCTTCATCCGTGGCGCAACGTATTCGATCACCTCAAACAACAGCCGGTTTGCGTCGGGATAACTGAAGTTGGTCAAATTGCGAATGTAACGCGTCGCTCGATCGATGAGCTTGAGATTGCTGGGCACGACCCAAATCATGTAATTGCCCATCACTCTGCCCAGGCGAACCATCGTGCAGGTCGAAAGGGTATTGAGCAAGGTCTTGACCGCTGCCCGCGTCACTCCATCCAGTAAAAGATCCGTTTCCGGCGCTTCTACCAGAACGGCCTCGCAGCGAACCGGCCATTTGGCGAGGAATTCGTTCACTGCCCGGTTGCTGTTTCGACTGCCAAAAAAGATTAAACCCGCGCGAGCGCCGGCGGCGTTCGCCGCTTCCAATTCTCGACGATAAAACCCTTGGGGTTCGAGCAATGACCCCTGCTCGCGCTCGGAGACCACGGCCACTGAGAGGTCACCGATGGACATGGGACGGGCCTTCAGGCCATCCAGCCCCACTTTGAAACGCATTAGTTCGGCATAACTGATTTTGCGCAGCGTTTCACGCGTGGCGGCCAGTTTCTCGGGGCCGACCAGTTCAGCTAGTTCGGCCTCGCTCCACTCAACGCATGCCGGCTCGCGTTTGATGATCTGCCGCCACGCCTCGGCGCTGTCCGGCGGTGGCACAAACAGAAATGCCCACGACTCGCTTGCCGTCCGGTCGTCAAACTTCCTGAAAGGCGGGGTGCAGTAAGTGGGTGACCGTTCCGTGGTGTCGGTCAGGACGTCGATCGCAAACCGATCAGCGAAGTAATTGTTTTTGCGGCCTGCGCGATACGTGGCCTCCTCGAGCGACACCAACCGGGCGAGTTGGGCAAGCAATGCCGGACTTTTCAAGCTGGCTTGCAGCTCGGTCAGGGCTTTGAGGAATTGAGCGCAAACATCGCTCGCGGAGCATGCAAAGGCGCTGGCCGGTTCCAGATCACGCAGGAGATCGCGCACGACCATTTCCAGAATCGTCATCAATACGCACAGCTGGATCGTCGTAGCCTGCATCCGCGTTGAGCCGGTAATGGCCATCGGACCCGTGGTCAGGTTTAACTTCTCGACGCGCGGGTCTTCGATAATCTCCCGGCTGCGCTGCACCGTGCGGCACAGCACGTCGTCGGGATTGTTATAAACGAAGTAAACCTTTGCGCCGACTTCGACGCCCTTCCAGGCCGTGCCGATCACAAACGAGGTTTCGCCACCTTCGGTGATGGCAAAAACGATGTCGCGAGCTGACACTCCTAAATCGCCGAGCTGCTTTTTGCCAAAGGCGGTGAAATCCTCGAAACCCTCGACCGCTTTGATCAACGCGTAGTCCCCCCCGGCCATCACGGCCAACGCCCGATGCTCGAGTCCGGTGGCCGCGGAACTCCACTTCATCCCGCGGGCGGCTTGTTGCTGCCAAAAATCACGCCAGATCGAGACCAACTGAATGCTTAACCGCCCAGTCGAGCCGCAACCAGTGAAAAAAACCTTGCCGCCGTTCCTCACGGCTTCGAGCACCGTTCGAGCCACAGGTTCGGCCCGTCCCGAACCAACGAAATCGCCGTATTTGCGCAGCACGTCCTGGTCGACGTCGAACAGCAACTTCAGCGCCTGAGCCACGTCCGCTTGCGCCGTCTGGCTCAGACTGGTGGTGACGGGGTGCGAAGCTTCCGTGGTCAGTTCCCCCAGTTGGAACTGGTGGCTGATCCGAAGAAAATCCTGGGACTGTTTATCGGATTCAACACTCATGACGGAAGTTCGATGGGCGATTTGCCTGGGATAAGCACCGAAGCCAGTGGCGTATGCCGTGCCCCTTGTGGCGAAAGTTCGCTGCGCATCAATTGCAACTCCGTTGCGCGCCATTCTCCCAAGGAGTTGCTCTGAAGTTGATGGACTGACCTGGCCAGCGCCTCGGCCTCTGAGCGCCCTAACCGGTTCAATCGCGCTAAAGTTATGTGTCCCACAAAACGACTTTCCGTCGCTTCGGCTGTAAACGGCTGAGTGGCTGACTGCACCACTCGCCAGACGGATTCCAATTGTTTCGACCGGTCCCTTACGGCAGCCCAAAGCACGCGCGGAAAACGGGCGTCCGGGAAGTAGCCCAGCCCGCCGGCCTCCAATTGTAGGGGCGCGAAAGGCTCACAAGCTTTTCGCAGCGTTCCGATTAATTCGGTCACTCGAGCGCAGGCTACGCTGCCAAGAAACCTCAGGGTAAGGTGGAACTGCTCCGGCCGCGTCCAGCGAGCGGCCTTGTCCGGCAGCGCGCGTCGAAGCTGGTGCTGAAGCTCCTGGATCGCCTTCTTGACCGGCTCGGGTGCCGGCAATGCTACAAAGAGCCTGAAGTGATCGGTCGAATGCAAGCAGCCAGGACGGTCAGGGCAAAGGTTCGCCACGCGCAGCCAGCAACACCCGGTACCACTCCTCGCGGCTTAACTCCAGTTCATCGGCTTTGGCGGCCTGGCGGATGCGATCCGGATTAGTCGAGCCGACAATCGGCTGAATGCCGCTGGGATGTTTCATCAACCAGGCCAGCGCCACACTCGTGCGGCTGGCGCCGCGCTCTTTGGCGACCGCGTCGATGGCCGGCAGGAATCCCTCGGGCCGATAGGTTTTCTGTGACGGGAGGAGATCATGAGCGCCGGCGCCTAGCAAGCCGGCGGCCAGCGGGCTCCAAGCCTGCGGAGTGATCTTCTCGATCAGGCATTGATCCAAGGTGCCATCAGTCAAGGCGTCCAGTTTCGCCAGACTGATCTCGACCTGATGCACTACTAACGGCATCGGACAAGCCACTTGCAATGCTGTCACAAGAGTCGGCCGAAAATTGCTGATTCCAAAATAACGAACCTTGCCGCTCGATTTCAGTTGCGAAAAAGCCGCCGCAATCTCCTCGGGATCAGCCAGGTAATCCGGCCGGTGCAACATGTATAAGTCGATCGTCTCGACGCGTAAACGTTTGAGGGACTGCTCGCACGACTCAAGGATATGCGCCTTGGAAAAGTCATAGCGCTGCGGGCTTTGCGGAAGCGGGCTTCCGGCGGGACGAATCCCGCATTTGGTGGCGAGCAGGACGCGGCCGCGCATACCCGAAACCTCCTTAAGTACTTCGCCCAGGATTCGTTCCGCTTCACCCGCACTGTAAATATCCGCGTTATCGAACAAGGTATATCCCGCCTCGTACGCCGCGATGAGCGCCCGGTGTCCCGCAGCCTGGCTCTCCGCGGTCACTTTCGACGGATCCCATGATCCGGCGACGCGCCAGCAGCCGTAAGCCAAGCGGCTGCTACGGAGCGAACTGACTCCCAATAACATGGTTTGCATAAGGCTCTTGAACTACGCTTAAGTTAAACAGGTCAAAGCCCGGCGCAATTGGGAAATGGCCAGTCAGCCGGCGCGCGGACTTCCCAAGTCCGCAGGAATGCCCAAATCGGGTAGCGCACAAGGGTGAGGCTCGGCATCAGCAGGTTACCGTTCGTTCCTGCGGGCAACCGATGCCCGCGCGCCCGCCGCGCATAAACGCGGCGTTCCGGGGCAGCGTCGGCGCGCGGACTTCCCAAGTCCGCAGGAATGCCCGAATCGAGTGGCGCGCAAGGGTTCGACTCGGCATCAGCAGGTTACCGTTCGTTCCTGCGGGCAACCGATGCCCGCGCGCCCGCCGCGCACAAATGCGGCGTTCCGGCGCAGCGTCGGCGCGCGGACTTCCCAAGTCCGCAGGGATGCCCGAATCGGGTGGCGCACAAGGGCCAAGCTCGGCATCAGCAGGCTACCGTTGGTTCCTGCGGGCAACCGATGCCCGCGCGCCCGCCGCGCATAAACGCGGCGTTCCGGGGCAGCGTCGGCGCGCGGACTTCCCAAGTCCGCAGGGATGCCCGAATGGAGTGGCGCACAAGGGTGAGGCTCGGCATGAGCAGGCTGCCGTTCGTTCCTGCGGGCAACCGATGCCCGCGCGCCGCCCGTTCCTTGCCTTTACCCATTTTTGAGGCAAGCTGCCGCGGGTGCAAAAACTCTGGTCCAATCCTTTGCTGCGCAGCCGCTATCCACTGGCGATCTTCGCTGGGCTGTTCTGGACGGCGGCTTTCCCCAAAATCGGGGTTGCTGGGTTGGCCTGGGTCGCCCCCGGCATGCTCACCGCCGCGGCCCTGGGAACGACTGCCGGTGAGAGTTTCCGGCTCGGGTATGTCGGAGGCCTGACGCATTACCTCACGATGCTCTATTGGTTGCTGCTGATTCCTTACCGCTGGCATGGGATCCCCTTTGGACCGGCCCTCGGCTGGCTCGCATTGAGCGCCTTTGTAGCTTTGTTCCCTGCCACCTGGGTCTGGATGGCGGCGCCGCGCAGGCAGGAGCTCGAAGCACGCCCCAACCGATCCCCTTCAACAAACTGGAGCACGGCCCTGCCACGGAACTGGATCTTGCGCCTGCTCTGGACACTCTCCGGTGCGGCGGCCTGGGTCGGACTGGAAATGCTTCTGTCGCGCATATTCGGCGGCTTTGCCTGGGATCTGCTGGGCGTCTCGCAGTACCGTATGACCCCACTGATCCAAATCAGCTCCGTGACCGGGGTTTACGGAGTTTCCTTCCTGGCCGTATGGGTATCGTTGTCACTGGTTGCGGCCGGGGTAATGGTGATACAGCGGCCGACCGCGCGGTCGGTCTGGGTGCCCGAGGTATTTGTGCCGGTGATCACGGTCGCGGTGTTGTTCAACTTTGGTTTGCGCCAACTCAGGTCGGCCGAGGAGACCGGACGCACTGTCTCGATGACCTTGATCCAGCCGAGCATCCCGCAAACGCTTATCTGGGACGCGAGCAACGATACCCTCCGGTTTGATGAGCTGATCCAGCTTTCCGAGCAGGCCCTGACCAACCATACCGATATCGTGGTCTGGCCCGAAGCCGCCGTGCCCAGAATGCTGCGGTACGACAAGGAAACTTTCGAAGGAATTACCGGCCTGGCCCGGCGTCACCACGTCTGGATGATCGTCGGTTCGGACGACGCCGAACCGCGGCCCGGAAAGACCGCCCGGGAGGCGGATTATTTCAACAGCAGTTTCCTAATCAGTCCCGAGGGCAAGCTGATTGAACGCTACGTAAAAAGGAACCTGGTCATGTTTGGCGAATACGTGCCGTTGCATCAATTCCTCCCTTTTCTCAAGTATCTAACTCCCATCGAAGGCGGCTTCACCCCCGGCACAAACACAGTTTCCTTCGATCTGGTGAACCTTCACACCAAAACCCAGGTCCTCATCTGTTTTGAGGACACTTTTCCACACCTCGCTCGAGAGGAACTCGGAGCCGACATCGATTTTCTGGTCAACCTCACTAATGACGGCTGGTTCGGACAAGGCGCAGCCCAATGGCAACAAGCGGCCACCGGCTTGTTTCGGGCTGTCGAAAATCACCTTCCGCTAGTGCGTTGCGCCAATAACGGCCTCACCTGCTGGGTCGATGAACGAGGGATCCTTCGCGACATTTTCAGAGATGCTTCCGGCAGCGTGTACGGCAAGGGGTTCATGACCATCCAGGTTCCGCTGCCCCCGCCTGGAACCTTGCACGAACTCACCTTCTACACGTGCCATGGCGATTGGTTCGGCTGGGGGTGCGTAGCTATCGGGGTGGGTGTCTTTGGTCGGAAGCTGTGGCGGCAAATAGAGCAGCGACGGCGACTCAGACCAGCAATTTGAAAAGGGAAGTGAGCCGGCTTCAGGCTATCCGAAGAAAAATCGGCGGGCCAGGGCCGGTACAGGTTACCAGCCCCAGACCCGCCGATTATCCCCTCAGTCGTGAGAATTCAGTCCGAATGGTGATTCGTCTGGTCCGGGCGCACATCACTTTTACGGTTCGATCATCAATGCGGATTATCCCTCCAAGGAGTGCCAGGCAATCGCCTTGAGGTCATTACAGGCCAGTATTACCGGCCGCTGGGGCCGGCATTATTCAGTCGTTACCGCGATCAGGAACGGCGCAGCGCGTTCGTAGGTGGACAGGAAGTCGAAGCTTTCAACCTCGAGCTCCGGCGTGGGATTATTCCAGGATGATTCAAACACACGAATCGTTCGACCTAATTTCCGCGTGCGTTCGTTGGTCCCCTCCCACGCCACCACAAACTCTTCGTTCTGCTCATTCGGTTGGTTCCACCAGTCGGCGATATCCCGGCCGATCACGATTGGAATGTCGTAGACTGTCCCGCCCTTGCAGTGAACCCGGTAAGCGCCAATCTGGGTCCCTTTTGTTAGTCCAAAACAATAAACGGCGGAATGCAGAAAGTGCAGCCTCGCGCAGTTTTGGCCGACCTGTATGGAATGGATCTCGGAAGGATACTTTTCGCCGGCGACGGATTCGGCTCCAACCTGGATGAGACCACGAATGTCAAAAGTGACGCCCTTAAACGTTTGCAGGCCAAGTGGCAGTGAACTCAAATCATTTCCCTCGCCGCCCGAGTGCCAGGATTCGTTCAGGCATGCATTGTAAAACAGCGTCAGGTCCACTTGCTTGTTGGAGGCTTGCGCCGGGCGAGCCTGGATACGTTTTGCCAGGCAGAAATCGGCCGCGGCCTCTTCGGAGCGGTTCTGTCTCCGCAGAAAAGCTGAACGAACCAAGCGGACGCGCGCGACAAGGTTTGTTTCCGACCAGGGGGGGACCTTTGCGAGTTCGATTGCCGAGGTTAGGCTCTGAAAAGCATCGTCGAGCCGATTATCTTCTTCGAGCATGGCCGCCTTGGTGATCCAAAGCAGGGGGTTTCGCGGTTCAAGTTGCAACGCCCGCTCACTGGCTTGCAATGCCGCCGAGGTGTTGCCCGCCCGGAGCAACACTCGCGCCCGAACCGCCCACGCTTCGGCCAGAGTTGGTGCAAACTGAATCGCTCGGGCGCTATACCACTCAGCTTCGCCCAACTGGGAACCGCTGGCGGGAGGGTCGCTGGACAATCTCAAGCTGGCAAATCGGAGCAAGGCCAATCCGTTGGTCGGAGCAATGCGGACGGCTTCCAGGAGACTTCCCGGGGTATTCTGTTGTATTCGGTGCGCCACATAGTCGGTAATGGTTATATCTGAAAAGGGAGAAATCCGATGCGTCAGAGGATCAGCCAAAAACCAGGCCGCCCATTGTGTCCAAATGGTCCCGCCGGCGGCGGCGGCCTGCGCGTGTAACAGCGGCAATCGGTTAAATGGAACTGGCTCCAATACTCGGTGCTCATTGACACGTATTCCAATCAATTGTTCGGTCAACTCAGTCACCCATTGGGGGACAGGAGCCAGTCTGGCGGGCACGTCCCAAACTCGGGCCGTCCCATCCTCCGATGCCGTGAGAACTCTCTGCCCATCGGGACTGAAGGCCGCACTACGCACCCGATCCGTGTGTTTTAGTGGTTCGGTCAAAGGTTGGCCCGTAAGGCTGTCCCACACCCGGGCTGATCCGTCATCGGAGCCCGTCACCACTCGGGATCCGTCGCTGCTGAACCGGGCGCAAACAACGCGTCCGTGATGCTCCAATGGTTCAGTCAGCGGCTGCCCTGTTCGGGCATCCCAGATCCGCGCGGTCCCATCCCAGGAGGCCGTAACGATGCGTTTGCCATCGGGGCTGAACTCAACGGAGCAGACCTGGTCACGATGCTGAATCCGGCAGAGCCTTTGCCCCGTCCGTGAATCCCAGACGCGGGCCGCCTTGTCATGGCAGGCAGTTGCCACTGTCGTGGCGTCTGGACTAAACGCCCCGATGACTATGGCATCAGTGTGTTCCTTGAGATCAACCAGAGATTGCCCGGTGCGCGCGTCCCACAAACGGGCGCTTCCGTCGGCCGCACCTGTCAGAACTTGCCCGCCGTCCGGGCTAAATCGCGCAAAGACAACGGTCCCTTCATGTTTGAGCCGGAGGGTTACCCTCGGAATGGGCAGGAGTTCCCAAACCCGAGCTTCACCATCTTCCGCAACAGTCAAAAGGCGTTGTCCATCGGGACTGAATTCCACAGTGTAAAGTTTGCCGCCATGTTTCATCTGCTGTGACAGGGATTGGCCGGTCGAGGCATTCCACAGTCTGGCCGCGCCATCTTCAGAACCCGTGGCCACCTGCAGGCCGTCTGGACTAAAGCAGGCGCAAGTAACCGCCGCGTCATGTTTCAGCCGATCAGTTACGGGCCGGGAGGTGCGCGTTTCCCACACCCGCGCGCTGTCGTCCTCCGACGCCGTAACTATCCTGTCACCTTGCGGACTAAACCGTGCGTCCCGTAACCGATCGGTATGGGTCATAGGTTCGCTCAAGATCTGATCGTTCTGGGCGTCCCAAAGCTGCGCCGTTTGGTCCTCCGAAGCGGTTACAATTTGCATCCCGTCTGGACTGAACTGAGCAAATCTCACGATGGCCTCGTGCCGAAGTGGCTCGCTTAATTCCTGGCCGCTGAACCCGTCCCAAATCCGAGCCGTGCGATCATCGGAGGCGGTCACCACCTTTTGTCCATCGGCGCTGAATTCCGCCGAGCGGACCTTGCCTTCGTGGTGAAGTGGTGAACCTAGCGCTTTGCCGGTAAGCGCGTTCCAAAGTTGTGCCGAACCATCTTCGCAGGCGGTCACGACTCGCAGCCCATCCGGGCTGAATTTGGCCGAATAGATCGCCCCTCCCTGCCGGAGCGGCTCCGTCACGAGCCGTCCCGTGCTCACATCCCAAATTCTTGCGGTCTTGTCGTCGGAAGCCGTCACCACCCAACGTGCGTCTGGGCTGAACTGAGCCGTCCAGACCCGGGCTTCATGTTTTAGCGGTGCTGTGACGGCTTGGCCGGAAAGACTGTCCCATACGCGGGCGGTCCCGTCATCGCAGCTTGTCACTACGAACCGGCTATCAAAACTGAATGAGGCTGAGGAAACATGGTCGGAGTGGCGCAGTGGCGGACCCGCCGGCTCACCGGTACGAGCGTCCCAGATGCGCGCGGTATGGTCGTCCGACGCCGTGACAACCCATTTGCCGTCGGGACTAAAATGCGCGCCAGAAACGTAATCAGAATGTGTCAGCGCTGGCGCCGCTCGCCGGCCGGTTCGGGCGTCCCAGATCTGGGCCGTCCGATCATTGGATGCTGTCACGAGCAAGCCTCCATCCGGACTGAACTCGGCGCTCCAAACCCGGCTCTGGTGCCGCAGTGGTGGCAGCATGGGCTGGCCCGAATGCGCGTCCCAAATCTGAACCGTCCCGTCGTCGGAACTGGTAGCGACCCTGTTGCCATCGGGACTGAAACGGGCATCGAGTACGCGGCTGTGGTGAACCAAGGGCGGCGCGAGCCGCAGCGGAAGATCGCGCATGGTCAGCGCTGAAAACAGGCGTTCGGCCGCAATCTCGTTATCGGGCTCTAGCCGCAGGAGCGACGCCAGGTATGCCAGCGCCTTGGAACTGTCTCCCGCGTTGAAGAAATCCTCGACTCTTTGTAATTCCACTTCGTTTAGGACATGGGCCAGGAGCGTTCGATTGGCTTCGGCCTGGCGCTGTGCTTCTTCAGCCGCTTGTCTGTGCCGAGCTTCCGCTGCCTCGGCGCGTGTTGCTCGGCCGGCCTCCGCCAGGCTCAAGGCCAAGCCCAGCACCAGCGCCGACAACACCGCCGCGCCAGCGGCAAATGCCGTCTTGTGTCGCTGCGCCACTTTCCGCAAGCGGTACAACTGATTTGGCGGCCGGGCCAGAATCGGTTCGTTGCGCAAGTATCGCTGGATGTCCGAGGCCAACCCATTGACCGTCGGATACCGCCGGTTTGGATCCTTCTCGAGGGACTTCATGATGACCCACTCCAGGTCGCCACGAATTAGCCGCAATAACTTGCCAGGTTCGGATCCGTGTTCGGAGGCCACACGCAGTTGGTCCCCCTCATTCAGATGCTGATATTTGGCCGAGGGGCGAGGCGGTTCTTCATCGCCGATAATTCGCTGCAACTCCTCGAAGCTGGCCTGCTGCAGGCGTTTATTGTCGAAAGGGGTTAGTCCAGTCACCAATTCGTAAAGGACGACCCCAAGCGAGTAGATATCGCGTCGAGTGTCCATATTCACCCCGCTGAATGCAGCCTGTTCTGGACTCATGTAGGCCGGCGTCCCAACGAGCTGCTCGAACCCTGTCACCGAGGTGAGATCCATCGACGCCGGACCCTGCGTCGCCTTGGCGATGCCGAAATCGATTATCTTTGGCACGGCCTCTCCGTCCTGGTCGGATACGAGAATATTCGAGGGCTTGAGGTCGCGATGAATCACTCCTTTTTGATGCGCATGCTGAACCGCCTGGCAAACCCGCAGGAACAGCTCGAGTCTTTGGCGAACCGAGAACTGACGTTCGTTGCAGAAGCGAGTCAGTTTCATTCCCGGCACTAGTTCCATGGCGAAGAATGGGTGGCCGGTTTGGGTGGTACCCGCGTCAAATACCTTGGCGATCCACGGGTGATCCATCAGGGCCAAAGCCTGCCGCTCGGCCTCGAACCGGGCGATCACCCGTTTGGTGTCCATCCCCGGCCGAATCAGCTTCAGCGCCACCTTGCGACGGACCGGCTCTTCCTGCTGCGCCAGATACACCACCCCGCAGCCACCTTCACCAAGCTTCTCGATCAGCTTGTAGGCTCCGATCCGCTCAGACAGCCACGCCTCCGCCTGCTCTGCTTCAAACGCCGGCTTTGGCTCGCTTTGGCGCACCCGCTCCGGCAAGAATCCCGCCGCCGCTTTGGTGTCTGCCTGCAACAGTTCCTCGATCTCCCGGATCAAATCTTCATCCCCGCCGCACGCGGCTTGAAGGTACGCTGCCCTGGTCCCGGGATCACCCATCTCCAGGGCTTCGGAAAATATTACCCATACTCGGCTGGCAGGCTCGCTCATCGTCTATTTCGCGGTCGTCCTGTGCGTGCGGCAACCTCCGGCCAGAAGTGCCGTGGAAACAGCGCTCTCAACCATGGCCGGAAGTTCCCGGCTCTCTTTCCTTGAGGGATGAGTTCATTATAGCTTCCCACACCGCCAATGCGCAAGTGAGGCGCTCAAAGTGCCAAGCAGCGCCTTGCCACTCGCGCCCGCCAAAGGAAAATAGAACGCGCTACAAAACCAAGTCGCCCTCGCCGGCCGGAAAGTTCGGCCCACTTCCTTATTGCCAATCTGGGCATTTCTACTTATAGTCTACAGAAGCACAACTTCCGTCAGCACTCGGGCTATGAACCAGGTTGTTTCAGGCGATGCTTGCGCGCCGGCCGCGGCCATGTCCTCCACCCAGCTGTTGCCTTTGGTCTATGACGAATTGCGCAGATTGGCCGCCGCTCGGCTGGCCGACGAGCAAGGAACCCAGACGCTTCAGCCCACCGCCCTGGTTCACGAGGCATTCCTGCGGCTGGCCGGTCCCAGCGGGCAACAATGGCAGAATCGCGGCCATTTTTTTGGCGCCGCGGCCGAGGCGATGCGCCGGGTGCTGGTGGATCGCGCACGGCGGAAGTTGGCTCAAAAGCGGGGTGCTCGGCCGGAACGCCTGAACTTGGACCAGGTGGACCTGGCGATTGATAGCGAACCGGAACTGATTCTGGCTGTTCACGAGGCTCTCGAGCAACTGGGCCGCGAAAACGTCCAATCCGCCGAACTGGTCAAGCTGCGGTTCTTTGTCGGCATGGAATACTCCGAGGCGGCCGGGGTCCTGGGGATCTCGGAACGCTCCGCCAAACGCCAATGGGCGTTTGCCAAAGCCTGGCTCTATCGTGAACTGAGCAAAGGCGATGCAAACTGACCCTGCCAGCTTGAGCAATTGGACGGCCCGGCATCCGGCCGGGAATGCTTGGGTCTGTCCCGCGGCCTGCGGAGTGTTCTGAGACATGGCCGGAGATCGCGAAGCCAAAGATCAGTGGATGCAAATTGCCCTGGGCGTGGCGGCCGAGTTGCTGGCCGCCCGCGACGCTCTCGGTTTGGGCTCCGATCCCTCCGCCGCTCCATCTGGCGGCAGCGCGCAGCAGGGCCGTTCAAAAGCCCGGGCTAAACCGGCCCCGCCCAAAGGCAGTCCTGGTAAGTTCGGTAACAGGCTGCATCAATCCGGCAATTATGTCGCCTCCCTGCCGGCCGACGCCACGGGCACCCTGCCCCTGGTCGTGATTTTCGCCGGCAACACCGGAAAGTCGGTCGTTATTGAAGGCACCCCCGCCGATTATTTCACCAAAGCAATCGTCGTCTTCGGTGAACGGGACGGCAAGTTCTCGGATGTGAGCGCGCTGCTAAAGCCGCTGTTGGAGCAAAGCGGGGCAAAAACGGGTTCCGTCACTATCTGTGGCTATTCTTCCGGAGGCCAGGCCGCCTTCGCCAATTACGAGCACGCGGACAAAGCCGTCGGCCTGATCGATCCAAATGTGCAGAAGAAAGACTTCGCCACGTTCGATTCCAAAACCATTTACTCCTTCTACGATCCCAATCCCGACGCCTGGAATTTCCCGGCCGACCCGGCAGACCCGTCCTACACCGTCGGCCAGGCCCGCATCGACGCCTTCGAGCTGGTGAAAAAAGCTGGCGGTTATGCCGAGAAGACCAAACAAGGCCACGCCGGTTATCCGAAATACTTTTTGTCGACGTTCGAATCCAAACTCATCTAAACAATATAACAAAGGAGTTCCTATGGCTGATGACATCGAGACCGTGTGCAAGCGAATGGTGGCCGACGCCAACGCCCAGTTCACAAAGTACGAACAGGAGAAAAAGAAAAAGGGGATTAAGTCCACTTACACCATGAGCGTCTTTCTTAGCGGCAATGAAGCTTCCAAGGGCCGCACTCCCGAAGAACAGGCCGCGGAAGTGTTGGCCGGCCGCTCCTGGACTTGTAATGGGTCGCACATCACCGATTCGGCCCGCCACGTGGCTCCCAAGCTCAATGGCAAGTATGACGACGACGCCTTGACCAAGCTCAAAAAAGTTTCCAAGGACGACTACGATAAGTTCATCGACGTCTATTCCAGCGCGATGAAAAAACAGGGACTGCGCAATTTCAAAACCGGCGCTGATTTCCTCCCCAATAGCGAAGATCCCTGGCATATGGAACTCAAAGACTCGCGCATGTCTGATAGCGATCCCCGGGTTCAAAAATGTCTGCTCACTTATGCCAAAGCGACGCGCGAGGGAGGGCAAAAAAAGAATCCAAGTTTCGAATCGGGCAACCCCGCCGCAAAAAAATTTCTGGAAGACTATGATAAGAAATTCCAGAAAACCGCCGGCCCTGCCGATGCCGGCGCGGCTCCGGCCGCCCCATAACTGCTTCCGCGTCGGAGAGCGAGTTGCCCAAGCCCGATCTCCAGGCGTCCCAATTGATCCAAGCGGCTCGGGGAACTCGTCCCTCTGACAGATTCAGTGCGCAATCACCGCGCGATAAAAGAAGCGGCTTTTGGCAGCCGGCTGGCCCAGTTGAAGCCGAATCGTACCCGCAGCGTTCAGGTTGGTGGAAATCGGCAACCAATTGACCAGGTTCGTCGAAATCTGACATACGTACGTGGCGCCCGTGGTCCCAGCGACGCTTAACTGCAGCACCGCGTTGGTCAAGCGCAAGATCGACAAAGCGGCTGGGACGGGTGGTGGTGGGGGTGGCGGATGCCAGAGACTGACGCTCGAGAATGTCGCGGTATTCAGCAGCGAATTATTGTGAGAACTGACCGCCAGCCCGGCCAATACCGTGCTCGACATCGGAAGGCTTACTGAGCCCAGCAGGACCCAATTAACACCGTCCGGCGAACCGTACCCGTTGAAATTGGTGCCAAGCCGTTCGAGTTTTAACCAATAGGGCGCGGCCGCCGAATTGCCAAACGTGTAGGTCGACACACCATTGGTGGCGAGGCGGTCCTGGAAACCCGTGCCCGAGGTCGGGGTCACAAAAGCAAACACGTTTCGAGCACCCGGATCCAAGGTTTCACGCAGCATAACACCGGCTTTGGCGTAGCCGTCGGTGTTTTGCAGGCCCGTCACCGCCGCTTCAATGAAACCGTCTCCCTGAAACGTCTGGTAAGCGTATTGAAACGCATCAGCCACGTCCCAAATATCGCTTCCCGACCCGGTGACGAAGAACGTTGCATTCGAAGTGTAAAACGTGCTGCCTGACTGACCCGTCGCGCCGATATCCAAATTGGTCCAGGGCGGCGGAGGCGCGGAGCCGGGTGGAGGTGAAACGTTGACTTGAATGGGACTCGAAGTAACTACTTGGCTCGACCCATAACTGGCTTGGGCCTGGAAGGTATAGGAACCAATCGGCAATGAACTGAAATTAAAAAGATAAGGTGGGCTGTTGAGCGTGCCCGCCAGGACGCCGCCTTCAAAAAGGCTCACCTGGGTGATCGGCCAGCCATTGGCCGAAACGGTCGCAGTGACTGTGAAACTGGCGGGCGCGGTAAAACGAGCGCCACTCTGCGGAGAACTTAAAGCTATTGTCGGCGGGGGGGCGGGGGCCGGCAGGGCGGCCGCAACCCAACTCGAGATGAGCGCGTGTGTCTTAGCCGTCGGATGCTGGGTGTCCCAAAATACGTAGTTTGCTCCGGGACCGTTGAAGCTCGTATCGGACAAATTCGGATCATTGAGCGCACCGATAGTCGCCTTGGTGAATCCCAAAGATTGATAGTTGTTAAGCAAGGAATTGAAGTTTGAGTAAATGTCGACAAGGTACACCTGCAGTCCCGGGTGCGAGTTGAGCAGGCCGGGAATAGCCGAAGCTAACTGGGAGTTGAAGAGCTCAATCTTGCCGAGGATGTAACTGCGGAACGTCGGACCGTACGTGTTCAGAATGTCCGGAGAACGAGTAAGGTCCGTTTGATTGAGCAGGACAATTTGGCGCGCCCCTTTTTGGTAGAGCAGGTCGCTCGCGGTCATCAGGCTCGAAACGATCCGGTTAAGCCGCACAGTCCAGGCCGAATCATCGTAGCCCAGGCTAAGGTGGTTGGCGATATCATTTGCGCCCGACCAAATGGCGAACAGCACGTGCGCCGAATCGGCCGTGCCGGGGAACTTCGAGATGGCCACTCCCAACTCGTCAGACTCGGTGCCGCTGACGGCATAATTGTTGCCGGGATTGTAGCCAAACCCGAGCGTGGTTGAGAGATCCTCGACCCAAAGCGGTCCGTTGGAAAAGCGGCCGTTCCAATAATCCGGCGGCGAGGAGGGCGCATTGCCTGTGTCGGTGTAGCTGTCGCCAAAGGTCACCAGGGCATTATAGCCATGCGCAACCCTCGGAAAAGCTAGCACGACCAACGAGAGAGCCAGCACTATTCGCAAGGGCCAGGGAGCCCATGGCTGGCAGGTTCGGCAGCGCGGCCGCCAGTTGCCGCCGGAAACTCCTCTCTTTCCATGCACTAATTGCATCCCGGCCAGTTTAGCCCCGGACCTCAGGGCTACCACTCGGTCAACTACCCAATCACCTAAGAAAATGACGTTACAACCCGAGGTCAGGAATCGCGGGCGCGGCGCCATGGGCACGGGTTCAGCGTCACAGTTCATGAGGGGTCGCAACGGTGCCATACGACCTCCGGGCCGGTTGTGTTGCGCACGGCCTTTTCCGAACCTGAAAACTTGAGAACTTGATCACTTGAAAACTGAAAACTGACGCGGGTGTTGATTCGCGTTGTTTCTGGCGCACGTTTACGCAATATTGCCGGGCTTATGGCAGGACGCCGGCAGTACCCATTTCACCTGATCGAGCCCAAGTGGCAACAGCACTGGGACAGGCACGAGACTTTTCGCGCGTGGAATCCAGGCGAAGCGATTCCGGCCGGCCACCCGTTTGTCGAGCGCCATGCAAATACGCCTGTGGAGCAGCTCCTTAAGTTTTACATTCTGGACATGTTTCCCTACCCGTCGGGCGCCGGCCTGCACGTGGGCCATCCCGAGGGCTACACCGCCACCGACATTCTGGCCCGCTACCATCGCGCGCGCGGCCGGCACGTGCTCCATCCCATGGGCTGGGACGCCTTTGGATTGCCGGCCGAGCAGTACGCCATCAGAACAGGCCAGCACCCGCGCAAAACCACCGAACAGAACGTGGCCACTTTCAAACGCCAGATTAAATCCCTCGGCTTCAGCTACGATTGGAGCCGCGAAGTCAACACGACGGATCCGGAATATTTCCGCTGGACGCAGTGGATCTTTCTCAAGCTGTACAACTCCTGGTTCAACCCCGCCACTAACCGCGCTGAGCCCGTCGAGACTCTCCCTTATCCTGCCGAGTTTAAGGGCACCCGCTCTGAACTGGAAGCGCAACGCCGCGCCTACCGGGATTCCAAGCGCCTGGCTTACGTCAGTGAAGCCCCGGTTTGGTGGTGCGAGCAATTGGGAACGGTTCTGGCCAACGAAGAGGTCGTCGACGGCAAAAGCGAGGTAGGCGGCTTTCCGGTTGTGCGCAAACCCATGCGCCAATGGGTGCTGCGCATCACCGCCTACGCCGAACGGCTGCTCCAGGATCTCAACACCATTCAGTGGAGCGATTCGCTCAAGGAAATGCAGCGTAACTGGATCGGTCGCAGCGAGGGCGCGGAAGTGGATTTTCCACTTGCCCAATGCGGCGAGTTCCCCGAGCAGGAGTGCGGGATCAAGGATGGTCAGGCTACGACCGCCATTCGTGTGTTCACGACTCGCCCCGACACCTTGTTCGGCGCGACCTACATGGTCCTGGCCCCGGAACACAGATTGGTGGAAACCATTGCCACTCCGGAGCAGCGTCAGGCTGTCCAGGCCTACAAAACCGAAGTGGCGAAGAAATCCGATCTGGAACGCACGGAGTTGGCGAAAGAAAAAACGGGCGTGTTCACCGGTGGCTACGCCATCAATCCAGTCACCGGCCACCGCATTCCCATTTGGATCGCCGATTACGTCCTGGCCAGCTACGGCACCGGCGCCATCATGGCGGTGCCCGGACATGACACCCGTGATTTCGAATTCGCCAGGAAATTCAACCTGCCGATCGTGCAAGTGGTTCAACCGCCGCCGGGTCAGGACTGGCAAGGCTTTGTCGACGACGGCATCGCCGTTAACTCGAAGAATCAGCAACTCTCGTTGGATGGTCTTTCAACTGCCGAAGCTAAACGCAAGATCACCGCTTGGCTCGAAGAAAAGGGACTTGGCCATAAAACCATCAATTACAAACTGCGCGATTGGCTTTTCAGCCGGCAGCGATATTGGGGCGAGCCGTTCCCCATCGTGTGGAAAAAGGGGCCGGATGGAAAGGTCTGGCATGAAGCCCTACCGGAATCGGCATTGCCGCTGCTGCCGCCGCCGCTGGATGATTACAAACCTACGCCGGACGGCCAACCGCCGCTCGCCCGGGCTGAAGAGTGGGTGAATCTTCCGGACGGCTCAACTCGTGAGACCAATACCATGCCGCAATGGGCCGGCAGTTGCTGGTACTATTTGCGGTACTTGGACCCGCACAACTCCAACTGCTTTTGTGGCAGCGAGGCTGAACGCTATTGGATGGGAACTCAGGCCGGCGTGGCAGGCCAAACCAAACCCACTCCGGGTGTCGATCTCTATGTGGGCGGCACTGAGCATGCCGTTCTCCATCTTTTGTATGCGCGCTTTTGGCACAAGGTCCTTTTTGATTTAGGCTACGCGTCGGCTGCCGAGCCGTTTTTCAAACTGGTCAATCAAGGCCTTATCCTGGGCGAAGACTCGCAAAAGATGTCCAAATCCCGTGGTAACGTCATCAATCCTGACGATATCCTGGTCGAGTATGGTGCCGATGCGTTTCGACTCTACGAGATGTTTTTGGGGCCGCTCGAGATGACCAAGCCCTGGAGCACTAAAGGGGCGGAAGGCGTTTACCGCTTCCTGGGCCGGGTTTGGCGCTTGTTCATCGACGAACCCAGCGAGACCGAGTCGGAGCAGAACTCGACGGTCGCCCCGGAACGCGCAGCGGAATTCCTCGAACACATCCAGCTCAACAAAAACATCACTCAATCCGAGCCAACCCCTGCTCAACTTAAGACTCTGCACGCCTGCATTAAGAAAGTGACCGAGGACCTCGATGGACTCCGCTTCAACACGGCGATTTCCGCCCTGATGATGTTCATTAACGAAGCCATGACCTGGCCGGCCAAACCTGCCAGTGTGTTACGGGATTTCCTCATTCTTCTTCAACCCTTCGCCCCGCACATCGCAGAAGAACTCTGGTCCAAACTAAACTCCGCATTCGACTTTCGGAATTCTCCCTCCCGCGCTCCGCACTCTGCATTTCAAATTACGCACTCCGAAGGCCCTCCTCATTCCGCACTCCGCACTCCGCACTCCGCACTTTCCTACGCTCCCTGGCCGGCCGTGGATCCCAGGTGGCTCGTTGAGGACACAGTGGAAATCCCCGTCCAGGTCAATGGCAAGCTTCGGGACGTGCTCACGGTTTCCGTAGATGCCGCCGCCGCCGAGCTCGAAGCCGCCGCCAAAGCGTCGGAGAAGGTGAAGCCGTTCCTCGAGGGCAAGACGATCAAAAAGGTTGTGGTGTTGCCAAAACGACTGGTGAATATCGTGGTGGGGTGATTTTATCCGCGCCGGAAGCAGGTCGTGGCGGGGGGGGCGATAGTCGAAATCCGAGCGGCCAAAGGCCGAAACTCGAAAGGAAATCCAAAATTCGAAGGGCCGACTTAAAGACGCAGGATCGACCACGAATGGACGCGAAGGAACACGAATTCAAACGCCCACGTAGGGAAAGCTAGAGCATAGGCTGATTCTTCGAGTATATTTCAAGCCGAAGCTGATAAACGAATGAAGCGAGCCGGAACCTTTGGCAGGGGCGTGATGGCGATGACCCTCGTTGCCTTTTCGTTTTCACAGCCAGTGCGTTGCACTGCCGAGCCCGAGGAGGATGCGGATTTTGTCGCGCTGCGGGTCGAGGCCAGGAAGTCCTTCAAAGAGGAGGTCACCCCATTCGTCGACACCTACTGCACACGCTGTCACGGGCAGGATCGACAGAGGGGTGGAATTAACTTTGCACCAGGACTCAAGAAGCCTGGCGAAAGTGCGTCTGCGCAGCGATGGAAGCAGGCGCTAGCCGTCGTGAAATCCCACAAAATGCCGCCCGATAATGCGAAGAAGCAGCCCACGGACGAGGAGCGCAACAAATTTCTGGCCGGGATCAGCAAGATCAAATTTTTGAGTGAGAAGGACCCGGGTCCGTTTGTGATCCGTCGTTTGACCAAGGTGGAATATGGCAACACGCTGCATGATCTTTTCGGTGTGAATCCGGCGGTAGCTGATGATCTGCCGGACGAGGTCCTCGGAGAGGGGTATCTGAACACGTTGTCACCGCTTCAATCGGAGGAATACCTGGCGATCGCCAACAAGGTGCTGGATCAGGTCTTATCCCCCGGCGGTGCCCGGCCCACGCAGGTGCAAAAGCAACTCTTCGGCAAAACTCCAAATCCAGGCACTGACGAACGGGCGGCGGCGAGGAGGGTCGCGCGCTCCCTGACGCGCGCTGCGTATCGACGGTTCGCTTCTGAGGCAGAGCTGGATGTCCTGCTCAGGGTGTTCGATTTGGGGCGTGAAAACAAACTCGCCTACCCGGATGCTCTGCGCCTGATGCTCAAAGCAGTCCTGGTGTCCCCGCAGTTCCTCTTTATCACGCCAGCAATGGCGCCTGAATCGGGGCGCTCGATTGTTCCCCTGGATGACTATCAACTGGCCTCCCGGTTGTCCTATTTGTTGTGGGCGACCATGCCCGATGCCGAACTGTCGGCGCTGGCCGATTGCGGGAAACTCCACGAGCCGGCCGTGTTGACGGCGCAAGTGAAGCGTCTGCTGCAAGATCCGCGTTCCCGAGCATTGTTTGATGGTTTTGGCGCGCAATGGCTCGGTCTCGGGAACCTGGCACGCAAAACGTTCGATATGGCCAAATTCCCGCAAATGAACAGCGAGCTGCGCTCGGCGATGTATGAGGAAGCCCGTCTGTTCTTTGAGAGTGTCGTGCGCGAAAACCGGAGCGTCGTCAGTTTG
>DASRFK010000170.1:0-22573 GCA_035651635.1 Verrucomicrobiia bacterium | reverse complement strand
AGGACGTCGAGAAACTCATCCGCACCGCCTAACTCAGGACTTTGCCGCCCGCAGAGCATGTCGAAGGCCTGATATTGCGACTCCCGATAGGCTTCCGCTTCGGCCGCTTCCTCGGGGTGCTTGGGGCTGGCCACGACATGGATGATCGGATCGACCTGGACGAACCTGGCTCCGGGAGCGGCCGCGCGAATCGCGCGAATGGTCGCGAGGGTGGCCCGGACCAGTTGTCGTTTGAGCTCGACACCGCGCCCGGTCATGAACGGATACATCGAGCCTTCATCGCCGGCCGCCCACGAGAAATACGAGATCTCATTTACCGGCACAATAAACGGCACTTGTTCCAATTCTTTCCCCAACCATCGAACGAAAGCGGCCCCGTAACTGGCCAAACTCGACACGAATTCCGGAGCGAACAGATCCAGGTGATCGGGCCAGCCAAAATGGCACAAGTCCCAGATGACCTGGGTTTGGGTGGCACGGGCCGCGCGGACGATTGGCAAGACGGACGAAAAATCATAGTGTCCAGGCTTGTCTTCGACCAGGTGCCAACGCACGCCTTCGCGCGTTACCCTGATACCCTCCTGCGTCAGGCGGGCATAGTCTGGTCCGGCAAATTTGTCATGGGCCGTGGCGGCGATGAGGTCCAGCCGCCAGCCGGAGCGCCGCAGGTGGGTAGAACATTCAAAGCCGGCGGCAAAAAAGCTTTTGAACAATGGACCTGGCGCAGCTCCCGCTTTGACCTCATGACCCTGCGACCTGGTTCCGTGGGTCGAACCCTTGGGCCCGCGATTGCGCGTTAACGATGACCGGCCACGCAGGCGGTCGGCAGCTTGCAACCATGCCCCCGAATTGCGTGAATGACTCGCGCCCCGTTGCATGAGCACTTAGCGGCTTAGGAACCCGCCAGCACGGTGCGGCGGCGATTGGATAAGGTGCGCGGGCGTTTTGGCTTAACGACACTCGGGAAACTAACCGTTGGAATCGGCGGCGCGTAATAGAGCTTGGTCGCTTCCGCCCGGCTCAAGTTGCAAATGCGGGCGTAAAGCGTGAGCGCCTGCGCCACGACCTGGTCCATGTTATAGTACTTGTAGGTGGCCAGGCGCCCGACAAATTGCACGCCGGATTGCTCGGCCAGCGCCTGGTATTGCTGATAAACGGCCGCGTTTTCTTTGCGGGGAATCGGGTAATACGGATCTCCTTCGGCGCACGGATATTCGTAGACAATGCTGGTCTTAGGATGTTCCTGCCCGGTCAAGTGCTTAAACTCCGTGACCCGCGTATACTCGTAATCGTTGGGGTAATTGACCACCGCAACGGGCTGGAATTGAGACTGGTTGAGAGTCTCATGTTTAAACTCGAGGCACCGATACGGCAGTTTCCCGTATTGAAAACCAAAAAATTCATCCACCGGCCCCGTGTAAATCATTTCGCGGTAGGGCAGGATGTCTTTGACCTCGCGATAGTCGGTATTGAGCAGGATCCGAATGTTTGGATGGTCGAGCATGTTGGCGAACATGCGGGTAAAGCCATGCTTGGGCATGGCCTGGTAAACATCGGTGAAATAGCGGTCATCGCGATTGGTGCGGGTTGGCACGCGCGCGGTGACCTGGGCATCCAGTTCTGAGGGATCCAATCCCCATTGTTTACGGGAATAACCGCGAAAGAATTTCTCGTAGAGCTCGCGCCCGACTTTGCTGACGACCACATCTTCGGAGGTCAGGATGCATTCTTTGACCTCCGCCCGGCTGGACAGGAATTCCTCCATTTGGAAGGAATTGAGGCTAAGGCCGTAGAGCTGGTTGATGGTGTCGAGATTGATGGGAATGGGAACGAGCCGGCCGTCGACGCTGGCCAGCACCTTGTGTTGGTAGGGACGCCAGGCGGTAAAGCGCGACAAATAATCGAACACCTCTTTGGAATTGGTGTGAAAAATGTGCGGCCCGTACTTGTGAACCAGGATGCCCGATTCGTCATAATGGTCGTAGGCGTTGCCGCCGATGTGCGGACGGCGGTCGACCAGAAGGACCTGCTTGCCAGAGCCGCTGGCCAGGCGCTCGGCGAGAACGCTGCCGGCGTAGCCCGCTCCGACAATCAGGTAATCAAACACGCCTACACGCGCCGGAGTTTGCTTTTGAGGAAATCCATTCATGCATCATCCCGCTATTCGTTTACGTTGCAGCGCCTCAGCCATGTGCCCTTCCAACTGAGCGACGATGGAGTCCCAGGAATTTTGCCGCGCCATTTTAAGGCCGCGACCGATGGTCTCGGCGTCCGGCTGGTCGAGTGCGCTTTCGCAGAGCAGGACGAATTCTTCCCTGGTTCGCGCGATTTTGACGACTGAACCAAAATTGTGGACCACATCGGGCACGGCGGTGCTGATGATTTCCCTGCCCGTGGCCATGTACTCCAAAGCTTTCGTCGGATTGATGTACTCGGTCGCTTCGTTGAGCGCGAAGGGCATCAGGCAAAGATCAAAACCTTTGCACAAGGCGGGCAAGTCAGCGTAGGCGCGTTGTCCCAGCCAATGCAGGTTGGCGGCTTGTGGCAGGGATCGTGGGTCGACCTTGGTAACTGGCCCGACCATGACGACCGACCAGTGCGGCCTGGACTCCGCCAGGTGCGCCACCAGTCCGTAATCCATGCGTTCGTCGATGACGCCGAAGTAGCCCAGGACCGGCTGGGGCAGGGCCGCCAGTTCCGGCGGCACATTCGTTTGAGCGGCCCGGGCTTTGCCAAAGTGTTCCACATCAACGCCGCATCCATAGAAATGGCAGTTGTCGTGAAACTGACTCTTGCTTTCGAACAGCCGGCGGCCACCGGTGAAGACGATGTCCGCGCGCTCGAGCAAGCGCAGTTCTCGCTCGATGATTTGCGGCGGAGCGCCACGGAATTTCGACAGCTCATCCATGCAGTCGTAAACGGTGAGGACCTCGGACATATGCCCGGAGAAGGAAGGCACGGCCATCGGATCGTAAAACCATTGGATGGGTTCGACGAAATCTTTTCCCGCGGGCGATTCGACAAACGCCTGGACCAACCGCCGGCGCTCCCGATCGACGTAATCACTATCCTCCCATTTCCAATTGGGAAATTGCAGACGCAGGATCGTGATATTGGGGAACTCGGGCAATTTGCGAAAGCGCGAGAGCGGCGCGGCCAATTCCGGGTCGGGCGCGACGGTTTCGACGAAGAGAACCTTGCGCTTCTGGCTTAATCTCGAAAGAAACTGCTGCGGCCGTTGCCACACCCAATCCCAGCACAAATGGCAATGCGCAATAATCGGGTGCAGTGCGGCCGAGTCGTTGGCAGCATGACCTCGACGATGATTTGCTTTTCGGGCTGTGCTCGACGAACTGCGGGAAGATTTATTTCGAACAACGGAATTTTTTGTCTCAACTGGAACTTGGTGAATTAGGGTTGTTTCAGATTGAATCGGCGCGTACGACATAGGGTAGAGTTGCGATGTATAGCGTCTTTTTTTGCCTGTTGAGCATTGTCTCCCACCTTTAACTCAAGAGGACTAACACTCTCCTGTTAAAGGACTTCAGATAGGGCCTGTTCTCAATGGGGTCAAACCCGAAAATGAAATCATCACCGCGATTGAGCCGCAAAACTCCCGATTTTTTTGGGTGTGCACGACTGCGCGCTACGCTAGATTGCGTATTCGAAACCGGGCTGAAATCGAGCAGCCAAAACACAAAACGCTCGCGGTGGACTTTATGAACCTGGATGAGTCACAACGGAAAAAAGTAGCGGAATGGGTGGGGCAGGGGCTGAAACTTTCCGAAATTCAGAGCCGCCTCGCTTCCGAGTTGGGTTTGACCATGACCTACATGGACGTGCGGCTGCTGGTGGACGATCTGAAGCTCACGCCCAAAGACGTGGAGCGGCCCAAAACGCCCACTGATAATTTGGCGGGTGCGGGTCCGGCCACGCCGGGCATGGCCAATGCACAAGCGGTAGCTGGAAAGCCGCAGCCGCCAGGAACTACGCCGGAGTCTGCCCCCACCGGCGCTGGGGTTTCCGTATCGGTGGATCAACTCGCCAAACCTGGCGCTCTCGTGAGCGGGAAAGTGACCTTCAGCGACGGCAACCGCGCCGAATGGTACCTCGACCAAACCGGCCGGCTGGGTCTGGTGCCGCAGACGCCCGGATATCGTCCACCTGCGGGTGACGTGCAGCAGTTCCAAATGGCCCTGGAGTCAGAGTTGAGCAAAATGGGGATGTAGGGCCCCGGGCTGAGCAAGAAAATCAGGCGCAAGAGAACGGGTATGCAAAGACTGGAAGTAGCTTCTGAAGGTCTGTGCTTTCTTTGCCATCAGAGCTGCGCTGAGGCGTCAGTTGCTTCGGAGTCGATACATGCTGTCGGTGCTGGCAAAGGGCAGCAGGGCGGGGGAGGCGTTGTTGGTGCTTACGGGAGTCCACGGGCTCGTTGTTAACGCGGTGCAACGCTCGATGACGTAAGGCGGCGAACCTCCGGTCCAGCTCAGGCTAAGATTGGTGCCCAGGTTCGAGATGGTAACGGTGAGGGCTTGAGCGAGAGTGACTTTGACAGCGTCGTAAGCAACGGCATGCACGCCGTCCGCGGCGCTGAGCATTAGAGTGTAGGTACCGGGGGCGCTGAAGCTGACGGTGGTGTTTGTCTGGGCAGGATTGCCGAAGGTGGCGCTGCCTGGACCGGAATAGAGTTTCCATTGGATAACGGGGGGCGCGCCGGTGAAATTGACGAATCCATGTAATGGCACAGCCGCGCCAAAGGGGACGGTTTGATCCGAGCCGGCCGTCGCGGTGGGTGCTCCCGGGGAACGCGGTCCCCCATTGGGGCCTGTACTCTGGACTACCTCGAAGTTGGTGATTCCGACACTGGAAATGTGGTTGAACGCGTTGGCCGGCCAGCGATCGTCGGGCGTGACGGAGATGGAGAAGAAATTCCCGTTGTCGGCGACCAGGGCGCCGTATTTTTGCAGGCCGCGCAGAATGGCTTTTTCTTCAATACTCCAGGAGTTGGAAATCACGAAACTGGATTTGAGACGGAGTCGCTGGCCCATGGCAGGAACATTGGTTTGAGTGGCGGGCGTGCTCGAAGCGTAATGGTTGGCGGGGTACAAGTATTCTTTGCGCGAGCGATAGACCACGATCCGGCAGGCATGTTCGACCATGCCGCGTTCGCATTCGTCAAAGCGTGGCAGGGCAGGGAACATGGGCAAGCCCGCGGCATCGCCTGAGGTCCAACCGGCCGGCCGCAAGGCGTTGTTTTTCAGATCGAACTTCGCGCCGTTGGAGGCCTGCCAACTGGTTCCGACCAGTTGCGCCTGCCAGGTTTCCCAAATCAACCCCGCTCCGGGTTGCACCACAATGGAATGGCGATCGCCTCCGGTGCCGTTTACGTCCTGCTGCCATTGTTGCAGGGTGAGGTTCCCAGTCCCGGTGGGCCACGACTCAATCGGCATGTTGGCTGGAATCGGGTAAGGGCTCGGGTCTGACTCATCCGGATAATCAACGAAATTGATGGGGACGAGTGGTTGAGAGTCGGGGACGAGAACGAAATTCATTTCCTCAAAAGCCCGCAGAGTGCGGCGGCTGCTGGCCAGATCGGCGCTGATCTGGGCGATCATCGCGTCGGAATTGGCGAGGAGCGGCAGTCGCGAAATGTCCTCATTCCAGGCACTAGTGACTGGAAAAATCTGCATAGCCGAGACAATCGCGTCAGCCTGAGGGCTGTTGAACAGGGTCGCGTTGGTGACCACCGGCACGGTGCCCAGGATGCGTCCCTCCTGGTTTATCCTTTCGGCGGAAGTACCTGAAAGAGTTGCCGCAAAAATTGCCCAGGCCAGCGATCCCAAAATCCGTCTCATAACCAATGAAGCTAAGGCAGGTGTAGCAAAAAAAGCGCCAAGGGCTTTCCTGGTTAACCTGGTGAATCACGCGCCTCACCTCGCCTGCACCCGCCAGAAGCTTGCCGGACCCGCAGGGATGGGAAAGGACACAATCTGCAGGTCATTCGTTATCGTGACTGACACCGCTGTTTGCCAATTGGTCGAACCAAGGTCGCTGACAGTTTGGATGTCGTTGATAAAGCCGACGTCCCCGTGGAGCGTCAACCTCAGGCTGGTGCCATTCTGGACCAACTGGAGTTGTGGTGCTCGCGGCGATACTGCGCCGGAAGGGTCATCGCTAAAGTCCGGAATGCCGTTGTGATTTGAATCGTTCAGGTCGTCAATCGAGAGCAGCCAGACGCCGTAAGTATAAAAGCCGCCGGGATTGTTTGGGTCAGTGTATTCCAGATAACCGTAGTAATTGGTCGGCCAGCGAACGTCCCGCGAGTAAATATCATCGAGATAGAACACCGCCTGCTGCGTCTCATTCGTCCAGGCGCCGGGCTGCAGCGTCAGTTCGTTGAATCGGTCAGTGGCCGATTTGATGAACAGAACCGATCCGTTGATAGTTGCGGTCGGGTTATCAGTCTGGGCCAGGTTTACGGTGCCGGTTACATTTGTCGTCGTGGGTGTATAATTGAGCGGGCCGCGATATTCGAGGATTTGGAACCCTAAACTGAAGGTCACGGTGTCGAAGGCCATCAGCGGCATAGTCAGGTTAAGCGTGCCGAAACTCGAACCGGCCGAGCGGTTCCACACGGCCGTCGCTGTGCCATTACCATAGACTTGCAAACTAAACGCGCCGGAGCTGGCCACATTGGTTATTCCCTGGCTGACTTGGAAAAAGTCCGAAAAGCCGTCTTTATTCGCATCCACGTCGGTGGGCACATTGAGTCCCATTTGGCCCGACAATGTTTCTCCGAATAGGTCGTCCTCCAGGCTTAGATATGCCGAATGCGTATATCCGCTGTTGAAAAAATCCAGCGCCAGTTCTCCATTCACTCCGCCGTTCACGGAGCTAAAATTGAGAAAATAATTACCCCCGGATTCGCTCCCGCGCTGAAATTGCAATGAAGAACACGAGAGCGTTGCATTGGCCGTTTTTGCGGCGATGCTGATGGAAGGGAAAAGAGAGGCGACGATTACAAGAAGACCATAACATATTTTCATAACTGCGCTCCTGATTACTGCAGTAGCAATGCAAGCAGTGGAGAGTGAGTTTGTCAAGCGACACCTAAACCCTCGCGTGCGATTAAGAGTGTCGGTCTTGGCTGGGAGCCGAAAAAAGCGGCAGAGGGCTGCCGCAGTCCAAAACGCAAGCGCGACACGGGCGCGGGCCTCGAGGACCGAAGGTGTTGGAGTGCGGCAGCCCTCTGCCGCTTTTCTGCCGCTCAACACAGAATGACCGACAGATTTAATCACACCCTAAACTCTCTCAAGCCCGGTTCAGGGGCGGCAGGGCATCATCGGGTTCGGTTCGCGAGTTGTGCCGCCCCTGACGGGGCCGAGACAGGCGCAGTTCCGTCCTCAGGCCGCCAAGCGAGAACGCCTGCGCGGCCCTGCATTTCTAGCTGTCAGGCGAGAGCCGAGTCGGTACAATGCGGAGCGAGTAGAGACAAGCCAGACGGGATTGTGTCGCGATGTTTATCGTAATGATCACACCGGAATGCGCGCCGGCGGCCAAAGTGGGCGGCCTGGCGGACGTTGTGCACGGCTTGTCCAAGGAACTGGAGATCCGGGGAAATGCCGTCGAGATTATCCTGCCCAAGTACGATTGCATGCGGTACGACCGCATCGACGGCCTGACCAAATCGTATAGTGACCTTTGGGTGCCCTATTATGAGCATTGGGTGCATTGTGACGTGTATTTTGGCTGGATGGACGGTTTGAAATGTTTCTTCATCGAGCCGCACCTGGATCGAAATTTCTTCAACCGCGGCGTTTTTTATGGTCATCACGATGATGGAGAGAGGTTCGCCTTTTTTTGCCGCGCGGCTCTGGAGTTCATGCTCAAGAGCAACAAGCACCCGGAGATCATTCACTGCCATGACTGGCAGACTGGATTGGTGCCGGTGTTGCTCTATGAAATCTACCAGCGCCTGGGGATGGGGCACCCGCGCGTGTGTTACACGCTTCACAATGTGGGACACCAGGGCGTTGGCGGCGAACAGTTGTTGCGTGAAGTAGGACTGAATCCGGGCGCGGTGATGACCCAGGACCGGTTGGCCGACGATCGCCGGCCGGCGATTAATTTGATGAAGGGCGGCATCGTTTATTCCAATTTCGTGACCACTGTTTCGCCTCGCTATGCCGAGGAAATCCGCCACACCCAACTCGGCATGGGGTTGCAGCGGATCCTGGGCGTCCACCATCAGAAGTTCGGGGGCGTTCTCAACGGTTTGGATTATGGCGTGTGGAACCCTGAATTGGACCCGCACATTGCGCGGCGCTATGGCCTTGAGTCCCTGAATGAAAAGTACGCCAACAAGGAGGCGCTGCGGCAGCGCTTGTGGCTGCGCGGGGGCATGAAGCCAATCGTCTCGTTTGTGGGCCGGCTCGATCCTCAGAAAGGCGTAGACCTCATTCTGCACGCAGTGCCGTACTGCCTCGAGCGAGGGTGCCAGTTCGTCTTGCTGGGCTCCAGCCTCCAAGGCGATATCAACACCGCGTTTTGGAACCTGAAATGGCGCTTCAACGAGCACCCCGATTGCCATCTGGAAATCGGTTACAACGAGGAACTGGCCCATTTGATTTACGCCGGGTCGGACCTGATCCTGGTGCCCAGCGGGTATGAGCCGTGCGGCTTGACGCAAATCATCGGTTTGAAGTACGGCACGGTGCCGGTCGTGCGCAATACTGGCGGCCTGGCGGACACCGTTTTCGATGCTAACTACGCGCCCAAGCCCTATCACGAGCGCAATGGCTATGTCTTTAACGACTACAATTGGCAAGGTCTGGAGTCGGCCCTGGATCGCGCGATTGGGATGTGGCACCAGTACCCTGAATATTTTCGGGAACTAATGAGTAATGGCATGCGCTGTGATTACTCCTGGAACAAGCCGGGCCAAAACTATCTCAATATTTACAACTATATCAAAGCGCCTTGAACCGCGGCACAAACCTACCGGCGCGAGGCGGCCCTGAGAGTTAGGATGGCTGGCAACTTGAAGACTCAAATCGGCGAGACTCTGTCCGTCGTGATACCGAATTGCTGCCTGAGGTGGCGGCTTCCACTCAGTCGCTCAACCTGACGCGGCCATGGTCTTTATTGGCAATCAGACTTCTTGTTGGGCCTCGCCCATGATGGCTCCGTTCGATTATGCGCTGAGGGAACACTTCGATGCCTTCGAATGGTTCCCGGACAAGAAACCGGAGGCGGGCTGGGACGATGCCGACCTGGACGCATTGGCACGAGAAAAGGCACGAACGAGCGCTCGTTCGGCCGGAATGCGTCTATCCGTTCATGCGCGTTGGCAGGCCGATCCTTTGCGGCCGGGCAGTCAGAGTGTATTCGAGAAGGATATTCGACTCGCGGGCGACCTTGGCGCGGCTCTGCTGAACATCCACTTCTCTGAGGAGCGCGGTCTGCCCGAATTCGTCCGCGCAATAACGCCGTGGATCATCCAAACCGACCGGGCCGGTCTGTTGCTCAGCATCGAGAATACGCCGCATCATTCTCCAGAACAGTTCAACGAGCTTTTTGCGCGCTTGCGCGCTCTGAAGTCGATCTCGACGGCGCACGTCGGGATGTGCCTCGATATCGGCCATGCCAATCTCGCCAGCGCCACGCTGAATAATTTCATCGGCTTTTATGACCGGCTCGATGCGTCCGTTCCGATCATCCATCTGCACCTTCACGAAAACTGGGGCGATGCCGACTCGCACTTGCCATTGTTCACCGGGCCCGCCGGGCGTAACGATGCGGGAATTCGCGCTTTGGTCGATCGACTGAAACAGCGCCGGTACTCAGGTTCGATCATTCTCGAGCAATGGCCGCAGCCGCCTTCGCTGCTCAAAAACGCACGCGACCGATTGCTGGGAATCTGGGGGCCGCGCACCGGACCCATTCCGCCGGCATCAGACGAGCCCGCTGACGGGTCCGGCAAGAAGACGGAATCGGTACCGGATGCACCTCCCGTCCCTCGGGCAACGGCCGGTGCGACCGAGTCTGTTCAAGCCTCATCCTCGATGGGCTCATCAAATATTTCAAAGGACCATGCCGGATTTTTGGAGAAACTAATCGCCGCCAATCAACACGCCCGCAGCTGGCGTGAAAAGTTGGAAGCCGTCCGTGAGCTCCTATCGAACAGTGATGTGATATTTGCCGCCGAGGAACTGGTGGACCTGGCCATCTACTTGCAGTTTCTTGGCACAGGACAGATCCGTTGCGTCGAGGACGGGCGACACTTCCGGCCGGCGCACCATGCACGGATGGCTTCGGAGATTTACGACCGGCTGTCGCGCATTAAGGCCGAAGAGAACCAATTCCTCTTGCGCAAGATTTACCCGTGGCTGCCTTCCTTCGCGGCCGAGTTTCAACGGGCCGAGCCCCTGACGCGGATCCGGGATATCGCCCATCGCAATGACATCGATTCGGAATTGAAACGGGAGATCAAGACCACCCTGCAGAACAAATTGCATCGTTGCGCCGGACCGGAGGACCTAGCCACCGCCGGCGCGCTGCTGGAGCGAATCACGGCTCCAGGCGCTCACTATCCGCCGGATTTTGTCGAGCAGTTCAAGATTTTCCATGAAGAGCTCAAGGAGTTTTTCAGCGCACATTCGTTGGAGCAGCGCCTGGATTTGCTCAAACCATCATTGGACCGAGAGCAGGCCGGGCTCGTGGATGCCTTTTTGCGGCAAAAAGCCGGTTCGACGCCGAAGGACAGAATCGCCGCTTTTCGCACCCTCACTCAACTGCGCCAGGCGCTGGTTCAACCCGGATCCGTCCGGTCCGACTCGAAGTCACAAGCCTTCCTGCTTGCTGATATCGGCCTGGAAGATTTTGCGTTCGTTCTGGTAAGCCAAATTATCAACGATCGCGAGCAATCGGCCGCCGGCGCGGGAGAAGAGCCCGAGACCCTGGTGCTGGCGCTTAAGAATCTCGCGCTAGGTGCTGTCGAGGTTGAAGAAAGCCGGGCACTGGTTTCTGAACTTCAGACCTGGGCTGGAACCGCCTCTTCCCGGCAGCGGCAAGACATCCTTCGCTACCGTGCCAGCCTGCTGCGCTGCCGCCGCCTCGCCGAAGATTTTGGCACTCGAATAATCGATTTGTTCTCCGCCAGAGTACAAAGGCTTGGCCACGCTCTCGGTGTGGCGGAGCATGCCGTCGACGTTTTTTGCGAGGCCGCCATTCGCAGCCATTTGGTTTTTCAGGTGTCAAAACTCGCCGACGCTTTATTGCGCCAAAGCAGGGAGCAACTTGGTCTCCCGCCGTGGGACGTGCTGGTACCCGGCCGCGCAGTCGGCCGCGCGGCCATTGTTGAATCGATCTCGGATGCGCGGCGCGGCAACGTGGCGCTATCGCAGGAATCGTCCGTCATTGCCCTCCTTGAGCATGCTTCTGGCGATGAAGAAATCCCAAGCGACGTGGTCGCCATCGCCCTGGCCCACGAGATGCCTCACCTATCACATCTTGGCGTTCGAGCGCGTCAGGCGGAGGTCGTGTTCGTCACGTGCGAAGATCCTGGGGAATTCTCTCGGTGCAAACGGCTGTCCGGACAGACGCTCGCCCTGACAGCGTCATCCGAGAGCGTCCGGTTCGAACCGGCGGAGGCAACCAACACCCGTCCCTCTCGATTGTCGAAGCCGGGCTTGCAGCTCCCGCAAATTGTGCTCACCTCAGATCGTGCCTGGATTCCTTTGGAGGAGGCGACCGAGCAGACCTCGGGCGGCAAAGCATACGGCGCACGCCGTCTTTACGAACTCTCGCAGAAACCTGGCGCAGGCTTCCGCACTCCTTTCGGCCTGGTCATTCCGTTTGGCGTGATGGAAAAGGCCTTGGAACAGGCACCGGCGATTCGGAAAGAATATGTCGAGCTTGTCGGCAAGGTGGACGGCATGCCGAGCGCCGAATTTGTTAAAGGCACAGAACAATTGCGCCGGCTGATTCAGAAGCTGGACTTGCCGGCGGCTATTGGCGTCGAAGTCGTGCGCCGCTTCCAAAGGCCATTGGTCGTGCGCTCCAGCGCCAATGGCGAGGACCTGGAAGGCTTCGCCGGCGCCGGGCTTTACGATTCGGTAATCAATGTGGCTCCGGAAGGTGTGATCGAGGCCATTCGAGGGGTCTGGGCTTCGCTTTGGACCCCACGCGCCGCCGAGAGTCGCCGGGCGGCTGCTGTCCCTCATGAACAGGCTCATATGGCGGTCTTGATCCAGGAGTTGGTCGACTCCGAATATTCCTTCGTGCTGCATACGGTTGATCCGGTCAGCCAAAACGAGAATGAACTCGCCGCTGAGCTTGTGGTTGGCTTGGGCGAAACACTGGTCTCGGGCGCCAGCGCCGGTACGCCGTATCGCCTGCGATGCGCTAAAAACGTAGAGCGCGTCGACGTGACGGCCTTTGCCAACTTCAGCCGGGCCGCTCGCTCGGCGCGCGGACAGGGAATAGTCCGCAAAATTGTAGACTACTCAAAAATTGATCTAAGCCGTGCCCCGAGATTGCTCGAAAAAGTTGGGCGCCGCTTGTGCTCGACTGGGGTATTCCTCGAACGCGCGCTTGACGGTCCGCAAGACATTGAGGGTGCGCTGGTGAAGGATAACTTGTACGTCGTCCAGGCGCGGGCGCAGCAAGGCCTGCGGCTGCGGCAACACTGAATTTCCGTGAGTACAACTCATCAGGAACAACCCAAGACTTTGGGATTGTTTGAGCAACGTTTTCCCGGAGACAACAGCCTCATCGAGCTGGCGCGACGCCGTTTCCTGGAAGCCCGCATGGGCCCGGAGGTCCATGCGTCGACGCCCGACCAGTTGAGCTGGTTTGCGGGCATCCGCCCCTGGCCGGACGCGCCCATGGTCGTTCACTTGCCGCGCGATTTTGACCTGCTCGAGGATTCCACCCGTGCGCGAATCCGGGACCTGGCCGCCCGGTGCGCCTCCTCTGTGGTTGGGTTAGTGCTGCATGATCAGCAAGCCCTGGTGACTCGCGGCGAGGAGTATCTCGACGCGGTTCGCAGCCTGAATCGTGAACTGGATCGGGTTAAGGGCGTCAGAGTCTTCATCGAATACGCGGTCGGACTCGAACCGGCGGAGTTTCTCGATTTCTTCTCCGGAATTCGCGACCTGGAGCACGTCAGCGTTTGTGTCGATATCGGACACGTGGGCATCCGAGCGGCTCAGGTTGCTTTTGGTAAGAACCATCATGGCCAGGATGTTTGCACGCTTAAATCACAAGGGCCGGAGCTGCCGCAGCTTATGCCGGATATCGGCGACTCCCTGAAAGCTGCGGTAACTGTTGTTCTGGATTTGATCAAAGGGCTTGGGGCGTTGAACAAGCCGATGCATTTTCATTTGCACGACGGACATCCGCTCTCGACCTTCAGTCCTTTTGGCGTGTCGGATCATCTAAGCTTCCTGGCCGAGATCCCTCTTAATTTTGAATATCGTGGCCGTCGTTCCGTCCCCACCATGTTCGGTCCGGTCGGCCTGGAAGCCGTGGTTCAGCGGGCGATGAAGTCGCTGGCTTCTGCCAGGCTATCCTTCACGCTTGAAATCCATCCCACCGGGCAAGGCCTGGCTTTGGGCAATGCCGCGCCATTGTTTGAGCATTGGACAATTAAAACCAACGCGGAACGCACCAACCATTGGCTCGCGGTCCTGGCCCGCAATCATTCGCTTTTGGTCAAGGCGATGGAGACCGCCTCCACTCTGACAGTGTAGGGACGGCGCGTTTGATGGTTCTGCAGCCCGCCAGGATTGCCAGATAGCAGCCGGAGTCGTAGCGCAACGTAGACCGCCGGTCCAGGCCACGCGTTATCTTATGGTTGCTGTCGCTTCCATGCATGAGCATTATCTGTGCATGGCTTTTGTGGATTGTCCACCCTTCAACCCTATGCAGAAGATTTTTCAATCGTTGCTTTTTACCGTGGCACTAGCACACACCACCCAACTCACCGCCGCTTCCTTGACCGACAATGAAGCGAAAACGGCCAATGGAATCCTGCAGGGCACCTTCGATCCGGCGACGGGTGTCCGCTCATTCAAAGGGATTCCTTTCGCTCAGCCTCCAGTCGGTGACCTGCGTTGGAAACCGCCCGTTCCGCCGGCCAACTGGGAAGGCATTCGCAGGGCCGACAAGTTCGGGCCGCGCGCGATGCAGCGGTCCATCTTTGGCGACATGATGTTCCGCTCCGACGGGATGAGCGAGGATTGCCTCTACCTGAATGTCTGGACCCCGGCCAAGTCGACGCGGCAACGTCTGCCGGTGCTGGTGTATTTCTACGGCGGCGGTTTCCAGGCCGGGGACGGCTCGGAAAGTAGATACGATGGCGAAAGCATGGCACGACGGGGAATCGTATCGGTCACGGTCAACTACCGGCTCAATGTTTTTGGATTTTTGGCCCATCCCGAGTTAACCAAGGAATCGCCTCAACATGCTTCGGGTAACTATGGGTTATTAGACCAAAGCGCGGCGCTGCGCTGGGTCGCGCAAAACATCGGCGCGTTCGGTGGCGATCCCGGCCGCGTCACCATTGCCGGTGAATCGGCAGGTTCGATTTCCGTTTCGGCCCACATGGTCTCGCCCTTGTCCCAAGGCCTGTTTGCCCGAGCGATTGGCGAGAGCGGTTCGCTTCTGGGCGCGCTGCCGCCGGCGCCGTTGCCAGAGGTGGAACAAACCGGTTTGAAATTCGCCACCAACAGCGGGGCCAACTCCTTGGCCGAATTGCGAGCCATGCCGGCCGAGAAAGTCCTCGAAGCCACCGGCAAACGCGGCGCCCCCTGGTTCAGCTTGGCCATCGATGGGTTGTTTATTACGGAGGATCCCTGGAGCCAGTTCGCTTCGGGTAAACAAGCCAAAGTGCCGTTGCTGGTGGGCTGGAATTCCGAAGAGATGAACTACCGCAGTGTGCTTGGGGCGGCTGAACCCACGACGGAAAATCTGCAAAACGCGATCAAGCGCCTCTATCCGGATGATTGGCAAAATGCGCTTAAAGCCTATTCCGCATCCGATGCCTCCGAGGTTATCCAACTGGCAACCGACCTGGCCAGCGACCGGTTTATTGCTTACAGCACCTGGAAATGGGCCGATGCGCAAAACAAAACCGGAGGCAAACCGGTGTTCCGGTACTACTATGCTCATCCTCGCCCGGCCATGCGGCCGGAAATGGGCAATGCCACTCCGGGGCTGGCGGGGGGCGTCGTTCGCAATTCAGGCAACAATCCTCCACCACCGCCCGCGCAAGGCGCGGTGCATTCGGCGGAGATCGAGTACGCTCTGGGCAACTTGCCCAGGAACACGGTTTATGCGTGGACCCCCGACGACTACAAAGTCTCTGAAATAATGCAGGGTTACTTTGCCAACTTCATCAAGACTGGAAATCCCAATGGAAAGGGCCTGGGCAAATGGCCGCCCATGGGCAAAACCGCTCCGGTTTCTTTCATGCGCCTGGACGTGGAACCAAAAGCCCAAACGGAACAACACGCGGACCGCTATTTGTTCCTCGACCGGCATCGGAACAAATAGAACGTCAACGGGGGGTCCGGCCAGGCGGATTGCGCGACAGCAGGCGCATTGACTGGTGGGGTTCGTGTTGGGTGCCTGTCTATTCGGATCTCTGCTTTCCCGGGCGCATCTGAACACTACCACATTTGGTAGGGACATCGCGCTGCGATGTCCCCGCCCGTACAGCGGGCGGAACAGAACCAGAGCGGATGCAGAATGGTTTCATTTGTTGCGCCGCTAAAGGGCGGCGCGGACGTCGCAGCGCGACGTCCCTACCTCGGTGGCGGAAGATCGCCCTGATTTCCCGCCGCTTCGGAATGTGCTTGCTACGTTCTCAAGAGGCGGGTACCACCGCCGCCTGTATGCGCAATTTAATTCTTTTGGTTGTGTTGCTTAGCCTTTCGATTGGCACCGCCGTGGAAACCAAGGATCCGGTGCACTTCGCCATCTTTGGCCTGGAACACGATCATGCGGCCGGGTTTATCCCCCGCGCCAAAGACAGAAAAGACATTCAATTGGTGGGCATCATTGAGCCGCGCGCGGACCTGGTGAGCCGCTATGCCAAAGGCTATCAGCTCGATACGAATTTGTTCTTTTCCAACCTGGAAGAACTGCTCGCCAGGACGAACATCCAGGCGGTGGCCACGTTCACCAGCACCTTCGAGCATCGCCGGGTTGTCGAGTTGTGCGCCGCCAAGGGCATTAACGTGATGATGGAGAAACCGCTCGCCGTTAATATGGAGCACGCACGCGCGATTGAGACTGCCGCCAAGCGCGCCGGCATCCAGGTGATCGTAAACTACGAAACGACCTGGTATCCAGGCAACCGAGCCGCCTACGATTTAGTCCAGCAACAAGCTCTCGGTGACTTGCGTAAAATCGTCGTGCACGACGGCCATCGTGGACCCAAAGAGATTGGATGTTCCGAAGCTTTTCTCCAGTGGTTGACCGATCCTAAACTCAATGGCGGCGGAGCGCTCACCGACTTCGGGTGTTACGGGGCCGATTTAATAACCTGGTTAATGCGAGGCGAGCGGCCGACTTCGGTTTTTGCCGTAACCCAGCACATCAAACCCGAGGTTTATCCGAAAGTTGAAGACGAGGCTACCATTGTGGTGACGTATCCCAAGGCTCAGGGCATCATCCAGGCTTCGTGGAATTGGCCATTCGATCGCAAAGATATGGAGGTTTATGGCGCGTCCGGATACGTGTTGGTGCCGCATCCCGATTCCTTGCGCGTCCGCAAGCCAAACAGCGCCGAAACGGAAGTGACTCCCGCGCCACTCACCGGCCCCGACGCCGACCCACTGTCATACCTGGCGGCCGTTGTTCGCGGCGAGCTCAAGCCCGACGGCCTTTCCTCGCTCCAGATTAACATGGTGGTAACCGAAATTCTGGATGCCGCCCGCGATTCCGCCCGCACCGGCAAACGCATCGAACTTCGCTGAGGGTCACGGCGGGTTGCAGTTAGGGGCGAGCAATCCGTGGATTTTGGTTTCGAGGGGCGGTGGGCTCGGTCTCGTTGTTGGTTTTCATGGGAATCGGTATCGCCGCCAGAGAACGCAAAGGAGGCAGCGCTTCACAAGTGGAGCGGACCACTCTCAACTGGGCGAATGCACCGCAAAAGGACGTGTTATTGCGCCACATGTCCCCCGCCCGTACCCACCCAAGGTCGCCAGCCCACAAAAAATGCGATTGTGCGGGACCCTGTTCTACTCCAGCGGCTGAATCGGAAGGACGGGCAATTGCTGCCGCGCCCGATTCCAGTTTTCCCGCAACTCCTGTAAATGAATCAGACGCTAAGTGTTCACTAAATCGTACGCTATCTTGGGAAGCCGCCCCCGGTGGATCGCTCCGCTCTCGATTTCGATTTGTGCCTCGAACTCGCCGTAGATCGCATGGAAATGCGTTGGTGGATGGTCGCGATAGTAGAAACGGATAATGATCCCGTAAAAACGGCTAACCTCTGGCATGGGATGCCTCGGCCGGTTTGCCACTGATATCCTCGTAAGCCGCGTCAGGGCACAGTTCGATGTCCTCCGACCATGCAATTTGACCATACTGGCCGATATGCACCGTCCGAAAGAACGCTTCATCGGCGAGAACTGCGAAAATCCCGTGTCCAACGTTGGCCGAAAGATCAATGACCCCCTCCACTCCGTCCGGATACTTCAAGCGGATCCGATAGCCTGGCAGTGGCTCTACTTCTGTCGGTCTCATGGGCAAAAAGTGCCTCCTCGGGCATCGCTGTGCAAGCCGGATTCTCCGGGCGGCAGAAATGCAATCACAGCGCCTAACGCGAGCCCGAGAATATATCTGGCAGTGGTTTTTCCCCGCCGTTCAGCTCACCTTCCTCCGCGAACCGTCTGAAGCGTACTCCACGCCACCGCTATTACTGCCGCACCAGGGGCATAAGCTCGGACACGTTCACTTGCTGCGCTTTGCGGGCGATGTCGCCCGAATAACGGCCCCGAAGCGACTGCGCCTCCTGGAGCATGGACGAGAACACTTGCTTGAGCTGCTCGGTGGAGAGCGTGCGACCCGACTCGTAATACTTTTTCGAAACCTGCCCCAGAGCATAGGTCGTGGCAAAGGCAATGCCCGAGCCTGCTGCCTGGCCAGCTAGTCCCCCCAGCAACCGGCCGGCTAAGCCGCGCGTCAGCCCGCCCACCAGCCGCGAGGCGAAGCCTTCAAAGACCTGGGAGGTTAAGCCAACCCCAATGGTGGCCAGGAAATCCTTGATGTGTCCCCGGTCGAGCTCGTAGCCGTAACGTTTGCCGATTTGATATACCATGCGGATCTGCACCGGGACGATGGCCATAGTGGCGAGAGTATGCGGCATGATCTCGAGTGCGCCGTTGAGAATGGCCGTATTAAGGATAAGGCGATCCAGATCGGAATCCCGCGCGACATCGATCACCGGCGGCGGTGCGCTCAAGGGTTGGGTCACCAGCGCCGCGGCGGCTTGCTGGTGAGTATCAGCCAGCTTTTGATCGAGTTGTAGCACTTGGCGTAGCTCCGCGAGAAATTGCTTCTCGGATTGCTCGACCGCGCCGTCGGCATTGCAGACGCAAACCGCCATTTCGTAGCCCAACGCTTTGGCGGAAGGGTTCTGAAGATCTGCCGCGATTTGGGGTAGCGAAATCCTCCCGCTCAGCACATCCTGATAGGCCGTCGCCGCTTCGAGGTGCTGTCCCGGAAAGCCTTTGACGATCTGTTCGATCTGAGCCCGTTCGGTTTCTGCCTGGGCACCATCGGCAAACGCGGCGAGAACGCAAAGGCGAAGAACCGCCTGATTTTCCTGCTCGGTTAATGGTTGGTTTTCCATGAACCATTATTGCTCAGTCCGAACCCGGTTCCAATTGCAATTGCCGGGCCGCTTTGTAACGCGCTGGTTCTTTAGGGTAGAGGACGGCGCGCTGCGCCGTCCGTGCTGCGTTCAGCGGCGCAACATGTGGAATCCTGAGACCTGGTGGAAGGTGTGTTTAGCTCGATCAATGTGGGCTTAGGCGCTGCGCTGCGCGGTCCGCGCGACAGTAGCGCAGGCGTTGTCGCCTGCTGGAGCGCCGACTTTCAGTCGGCGGGGACGGCGCAGCGCGCCATCCCTACCTTGGGGAACCGGGCAGGGCCAAAAGCAAAAAAAGAAATGCAGGGCAGTTGCAACCAGCCGGCTGGCGGCATACAATGTGCTTGATAGTTCCCTTTAGCGGCAGTTATGTCGTTGTATGAGACAGTGCGCGATTAATTGTACGAGACGACCGGCTCGGAATGTGACATGGGGGGGACAGGCCGAGGCGGCGGCCGGTTTTACACTGATTGAATTGTTGGTGGTCATTGCCATTATTGCGATATTGGCCGCCATGCTTCTGCCGGTCCTGGCTCGCGCGAAACAAAAGGGGCAGGGCATGCAGTGCATGAACAATCACAGACAGTTGTGCCTGGCCTGGCGGATGTATGCCGACGACAGTCGCGATTGGCTGGTTTATGCCAGCGGCGACTCTGCCTACGATGCCAACCACCCGACGCTTAGTGGCAATCCCTTCAATCAATACGCCTGGTCTCTCTCGAACATCGATTTCGATCCCAACAATCGCTACAACTGGGATGTCTCGCTGGACATGGTAAAACGCCCGCTTTGGCAGTACGCCAAAACGGCTTCCATTTACAAATGTCCGGCCGATCATTCGAGTGTGACGGTCAACGGAGTCGTCAAACCCCGTATTCGGACGATGTCGATGAACCTATATGTGGGTGGCTTCGCGTTTACCAACGTTTTGGATGCGGCCGGTGGCTGGGCGTTCGCCAACGGGTATGCCGTCTATCACAAGCTTTCGGAATTCGGCGGCTCCAGCGCCGCGCCGCCAGATAAGATTTTTGTCTTCCTGGACATGCGCGAAGACCGGGTTAATTGGGGCAACTTCATGACCGACATGAGCGGGTATTCCCCGACCGATCCTTCCCTCTATACATTCACGACCGATCTGCCGGGGACCTATCATGACCTGGCCTGCGGTTTTTCCTTTGCAGACGGTCATGCCGAGATGAAGCGCTGGCACGACCCTCGCACGACGCCAGCGTATTCGCCGATTACGGATCCGTATGCTACGCCCTCTTCGCCGAACAATGTCGATATTGCCTGGCTGCAGGACCATTCCTCTCGGCCCCAGCCTTAGAGCGTGTTTTTGAATTCGGTCTGGAGTCCCGCCTTTAGATGGCCCGTCGCTGAAACCGCCTGAAGGCGGGACTCCGAACTGAGGCGACCACGCCCAAGCCGGTACTTTAGAACACTCTCTTGGAGTGGTTGCAGGTTCCAAGTTGCCAGTTATCAGGTTGTCAGGCTATGAACGGCGTCCGCTGAAGGCGAAAGTGGTGGACGACCAGGCCGGATATCAGGAACAGGAGCAGGTAATAAAAGCTAAAAGCCGCCTCATTCCAGACAGTCCATGGACCGGTGACAAGCTGGGCAATTGCGTTCTGGGTGATCAAAACCAGCCAGATTAAAGCATAGTCGTTAGGAAAGAGATCGCCTCCGGGCGCGCGCTTGAGTGGTTGCGACAAGAGCCGAACAAACAAAGCTAGCACACCACAAACCATCAAGGGCCCCATAAGGCTCCATAACACGCGGTTCCAGTGGTCTTCGTTTCCCAGGTAAATGTTGGCCCAACCTTTCAGTCCGTTTTTGACTGAAAGGCCCAAGCCCAGCAGCAATCCTGCATAAGCTGCGAATCGCTCGAGCCTGGGATGACCTGAATCGGGAGATTCTGCGGAAGAAATGTTTTGGGTGGCGGTTCTGCGATTGACCAGGAAATAAGCCAAGCCGTAAGCCATCCCAATGCTCAACCCGCCGCACGATTCCCAGCAGCGCCACCAGTTAAAATTTGTGTGCGGCCACACCTGTGCCGCCCAGCGCCAATTTTGGCAAAGCGCCCAGCCGATGCCGTTCACCAGACCAACAGTGGAAATCAGAACCACATTTTTCCAATCGCGTCGGCCCACTTCATACGCGAGAAACCCCAAGTAAAGCCCGAGGTGGATGATGGCGGCACGATCGTCATTGATTAGTCGGCGCAGGTTCGGATTGGACTGCAGGTCGGCATACTGGGCTTTGAGGGAATTATGCAAGGGGAGGAATACTTCCGGCAAAGCCTGGAACAGCGCCCCGGCCACCAGCCCGCCCGCCAGGCCGCAACCGATCCGGAGGAGCCAATCTCGCGGGCGCAAAGTCCGGTTCGAGGCGCACCAGGCCAGCAGGCAAGCGCCGAGTCCGGCCCAGGGTACTCCGGCGATAAAGAGCCATAGGAACCCATAAAACCTGGGAATGGGAGCGAATTTGCCCTGCGGAGAGTTCAGCTGCAAATGGCCTTCGAAGAAGCTTGGCCACTGCATCCATCCGCGGTTCCCCGAAATACCGATGCCCACCGTTAGCGCCAAAATGATCCAGCCCGATGAATACCGCCGAGTCTGGCGGCGGCTTGGTTCTCGCGCGATGAACCACCAGGCCGCTCCCCAGGTGACTCCGGCGAAAACGCAACCATTCATCGCGCCGAACCCCGAGCAACCGCGCACCGCCCAGGTCATTCCCCCTAATGCCATAAAGAGGACGGTGGGCAGAATCAAGTCGTGCGCGAGGTCAGCCAAAGGCTCCGCGGTGCGCAGTTCCGACAAGTCCGCGAAAGGAATGGTGTCGTGGCTGGTTTTCGAAGACTGGGGCGGAGTCGTGCTCATGGGTTCAGCGCCAATTTCGTTACCGGCCTGCTGCGCGGCAAGCCTTAAAGGTCGCACGGAGCCGCACGCGCGCTTTCCGAAGTCCGTCAGGTCTTGGACTGTGCCAATCCCCTGGCGCTTTTGGAACGAGAGGGAAGAACTGGGTTCCGCTCCAAATCGCAGGAAAGTTTGCGCGCTGCACTGCAAAATTCCAGTTACGTTCGTACTGCCCAGATGGTAAAAGCAACTATGCCGGCAGATACAACTTCCCCGTCCGCGTCTCCTGTCGCTTGGTCGTCACCCCCTGGCAGCACCAGGCTCGAGTTCATTGATAATCTGCGCTGGGTGATGATCGTGCTGGTCGTCAGCATGCACGCGGCGGTTACGTACAGCCATCTGGGAAGCTGGTACTTTATGGAAGAGCCCAAGCCAGGGACTGCGGTGATGGCGATATTTGCGACTTACCAGGTATTTCTTCAGGCCTTCTTCATGGGATTATTATTTCTTGTCGCCGGCTATTTTGTCCCGCCCGCGTTCGATCGGAAAGGCGCGGCGGCCTTTGTTCGCGACCGCGCGATTCGCCTGGGTGTACCATCACTTTTTTACATGCTCGTGGTGCACCCCTTCACCGTTTACTGGTTGCTCCAACGATTTGCACATCCGACTTGGCCTTCGTTAGCTCACGCTTATTGGCCCTACCTGCGCAGCGGCCGTTTTCTCAGCGGCTCGGGCCCGATGTGGTTTGCGGTGGCGCTTTTGGGCTTTAGTGTTGTTTATGCCCTGCTCCGAAAAGGGATTCAGCGCGTCCCGCCAAGTAATTTCGCGGCACCGC
>DASRFK010000169.1:0-9646 GCA_035651635.1 Verrucomicrobiia bacterium | reverse complement strand
TGGAATATGGTTCTTGCACCTATGGTTAGTCTCGCCGAGACACCACCGACTGGAAAGCCGGATGCGGGAAATCCGCCCGTCCGGTTTGGAGGGAGGGGTGGCGCGAAAGCGCCATCCCTACCCCTATCGGCGCGCGGACTTCCCAGTCCGCAGGGATCGCCGAGTTGGATGTGGCCAAGGAAGTGTTCGGTGTCTGCCGCTTGTCGTGAGTTTCTGTGGGCAGCATGGCCGCGCGCCGGCGCGCGGACTTCCCAGTCCGCAGAGATCGCCGAGCTGTACGTGGCGAAAGGAGTGTTCGGTGTCTGCCGCTTGTCGTGAGTTTCTGCGGGCAGCATGGCCGCGCGCCGGCGCGCGGACTTCCCAGTCCGCAGGGATCGCCGGGCTGGATGTGGCGAAAGGATTTTTCGGTGTCTGCGGCTTGTCGTGCGTTTCTGCGGGCAGCATGCCCGCGCGCCGGGCGCGCGGACTTCCCAGTTTGATACTAATCCTGACGGCTGCGATGTTGTGGGTTGCCCAACCCGTTTTTGCTGCGAACACCAACAACTGGCCGGGTGCGGATCTGTTTGCGGACGGTCAGGTTTCCCGAGTTAAGATTGAGTTCGAGGCGCAGGGTCTGGAGCGACTGCGCAAAGAAGCGCGGGAATTCGTGCGCGCAACGATCGAAGAACCTGGAAGAGTTTATTCCAACGTCGCCGTTCATCTGAAGGGTTCGGTCGGCAGTTTCCGCCCGGTGGATGACAGACCCTCATTCACGTTGGATTTCGCGCGATTCAACACCTCCCAAAGATTTCATGGACTTCGCCGGATCCACTTGAATAACTCAATTGAAGATCCGAGTTTTTGCAACGAGCAACTCGGGAGCGAGCTCTTCCGGACGGCGGGCATTCCCGCTCCGCGCGTGAGCCGCGCGATGGTCACGTTGAACGGCCGCAAGCTTGGTTTGTATGTATTGAAAGAAGGGTTTACCGAAGATTTTCTCGGCTGCTATTTTCAACACGTCGGCGGCGATCTCTTTGAACCGGGCGAGGGACACGATGTGAACGAGCATCTCAAGCGCGTCTCACTCCCTGGGCCGAGCCAGGACCGAACCATGCTGAAGGCCCTCTCACAAGCGGCATTGGACCGCCAGCCCGGTCGGGGCTGGGCACGGTTGCAAGCGTCGCTAGACGTCGATCGATTCATCCGATTTATGGTTCTGGAGGTGATGCTTTGCCACCGTGACGGCTACTGCCTGGCTAGAAACAATTTTAAGGTGTACGAGGATTGCGACACCCAGAAGCTGGTTTTCTTGCCGCAGGGAATGGATCAATTGTTTCACCCCGGCGAGTTGCCCTGGCAACCGCAGATGGCTGGGTTGGTTGCTCGGGCTGTGTTCGAGTGGCCCGAAGGAAAGGCTCGATACTCGCGGCAGTTCAAGAGCTTGTTTGAGACCCTGTTTCGCCCTGAGATCCTCACTAATCGCGTAGCGCAAATCATCGGCCCGTTACGAGAGTGCGCCGAACCGGCCGAGTTCCAGGGCATTCAAAGAGAAGCTGCCGTGCTCGTACAGCGGATTGTGCAACGGCATCGTTTTTTGACAGAACGCCTCACGCAGGCCGAGCCGGAGCCGCTACGTTTCAGCGATGGGGCGGCTGGTCTTGCCGGCTGGGCAGAGGCTGACCCGCCGAAGGACGGCCAGATGGACATAACCGCAGACTCTCAAGGGATACGCTGTCTTCACTTGCTAAATCGCTTGGACGGCTTCCCATCCTGGCGCACCAAAGTGCGACTTGGGCCGGGCCAGTACCGTTTTGAGGCGAACGTGCGAGTTTCTGATGTTCGTCCTTTGAGCTTTGGGACACACCAGGGAGCGGGACTGCGGGTGGCCGGGCAGGCGCGCCAATCCGAGGACTTGGTGGGAACTTCAGCCTGGCGGGTGCTAAGCTCGGAATTTGAAGTCGGCGAAGGCTTTCCAGAGATAGAGTTTATTTGCGAGTTGCGGGCCAGCAAAGGGGAAGCGTGGTTCGACTGCGCGTCACTGAGGGTAGTGCGGGTGAGGTAGCGCGGCACGGAATATGCTTTTCCAGCAGCCGGTCGCGCGCGGACTGCGCTTGACGCGGTGGCGTTGTTTGTCGACACTGTTATCGTATGGCTCGTCGCGGATCCAGGGCCAGCGGCTGCGGGCGAGCGAGAAATGTTATTATGAAACGTATTCGGAAAGAAGCCGCGTTTACCCTAATCGAACTGCTGGTGGTGATCGCTATTATCGCGATTTTGGCCAGCATGCTCCTGCCGGCCCTGGCCCGTAGCAAAGCCAAAGCCAAGGACATGACTTGCGTGAATAACCTGAAACAGATTGGGTTGGGCATGCGCATGTGGGCGAGCGACCAGGGGGAAAAATACCCTTGGAACGTTGACCCCTCGAAGGGCGGCACTCTGAACGCCACGGATTGGACCGACAACTTCCGGGTCTGCTCGAATGAGGTGCGAACCATGCAGGTCTTCTTATGTCCGACCGACACAAAGAATAAATGGGTCGGAACCAACTGGACGACTCTCCGGGGCGACGTCAATATGAGCTACTTTTATTGCAGCAATGCGGATCAACTGCGGCCCCAGGATATTCTTTTCGGCGATCTCAACGTGAGTGGTGGCCAGGGTGGCAACGACCCCCATTGGAGCGTCTATCTTGGCACTTCGATTGATGCCGCGTGGGACTCGACGCTGCATGTGCGTAAAGGGAACATCGCCCTGACGGATGGCAGCGTTCGCGGCATGAATACCACCCTTCTGCGAGACCAGATTAGCCTCATGTTGGCCAATGGGACGACTAACGTCGTCTTCTCCATGCCGCGCGGAATATACTGAGAAGCGTCAGCAGGCGCTTTGCCTCCCGGTTCTGCCTTCCAGTCCGCTTCCAGTTCCCCAACATGCGGGATAATAAAGCCATCGCCGTGCTCGCTGGAAGCATCATTCTGGGCTCGGCGGTTGCGATAGCCCTTTCGATTTCGGGCGGATGGGGACCATCCTTCAATGGCGCGGCCTTTCGTGAAGCCGGTCGGGTTCTGGCCAGGCAGACGCTGGGTTTGCTCAAGCCGGGCGGCCTGGTAACGGTCATTACCCGGGACACCGCCGCTTTCGAAAACCCCGCCAGCGACGTGCTTCTAAAGAGCTTCCGCAACGAACTTCTTAAAACCGGCATCAAAATTGATTTCGTACGGGCCCTTCAGATTGATCCTTTGCGGCCGGTCTCGATTCCGGCCGGGGATTTTGTTCAATGGATGAGAAAGTCGACCCAAGGGAGCGTCCTTGTTTCCTTCATGGGGCCGCCCATCCTGGGGGAAGCCCAGATGACGCAGTTGGGAGAGAAAAGGGCCTCTGTGGTTGCACTGTGTAGCGGGCCGGTGCGTGAGCAGGTGGACCTGCTAGCACTCTTCTCGCAAGGTTTGCTTCAGGCGGCGGTCGTTTCCAGAAAACCTGCCGCAATTACTCTGGGCCGGCCCGGCAGCGATCGGGAGGCCTTCGAACGGCAGTTCGTGGAAGTCACTGCCGGAAACGTGGCGATTTTGTCTAGTTCGTCCAACTCTCCGCCCTAACATGCGCCTGGTTGACTTCTCATATTCAGCGGTGGGAATTACCTCTAAAAGAGGACGCGGCGCTGGCTTCACGGTCACTGATTTACTCTCGATCCTCGCGGTGGTTTCGTTATTATGCGCCATTACAGTGAGCCAGGCCGTTGCGGTCAGAAGTAAATCCAGGCGCGCGCGCTGCACTGCCAATCTGCAACAAGTCAATCGCGCCGTTCTGAGCTTCTGCAACGATAATAATCAGACCTTGCCCAGTATTACTCCCAATGACCAAAACAGCCTCTGGTGGTGGTACAAGGAACAGGTTAAGCGCTACGTCGGACTGGCCGGGCCTTCCTCTCCGTCAGACAAGGTGTTTGGTTGTCCGGAGGATCGCGGTTACTCGGATCCCAAACCCTTTTGCCTCAGCCCTCGGTTCGACTATGGCAGCTATGTTTTCAACGGCGTTACTATGGAAGGAGTGCCGAACATCGCGGGCTGGCAGTTATCCTCCATCAAGCATCCCTCGCGCACGCTCCTGGCAATGGAGTGGACGGCCCACGCGCCACTTTCCTGGCACAAGAGCAAAACCGGCAAACGCAACATGCCCTTTTATTGCGACGCCCAAAGCGTGGCTGGGTTCGTCGATGGCCATGTCAGCTTCACAAAAATCTATTACGACGGCTACAACGCCGCTTACACCCAAGACCCGATTAATGGATATGACTACCAATACAGCGGCGATTAGCGCTCGGCGGGAGCTGCGGCTTCGCTGCCCCAATCTCTTACGTTCGGTGTGGCTTACCTTTGCGGTAGCGCTCTTGTCCGGCTCAATCTTGGTACCAGCCTCGCCCTCGCCGGGTCCTTGGACTCCTCTGTTCAAGGGCATTGACTTAGCTGTCGGCACCAATGACCCCGCCATTCCCGGAAACTTCCCACGATTACAGGTGGTGCGCTGCGTCCGCATCGACTTGACCGATCCCGATATTCGCCTCTTCGCGACGCCACGGGCATCGGGTTATGCGCCCGAGTCACGCGAGACCTTGACCCAGTCGGTCCCGAATTTCCTCAGACAAAATTTGCTGCAAATTGCTTCCGACGCCAATTACTACGACGCTTTTCCTGGCGGCTCGGATCCAACGGCCGAAGGCATTTCTTGCGAGGCATCAGGGCTGCAGATTTGCACCGGCCAGGTCGTTTCCGCGCAAACCACCGCTGATGAAAGTGCCAATGTGCGGACCTGTTCGTTGCTGTTTTCCACCAACAACCATCCATTTGTAGTATTCGTGAATTCTCCGCCCGGCACGAATACGACCGGCATTTATACCGCGATCACCGGTTATTATCCGCTCGTCTCAAACGGCGTGAATATCGCCGCTGCCGCTGCGACCAGCTATCCGGACAGCTTCATTCATGGGGTTCAACCCCGCACCGCCTTCGGCGTTTCCCAGGACAACCGCTATCTCTACCTCATGACCCTGGATGGGCGGCAAAACGGTTATAGCGACGGGGCGCTGGACACAGAAACCGCTTATTGGCTCATGCAATTCGGCGCCTGGAATGGTATCAACATGGATGGTGGCGGGTCGACAGCGATGTACATGGCTGATTCGGCAGGCAATGCTGTGGGTTTGAACCACTCCAGTTATTTGTCCGCTTATGGCCACGAACGCTATGTCGGCAGTCATTTCGGAGTCTATGCCAAAGCGTTGCCGGGACCCGTCAACGACGTCACTGCTTTTCCGGACGACACCGCCGCCAGTATCTCTTGGACCACGACCAGTGCCAGCACAAGCCTGGTCCAATACGGGCCCACTCCCAGCCTTGGCTTCGCCTCGCCGTTTTCCGCCGCCATGGTTACCAATCACTCCGCGTTGCTGACCAATCTGGCGCCAGGCACGCTCTACTACTATCGGGTTTTCTCCAGCGACGGAATAAACCAGTATTCCGCCGGGCCCTTCGTCTTTACCACGCTCAATTACGCTACCACGAACCTGCTCTTCGATTTCACCAATGTCTGGACGTATGGCACGGCGAACCTGGACGGGGTGAACTGGACCGCGCCTGCCTACGACGACTCGGGCTGGGCCGGCTCCGGACCGGGGCTGCTGTGGGTCGACACGCGCGGTTTTCCCAATGCCAGTATTCCGCTGCCCATGCTGACGCAAATGCCCGCCAATGGAGTCAATCCGTACCCGACCTATTACTTCCGGACGCATTTTAATTTCACTAACAATTTAAAAGGCGTGACTCTTCTGGTTTCCGATTACCTCGATGACGGTGCGGTGTTCTATTTGAACGGCCAGGAGATTAATCGGCTGCGAATGCCTGCCACCCCAATTGTCAATGCGACGCTTGCCTCGGGATTCGCGTGCAGCGGAGATGCCACTTGCCCGGATAATTGGAGCGTCTCCGGGGATCTAGCTACCAACCTGGTGACCGGCGACAACGTGCTGGCTGTTGAAGCGCACAACTACAATGCCGGCAGCCCCGACATTACCTTTGGCCTTGCCTTGAGTTACACGGAGCCATACGCCGCACCGCCTGCTTTGAACATTCAGCAGTCGAACTCCATCGCGACGGTCACCTGGAGCCGCGGCGGGTTCGCACTGCAGCAGGCGAGCTCGCCTGTGGGGCCCTGGACTGCGGTTCCCGGGCCGGTAGTTCTCAGCCCGTATAGCACGACCAATACCGGCCAGGCGGTTTATTACCGGTTGATAAAATAGCGGTTTGGTGAACCGCTTTTTTGCGCTTCGAATGGCGGCGCGCGGGCATTCTGCCCGCGGGAACGAACGACGTTCTGCTCACGCTCGAGATATCGGGCCCCAGATTGAGTTCGGGCGTTGCTGCGGACTGTGAAGTCGCCGCGCCGGCATCCTGCCGGTCCCCCGAGAGGACGTTAACAAGGTTGTTGCTTGAATTGATGCCACCCACCTAAAGTAGCGCGCGGATGCTACAAACGCGCAGACAGTTCCTGGCGAATGCAACCGTTGTCAGCTGCGGCGCGGTGCTGGTCCCCGGATGTGTCGGTCCAGCACCGCAAGTTTCCAGCGGGGGGCCAGTCCAGCCGTGGTACCGGCGCACCTTGCGTTGGGGGCAGACCAATATCACGGAAGCAGACCCCGCAACTTACGACATCCCCTGGTGGCGCAATTATTGGAAACGCACACTGACGCAGGGAATCATCGTAAACGCCGGTGGCATTGTGGCTTATTATCCTTCCCGGGAAGCGTTGCAATTTCGTCCGGCTAGCCTTGGTCAACGTGATCTGTTCGGCGAGCTTGTAAACGCCGCGCGCGCCGAAGGGCTGGTTGTGCTCGCCCGGATGGATTCGAGCCGAGCACACGAGGACCTCTACAACGCTCACCCTTCCTGGTTCGCCGTGGACGCTGCCGGGCGACCGCACAGGGCAGGGGACTTGTTCGTCACCTGCGTTAACAGCCCTTATTACGAGGAGTACCTGCCGCGGATTCTTCGCGAGGTCGCGGAAGCGTATCGTCCCGAAGGTTTCGCCGATAACAGCTGGAGCGGACTTGGCCGCGATCAAATTTGTTACTGTGACAACTGCCGCAAACGCTTTGAGGAAAACAGCGACCAGTCATTGCCCGCGCGCAAGAATTGGGATGATCCGGTCTATCGGAAGTGGATCCTCTGGAATTACGAGCGCCGGGTTCAACTCTGGGATGCCAATAACCAGGTCACTCGCGCCGCCGGCGGACCGGATTGTTTATGGATTGGCATGAATAGCGGTTCGATTTCCGGGCAGTGCCAAAACTTTCGCGATTATAAGGCGATCTGCGCCCGGGCGGAGCTGATTCTGTTGGACCATCAGGCGCGCGGTGAGGACGGCGATTTTTCGCAGAATGCCGATGCCGGGCAATTGCTCCATCAGCTGCTGGGCTGGGACAAGCTCATTCCGGAGAGTATGGCCATGTATCAGGCGGGTCGGCCAACTTTTCGCAAGAGCAGCAAACCCCGGCTCGAGGCGCAACTCTGGATGCTGGAAGGGATGGCCGGCGGGCTGCAGCCCTGGTGGCATCACGTGGGAGCGCAGCAAGAGGATCAGCGCCAATTCCAGATCGCTGAACCGGTTTATCGATGGCATGCCGCCCATCAGGAGTTTTTGATCAATCGCCGGCCCCTGGCCACGGTGGGCCTCGTTTGGTCGCAGCGCAACACCGATTTTTTTGGCCGCGACCATCCCAATGAATTGGTCGATTCTCCCTGGCGCGGCTGGACTCAGGCGCTCATGCGTGCCCGAATTCCGTATCTGCCAGTGCAGGTGGACGACCTCGAGCGCCACAGCTCGAACCTGGCTTTGCTCATCCTGCCAAATCTCGGCGCTTTATCCGATAACCAGGTTGAGAGTGTGCGGCAATTTGTGCGCCGCGGCGGTTCCCTGATCGCCACCGGCCGCACGAGCCTTTACGATGAATGGGGTCAACCACGCGCAGATTTCGCGCTGGCGGACATCCTGGGCGGCCATTATGTGGCGCTGGGTCGTGAGAACGAGCGGCCCCGTGAGCTCCTTGGCGAAACGCATCATAGTTATTTGCGGATTGAAGCAGGTTCTCCCTCGCATGCGCTTAATCTGCGCTCGGAGCTGCTGGCGGGCTTTGAAGCGACCAACATTCTGCCGTTCGGCGGATGGCTCGGCGACGTGATCGCCGCTCCAGGCGCCCACGTTCCCCTGACCTATATTCCCCCATTCCCAATCTACCCGCCGGAAACCTCCTGGATGCGCGAGGCTCGTACCCATGTTCCGGGGTTAATCCTGAACTCCGATTTGCCCGCAGGCAAAGTCGCCTTCCTTACTGCGGACATTGACCGGCGTTTTGCGGTTGAAGGGTTGCCGGACCATGGCCAGCTTTTGTCCAACCTGGTTCGTTGGGCCGCACAGGGACGGTCGCCTGTCACTGTTGAGGGCCCCGGACTGATCGACGTGCGTTTGTACAGTCAGGGTCATCGCCTTATCTTGCATCTCGTCAATTTGACTGGCGTTTCGGCCCCACACGGTCCAATCGAGGAGCTCGTTTCGGTGGGTCCGATCCGAGTTCGCCTCGAACTGGCGTCCTTTCCAGGTTCAAAGCGGGTCCGCTTCCTGGTCAGTGCCGAGCGGCCACGGGCGCAATTCGAGCGCCAGGCCGTACTCGTCACCTTGCCTTCACTGTCGTCGCACGAGGTTATTGTGGTTGGCTAAACGGCACGGCACGAAACTTGCACCAATCCGCCCGATCCCAGCGGCTTGGCAGGGTCCGAGGTGATGAGAGCGGGCCTGCCGTAACTGAAGCGCGCTGGAAATCCTGATAAACCTGACAGTTTGAGTGCTGATGGACGAACCAACGCGCCGAAATGACAAATGTCCGCGAGTGAGACGTTCTGTCCAAAAAAACTCAACTGGCTAAAGCACAACAGAAGAAACTATGTCGCGACGATCGGATTTCGACTCCAGCGCTAGTCTGGCGAAGCTGGTGACCAGCTTGCCGACTGCCGAATATGCTATCAATGTGACGGTCGTCTACGACCAGGCTCAAACGCGCAAATGGGCGGGGGAGATTTACCAGCGCCTTGAAATGGTGCTCGGGGCCAAAGCCGTTCGCGCAAACTGGTGGAACCTGACCGATCTGGGCGAACCCGGGGTGCTGGCGGGCGCGGTCTCGAAAGCGATGCATGCCGATATGATCGTGCTAGCCGTCCAAAGCTCCGAAGGTCTGCCCTTGCCGTTCTATTTCTGGGTCAATTCGTGGTTGCCGCACCGGACGCCGGGCGCGGGAGCGCTCGTGGCTTTGCTCGGCGAGGAATCGCCGCGTAATCGCGAGTCGGGCAGACTGCGAAAGTTCCTGCGCACGGTGGCAAAGCGCACCCGCATGGACCTGTTGGTTGCCGAACGAACGGCCGATGGGCAGCCCCGGCCGGGGCCTGGAGTTAAAATCGGATCTCAAGCCGGATCTTAGAGGTGTCTTAAAAAATGGGTCCGCGGCGCGATTCCGGCGGCGAGACGCCGCCGGAACCCGCAAGCGAGAACGCATGCGCTACGTAGCGCCGGCCTCTGGCCGGCGGGTTTTGGCGTCTCGCCGCCAAGATCATTATTAAAACACACT
>DASRFK010000168.1:0-6745 GCA_035651635.1 Verrucomicrobiia bacterium | reverse complement strand
ACCGGGTCCACCCCGGCCCGGTAAGGTCTGCCGACTGATTTCTTCCGGATAATGACGACGTCTTTTCGCGCTTGACGCCGCAGCTGGCAGTCCGCTTAAATCCTCCCCCGCATGCATTTGCTCGACCATCAACGAGCTCACCCTGCGCGCCGGGACGTCCCAGGACGTCCTTTTCTTACCGTCGCGCGGTGCCTCTATTAGCATTCTCCCGCCATGAACGCTCTCTGCAAAGGCAAGTTCCTCGCCTCCCTGACCGGCTCGCCTGAAAAGGCGCACGACTATCGCCGCGAAGGCTCCCAGCGCCCGGCGCTCTTCCGCTGCGACCTCGGCTTTCACACTGCAACGCGGAACGACGAGATCCCAGCTTACAACGCAACCACTCCTCGCACAGCGGAGTGCACTCCCGCACAATGAACATCTGGCAACGCAAACTCCTGGCCTTTCTCCACGACCCACCGGAAAAGGGGTACGACTACGGACCACGACACAAAGAGCGCGCCGAGCAATACAAGAATCGCATCCTCGGAGCCGGTATCTGGGGAGGTCACGAACCGGATTGGGCCGCGGCAGCGGCTGATCGCTTTGTGTTCCCTGACGGGAAGAAGCTCTCCCAACTTGAGGGCAGTGGACTCGGCGGCGGGGTTTCATTCGTGCATCCCTTGAGCGGAGAGCAGGCTGTTCTGTCGTTTCCGTCTGAAGAAGACGCCGGCGATCTGGTCAGCAGCGTGTTCCCGGAGTTTGGCGGGGGCGATCCGTCGACGCAGTATTGGTTGCTCTGGCGGGGGTGGCTGCATTTTTGTGTCACGCACGCTTCCGGCCAGAAACTCGGCGCGGAGGCGCTGGCCTATTTGCCAGCCGACACGCGCGTGCCCGACAGCACCATTTGGCATCACAATGCAGTCGTCAGCGCCCTTGAAGCCACGCGCGGCCCTGACCAGAAACTGCACCCCGCATTCCTGCTGTTTCAGCTCGGGCCGGTCCAAGATTTCATCGCGCAGGCGTGCAGCACTCGCGACCTTTGGAGTGGCAGCTATCTGCTTTCATGGATGATCGCTCATGCCCTCAAGGTCGTGGCGGACAAACTCGGTCCCGACAATATCATTTATCCGTCGCTGCGCGGCCAGCCGCTGTATGACTGGCTGAACCAGACCCGATTGCAGGCCGCCACCTATGGCGGCGAAAACCCGCGGTCGTTCTGGGATTCGCTGGGGCTGGCACATTCTCAGGACCTGGTGCTTACGCCCAATCTGCCCAACCGGTTTCTGGCGCTGGTTCCCGCCGATTTTGACGTTACGGAAATCAAGACCGCGTTCGCGAGCGAGTGGGACGCCATCGCCCGCCGTTGCTGGCAATACCTCGATTCGCGCTGTCCGCTTGGCCCGGACAAGAGTGCAATGTGGCAGTTTCAGGTTGGCCATTTCTGGCAACTGACCTGGCAGCTCTGGCCGTGGCAGAATCTCGACGAGGCGCTCGCGGCTGTTTCGCGTCTTGCCATTCCCACCGGCCAACAACTCGACCTTAGCAAGCGCGTTGCCGAGGCCATACCGGCCCCTCACAGAGACACCCGCAACTATCCGCTCAACAATGGATGGGCGTGGAGCGCTCACTACGAACTTGCCAATCACACCCTCGATGCGCGACGGCATACCCGCGACTTTTCCGCGTGGCAAGGGCGGGACGGCGCTCCCAAAGATCATTTGTCCGGGAAGGAAGAGGTGATTGCCGATCAACAGTGGCTGGTGCAAGCGCGGGGCAATGATGAATTGAAACACCTGTTCCGCAAAGACGATGAACTGGGTGCGATCAACGTCATCAAACGCGTCTGGCACCGCGCCTATCTTGAAAAAGAGAAGAGCCTGAAACGCGCACGAGTCAGTTTTGATTCCGTGCCGGCGGTCGCCGCCGCCCCTTGGGTGGATCAGATTCGCCAGCGGCTCCAGGAGCCGGACCTCTGGGCGGACTTCATCGCCTTGACTGGCAAACTTTCTGACTGTGCGGCGATTCTCGAACCAACCATCCCCTCTTGTAAGGCTTCCGAAAAGAACTGGCTGAATGGCGTGGACGCTGAAATCTTTCACGCCAATTTTTGGCGCAAGCCGGACGAGGGGGTTGCCGACTGCTCCGAGGTCAAAACCGCTGCCGCCGCGCTGGCAGAATTCAAATCCAAGCACAAACTCGGTGAACCATCCAAATACGTCGCTGTGCTCGCGCTCGATGGTGATAACATTGGCCAATGGTTGAGCGGAGCCAAGACCCCCAAGGTCGCGCAAGTCATCACGGCAAAGGCGGCGCAATACTTCCGAAAGCATGTGCCGACCTTGGTGGAGTGGCTGGATTCCGCCCGTCCGCTATCGCCGAGTTATCACCTCCAGTTCAGTGAAGCGCTCGCCAACTTTGGCCTGTATTGCGCGCAACGGATTGTCGAAGCCCAGCACGGCCAACTGATCTATGCCGGCGGCGATGACGTGCTGGCCATGTTGCCGGCAGCCGAAGCTTTGAGATGCGCTGCGGCCTTGCGGTTGGCATTCCAAGGATCGCCTGAGTTGCCAGCCCGATTGTCCGACTTGTTCGTGGCGGCTCCTCCCGGCTTTGTGAAACTCAATCCCAACTCCCGCCGCCAAGCCGAACCATCTTGGCCGCTACTCGTGCCCGGTCCGTCTGCCGACCTTTCGGCCGGCATCGCCATCGGGCATATGCACTCACCGTTGCAGAACCTCGTCGAGGCCGCCCGGCAGGCGGAGAAACGTGCCAAGCATGAATACGGGAAGTCGGCTTTCGCCATCAGCCTGTTCAAACGCTCGGGCGAAACCATCCAGTGGGGCGCCAAATGGGACACCGCCGCTATCGAACTGACAGAGGAATTTACAAAGCTCACCAAAGAAGAAAAACTCTCTGGGCGTTTTCCCTACGCGCTGGCCGAGCTGCTCCGCGCCTATGCGATGGATGATGGCTTTCGCATCAAGACCGCAAACGGATTTGACCCGTTCAAGGTCTTTCCGGCCGAGTTCGCGCATGTCGTCGGTCAGCAAGGCAAGAATGTGCCGGACACGTTCGCCACGCTGGCCGGGAAATATCTCAACGACTGCAAAGATCGTCGCCTCGACGATTTCCTCGGCCCGTTCCTGACCACGACCTTCATCAACCGCAGAGGAGGAGAATGACGATGCAAACCTACGACTTCATCCCAGCCGACACGCTGTTTTGCCGCGACCAGCGACCGCTCGCCGCCGGCCACAGTTTCGGACGCGGCGCCAACTGGCCGTTGCCCACCGTCCTGCACTCCGCCATCCGTACCGCATTGCTGGCTGCCAACGGCGGACTGCCTCAGCGTAAAAGCAAGGCGGGGCGTCCTCACAAAGGAAAGCCGCGCATGGTAGCGTCCACAGACTACCAATGGCTCAACCTGCGCGGACCGTTCCCAGTGGACGAAAAGGGAGAGACCTATTTCCCGCGACCGCTTGACCTCGTGCCCGGCAAGAACAAGACGCTGCTGCGTTTGCTGGTATCCCCCAATTCCGGCCAAAACAACCTGCCGGCCCCGCTGAAATGTCTGCTCACCAATCCCTGCGAACCGTCGAAGGAAGAGATGCCATCGTGGGTATCGCTGGACTTTTACAACAGCTACCTTGCCGCCAAACACCTTGCGCTGCCGCCTGAGTTCCCCAAGCTCTGGGAATCCGAACACCGCATCGGCGTGGCGATTGATCCTGAAACGCACACCGCAGCCGAAGGCCAACTCTATGCTGCCGAACATCTCCGGCTGCGCGACGGCGTCCGGTTGCGCTTCGCCATCTCCGAAGACCCGCACAAAAAGGAAACGGCCAACCTCGACGAGATGATCCTCCAGCTCGGCGGCGAACAGCGCTTCGGCAAGGTTCAGCCAGCCGACGTGCTGAAGCTGCCGGAAGTCAACGTGGCCGGCACGCTCATTAAGTGGGTGTTGCTCACCCCCGCCATCTTCGCCCACGGGTGGCAACCGGGCTGGATCGGTGACGACGGCCAAGTGAAACTGCGAGTGGTGGACAAAACAACGCGCGCCGACCGGCGACGCCCCCGTTACAGCGATCCCAACTGGTCGTACGACCCGCAGGCCGACAAGGCTACACCCATCGCCGCCAAACTTATCGCCGCCTGCGTCGGCAAACCGCAGGTCGTCGGCGGCTGGGACGACGCCCCGAAGCCGACCTATCTGGCCGCCCCCTCCGGCAGCGTCTATTACTTCCAAGCCGACAGCGATGCTGACGCCCAACTTCTTGTCCAATCCCTGCAACACCGCTGCAAGTCGGATTTCTTCGGCGAAAAAGGCCTCGGCCTCGGCGTGTGCGGCACGTGGCAGTCTCAGGCCGAGCCAACGTCCGGGAACGTTCCCGACGCGGCAACGCATTCCAAAACCAAATAAAGGAGTAACATGAGCAACGAATCAAAATCGGAAATCAGAGACCAGAAATCAAAAATTCTGTTTCTGTTCACCCGCACGCCGCTGCACGTCGGCGCCGGCAGCAGCGTCGGCGCCATTGACCAGCCCATCATCCGCGAACGCCACACCGGCTTTCCGGTCATACCGGCCAGCAGTCTTAAAGGCACGTTCGCCGACGCATGGAATGATGACGGCATGCGCCAACGCCAGTTCAAACGTGTTATAAAGCAACAAGACGGTAGTTGGGACGATAACACCGTTGCTGCGTGGCTCTTTGGCTCAGACGACGCAAATCACTCGTTTGCCGGCGCGCTTCAATTCTCCGAAGCGAAGCTTCTGGCGTTTCCGGTCCGTTCCGCCAAAGGCAGCTTCGCCTGGATCACCTGCCCGTTGATTCTGGCACGTGCCGCGCGCAATGGCGTGCTGTCAGATTCCCTCCTGCCAACAGTGAAACCCACGGATGAACAAGCGATCTTCAGCGCCAATGGACCGCTCAGTCTCGACGACAAGATTGTCCTCGAGGAATACACCTTCAGCCTGGTTGGCAACGATGAAGCCGCTAAGGTCGGCGATGCGCTGAAAAAGCTATTTGCCGGCGATCGGGTCTGGCAGGGAGTTGCCGACCGGCTGGTCATCCTCAGCGATGGCATGATGAGTTTCTTCGCGGAAAACGCTTGCGAAGTCGCCCAGCACGTCCGCATCAGCGACGAGACCGGCACCGCCGAAGGCGGAGCACTGTTCAACCAGGAAAACGTTCCCAGCGAAACGATGTTCTACGCCATCGTCCACGCCTTTCCCGGTCGAGGTAGCGCATTCAGTTCCAAGACACCTCAAAGTGCCCTAGATGAATTCGAGAAAAAAATTAAGGATCGCCCCTTCCAATTCGGGGGCGACGCCTCCACCGGCCTTGGCTGGTGCAGCCTGAAACTTGATGGAGCAAAAGGAGACTGACCCATGAAAAACCTCCAACAACTTCGTGCGGCCAACGCGCTCGAACCAGCAAGAAACCTCGACCGGTCCGCCATCAACAAATTGCCCGCACTGATCCTCGCCAACGGACTCCTTGCCACAGCCGCCTTCTGTGAAGCCGAAAGTAGCGGTGAGGGACGCGGTTACATGAAGCGCGCCATGGACGCCACCGCCGATCACCTCGCCAAGCGCGGGCTGCTCGCCTCTGGCAAAACGACCACGAAAGGTTTAATTGAAGACCTGAGTGGGCACGATTCACATCACCTGCAACGCGCCACCACCGAAGCGTTGGCCTTCATCGCCTACCTGAAACGGTTCGCACCGAAAAAGGATTGAGCCATGCTGACCTTGATGCCCACTGACACCCGCGACACGCTCGGCCCAAACGCCGAGAAATGCGACAGCCGCTCACTGCTGCTGGACAGGTTCGTGGACGCCACAGCCAAGAAGGATGCACGTAAAAGCATCTTCACCCGCGCATTTAACAAGCCGTCCATCAGAAACAAGGCCATCTCGTGGCCCCCTTTTCTGACTAACGGCGTTGGGCTAAAGCTCGACGATCTGCTGTTCGGCAAGCTCCAGGCACGGCTGATGGTCAACATGGCCGGTGGGGTGATGGAAAACGCGGGGCTGTGTCTTGACCGCTTCGGCATCCCATACATCCCCGGCAGCGCCGTGAAAGGTTGTGCCCGGCGCATGGCCATTCAGCAGTTATTCGAGAGTGGCGCAGGCTTCCAGCCTCCGCAGCCGGAAGACATCACCGCCAAATCAAAACGTTGGGAGCAATGCGCGGAATTGCTCGTTCAAATCGCCCGCGTGTTCGGGTGGGGCGATCTCGATTGGTCGCACAAGCAAAAGGACGGCCGCTTTATCTCCGACTTCGCCTACGCCTCCGGTGATGCCGACTGGGAGGAAATTCGCGAACGCGCTGCAAAACTACTTTTCGCAGCGTTCCCCAACTGGAAACCCGATCCCAAGAAGCCGTTGTGGCAATCGCTGCCCAACTTCGCCGGCAGCGTCAGTTTCCTTCCGGCTTATCCCGTGCAAGCTCCCAACCCGGACCTCGAACTCGACGTCGTCACCTGCCACCATCGGGAGTATTACGCCGGAAACCCGCAATTCGCCGACGCTCCTGACACCGAGGAACCTGTGCCGGTTGTTTTCCCTGCCGTCGCGCCCGGGCATGTGTTTGTTTTTGCCATCGTGCCGTTGCGCGGTTGCGACGCGGCGCTTCTGAATCAAGCCCGCGCCTGGCTCAAGGCCGGTCTGGAAACCTTCGGCCTCGGCGCGAAAACCAATGCCGGCTACGGCTGGTTCGATTGCTCAGAGGCCGTGCAAAACACAGGGCAAGAGGCGGTA
>DASRFK010000167.1:0-26180 GCA_035651635.1 Verrucomicrobiia bacterium | reverse complement strand
TTTATATCGCAAGCGATTTGCAAAAGAGCGCTTGCCGCGGTGTTAGCGCCAGCCCGGTTCCGCAAGCAATCGAGCTGAAAGTACTGCCCGTCGGCGACATCGCCTCGCCCAACCTGGCAATCACAGCACTCGAGGCCGAGGCGCATGCCGGCACGCGTCCGCACGTCAGCGTGGCCAGTTTTTCCGACGAGGACACCGCGGCCGCGCGCTTCGAGCTCGATGTCGATGGGAAACCTGTTTCTTCGCAAGACCTGCACCTCAAGGCGGGGGCTGTGACGAACCTCGATTTGGCGCTCCCCGGGCTAAAGCCGGGTTGGCATGACCTGAAAGCTTTGTTGCGGGTCAAAGACGCTTTGGATGCTGACAACGTGCGCTACGCCTGCCTTTGGGTTCCTGAGCCGGCGCGGGTCCTGGTCGTCGAGCCCCGCAGTGACGGCCACGTCTTCGAGCAGGAGACTTTCTTTCTGACCTCGGCTTTGGATCCGACCGCCAACTCGACCAATTCGGTTCCGGGCCCATTCAAAATGACCCAGATCAGGCCAGAACAATTGGCCGGCCAGCTCGCGCTGGCCAAAGGTGACCCGGCTTGGAACGTGGTGATCCTGCCGGCCTTAAAGGATTTGCCATCCGGCCTGGGAACAGCTTTGAGCACTTTCGTTAAGGCCGGCGGCGGGTTAGTGTTGTTCCTGGGCGAGGGCGTGATTGCAAACCGTTACAACGGTGAGTTGTCGGAGCTGCTGCCGGCCCGAATCGGGAACGCGGAGTCGATTCCCGAGGCGGCTTCCCCCTGGCGCATTGCCCTCTACGATACCAATTGCCTGGCCTTCGCGGCTTTTCGCCTGCCCAACAGCGGCGACCTGCGCATCCCCCAGTTCACGCAACGATACGGCCTGGAACTCGCCGAACACTCGACCCGCCTGGCGTTTTTTGAAGATGGCGTGCCGCTCGTGATGGCTCGCACTGTTGGCCGCGGAAAAGTGGTCCTGGTCAACACCTCCGCCGATACGACCTGGAATGACTGGCCGAAGCATAAGACTTTCGTGCCGTTCGTCCATGGCGTCGCAAAATACGCGGCCCAGAGTTCCGAACACAGTTCGGTTGAAACCAGCGACAACTTTGTTTGCGGGGAAGAGTTTGACCTCGAAACCGGACCGCAAGCCCGCCTTGGGCAGTTCATTCTGAACCTGCCCGGGGGCAAACAGGCCCGGCTCACTGCCGACGATCATGGCCGCATCCATGACCCCCATATGAGCGAACCAGGCATTTATTCTCTGCACGACAAGACCGGTCGCGAGCTACGCCGAATGGTCGTGAACGTTCCGACGCAGGAGTCGAACCTCGAAGCTCTGCGCGCCGCCGATTTCCAACAACAGCTCGTTCGGGGGCAGGATAACCCCAAGCAAACCCTCGCCGCCGGCTTGTTCGGCCCCCATCACGACCAGCGCGAATTTTGGACCGCCTTATTGCTGGGCGCATTGATTCTGCTGCTCATCGAGCCGTTCGTCGCCAATCGCACCTCTGTGTAATCACGTCACCCATAGGAATTCAAGCTATGAGTACACCCTCCGAAAACGACCCTGCAAATCTGGCCAAACAACGCCTGGCCAACGCCTGTCGTGCGCTTGACCGCGCCACCCGTCTTCGCTGGGTCATGGTCATTGGCCAGGCGGTCGTGCTGGCGGTCCTGGCTTTGGCCCTCATCGATTACTGGCTTATTCTGCCAGTGCCTTTCCGGACATTGGGCGCGCTCGGACTGCTGGCATTGCTTGTTTTCGGCGCCGTTCGCCTGGTCCGCTTTTTCCTTCGTCCGACTCGGCTAAAGCAGGGCGCGCTGGCGATCGAATCACAACGGCCGGAGTTGGGCTGCGAGGTCTCCACCGCCGCGGAATATGTGTCGGGGGAACGAAAGATCGAGCACGAATATGAGCCCGAATTGGCGAGCGCCCTCGAGACCAAGGCGGCGAAGGCGCTCGGCGGCTCGGCCCGTCCATCGGGAGCCCGGTTGCTCAGATTTGCGCTGCTTCTCGGGACCAGTTGCCTGGTGCTGCTGTTGCTGGCGTTGATTGCTCCTGGCGGACTGACCGCCTTAGAGCGCGCCACCGTCCCCTTCAGCAAAGCCCACTACACCTCAGTTGCGGTTGCGCCCGGGGATTTGGATATCCCGGTGGGCTCGAATGCGCAACTCACCAACATCTTTTCGGGTCGCCTGCCCAAAGATCCGCGGATTGCCTGGACCCAGAAAGATACCCTGAGTTGGCAAACGGCAGCCCTGACTGGCGGCACCCAGGGCACTTATGTTTACACACTGACCAATCTGCAATCCGATTTGGTCTACCGCGTGGCTGGCAATGACGCGCTTTCTCCTGACTATAAAATCACCACTTATATTCCCCCGACAGTCCAGGATTTCAACGTGCAGTTGAAATTCCCGGAGTACACCAAGCTTCCGCCGGCTGTTCAGAAGACTCCAAATGTTTCCGTGCTGCGCGCGAGCGCGGCCGAAATTCGCATTCGGCCGTCCGTTCAGTTGAAGCAGGCAAAACTCCGCTTTTCCAAATCGCCCGAGCTGCCCTTGACGCCCAATTCTGATGGGACCTGGAGCGCGAGTATTTCTATCACCAATGATAACGAGTATTTCATCGAGTTGGCCGACCTCAAAGGCCATCCCGGCGTCAACGACAAGCCTTATCATATCCAAGCCCTGCCGGATAACCCGCCGAAGGTGGAGATTTCAGAACCGGGTAAAGACATCCGATCATCGGCCACCAACAAAGTTTTGGTGAAGATTTCCGTTTCGGATGATTTTGGTGTGGACCAAATCAAGCTGGTTTATAACAAGCTCGGCGCTTCGCAGCAGACCATTCAAGCCAAACGTGAATCCGAGCGCAAAGGCGAAGTGGTGGCCATCGCCGAGCTGGATCTCTCGCCCCTGGAACTCAAGGAATACGAGTTGGTGGCTTACCATGCCGAAGCTTCGGACAATAATACTTTGGACGGTCCCGGGATCGGTAAATCTCCGGTTTATTTTATCGAAATCACGGACGAACAAGCCGGCAATGCCATAACTCAGGGGCAAAATCAAAAGGTGAATCTCCTGGTGATCCAAAAGCAGATTGTGGCGGACACTACCGCGCTGGCGGCTAACGCTCCGGCGGACAAGTTTAAAGAAATGTCCGTGCGCCAGGCTGACGCCGCCGAGTTCGGACGGATGTATCAGGAAGCCCTTTCGGGCGGCGACGCTCAGGCGGCATCGAACGAAATGCATGCGGCGCTCACGGAAATGGAACTGGCGGGTGGCCAATTGGAAAAGCAAGAGCGCGCGGGGGCATTGCCGCACGAGGAAAGCGCCTTGGCACACCTTTATCAAGTTGTGAAGTCGATGCCCGAGCTCGGGAACCTGCCCACAACTCCTCCCACCGCGAGTCAGAAACCTCCATCCAGTCCCAAAGTTCAGGTTGTTTTGGAGGCGATCAAACAGAAGAAAAAGGAACAGCCCGACAATAAAGAGCTCCAGGACGCCCTCGACCAGGCCAAGGATCTCGCGCGTGCGCAGTCGGGCTTGAACACGGACATACGGCATGCGGCGGAGTCCAATAGTAGAGGGCAGGAGGAAGGTCAACAGATGGCCAAGAATGAAGCTCAAGGGCAGAGCCAATCCCAGAGCCAGAGCCAAAACCAGGGGCAGGGACAGGGACAAGGCCAAGGACAGGGGGAGGGGCAGGGCAAAGGAAAAGGACAAGCTCCGCAGCAAGGCCAGGCCCAGGCCAAAGACCAGCAACAGACACAGAATCAGGATAAACAAACTGATCAGGAGCAAAAGCAAAACCAGGACGGGTCGAACAAAGATTCGCTCCCTACCGAGCAGAACTCACCGCAACAAATTGCCCAAAAGGAGGAGCAATTGAGCCAGGCGGCGGCGGAACTGGCCCAGCGCTTGCAGCGGGCTGTCGGCAACGACAAACGGTTGGGACATAATCTGGGCAACGGCGCCAAGCGGGCGGCCGCTCACATGGCGGCCGCCGGCAAGGCGATGACAGAAGGACGGGGGAATGCCGCGGGCGAGTATGGGTTCCAGGGCGAGTTGGCTCTGCACGACGTAATCGATCAGTTGGAGCGAGTGCTCAAGAAAGAGCCGGAACCGACGGATATCGCCCACGAAGACGCGCCCAAGGAGTACGACGCATTGATTTCGGAGTACCTGAAAAAACTTTCTCACGCCGAGTGAGAACCTGGTAATGATCCGCTTCACCTACATGCCTGAACTGAAGTGGCTGCTGATCAGCGCCACTCTCTCAGCGGCCGCCGTTGTGCTGAGCTATACCTGGGCAAAAGGCCGCGCCAACCGGTGGCTCCGGCTTGGCCTCGCGGGCTTGCGCTGGATCATCATCACAGCCCTGGTGATGTGTTTGCTCGACCCGGAGTGGATTCAAGCGATCAAACATCAACAGCAATCACGCCTGGCGGTGCTCCTCGACACCTCTCGCAGCATGGGAATCAAGGACATCCCTCAAGGCCGGTTGGCGGTTGCCAAACAGTGGCTGGACAGTCATTTCGACAAGTCGGCCGCCGGCGGCGTTGAGGTTGAGTTTTACACCTTCGATCAGTCACTGGCTTCAGCGCCTTCTTTGACTTCCGTGAGCGCAAAAGGAGACGGCACCGGCTTGGCGGACGCCTTGCAGGCGTTGCTTAGCGTGCCCAGCGACGATCCGTTGACAAGTGTCGTGCTCTGTTCGGATGGGATTGAAAACCTCCGTCGCGATCCGGAGACTGTCGCGCGTTTGTACCATCGTAAAGGCATCCCGATTCACACGCTCACAGTCGGCACAACCAATGACGTGCAGGACATCATTCTCGAAAATGTTCGAGTCAAACGCGCCGTTCCCAACCAGTCGCCGACGCGCATTGGTGTTTCCCTCCGCTCCGCCGGCTATGCCGGGCTCAGCGTCCCAATCCAAATCCTGCACGCGAACCAGGTCGTGGCGGCTCAATCGCTCAAGCTGCAAGACGGTACTCAACAGGTGGAATTGGACTTTACGCCACGGGACCGCGGCTTCCAGATTTATGAGGTCAGGATTCCCGCTCAGAAAGGTGAATGGCTGGCCACGAATAACAAGCGCCTGTTCGGCCTGGAGGTGGTCGATCCAACCGTCCGTGTGATTTATATGGAAGGCACGCCGCAGCAGGCGGGCAGCCCCATGCCGGAATGGAAATACCTCAAGGACGCTTTGGAATCCGACCCCAATATCAAGGTGAAAACCTTGTATCGTCAGTTCGGCAATAACGGCCAGTTTCTCAATACAGTGGACGCCGATCCCGAGACTGGGGAGCGGATCTATCCGGTGGAACACCCAACCCGAGGTTTTCCCCGAATGCTGAACGAGCTGCTGAACTACGACGTCGTTATCCACAGCGATATCCGCACCGATTCATTCAGCGGCGAGCAATTGGAGAATATGGCGCGATTGGTTGAGGAATATGGCGGCGGGTTCGTCATGATCGGCGGCAATTCCGCTTTTGGAAAAGGAGGCTACCACCGCACGATTCTGGATCGGATCATCCCGGTGGCCATGGAGCAAAGCAACGATTCGCAGGCCCGCCCAATCACTCTGCGTGTGCCAAAGTTCGCACTGAATCATCCCCTCATGGCCATCGGCGCCACCCGCGAGGATACCGAGCAGATTTGGACGGAAAAGTTTCCCATGCTTTACGGCTGCAACCTGGTGGATCGGGCCAAACCCGGCGCCGTGGTTCTCGGGGTCGACTCCTCGGCCCGCAACCAGTATGGCTCGCGGCTGCTGCTTGCCGTTCAGAATGTCGGCAAGGGACGAACCATGGCTTTTACCTCGGACACAACTCGCTCCTGGGGGCGTGACTTCGAGACCCTTTGGGGCGAACCGATCAACCCGGCTCTGCCATTGACCGAACGCAACTGCGACTCGCGGTACTACCGGCAATTCTGGGTGAACGCCGTCCGCTGGCTCGCCGCCGGGCGGATCGGCAAAACCAATAATCCCGTCGTCCTGGAACTCGCCCAGAGCTACTGTTCGACCGGCGAAAAAGTCGCCGCCAATGTCCAGGTGCGCGGCAACGACCTGGCTCCACTCGCGTCCGCCGACGTTACCCTATGTCTTTCGACGACCGGCCAGACCAACGTTTACGTTAAGCCGGTGTACGATCGTGTCGCTCAGGTGTACCAGGCCGATCTGGGGCCCCCTCACGACGGGACGTACACCGTGACCGCCAGCGCCAATTTGGGCGGCAAAAAACTGGGTGATGATCGCCAGTTGCTGGTCTGTGAATCAGGCGATCGCGAAATGGCCGACCTGCGGGCCAAACCCGATTTAATGGCCGAACTCGCTCGCATCTCCGGCGGCAGCACTCTGGCGCTCACGGATAAATCTTCCCAGCTCTCGCCTGTTTTTGGGACTCCACCTCCCGCCAGCATCGAATACCGTCACACCCCACTTTGGGACAAATGGTGGTGGCTCACCCTCATTCTCGTGCTCCTGACCATCGAATGGTCGGTGCGCCGCCTCAGTGGCATGGCCTAAGGCCAGATCACTCGTCCCCACTTCGCGTCCATTCGCGTCCATTCGCGGTTCGATTCTTTGCATTAACGGTTGCTTTCCGTTGGCCGCCCCTTGATGCTGAACCATGCATAGCCTTCAACGCCATGGACCCAAAGAAGCCTACCGACAACTCCACCTGCGCATGCAGCGTAGTGGATTGTCTTCCGTCCGAGTCCTGGTTACTCGACGCGCCGGCAAAATGAAATTCAATTTCACCGGTTCGGAGGAAGAGGTGCAAAAAGCTGAGAAGATCCTGGCCGACTGGAATTAGTCGTTTCCGATCCGCCACTTGATCAACTCCTTTGGCGGTCGAAAACTGTTCCCTCTCTTTGGGAGAGGGAACAGGTAAAGGGGGATTGGGTTAGCGTCTGCCGGCGAGCCGGTCGCTTTGTTGTTTCAAGCGATTGGGCGAGGCTTCCTCGATATCCAGTTCGTTTTCTTTCCAAACTGCAAAACCGCCATCCAATTCCATTACAGGATAGCCCTTGGACGCGAACTGGACGCAGGCATTCGCGGCGAGGTGGCATTGCTGGGTATAACAATAGACCACATTTGTCTTATCCCGGCTGAGCCCTTGCGGATTGTCCCATTCTTCCCGGGGAATATTAATCGCGCCGGGAATGTGGCCTTTGTTGTAGTCCTCGGTTTCGCGCACGTCGACGACCACGAGATTATTCTCCCCGCTCTTGATCCATCGATCCAACTCGATCGGGCCGGTGGTGAACGCCAGTTTGTCTTCAAAATAGGCTTTCGCTTTTTCAGGAGAATGGATTCGATTCATACTTGGCTGCATAACGTGTCCTTTCGTTTTCGGTTTTAGTTGGGCCGAAACCTCGTTGCCCTTTTCGGCAAGAAGCACTGTCACTCTACCGTTCTGGAATCGCAACCGCCCAAACCACGTTTTTACCTAAACTTCACATGTGTTTGAGCGGTTAGTGATATTAATGTTCCTTCCTGGTGGAGAGGCGTGGCGCCATCGGCGCCTCGGGTCGTCCAAAATGAAGCGCCTTGGCGACCTGCTGGCCCCATCCTTGGCGCAGCTGGCTATTATAGAAGCCCTCAGACCCGACAAGTCCCGCGGCTTGCTGTTTATCCCCGGATTCGGAATGTTAAGCGACGCCAATGAATCAACCCGATCCGCGTTCAAATCTCGTAAATTTGTTGAAAAATCTGATGCCATCAGATAGTTTATCAGTAATGAAAATACTTACTGTGACCAAAGCTGCCCGGAACTTCAGCCGGGTGCTCGATGAGGTCGAGCGCAATGGAGAAGAAATTGTGCTCGTGCGCAATCACCGCCAGATTGTTCGGTTGGTACCGGAGCCTACCGGAAAAAACGCCTTGGAAGTTTTGGGCGATCTCTATCGCACTCTCGACGATGAGACAGCCCAGGCATTGACCAAAGCGGTAAGTAGCACTCGTAAAGGCAAGGCGATAACACTGGATGCGCTGAGGGATCCTTGGACTTCCTAATCGATAGCAACCTATGGATCGCCATTGAACGAGGCAGAATCAGCGCGGCAGATATTTATGCGATCACAGGGTCAGGCGGCATTTTTGTTTCGCCGGTAAATCTTGCCGAAATCCGTTTTGGCATCGAGTTGATCCAGGATGCGGCTCAAAGAAATCGGGCCTTGAGAATGCTGCGGCGGATGCAACGTAAGCCATTGCTTCGTATTACCGGTCAAACTGCCGACGTTTTTGGCAGGATTGCCGCCGCCCTCTCGCAATCGGGTCGCGGGCACGAGTTCCGAATTCAAGATATCTGGCTGGCCGCGCAGGCGATCGAGCGCAACTGCACTTTGCTCACGGCCAATGCCAAGGATTTTCAGGATGTGCCGGACCTCAACCTCGTGCCTGTCAAGCTCCCAAAATCCTAAAACACCTTATCCCACAGCTTCCGGTCCTTGAGCATGACTTCGCGCAGGAGCCGGACGGGCGGGGCGCCGTGGCGGAGCATTTCGTCGTGGAACTTCTCCAAGCTAAAGCTCGACCCTTGCTGCTTCCGGTAATCCTCGCGCAGCTTAAAAATTTCGAGTTTGCCAAGCGTGTAATAGAGATATTCCGGGTCGAACGTGCCGCGCAAGGCCTCCTGGCGCGCCGGCTTTTGTTCGTAATACGAGTTCTCTTGAAAAAACTTGGCCGCGTCATCCACGTTCATTCCTTGGCAGTGCATTTTGATCGAGACGCAGAACCGGCAGACGCGCAACAACGCTTCGTCGGTTTGCGCCAGAAGGTACTTGGCCGCTTTCACCTTGTCGTCGTGGTTTAGCGTTCCTGAAGTGCCCGCGCCAAACCCTTCGTCCACCATCATTTGCTCGGCGTAATGCGCCCAGCCTTCAACGAACGCGTAACTGTTAAAGATTTTCTCCAGCTTATTGGCCGGCGATGCATTCAGATGCAGGAATTGGACATAATGGCCGGGATAGCATTCGTGAATGGAGACGATGTCCGTGGTGTAATAATTAAACGCGCTCAACCATTCTTCCTTCTGCTGCGCGCTCCAGTCGTGCTCGGGCGGCGTCACGTAGTAATACGCTTCGGTTGCTTTGGTTTCGAACGGGCCGGGTGTATCCATTGAAGCAAAGCTGGTGGCGCGGAGGTACTGCGGTGTTTCCGTCACTTGCGGCCGGACGGGAGAGGGCAGGCTGATGATTTTGTGGTCCATCAGGAATTGGCGGATCATGTCCAAATCCCTGGCGGTATCTGAAATCAAATTCTGCTCAGTGGGATGATCCTTTTGAATGGCCTGAAAAACTTCGATTGGCTTTTTGTCAGGATCAATTTCCCGAGCGGCTTCGGCAAAGACCTGCTGTTTTCGTTGCAATTCACGCAAGCCGATCTCCAGCAGTTGGTCCACCGGCATCGTCACCATCTCACCATATTCAAGCAGCTTCGCATATTTTTCACGGCCTAGCGCATAATGGTCATTTGCCTTGGGGAATTTCTGTTCTTTCAGATAGGTGACGTAATTGCGAAGTTCGCTGATGGCTCGGTCATTGGCGGTCTTGAACTCGGCCATTGTTTTTTGATTCTTTACCTGGGCAAGCGCGTCAACAAGGTCTTTGCCCAGGAAATCCGCGGCCCCATTCGCCTGGTCGATCGCCAGCTCGATCTGTGGACGAGGCAATGACTCCGCCAAATTGGCCCGGGCTGCCGTAAAAATGGCCGGGGCCTGGCTGAGAATGGCTGTGATGGAGGCGACGCGTTGCTCGAGAGGGGCAAAATTGCGCTTTACGTAAATGTTTACGTCCAGCACGCCCGCGTAGGTCATCGGGTTATGCGAATAGATTTCCATCTGTTCGAAACTGAACCGCTCGCGTTCGATGGCATTGCGCAGAATGCGATAATCATAAGACGCCGGGGCGCTCAATAGGTTGGTTTCAAGCCGGCCCAAACGCTCATCGAAACTACGCAGCCGTTCCAGTTCGCGATTCAGTGACGCCCGGCTGAAATCCGTTACCTTCCCGTCATATTCGTGAAAACCCAGTGTTGTGCCCGTTTGCGGCCGCCAGGCGAGGTATCCCTGGAGGTAATCATCCGCCAATTTTTGAAACTCCGCGTCGGACTTGGCGGCTTCCGCCACCGACGGAAAGTGAGCAACCGCGAGACTTACGATGAATCCCAGAATTCCAATAACCTTTTTCACCCGGGAGATCTAACCCGCAAAACCCATTCTGAGAAGCATAAGATCGATGGTTCTTGGCAGGAATAAGTTCGACTGCTAATTTCGCCGGCCTGAACGAAACGAACAGTGAACGTGAAGTTATGAATGCAATACTTACCCGCAGAGATTTTCTCAAAACCACTGGGGCGGCCGTTGCCGCAGCCGGCGCCCTGCCGAGCGCCTGGGCGCAAGGTGACAAAAAAATAACTGTGGCCCTGGTCGGGGCCGCCCATATCCATACCCCTGGTTTCGTTGATTTGGTCAAAACGCGCAAAGATGTGCGGGTCAAATCGGTTTGGGACCATGACTCGGCTCGGGCTCAGCAGCGGGCGAAGGATTTGAATGCCGAGGTTGTCGATGACGTAAATAAGATCTGGTCGGATCCCGAAATCCAGGCCGTTGTGATCTACTCGGAAACGAACCGCCACCATGATTTGGTTCTGGCGGCAGCCAAGGCAGGCAAACACCTGTTCGCCGAGAAACCGCTGGGCATTACGGCCAAGGAAAGCCTGGCCATGGCCCAAGCCATCGAGTCGGCCAACCTCCTCTTCACCACGGGGTACTTCATGCGGACTGATCCCAAGCATCTGTTCCTGAAGGATGAAATTGCCAAAGGGCACTTTGGCAAAATCACCCGCGCGCGCGGCTCCAACTGCCATAGCGGTGCTTTAGAGGGTTGGTTCGACAAGGAGTGGCGTTGGATGGCCGATCCGAAGATTGCGGGGATCGGCGGTTTCGGCGACCTGGGCACGCACAAGCTGGATATTCTGATGTGGATGCTGGGCGACGTGGAGGCGGTCACCGCGGACGTCAAAATCGTTACCGGGCGATATCCTGGTTGCGACGAATGCGGCGAAGGTCTAATCCAGTTCAAGAACGGCGTCATTGGCACGCTGGCGGCCGGGTGGGTGGACATTGAGGATCCCGTTCAGCTGTTGATCAGCGGCACTGAAGGCCACGCGGTCGTGGTAGACAACCATCTCTATTACAAAAGCAAGCACGTGCCCGGCAGCGACAGCAAGGATCCCTACACTAAGTTGCCGCCGGCTTCACGCCCTCCAATGCACCAATTCCTGGACGCCGTGGCCGGCGACAAGGACCAACCGCTGGTCAAGCCTTCTGAGGCCGCGGCGAGAGTCGTGGCAATGGAAGCGCTTTACAAAGGCGCGCGCGAAAAGAAGTGGGTCACGCTCAAGGCGTGATTCGCGGTTGGGGCCTCCAGGCCGTGCTTAGAGCCTTTCTGTAGCCCGCATGGCGAAAGAGAATAGCCCACCGATTCATCGGTGGGTTATAAGTGCGGCGAAAAACAAGTCCCGACAGGGACGAAAGAATATCAACGGTTCGCTCCGAGTTTCAAGCGTTCCTTGTTCCGCATCTGAACGGGCTTTACTGCCTCGGAAATGACCCTCCACCGTTAAAGGCGGTAGGGTATTTCCGATCGTTCCCCGCCCCGGGACTCTACTTTTCGCCCGAAAGGTCTCGGATTTTGAGGTTCCGGAACCAGACCTGGCTGTGGTGATCCTGCAGCAGGAGATGGGCTTTGACCCGCTCTCCGAACCCGGAAATATTTTTGAATTTGCTTTCGGCAACTGCGGCCTTTACGGCATCGCTGCCACACTCGTATTCCAAGACCTTCACGCCATTGAGCCAGTGTTCAACGTGGTTGCCTTTGACAACGATGCGGGATTGATTGATTTCGCCAACCGGTTTGGTCGGGGGCGGCACAATGGGTTTTAGCACGTCGTAAAACGATGCGGTGACGTGTTTGCCGCCCGCGATTTTGCCGTCCGGATTCTTTTGGTCATCGAGCATTTGATACTCATGGCCCAACGCCGAACCACGCGATTCCACGACGAAATATTTTAAACCACTGTTTCCAGCCGGCTCGATCTTCCATTCCCACTGAAGGTCAAATTGATCGTACTCGCCGTCAGAAAGCACGTCCCCGCCGTTTTTCCCGAGGCAATGAAGCCAGCCGTCTTCGACGGCCCAGCCGCTCGCTGGGAACGAACTCTTTTTGAAGCTGTGCCAACCCTGGGTTGTTTGGCCGTCGAACAGCAGCTTCCATCCGGCGGCTCTCTCTTCGGAAGACAACTGGTTGGGCGTCGATTGGGCCAGCAGTTGACCGGTTACAAAGATGGAACCGAAGCAGCAAAACCTAAGCAAGGCAGAACTCATATTCATGACCATATCACCCGTGCAGCAACATCGCCGCGATTACCGCGGCCAACGCAATCCGGTACCACCCAAACACCACAAACGTGTGCGTCTGAATATAACGCAGCAGCCATCGGACCGCGATGAACGATACGATTGCCGAGACAACAAAGCCCAGGAGCACCATGTTCCAGTTCTCCGGTTCCGCGCCTGGTGGCGGATGATGCAGCGCCTTAAAGATCTTCCAGCCGCCCGCAGCCAGCATCGTTGGGATTCCCACCAGGAAACAGTATTCCGTCGCCGCCGGACGACTGAGCCCGAGGATCAGACAAAATAAGATAGTCACTCCCGAGCGGGAGGCGCCCGGGAAGACCGCTGCGATTAATTGGCCGACTCCTACGGCCAATGCCATGGCCCACGTCACCTCGTTTCTTAATGAGCGACCTCGCAGCCACGCTTCGACCACCACAAAGCCGACGCCTCCTACAAAGAGCGCGATTGCCACCGGCTTAAGCTGCTCGGGCAGCTTGAACCCCTTTTTATCCAGGATAAAGCCCCCCGCTCCCGTAATCACGAAAGCGAGCAGGATTTTCCCTGCATAAAGCTGCGTCTCGCGATCTCGGAAGTTAAAAAAAAACTGCCGGAGGCGATCCGGAAAAAGAGGCAGCACTGCCAGCACCGCGCCGGATTGAATCACGATATTAAAGAGGTCGCTCTGGTGCGTGTGCAACCAGCGTTCAGCAATCAACAAGTGTCCCGTCGAAGAAACCGGAAGGAATTCCGTGATCCCCTCGATAACCCCAAGAATAGCGACGATAAACCAAAGCGGCATGCCCGGCTAGAAACGAAAAAACCCGCCAAAAGGCAAGGGCAAACACGGAGGAAAGAATGATTCCGCCTGGCGGTGGTGCTCTAAGAACGGAAGCGACGGCTGTTTTCCGCCGTGCCCGAAAGGGAGACCTGGTTCCAAACCCTGGTCGAACTCTTGGCTACCGATGCGTCCGAGTGCCGGCGCTCTTCTAAGACGCCGCTACGCTGGTTCAGGGCAGAAGCTCAAGTCGATAAAAATGTTGAGAGGACGGGCTGAAATCGTTCGTAATGTTCAGGGCCGAGCCGGTTCCCATTATTGCCGCACCCAACGGCAACCAGGTAGGGTCGCGCAAGTCACTTTTATATTGCACTTGGTACATCTGACCAGCGATTCCCATCCAAGAGAGGACCAGGTTCGTGGTCGTGGCTTGGAATGTCAACGGCACCTGGACGGCCGCTTGAGTTGCAGCGGAGAAGCTCAGGTTGTCGATGGCCAGCCCTTGGGCCTTGCCGGTGGCATCCTGCATCTCCCAGACCAGCCAAAGCGCTGTTCCGGGAGCCCAGCCAATGATGGGCTGCGCCACCATGCTCAGGTTCGTCTGATTATTGGCGGACGTCCCGTCGACTGCCACGCCACCAACCGCAACCGGGTCTACCGGAAATGCCACGTTCAAAGCGGGCAGCAGAGCCGTGTGACTGCCAGTGAAGGGCGCGTTGGAGGTCGGGTCCAGGTAATAGAAGCATTCGAGGGTTTTGGGCAAATTGGATTGGCGCCACAACTCGCCGGTGACTTGCACACTGATGGCATCGAGGGTTTCGGTCGTTTGATTGATAAACTTGGCTCCGAAAAGAGCTGGGCCGGTGCTGCTGGTGGCCAGCAGGCCTAAAGCTCGATTCGAACTATTCGGCAAACCAAAGCTGATTTGGCCGCCCGTGGTCTGATCCCCATCGGTGGCCCCGAACTTGGAACTGAGGTTGCCCAGCCCATACCATCCGGCCAGTTGGGAAACGCCCAGGCCCCCGTTGCCGCCGACCAGAGCTGAGTCGGCAAACCCATAGGGGTTGGCTAACGAGTAGGTCACCCCGTTAATGGTCACTGGATTATCCGAATTGACCGAAGTCGCACCTGGATTGGGCAGGCTATCGAAGTTCTGAGAATAAACGCTGCCGACACTGGTGTAGGCGATGAACGCAGGAGGATTGGCCGCGTTGTTAGTGCTACCGGGCGTTGGCCAAGCGAATTCCTGCCGCTCAAAACTCTGGCCGTCGGGCATCGACCCGTAGGAATGGTCGAGACTGAGGTTGGTATAATCGATATAGTCCAGAACCTGCGGCTGGGTGTTGTACAGCCGGCTAAGCGCGAGCGAACCTGAGCCGCTGGACAGGGTAAACCCAGTGTGCAGTTCATTGGGAGTAGACAAGCCGGTCTCGGCGTCAGCGAAGATGATCAAGAACTGGCCCGGCCCGATGCTGGCGGAATTGGGGAATTGCCAGCTCAAGAGATTGGCGTAGTTGGTCGAAAGATAAAGACCAGCCAGCGACACGGTATTGGTGGTTGGATTATAGAGCTCGAGCCAAGGCACGTGCCGGCCGGCACGATTGGTCAGGCCGGTCAAATTATCCGCCTGCAGTTCATTCAACCACAATGGTGGAAAGGAGGGTAAGGCCGCCCGAACCGAGTTGGTTCTATCAGGTGACTGGGCGTTGGGCACACTCATCCAGTTACCCACTCGCCAGTTGTCCTGTGTGGGATCAATTAATTGAAGTGAGCTATTCGTCCCACTTGGCCAAGGTGCTTGGCTGGCGTAGCGCACTTTTGAGATTACCTGTTCCGGTAATAACCCGGTTGCCGGTTGAATCAACGTGAGCGTCTCGCCGTCGGATTGGAGCACCCCTTTAAAGGTGTCAAAGACGAGATTCGTGGCGCCGTATGCGGCCGCAAAGGCCACGCGGTTTGCTGCCAGTACAAGGAAGCCGTTCGGAGCGATTGAGGAACCGGCAGGGAATGTGTACGCGAGACCTTTGAACTGCCATCCCGACAGGTCAAAGCTCAAGCTGCTTGAATTATTGTACAGCTCAACATACTGCGCGCCGGGTAGCGCCGGGTTGCTCATAATCTCGTTGAGCACGACCTGTCCGGCGGCCGACACCGAGGGATTGTTGTAAACTGCGGTGATATTGGTTGACGCGCCCGAGACTGGTTGGCCATGCGGATCGAGGCCGATCACCAGCCATTGATTGGTTCCCGGCTGCAGGACAACCTTGGCGGTCCAATTCGAAACCGTGGTCCACGAGACTGGCCATTGCGCGCCGTTGAATGACACGTTCTGAACCGAAACCGGAGCCGTGCCGCTAATGAATGCCAGGTCATTGCTCATGGCTACCGAGTTAACGCTGAAAGGCGCAGCCACTGTGGCCAATTGAGCTTGCAACGCGGCGCGACGTTGACTGAACCAGGTCTTGACGGCGCTGGGTTCAGTGAGAGCGCGGCCGTCGCACCAAAGTATTCCATTATCGAAGAGGGAGCGGGACTTGGCATCGATGACCGGGTTGCAATTGGCCGGGTCCAGTGGACCATCGACCGCGTTTTGCACCGCGCGCCAATAGGCGCGGGCAAAAGGCGGAAAGGCATACATCCGGGTGATGGTGGGGTCATCGGCGTTGAAGAGGGGCCCGGCGCTGGCGGTGTAGCGGGAGCTGTAAATCGGGGCCGCCAACATGGCCCAATCCAGATCGAACATGTACAGCTGCCACTTGCCGCTCGGCGGCACATACGCATACATGTTCTTGCCGATTTCGTGGCCGTAGGCGTCGAAATTCTCGATAATGTGTTCGGTCGCGAAGATCCCCATCCATTCTTCAATGTCCACGAGTCCTGTGACGGCGCTTGTGTACGGTTCTGGTCCGGGCGCATTGACGGCGTCGACCAAAGCGAAAATGTTGGTGTAATCGTCCCGCCGGTCGGTGCTGCGGAACATGAAATTCCAGCGGTAATGCTCGCGCTTTTTGACGCCGCCGGTGGTGGTGTAGTTTTGCAGGCGGGGTTCGGGATCGGCGGTCAGACTATCGGAATCGCTAAACTCGAACGCCCGCTCGATTTTGAAGAGCTCCCCACTGCTGTCGGTGGGGGACCACTCGCTGACGAAACTGCCGGCCGGTTGGACCACGGCCTCAAAGGTGGTTTGCCGCGCCTCGTCGGTGACTCCATTCACATGCAGGCGGATGGTATGACGATGACTCCAGGGAAGATTAAGGCGATCGGCAATCCAGTAACACATTTGCTCCTGCAACGCGGTGGTTTCCCCTCCATGCCCGCCGGGCCAGTCGAGCACCAACTCGGTCTCGCCGAGGAATAGATTGTCATCCGGAAAGCTGATGGAATAGCCGCAGCGCCCGCAAGTGGCGCCGCAGTAGCTGGGGGAGATGTACGGACTGCCCTTAAAGCGCGCGCCGCTGGTATAAATGACCCGCTTATCGTCGAGAACGAACGTTACCGGATAGTCGCTGTTATCAAGCCGATTATCTCCGTTCCAAGTGTTCAGAGTGGCTTTGGTCATCCAGAGCCGGTAAACGGGGAAATTGCCGGTAGGCTGGACTTCGCCGACCCGCACAAGGCACTCGCGCGCGGGCACATTATTGGGAAAAGTCGACGTAGCTGGGATGATAGCCTGGTCGGTGGCCTGGATATAAAAAGCAATCATGATACCCGAGGCCTGGCCGGGGATGGTCGCGCTCCAGACCCCGTCTCCCGCAACCACATCGCCGCCGGTCCCATCATCCGTCATGCTCACGGTGGAGTAGGTGGTATTGGGATCCAAACGGTACTTGAGCAGTACCGCACCGACGTTGTCAGGGTCACTAACGCGTGCGCTGACGACGATTGGCTGTCCGACCGCGGGCAATACGGGCGCGTGTTGGACATCGAGAATTGCGGGTGGGGCATTGCTGACAAAACGGCTGTTGCGCAGTCCGGGGGTGCCAGGGTTGGCTGGGTTGGGCAACTGGGCCGCGCATTCCAGCCAATTGCCACGCAACCGCAAGAGGATTTCGGGATCTCCCTTGAGCCAGCGAACGGCCGCGCGAATCGTCACGTTAGTGCTGCCAGCCGGCAGCGGACTGGTTAAGAGCGTACGAATGCGGTTCACCTGGTTATCGGCTTTGTTTACCGCCCGAACGTGATAACTTTGCGCGCTGTTGAATCCTTCAGATGTTTCCAGGCCCGAAGTCTTCTCGGTTCCTTCGGCAATCCAACCACTGGCGCCCGATTCAAATGTACCATTGGCGATGTGATTCGAGCCGGTCGCATCGATCACTTGCACATTGTCAATGAGAGCCTCGCCGACGCCCTCCAACAAGACCTGCAATTCGTCGGCCGGTACGTCGCCGTTATCGATCGTGCCGATGGCCGAAGTGATGGTCCACCCGGCCTTGTGAGTTTCGTCGCTATCCGCCCAATTGGGTGCTAATCCATTGTCAGCGTGTGGGTCGATCAGTTCCAGGCTGCTGCCCCCTGCCTGGGACCAGTCGCCCCATTGTCCGCCGGTTCCATACGTCACCTCGTTGACGACAACATATATGGTATTGGTGGTAGAAATCTGACCGGTCGTGGTCACCACTTGTTGCGGCATGGCCAAGGCTAATCGCTCACCATGATGCGCGAGTGCGCCGGTGAAGTTTCCCACCAGGTTCCCCGAATTGAGATTGGGATAGTTCGTGAGCATCCGGGCAGCGTTCCGTGCGACGACCAGGTAAGCGTCCGGAGCAAGCAGGGTATTGGCCGGGAACGCGTAGTTAATGCCCGCCGTGAACTGCCAGCCTCCCAGGTTGATCACGTGGGTGCTGCGGTTGTAAAGCTCGACGAATTGATCGTCGTCATTGAGCGAAACCGGTGCATACAGAATCTCGTTGATGACAACATCGGAAGTCCAAGCTGCGCTGTTGCTGCTGCCAGGCGTCGGTCGCGCCAGCGCCTGCATCCGCGCGGCGCCATCCGGTACGCGGCCGAAGGAGAGCCCTGGTTGCTGTCCTTCGTAACGCACCGCATCCAAGACCCGGGTGCCTGCGGCATTGCGTAAGTAGAGCGTGCCACCCTCCGCGTTCAGGCTGAAGCCGAAATCAGATTGGTTCAGAACGACAAATCCACGCGCTGGCACTACGCTGCCGGGCGGGAGAACGAACTTGTTTGTCTTCGGATCATCGCTCATGGAGCAGCCGGACAGATCCAGCAACTGCGCCGACCGATTGAACAATTCAATGAATTGGGTACCGGTAGGTCCATCGTTAGCCACGAACTCGTTAATGACCACCGGTGCCAAAGGATCAACGGTGACTGGATCGAGACGGCCGGGAGATCCTCCGACGCTCTCGCTGGCAGCCCAGGCCAGAACGTTGTCTTCACCATAGGAAGGCCGAGCGAGGACCAGTGAGTGGCCCCCGCCGTCGGGTGAGACCGGCCAGGGTGGAGTCGTGCCGTAGTTTACTTCCAGCAGCACCGCACCGGCCTGGCTGAGCAAGCGCACTGTGCCTTGGCTGTTTGGAAGGCTGTTCAGGTACGGCCCAAAAAGATTGGTCAGCCCATAGACGGCCTGAAGATCGCCGGGTGATTTTGCGACCACAACGAAACCGCCGCCATCGATTTGGCTGCCGGGAGGAAAGGTGTAACCGATACTGCCGCTTAGCTGATAACCGCTCAGGTCCTGGGGTTCTCCGCGCGAGTTGAACAGCTCAACGAATTCCAAACTGCTGTTGGTTGGGTGATACATTATCTCGGAGATCACCAGGCTGGTGCGCCGGCTGCATTGTCCGGGCGGCTCGATGCCGAGCGGGCCATTAGTTCCGGCGGTTATCACAGCCGACAGATCGCGGAACGCCGCGGTCGTCGGCTGGTTGGTGGTGTGGCTGGAAACCACAAATCCGAAATAGAGGTTTGACGGCCAGGCGGACGTTAATGATCCCAACTGGGTCCAGTTCCGGCCGTCGAGGCTGCCGAATCCGGTAAGCGCATTGCCGGCCCGCTTGAGCCGCAGCCATGTACTGGGGTAGTTCACCGGAAAATGACCCGAGATGGTGGCTGAGCCGTTGGTCGAGGAGCGCCCTTCAAAAAACATTCCGCTGATGCTCGGGGTGGCCATCACACTGGCCGAAATCGAGCCGGGGCTCAGATCCTCGCGTGCCATGAGGCCGGCTTCCGACCAGGCATCGGCCAGAGCGAGCGAGTCGAGCCTCACCATCCAATCGAAGTCGCCACTTTTGAATTGGTAATTGAACAGGCACTCGTCATTCGTGCCGCCGACCGCCGCGCCCGCCGCCGTGATGTTGTAGCCGTTTCCGGACGACACTTGCGCCGCGTCCGGAAAGGAATCTCCCAGGATCACAGGTGTATAGGCGCGGGCCGTAAATTGAGCCTGGGAATTTGGAGCGATGACATTGGCCGCATGCGACTGGTCCGTGAGGTTGTTAACTGTCAGGGCATAGTTGGTGCCGTCCGACAGCGGAGCGACGGACAGCAAGACATTCGTTTGAGACTCGTCGAGAGTTGCGCTGCTAATCGCCACAGTGGTATCGGCGTCTGCCAGATGATAGTTGAGCACATTTGTAGCTGTGCTCGAACTGATGCGTTCGGAGAAGCTGACTTGAACCTGGTTAGGTGAAAGGCTTTGAGCACCTAATAAGACGGGAGGATTTGTATCGGCGATGACTGTCAAAGTAGCAACAATGCTGGTGACTGCATAAGTCCTGTTGCTAACGACATTTTGAGCAACGACTTGAAACTGCGCTCCGTTGTCGGCGTAAGCGACCGGACTTAAAACATAGGCCGCGTTGGTTGCCCCAGCGATCGCATTCGGGACCCGATACCATTGGAAGGTCGGAGGAGGAGTGCCCGACGCTCCCGCGCCGAAAGAGACCGAGGACAGCTCCAGGGCGTTTGTATTCTGCGGCTGGCTGGTGATGCTGACGGGCGTTTGGACGAATGCGTTTGGCGCAACTACGATGCTGGGCAGACCTGAAGCCTTGAGTAAGAAATAATCGACGTCAAACTGGAAGCTGCCGCCTGAGCTGGCGGTAATCCCGGCATATCCGGTGCGGGTTGGTTGTGCCGGGGTGTAATCCCATACTACCTGCCAGGTTGCAGGCTCGGCCTGGCTGCCATCACCGAGCCAGATTTTTGCGAACACGTCATTGGCGCCGCCTTGAGAAGCGGCGTTAGGCTCCTGCCGTAGCCGGATCCAATACCAGGTATTGAGCTGCCAGGCGTAGGCTTGCATCGGGCCCCAGGCGGCCATGTCGTCCAGCATGGCCATGTGTAATGCTGATTGGCCATCGCTGGTATTTTCGCGAAAGAGATAGTTGATGCCCAGGCTGGAGGACGGGTCCACGCCAACACCGATGCCCCCTCGGACCAGGTCACCGGACCCGTAGCTGAGGATGCGGACGCGCGCCAGGACTTCCTGCACGGCATTATCGTAGCCGGGCAACTGATAGAGCAGGTGGGTCGGATCATACAAGGATGAGGCAACGTGAAGCACCCCATTGCTCACCGAAACCGTGCCTCCGGCACTCAAAATCCAATTTGGGTCAAGACTCGTGCCAGTAAAATCATCCTGGAATCCGCTGACGGTTGTGCCGACGTCTATTGGAAGCTGCAGTTGAGCCGGGGCGCGGGCCACGCTCAACAAGAACGCAAACGATGCCAGAAGAACCGCCAACCGCCGGTACAAACGTGACGCAGACATTAAACGACTATTCTAAAATCAGGGCAGGATTTCGAGCCGGTAAAACCGAACCGGGGACTGGCTGAAATCGCTGGTGAAACTCATAACCGCGCCCGTGCCCGGCACGGGGTTTCCTAAAGGGGTCCAGGTCGGCGCGCCGAGGTCATCTTTATATTCAACTTGGTAGCTGGTTCCGGCGGTACTGGTCCACGAGAGTGTCAGGTTTGTAGTTGTGGTCTGGAAAGTGACTTGGACCTGCGCAGGAGCTTGAGGCGCTGCCGAGAAGCTCAGGTTGTCAATGGCCAGACCCTGGGCTTTGCCGGTGGCATCAGGCATTTCCCACACCAGCCAAAGCGCTGCCCCCGGCGCCCAGCCAATGATGGGTTGCGCCACGATGCTCAGGTTTGTCTGATTATTGGCGGACGTCCCGTCGAGAGCCACGCCGCCAACCGCAGCCGTGTCCACCGGAAATGCCACGTTCAAAGCAGGCAGCAGGGCCGTGTGACTGCCAGTAAACGGCGCATTGGCGGTGGGGTCGAGGTAATAGAAGCACTCGAGCGTTTTGGGAATATTGGATTGGCGCCACAACTCGCCGGTGACTTGGACGCTGATCGTATCGAGAGTTTCGGTCGTTTGATTGATGAACTTGGCTCCGAAAAAAGTTGGTCCGGTGCTACTGGTAGCCAACAGGCCCAAGGCCCGGTTCGAACTGTTGGGCAACCCAAAGCTGATTTGGCCGCCCGTGGTTTGATCTCCGTCGATAGCTCCGAACTTGGAACTGAGGTTGCCCAGTCCATACCATCCTGCCAGTTGAGAAATTCCCAGGCCGCCGTTGCCGCCGACCAGAACCGAGTCGGCAAACCCATAGGGGTTGGCTAACGAGTAAGTCACCCCGTTTATGGTCACGGGATTGTCCGAATTGACAGAAGTCGCACCTGGATTGGGCAAGCTATCGAAGTTCTGAGAATAGATGCTGCCGACACTGGTGTAGGCGATGAACGCAGGAGGATTGGCGGCGTTGTTAGTGCTACCGGGCGTTGGCAAAACGAACTCCTGTCGGTCGAAACTCTGGCCGTCGGGCATCGACCCGTAGGAATGGTCGAGACCGATGTTCGTATAATCGATATAGTCCAGAACCTGCGGCTGGGTGTTGTACAGCCGGCTAAGCGTCAGCGAACCTGAGCCGCTGGAAAGGGTGAAACTGGTGTGCAATTCATTGGGAGTAGACAAGCCGGTCTGGCCATCGGCGAAAACCGTCTTGAACTGGCCCGGCCCAATATTCGCGGTTGCGGGGAATTGCCAGCTCAATAAATTGGCGTAGTTGGTGGATAGGTAAAGGCCAGCCAGTGACACGGTGTTTGTGCTGGGATTGTACAGCTCAAGCCAGGGCACGTGTTGTCCCAGGCTATTGGTGATTCCGGTGTGGTTATCCGCTTGCACCTCATTCAGCCACAGAGACGGAAACGGGAGAAGTGTGGTCTGAATCGAGTTGGGCGAACCTGGCGTGAAGAGGGCGGAAGAGGAGGTTTGCGGCTGAATACTTTGCAGGCTGTAGACCTGCCCACTATTGGGAGAACTTCCAGAAAGGCGAATGAGCATTTGTGAACCGTTGGTGCTCGGCAGGTACCAATAACTCAGCGTGTAAGTTCCATTGGTCACGATTGGGGCCGTGTTCTCCCAGATAGTCGAGCCGATCGGGTCGCCAGGACTGCTGGTTACAACGTGCAGACTGGCGGTGCCCGAGTGCTTTACCGAGGTGTCGATCGCCGACCCGGTCATATTGGCGGACACGGTCCACGGCCCAGTGAGGGCGCTTTCGAAATCACCGTTTTGGATCAGGTTCGGGCCGGCTTCGGGAACCGTGCCGGCCACAAGCTTGATGTCGTCGACATACACGTCTCCTCCGCTTCCATGGAGGCCGACCAGCAGAATCGGTCTTGGAGCGGTGCCGGTTAGCGTGACGTACTGCCAGGCCGGCGAAACCGGCGCGTTGGTCAACACGGTTTGCCAATTGCCCTCGCGCCAGTTGTCCTGCCGCGGATCAACCAATTGCAGCGAACTGCCGACAGTCAGGCCACTATCCGGCCAGGGGGCTTTGCTGCCGTAGCGAACTTTGGAAACGACCACATCCGCACCGCCTGACGTTGCGGGCTGAAGCAGAGTCAAAGTCTCGCCATTGCCCTGCAGCGTCCCGCCGAAAGTGTCGAATATAGGGGTCGTGGCGCCATAAGCAGCGGCAAACGCAAGACGGTCGGCAGCCAGGACAACGAAACTGTTCGGCAGAATGATCGAACCAGCAGGGAAGGTGTAAGACAGACCATTGAACTTCCAGCCGGAGAGATCAAAGCTCGTGCTGCTCGAGTTATTATACAGCTCAACATACTCGGCCCCGGCGATACTCGGGTTGTACATGATTTCATTGATAACCACTTGCCCGACCGGAGAAGGGGCGGCACCGGCGTACACCAGTGAGACCAGATTGCTGGCACCCGCAACGGGTTGGCCGTGAATGTCTACACCGACCACGCTCCATTGGTTGGTCCCCGGCTGCAAGGGCACTTGAATTTGAAAACCGGTGACGCTCGTCCAGGTCAGCGGATATTGCGTGCCATTGATCCACACACTCTTGATGTTGACGGGGGCAGCGCCGGTCAGCGTGGCGAGATTGTTGTTAAGGCTGGGCGCATTCAGGCTGAAGCCGGTGACATTCTCTGCCGCAATTTGGGAAGCGATGCTGCTGCGCGCCGAGCTGAGCCAGCCTTTAATATTGGTGCTCGGGTTCTCCACGTTGATGCCATTGGCGGCAAAGGCGTTGAACTTGGCGTCCAGCATGGGCCCGCTGTTTGCCAAAGGCCCGTTCACTAGTTCTTGCAGCGCGCGCCAGTACATTCGGCGAAACGTTGGGTTGTTGTAGATGTTTTCCGTATTGGGATCCTGGCCGTTGCCAGAGAACAGGTTTGCTCCCGGCCCCCAGGAGCCGCTGTTGCCAATGACAATGTTAAAGTCCCACATCAGTAATGAGTACTTAACGGTCGACGTTCCGAGGTATCCGTAGAGGTTCTGGGCATTTTGGGCCCCAAACGAATCCCAGTTGCCCGCGGCATGGTTGGCGGCGAAAACGCGCATCCAATTTTCCATATCCGCGATGCTTTCCATATTGGCGACGTAGTTGGGGGTCCCATAGGAATTGGCCGCATCGACCAGTGAAAAAACATTGGTGTAATCGCTATTGGAATTGGGAGAGCGCCGACTCAGGAAATTATACCGATACCGGGCCAATTTTTTGGCCCCGCCAGTAGTGGTGTAGGGCATGAGATTGCACCAGGACGCATTATTAAATCCAATCGAAATCCCGGACGGGTTTGGGGCAAACTCGAACCACGGTTGCATTTTGTAGAGCCAGCCGCCGCTATCATTGGGGTAATGCTCTTTCACCACATCACCGTCGGGCGTTTGCGCATCTTCCATGAGTGTGCCGCGACGGCTGCCATTCACGTACACGGCCACGTAGCGGCGGTTGAGCCAAGGCGCGCCGAGCGCCCGGAGAAAGGAGTTGGCCAACTGCTCGCGTTGGATGCTGGCGTCATCGCCGGCTCCGTTGCCCGGCTGATGAATTTTGTTGAACGACGTCGCTCCGAGGAATTTGTCGTCGTCTGGGAAAATCCATTTGTAATGGCACAAGTTTCCGTTCGGTGTATTAAAGCCCTGATGGTACGGGCTGCCGGCAAAACGCCCCTGGGCATTATAGATGATTCGCGGACCAATGACGATTGTGCAATCGTGCGATTCGTTGCTCAGGTCGGATAATTGGCTCCAGCGCGTCGCGTTTGTTTGGGTGATCCACAAGTGATAAACTCCAAAGCTTCCGACTGGATTGCCGTCCCCAAACATGACCACGCATTCAGGGTCCGGCGCGTTGTTATTGAGCAGCGCCGGAAAGCGGGTAGCGGCCGCCTTTGAATCCTGGGCTACGATGTAAAAAGCTACGATGGCGCCTGAAGATTGCCCCGGGATTGTCCCGCTGAAAACTCCATCCCCGGCCAAGGCATCTCCCCCCGTGCCATTGTCCCGCATGACCACAGAGCTGTACGTTGTCGCTGGATCCAGGCGATAGAACAGCGTCAGGCTCTGCACTCCATCCGCGTCGTGCACCCGCGCGCTCACCACAACGCTCTGATTCGCTGCGGGAATCGGGGGGTTATGGGTTACCTGGTAAATCGCCGGACCGGCATTCGGGACAAAGGCGCTATTGCGGGCGCCCGGCGTACCTAAGTTGGTTGGTACCGGCAATGTGCCGGTCGCCTCAAGCCAATTGCCATTTAAGCGCAGCAGCGCCTCTGGCCAGCCGTGCAGCCAGCGCGCTTTGAAGCGCAGTGTCGCGATTTGGCCCGCTCCGAGCGTGTTGCCGCTCAGGGTTGCTTCGCACGAGTTATCGCCAGTCCACATCCGGTCGCTGCAGCGAATGTGGAGCGAGTGAGTGCTGTTGTAGCCGCTGTTTTCCAGGCTCGAACGGAATTGATCCCCCTGCAACGACCAGTTGCCCAGCCCCGTCTCAAAATCCGGAGTCAATACGAGATTGGCTCCGGTTGAGGCCGGCACCACTTCAATATTGTCCACGAGGCATTCGCCTACGTCCAATAACCCGATTTGCGCATGAGCAATTGATGACTCGTAATTGGCGCCGTTGTCCAGCACGCCGGTGGTCTCGATATTGGTCCACGTCGATTTCTGCGTCTCATCGCTGTCAGCCCAATTGGCCGCCAGCCGGTTGTTGCTGTTGGGATCGGTCAACTCCAGGCTGCTGCCGCCTCCGGCCGACCATTGGCCCCAGCGCCCACCGGTCCCATAGGTTAGATCATTGATCACGATGTGAATCAGGTTGGTCTGCACCGCCCCCAGTTTGTTGGTCTGCACGACCGTGTCGGGCATGGTCAAAGCCAGGTACTCACCGTTATGCGAGAGTTTGCCCGAAAAATCCCCTATGCAATTGGCTATTGTCAGATTCGAGTAATTGGTGCGCAACCGCGCGGCGTTGCGGCCGATCACAAGATAACTATCCGGTGCTAACAGCGTGTTGGTGGGAAAAGTAAAACTGACCGCATCGCTCAGTTCCCAGCCGCCCAGGTCGATGCGATTGGTGCCGCGGTTGTACAATTCGATGTACTGATCGTCGTCATTGCCGCTGATGGGATCATACATCAGCTCGTTAATGACGATGTCGCTTTGGCGAATCGGGCTGTTAGGCACCCCGGGGGTCAGGCTTTT
>DASRFK010000166.1:0-17329 GCA_035651635.1 Verrucomicrobiia bacterium | reverse complement strand
ATCGCGCAGTAAGGCGTAAGTGGTTTCGTTGAGCTGAATACAGCCGGGAGCGCCGTAGGTTTCCATGTGCCAGGCCGTGTTAACGGTTTCGCCCCAGACGTCGTAGCTGAATTTTGTTTTGCCGATGACGCCCGCCACCACCGGGCCGGTATTAATGCCAATCCGCAGGCTAAAGGTCTCGCCGTTAGGCGCATCGTGGCGGACGATCTCCTGTTGCAGTCCGAGAGCGGCTTCGGCAATGGCTTCGGCGTGGTCGGTCCGGGTGACGGGCACCCCCGCCGCGACCATGTAGGCGTCCCCGATCGTTTTGATTTTTTCCACACCCAGCTTCTGAGCTACCGCGTCGAAGCCGGAATAAATTCGATTAAGCAGTTTGACCACCTCAGCGGGGGACATGCCTTCGGTGAGGCGCGAGAAATCGTGCAGACCGGCGAAAAGAATGGTCGCTTCAGGAAAACTATCGGCGATGACTTCCGGCCCCGTCTTCAACCGTTCCACAATCGCCGGGGGCAACGCGTTGAGGAGCAATCCTTCCGAGACCTTATGCTCCTCGAGGACCTGGGCGTAGAGTTTTCTGGTTTCCAGGTGCAACAAGCGGACTTCGAGCATGTTTTGAACGCGCATCAAGACCTCGGGAAGATCGAAAGGTTTGCTCACAAAATCCTTTGCGCCCGCTTTAAGCGCGCGCAGCTTGTGCTCCGGTTGGGCGGTGATCACCAGAACCGGCAGGTAACCCTCCGGGTCGATGGTTTTAAGGCCCTCCATGACCTGAAATCCATCCATCCCGGGCATCTGGAGATCCAGGAGGATTAGGTCGTAGCTGTTGCGTCGGTGCAGTTCGACCACCTGGAGGGGATCGGTGGTCGAGTTGATGGAAGTGTAGCCGGCGCCCGCCAGCATGCGCTCGAGGAGGCGGACGTTGGCCTCCTGGTCATCGACGATCAGCAGTTTCGCATTCAGAATCGCGGCGGAGCTGAGCATGGCATTCGTTCCTGGTTAGGCCCCCTGAACGGTGGTTTTCTCAGCCTGTTCCAGTGCCGCATCCAGCGCGTCCATGAACTCCTTAACCTTGATCGGCTTAGTGAGGTAGGAGAAGAAACCAGCCTGGAGGCCCTTTTCGATGTCGCGCGGCATGGCATTGGCACTGATGGCGATGACGGTGATGTGCGTCGTGAGGGGGTCTTGGCGCAGGAGTCGGAGGGTTTCAATGCCGCTGATACCGGGCAGATTGATGTCCATCAGGATCACCTCTGGCATTTGGGTGCGGGCAAGCGTGATGCCGGCATTGCCGTCACCTGCGCAGAGCAGCCGCAGGTCGCTCCGGCGCGCTACCAGTTGCTCGACCAGCTTTAGGTTCGCCGGATTGTCCTCGACATAAAGCAGAGTGTGCAAGCGCGGGCGGTCCGGTACGGGCAATGACGCCGGGACCAAGAGCAAGGAGCTATCGGCACCTAGCTGTGGCTCAGCCGCTGCCACCATGTCGAACCAAAACACGCTGCCGGCGCCGACCGTGCTTTCCACCCCAACGGTGCCCCCCATCAGTTCGATCAGTTGCTTGGCCACCACCAGGCCGATGCCCGTGCCCTCCTGGCCGCCACTCTCCTGGCCGAGACGGTTAAATGGCTGAAAGAGCTGGGCGAGCTTTTCGGCCGGCAGCCCTGCACCGGTGTCTCTAACGGAGACCCGGACGCGTTCCACGTCGGGTGCGGAGCACTCCACCACGACCTGTCCCCGCTCCTGATTATACTTGATCGCGTTGGAAAGGAGGTTGATCAGAACCTGTTTCAACCGAGTCCGGTCGGCCACGACAAAGTAAGGAATGTCGGCTTGGGGAAAAGTAATGGTGATGGCGCGTTTTTGCGCCTGGGGTTCGATCATACCCTGACATTCCCGCAGCACGTCTCCCAGAGCGGTCGGTTCGAGCGATAAAGACAATTTGCCGGATTCGACTCGGGCCAGATCGAGGATTTCGTTGATCAGGTTGAGCAAGTGCCAGCCGGCCTTGAGTATCTGGTCGATGCTTTCTTTTTGAGCAGGCGCTGGTGCCGGGGAGGCGGTGTCCATCAGTTGAGCAAAGCCCAGGATGGCATTGAGGGGGCTGCGCAGCTCATGGCTCATGCTGGACAGGAATTCCGATTTGGCGCGGTTGGCCTTCTCGGCGGCGAACCTGGCGGCCTCCAGTTCAACGTTCTTCTGCTGCAGTGTCTGCTCGAAACGTTTGAGCTCCGTTACGTCGCGCGCGGCGGCGAATACGCCCTGCAACTTCCGGTCGCGATCGTAGAACGTCGTCGCGTTGTAAGATACCACGGTTTCTTTGCCGTCCCGCGCGCGAGCGGTAAGTTCGTAGTTGGTGACTTTTTTCTCGCTCAACACCAGCTTGATGGCCGCCTCGGCTCGCTGGGGATCAGTGAAATAGCTTTTGAACGGAGCGCCGATCAACTCGTCGCGCGTGCACCCGGTAAGGGCCTCCATCTGCTTATTGACATCCGTGATGATGCCCGGCGGATCGGTGGTCATGATGGCATCGATGTTCGATTCGATGAGCGACCGTGTGTAGAATTGCTGGTCGCGCAAGCGTTGATCGAGCTTCTTCTGCTCGGCCTCGACCTGTTTGCGCGCCGTGTTGTCCGTGCCGATCAACAGATAACCGATGATGGCATCCTGAGGGTTGCGCAGCGCGGTGACCGATACCACTGCCGGAAAGCGGCTGCCGTCCTTGCGGATGTAGGTCAGCTCATAGATGTCCTCGATTCCCCTCGAGGCTTTGAAAACCAACGCTTGAAAACCGGGTGTGATCCGGGTCGCCAGCTCGGCGCTTAAGGTTGCGGCGCGCGCGATCAATTCCTGCGGATCGGAAATATCGGCGGGAGTAATCTTGTTGAGCACGTCCGCCGCGGCGTAGCCCAGCATGCGCTCGGCCCCCACATTGAAAATTTGAATGACCCCGCGCTCGTCGGTGGCGATGCTGGAGAAGTTGGCGCTATTGAAGATCGCCTTTTGCAACGCCCCTGCCTTGAGCAGCGCCTCTTCGGCTTGCTTGCGCGCCGTATTGTCGGTTCCGATCAGCAGGTAGCCAATGATTCCACCCTGATCGTTTCGCAGCGCGGTGACCGACACCACTGCGGGAAAGCGGCTGCCGTCCTTGCGGATGTAGGTCAGCTCATAGATATCCTCAATCCCGCGGGAGGCCTTAAATACCAACGCCTGAAAACCGGGTGTGATCTTGGTCGCCAGCTCGGCGCTTAAGGCCGCGGCCCGCGCGATCACTTCCTGCGGATCGGAAATATCGGCGGGAGTGATCTTGTTGAGCACGTCCGCTGCGGCGTAGCCCAGCATGCGCTCGGCCCCTACGTTGAAGATTTGAATGACTCCGCGCTCGTCGGTGGCAATACTGGAGAAATTGGCGCTGTTAAGAATGGCATTCTGCAATGCCCCGGTCTTAAGCAGGGCCTCCTGCCGCCGGATTTCAGTAATCCCCTCAACCGCGCCGCCGTTCTCTTCAAGGATGGTTGTTTTTTGCATTTAGAGCCTGGTTCAAATGTTTCAGTGCCTGGCCGAATCTTTTGGAGACTGGGAGCTAGCTGCTTTGCGCGACGTTTTTTCGCTCGCGGGCAAGGGACGCAGGGGTGGTGGATCGGTCTTGTTGACGTACTTTCGGAGGAGCCAGTGCCGTTGCACGGCTTCAACCAACCGTTCCAGTTCGCGCATCGAGACCTGTGTTTGCTGAACCAGGCCAGGGAGATCCTGTACTTCTCGGGCGACAGCATCCGTTATCTCCGGCAGATGAACGGTCCCGCTTTGGACACTCCTGGACGCGGCGGCCAGGTTCGTCACTATGCCTTGCAACCCGGTCATTGCCTGGTTGGCGCCAGCCAGAATGTCTTGGGCCTGGTCCGCCAGGGCGGTGTCGGTCAGCAGCTTGCCGGCCGTCCCCTGGCCTTGTTCGAGGTTGGCGGCCAGGTGGTCCAATCGCGCCACGAGCTGATGCAAGGTCACCTGGGTCTGTTGCAAATCCGAGCCGAGCTTGCTCCACTCGTCCAGAGTCGTGCCAGCCTTTCTGACAACGGGCATCAACTCGCCCCTGAGTTCTTCGAGAATGCGCTCCAGCTTAGCCGGCAGTTCCTCTGCCGAGAGACAGACAATAAAACCGCCGATCGAGGGCAAGGGCGCGTTAGTGCCGCGAGTGATTTCGATAAATGAATCGCCCGCCACGCCGAAGACTTTCTTAATAATCGCCGTCGAATCAAGGCGCACAAATCGGCCGAAATCTCCACGCACTTTCACGCGCGCCTTCAGACGGCCATCGCTGATGGGCATCACATCGTCCACCCGGCCGACCGAGACCCCGGAGATGAAGACCTCATCACCTTGTTTCAGCCCGAAAGCCCCAGCTTCCGGCAACAGCACGTCGAAGGCGTATTTGCGCGCGAACCACCGTTGTGAATATCCGCTGAAAATCGCGCCGGCCACCACCAAAGCGAGCACGCCCAGCACAAACAGGCCAGTCACTTCATTCACATGGCGAAAGCTGAAACGCTTTTCCATTCCTAGTTCCCTTCCAGCGCCTGGAACTCGGAGCCGAACATCCTGGCTCGCCTCGTCGGGCGGATGCCGGCATGGTTCCAGATTTGCGGGTCAGTGACGGTCCAGAGGACAGCCGCTCCGTAGCGGCGGGCGGATTCCACCGCGTTGATCAGCGGAGCCATGAAATCGGCGTAAACGCCGCGCACGGGCTGCTCCAGAAGGACGAGCGCCGGGCGCCCCAGGAATGCCCGGATGCAGGCGGCCTTGCGCAGATCCCAACGTCGCATCTTCCCCGGCCGCCCCCGCGGCAGACCCGGCAACCCGAACATCCGGGCGTACTTCAGCGCCTCTTGCAAAATTTCCTCTTCGCCGCGTTGAGTATGGTACTGCTGGGCGAGCATAATATTCTCGTCCACATCCAGGTTGCTGATCCAGCCCTCATCTTCGAAAAGCCGTCCGATTGTTCCTCGTTGGCCCGCGGCGTGGTCGGCGGTCATGTTGTGCCAATCTTTACCGCGAAACAGCACCGCCCCGTTCGTCGCTGGCACGAGGCCCTCAGCGGCATCTGCCAGCGGCAGCCGTTCGTTTTCACGTTCGATGCGCACGAGCAAAAGCTCGCCTGACTTCAGCTCCAAAGAGATATCCCAGAGTCCGGTTTCGTAATCAGGACCGGCCGGCACCGTTACGTTAACGAATTTCAAAATGGTTGAGGGAGCGTGCATGCGCGCAAGAACAAGGCTCACAGATAGACCAGGAGCGAAACGGCGGCTGAGGTGAGAAACAGCGCGCCAAGCGAACGCGCCAGGGCGCGCTTGGCCGCCAAAGGCACTTCCGTCACTCCTCCTGCGACGCCCATCCCTTCGGTGCAGCAAATCACGCCCGTTAGCAGCGCCGGCAGAAGACATTTCACCAGAAAAGCAAGTCCGTCGCGCGGGTGAACGGCTCTGAAGACGCCATTGAGGAATACCGTCGGGTCGCCGTTGGCCTGGCCGATGACTGCGCCAAAGCCGTACCCGCTGCCAAAAGCGACCAGAACAAAAATCACCGTCAGGCAGAACGCCGACACGGCCATGGCCAATACCCTTGGCATAACCAGGAACAGCAGCGGTTCGATGCCCTGCGCCTCGAGGACGCGCACCTCGCCGCCGATTCTCATCAGTCCCAACTCGGTGGCGATCACACTACCGCCTCGCACAATGAGGACAAAGTTGGCGAATAGCGGTCCCAGTTCGCGTGCCACTACCGCAACCAGCAAAGCCCCTAACTTCTGGGATTGCCCAAGCTTTCCGGTCCAAACGTCCAGTTGCACCACGACCGAAATGCCGACCAGAACTGCCACGATCGAAATGAATCGGACCGATTCGACCCCCGACACAAGAATCTGCCGCGCGAATGAGCGGCGCACCGCCCGCCGCCATCGGCGGGGTTGGGCAGCCAGGAGGAGTGTCGTGGCTAGGACGCTCGCCAGATACTGGAGTTCGCGCCACCCGGCCCAGGCCAGGCTACCTGCGTCCGCAGCCACTTTCAGTAAGCGGTGCGGAGGCCCGTCTGAAATTCGAACCGACGGCTTCAAGGGACCTGCAAACCGAACGGGTGATCTAGGTATGACTTGGGCTGCGCCACAGCATTGCCAGCCCAACCAGCGCGGCAACGGAGCCGCCAATAAGCATCCACACAGCCTTATCGGTCGGCGATCCCGTAAAGAACCTCGAAACGTCCGACGCGAAAGCATGTGTGGCGTTGAACCCGATGACGATCAGCACGATTCCACCAATGAGCAATGCCAGGGAAACGAGTTTAGTCATAATCAGGCCCCTCTGCGTCCGGAGATGAAGTTGAGCACCACCATGACCAACGCGATCACGAGCAGCAAATGGACGGCTCCGCCCATGGTGTAACTAGTGACCAGGCCAAGCAGCCAGAGAATGATGAGAATAACGGCAATTGTGTATAACATAGATTTTTCCTTTCAGTTGTTTTGTTTTTTGGAATAAAGCGACACGGTCAATACGTCACGGGGACGCAGGAGGCGCAGCCGGCCTTTCCGCTGGAGTCTGGTGTTCCGCGGCTTTCTTCTCCGCCGAGGTCTCCTTTGGTGCTGGCTTGCCGGCAGCTTTCTTTTCGGCTTTCGGGGCGGTTGGTTCCTTAGCCGCTGCGGGAGGCTTGGGCTCTGCTCGCGAAGGAGTTGCTTTAGCCCTTTCGCCCTCGGTCACTCGCCCGGTTGGTGTCGGCACTGCCGGTGTGCGCGAGGCCGCGCCGGTTTTTTCGATTTGAGTTGGCGCCGGAGTGGCGACAGCTTTCTTTTCGCGCAGCCCAACCTCGCCCCGAACGGTCGTGCTGGTCGGAATTCCGGCCGCCGCGGCTCGGGTCTTTTGCAGTGCCACCACCGGCGCCTCCGCCTTGTAGCGTACTTCCTGAACCGGAAGTGCCCGCACTTTGTGTCCGCTTGCCTTTTCAACGACCGCAGTGGTCGGCGCCTGGTTGATCACCGTTTGTTTGATGATGGTGGTGTTATTAACGACCACAGTGGAAGAGCGAATGGGGTCTAAAAAGTGACGTTCTTGGACAAAAACATACGCGCGTGGCAAGCTCACGCGGACGTCGGAGGTGTACAACGGCTCCCAGCCGATATATCCGCCGCCCCGATGCCAGGAAACCCAGGCCGGCGCCCATTGAATCTGGGGCACCCAATACCAGCCATATTGGTCGGTGAAGCCCCAGCGGCCGTAATGATAGGTGGCCCAGCCCCACGGTTCATCGCTGGCCCAATACCAGCCGGCGTCGGTTCTCTGCCAGGAGCCATCACAATAAGGGCGCCAGCTAGCCTCCATCCGGCTCGGTCTCCAGCACCGGCCGTACGAACCGATGGTGACCCACTCCCCGTACGGGGTGAGCGGCTCATAAAAGTCGCTTTGGGCGCGAATCTCCACCCCAACTGACAGCGACACTGCTGCGGAGGAGTGGTCCCCCATCAGCGCACCGCACAAAACAAACCCGAGAATTCCGATTAAGGGTTTAGTCTCTTTCATAATTTCTCATGCTGCCGTAGCGAATCCCGGTTCCCGGCCGCGCCATCCTACGGTGCCACCTTGTCGCTCGCCCACTGACGTGCCTGGGTGAACCCGTCCTTGGACGATTCATAAGCTTTCTTGAAGCCGTCTTTGACGCTGTCCCAGGTGGACTCGGTGGCGTTCTTGACCTCGTCCAAGCGCTTGTTCAACTGAGAGGTCTGGTCGCGTAACGCCTGGAGTTTGGGTTTCGCCTCGGCTTTGACCGAGTCGCTGGAGGCTTCGACTTTGGCGGAGAGTTGGTCCAGATCATGATTGAGGGCGGTCAGCTGGCCTTGCATGGTTTCGACAAAGGCAGATTTTTGGGCGTAGGTATAATCCTTCATGTCCTGCGCGGCTTGCTTGGTTTCGGCCTGGGCTTTGTCCAGCTGCTCGGAGGTGGTTTGCTCCTTATTACAAGCCACGGTGAAAACAGCCGCGGAAAGAAGGGTGAGAACTAACGTTTGATTTTTCATAATTCTGAAATTGATTTGTTTTGACTCTCTTGTTTGCCAGCCGGTCGAACCGCTTCGGTCCGGCCCATTGCTGGTTGTGACATCCCTTTAGCCAGTTGTATGCCAGCGAGGCTTACCCGGGCGGCGCCAATAAAGCCAACTCCGACGGGCTCACCGGAAAGCATGCAACTGCCTTCGCGGCAATACTCGGCTTTGGGCAGCGCGCCAATGGCTGGCAAACCGCTCAGGCCAGCGACGGCTGGAGCCGCCCTCCCTGCCTTTTGTCCACTGTGCAAAGCGCATGAAGCGACGGGTTGGTCGTGCAGGCTGCAATCCTGGTCGTTCATGGCGCACCCAACCCTGCCGGGATCACATCCACGAGATGATGCTGCATCGCATAATGCATCAGCTCCGCGTTGTTCCTGAGGCCCATTTTTTCCAGAATGCGGCTGCGGTAAGTGCTGATGGTCTTGACGCTCAACATCAACTCCCGGGCGATTTCACTGATGATTTTGCCCGAGGCGATCAGACGCAGCACCTGAAATTCCCGGTCGGAAAGCAGTTCCTGAGGCGGGGCCGAGTCGGTTGCGAGATTGACAGCCAGAGTTTCTGCCAGCGCAGCGCTGACGTAGCGACCCCCGGAGAGCACTTTTTTAACCGCCCTGACTAATTCCTCGGCGGCGCTCTCTTTGGTCATGTATCCGGCGGCGCCGAGCTTAAGCACACGGACCGCAAACTGGTTCTCCGGGTGGATGCTGAGAACCAGGACCGGCAGCCCAGGGCGCAACTTTCTGATTACGCGCATAACTTCCAGGCCGCTTCGCCCCGGCATGGTGATGTCCAGGATGACGACGTCCCAGCGCTCCTTGCCGACCAAATCCAGCGTCTCCTGGGCATTGCGCGCCTCGCCGAAAACCGCCCGCTTAAATTCCTCAGCTAAAATCTGTTTCAATCCGCTGCGCACGACGGTGTGGTCGTCGGCTAATAAAACCCTCATGAAACCTTCCCGACGTCCGGACGCAGGCCGACGGCCGCCACCCGGCCCTGCCTGGTAGCGATTGTTCTGGAAGCTCTCCTCGGGCCGAGGCCGCTTTCCACCAGTCCGTTGGAAACCGCGTAGCGCGTCAGGGTGGCGACGTCGTGAATATCCAGTTTATCCATGAGGGCCTGTCGATGTTTCTCGACGGTCTTAATGCTCAATGAAAATTGGCGGGCAATATCTCTGCTGGTATATCCCTGGGCGATCAATTGCAGCACTCCCGTTTGCCGACCCGTCAGCGAGGGCCCGCATTTGGATGGGACCTCTGAGCTTTGAGCGTGTCGTTGCTGCAAACAAGACTTGGCACGAGCCGGATCCAGATAGCCATTGCCATTCCCGGCGCGATCGTTACGGCCATCACCATCGAACAGACTCTTGGCCACGGGAGGTGTCTCACGCGAGAGCACCAGTCTAAAGGTTGCCTCTGGCAGGGACTGGGGTGAAGCCTCCGGGGGTAGAGTATTGTGGGTCAGCCAAAAAGCCTTAATCGCCTTGACCATGTCTTCGAGTTTGTTGGCTTCAGACGGCTTGGTCAGGAATGCGTTTGCGCCCAGCCGGTAAGCTTCCGCGATATCGGACCCCTCAGCCGAAGCGGTGAGCATAACCACGATCATAGGCGTTCTGGGTTGGGTGCGGATCCACCTAAGGACGTCCAGCCCCATGACGTAAGGCAGTTTGAGATCCATCAGTAGCAGGATTGGGAACGGATAGGTTTCCCGATCGGCAAACTTGCCGGCACCCTTCAAATAATCGATGGCCTCCTGACCATCGCTCACGACCTGCATCGGGTTGGTCAGGCCCGCTTTTTTCATCGCGTGGCGCAGGAGAAACACATCATTGGCATCGTCGTCGACGAGGAGAATTGTTTTCAAAGTTTTATGCCCTCTTTAGTTGGATCCAGAAATTGCTGCCTTTGCCCAATTGGGAGTCGAAGCCGACCTGTGCGCCCATGCGCTCCGTGGCCTTGCGCACGATGCTCAGGCCAATGCCCGTTCCCTCGTACTGTGTGCTGGGATGGATCCGCTCGAACAACCGGAAAATCCGATCGTGATCCTCCGCAGCCACACCGATGCCGTTGTCCCTGAACCAGACCCGGACTTGCCCCCCCTTCAGAGCCTGAGCTGAAATCTCCACCCGGGGCGTGGTGCCCGGCGAAACGAATTTGGCGCCGTTGGTTAGAAGATTGGAGATGCATTGCGCCAACAGCGCGTCATTTCCCATTACCTGCGGCAGGCTGCCCTTAATCTGGATCTCCGGCTTGATCGGCTGGCCATTGGGAAAGGTCTCGACAATGTCGCGCACGAGGCGGTCCAGGTCCACCCGCTCCATCGGCAGAGTGGCATGAATGATCTTGGTATAGCTCAGCACGTCCTGAATGAGCCGGTCCAAACGCACGGCCGAGCGCATGATCTGTTGCAGGTAATGAACTCCTTGTTCGTCGAGCTTGCCCCCGTATTCCTCCACCAGGAACTGTGAAAAACTTTGCATAGCGCGCAGCGGTGCGCGCATATCGTGCGACACGCTGTAGGAGAATCCTTCCAATTCCTGGATGGTCTGGCGCAGTTCACTGGTGCGATCCTGGACCAATTGCTCCAGCCTGAGAGCGTGCCGGCCCGTCTCGTCCTTGGCCGCTATGAGCGCCCGCTCGGCCCGCTTGTGTTCGGTGATATCGAGCGTTACCACGAGAAAATAGTGCCCGCTCGGGGCATCATCGACCCGCGAAACACTGCTGCGCACCCAAATGATTTCCCCATTCGGCCGCAGGCAGCGCTTTTCGACGACAAAACCGCCGCCCTCCCTTTTTAATTTCTTTAAAAGAGCGACATTCACCGGCCGGTCTTGCGGGTGAGAAATGTCCTGGATGCGCAGGTCCATCAACTCCTTGGCCGTGCGCCCGGTGATATCGCAATAATATTTATTGACCAGCGTGTAGCGTCCCTCCAGGTCGGTTTGGGCAATCCCGGCTGTGGCTTGGACAAAAATGGCGTGGAATCGCTTTTCACTTGCCCGCAGCGATGCGACCGCCTGTTTGCGCCGGGTAATGTCGCGGATATTGCATTGGATGACTTCCCGGCCGTCTTCGTCGTAGAGATTGCTGACGAACTCGACCTCGCGCCGCTCGCCCTCCCTGCTTCGGAGCGGCAAATCCTCGTAACGGATGAAATGCTTCCGTCGCAACTCGCGAAACGCGCCTCGGCTGGCCTTTTCATCTTTGAGCAGGCCAATTTCCCAAAGCTCCTTGTTCAATAATTCTTCATGCCGATATCCCAATAACTCCGACATGAACGGATTGGCGTCGGTGATTTTCCGGGTGTGCGGGTCGATCATCAAAATACCGTCTCGAGCCGACTCGAACAGACGGCGATAACGGATTTCCGAAGCCCGCAGAGCACACTGGGACGTCCGTTGCTCGGTGATGTCCTGGATGAAAAGGACAATCCTTTGGAGGTGGTCCACTTGACGGCCGCTCAACAACATCGTGCGGTGGCCGATGCCTTCAAAATCGTGACTGACTTTGAAGTCTTTGAAAGAACTCTTGCTGGGCAGCACTTCCTCGAGCAGCCGGCGCAATTCAGGAATATCCCATTGGCCATTGCCGAGTTCGAAAACCAATCGATCGACCGTTTCACTCGAACGTATCCTGAAGCACTTGCAGAACGACTCGTTGGCGGTCTGAACCCGCAGATTTTGGTCCAACACCAGCAGCGGCGGCACCTCCCCGATGATCGCCTCGGCGTAATCCCGAGCGGCGCGCAACTGTTTCTGGAGCAGCAGGGCCCCCTTAACCTTCGTGCGCGCGCGGGCGGGCAGGACTACCTTTTTTATTTCGGGAACTGTTTCTTTCACTTTGACTCACTTCGCACCGGAGACCGCTACCTGTTTGCTGAAGGCGGCTGGGGACGCCTGCCAGGTCACAGCAATTGTCGTTTTCATCCCCTTGCGATCGGCATCCAATCGGTGAAGAGCGTGTCCGCTCCCGGCCGCCGCTTTTGGTGATGGGTCTGTGCCGCGTCTCGACCAGTAGGCTTGTAAAAGCATTCGAATTCTGCCGGCCAACTGGCTCCGCTTGATGGGCAGGCCCCTGGGCTCGCAGGCCGAGGGGATGCGCCAGGTGTTTTTGTCCGGCCGATTGGGCCGGTCTAAGGAGTGGGTTGGCGCGTTCACATCATCACAGGGTTCTTGGCACGCTTGCGAGCGGGCGCGGCCACGTGTCTCGATGGCCAATTGGGCACGCGATTAGATTCAATGACTCCCATCCAAACAGCGTGGCGGGTTAAGCTCGCGACCTTGTGGATGTCGAGCTCTATCATGAGGTCGTATCGATGCTTCTCTGCCGTTTTCACGCTGATGGACAGCAAGGCGGCGATCTGTTTGGTGCAATACCCTTCGGCGATTAATTGCAGCACCTCGGCATGACGTTCCGAAAGGGGCGGTTTGGATATGGATTCGCGACCGCGTCCCCACGATTCGCGCAAGTGTTTTAGCATGTGGTTGGAAATCCCGGGGCTGAAGTACGCCCCGCCGCCAGCTGTCTCACGAATGGCTTCCAACAGGTCGGTGCCGGCGGATTGTTTGAGCACATACCCGGCGACTCCAACGGCCATAGCCTCTCGCACGTGTCCTTCATCGCTGTAGGCCGACAGCACGAGCACCTTCGCCCTGGGCGCCGCACGGATAATCTTGCGGGCCGCCTGAACTCCGTTCAATCGCGGCATGCCCAGATCCAGCAGGACCAGGTCCGGCCGGAGTGTTTGAGCCGCTTTTACCCCTTCCTGGCCATTGTGCGCTTCACCAATAACCTCGATATCCCCGCTCGCGTGCAGCAGCGCTCGCAGCCCGGCACGAACCACGTTGTGATCCTCGACCAGCAAGACTCGGATGGTATTCATAAATCGGTTTGGCAGAAGGTTGCGGTTCGCGAACCGGTGGCACGGGAGAGATCGTACTCCGGCGAGGCGTAGTCTCGCTGGTTGCGCCTGGAAAAGGACGCGCTCTGAGGTTTGCGGTTGGGCGGGGGCGTGTTCTGCAGCAGCCAAAAATCGTTAATCGACCTCACCATCCCCTCCAGCTTGCTTACCTCAGACGGCTTGACCAGGTAGGCGTTGGCGCCCAATCGATAAGCGGACGCGATGTCCGACTCGTCGGCCGACGAACTGAGGATGACCACGATTGGAGAGAGTTCCGGATTTTGCCGAATCCATTTCAGCACGTCCAGGCCCATCACCAAAGGCAGCTTCAAATCCAGCAGGATCAGCCCCGGCAACGGAAACTCCGCGCGCCGGCCGAATTTCCCTGTTCCCTTCAGGTAATCGATTGCTTCCTGTCCATCCCGGGCATTCTGGACCGGGTTTGCCATGCCGATTTTGTGCATGGCCCGTTCAAGGAAGAACGCGTCATTCTCATCGTCTTCGACTAATAGGATTGTGTTGGTGGTCATTGTCAGCCTTCCTTTGTGGGGTTCAGGTGTCTTGTAATAATCGTCTTTCACCCCATGAGCTTACCCGGGTGCCACCCTCTGGGGTATTATGGGGTAAACCGTGGGGTGTTTCCCCCCAGCTGAAGTGATGCCAAATTGGCCTGCGACTGAGCCTGGCTCAGTCGCAGGGCCTGTTCCCCCGAACGTCGGGACGTGCGTGGCTGAAGTCACCCTGACCCCGCTCGATCTCCGAAGTTTTCCCTTGGCGGAAAGAATAGTTAACAGTGGCACAGGCTGTGCCGCTATCGGGGATCTACCCAAATCCAACTCGGCATCGCGGCGGCTTTAGTAGTGCCAGAGCTTACGGCTTGAACACATTGACGATGACGGGCACTTCAATCCGGGGTTGGGCCGCCAACGAGGTTTCGAAGGAGACATTACCACTGACCGTGCTGGCCGGCACCTGGTCGAGTCGAGCAAGCAACTCATATACTTTCCCAGGCTCGGTGGGCACCAATTCGACTTTGAGGCCCTGGATTGTGCTTTGAGGGTTCTTCAATTGAAGTTCTTTGCCGTCAGCTGAACGGATAGTAAGCCGGCGTGTGTTGAGGGCTTCAGGCCGGTCCGTCGGTGGCTTCGGATCGGCGTTGAGGCTCCAATAAAGAGCCTCGGGACTGAGTGAAACCTCACCCATAATCTGACCGTACAGGTAGATGCGGGATACCGGCAGGTTGGTCAGCTCGACAGCATAGACTTGGACGAATTCACTGAAGCGACGGGGTGGTTCATTCCGTTGAATCGCCACGCGAATACGCGCGGTAGTTTCGTTGGTCCGGGCTTGCGGCTCGAAGGTGGCCGTGATCCACGGTTTAGAGCCCTCGAGTCGCATTAGGGGCAATGGCTTTCCATCGGTGCGAGTAATGGTAATAAACTCGTTTGTCTGATTGACACCGAACGCCAGATTGGGCGCGAGCATCATGGGGCTGAGGTCGTAGAGCGGGGTATAGTCAGCCTTGACGGTGAGAGAGATTTCGGGAGTCAAGGGATCGTTTGATCGGACCGCGATGTGTTTCTCAAGCGTAGCCCGATATGTGCCCAGATTCATGGTAAAGGACAGTTCGCCGGTCGCGCCGGGCGGCAGCGAGTCGGGTTTGAGGGCAGCCACAGTGCACCCGCACGAGGGCTTGGGAGGCTCGATCTTAAGGAGGGCGCGGCCGATATTCTTCAACTTGAATACGCCGGAAACAGAGGCCACCTGCGAAGTTTTTCCGAAGTCGCAGATCATTTGGTCGACCTGGATTTTCGGGATATCCGGCTGCTGCGCGCCTGCATGAGTGAGACCGATCAGCGTTAGGCCGAGCGAAAGTGCGAATGTTCTTTTCATCTTTCCTTCTTTCGGGTCAAAAACCGGCCGAAGAAACTCTTCTTCGGCCGGTATGACATGACCACGATTGACCGGTTATGGCTTGAGGATAACCCGATAGAAGCGCGTCGGTTGCAGGATGTTTACGGCATTCGTGATGCGCAACTCTCCACCCGTTCCGACGATGTCTTCCAGGTTTGTCCAGGACGGATCCGACAGGTTATTCTTATATTGCACGGTGTAAGTTGTGCCGCTCTGGCTGGACAAGGACAGGCCGAACACCCCGTTGACCACACTGGGCGCGCTGACGGCCGGTTCGAGTTGGACCCCGCCGACGGGTCCGAGACAATCCGCCGCGGCGGAAACGTTTCGGTTCTGACAGATATCGGCGCCGATGGCCGTGACCGTGTTGGTGGGTGTGAAGCTGATCACCTGAGTCGTTGTCACCACCGTGTTTGTGGTCGAGACGATGTTGGTCGTCGCGCCGAGCCCGCCGGCGCGCAGGAAGTAGAACAGATTCGCTCCAAAGCCCACATCGGTGGCGGTGAACTCTAATTCGGTGGCGTTGGTGCCGACTGTGAAGCGGTCGGTAACTGTCGCGGTGGCCAGGCCCGTCACAAAGATGGTGCCAAAGGTCGAAAGACCGCGGGCGTCATGGCGCAGATAATAGAAATTATCTGCTCCAAACCCGGGCGCGGCCAGCGCGGTGAAGCATAGAGCGTCCACGTTGTTCCCGATCGTAAAGCGATCGGTGATGGTTCCGGGCAAAGCCGGGTTGATCGTCCCGAAGGTCGAAAGACCACTCGCGTCGTGGCGAACATAATAGAATAGATTGGCGCCATAACCGACATCGGTGGCGGCAAAGGTCAAAGCATCGAAGTTGTTGCCGAGAACGAAATGATCGGTAACGACTCCGGTGGTGCCGCCTGGGGTGATGCTGCCAAAGGTCGATAGGCCGGCGCTGTCACGACTGATATAGTAGAACAGCAGTGGACCGTAGCCCACATCCGGCGCCGCGTAAGCCAGGGCGTTGAAAGTTCGATTGCCGGCATTGAAGCGGTCAGCGACGGTTGTGGTGCTGGCGGTGATGGTGTCAAAGAAGGAGGTGCCGGATGCGGCCTTGCGACTGGAGTAGAACTCCGTAGCTCCATACCCATGGTCTTCGGACGCGTAGGCCAAACCGTCGAAGTTGGTGCCGACGGGGAAACGATCCGTCACCACCTGGGAAAGGGTGTTGATGGTTCCGAAGGAACTTGCCCCGCCGCTCGCGACGATATTAGTGACGCTGGTAATATTAGTGGTAGTCGCGACGATCGTGTTGGTTGTGGGGTGTGAGCCGCCGGAAGCGAGGTACGTGCCGGTGTAGGGCGCCGAGGCTCCAGGAGCAAGCGAGATGGGGCCCAGCACCGGAGAAGAGCCACCCGGCTGACTGCTGAACACCAGGATGTTCCCCAGCGTGATGTTGCCGGTGTTCTTTACGGATCCTCCATACGTTACGGAACTGCCTGCCGAAACGGGGCCTGAAGGGCAGTCCTCAGTGATGCTAAGACCCGGGCTTGTGGCGACCGGACAACTGGCCGAGTTGGTTACCAGCAGGCCGCCGCAAATGTCCTGGCTGGAAGCGGCGACGGTAACCGAACAAGTGTCGAAGGGAACCACATAGGAACCGGAGTAAGGTTCCGCTTCTCCAGGAGCCAGGTCGATCGGACCGACAACCGGCGAATTAGTCCCCTGGGGGCCAAAGACAAGAACGTTGGTCAGAGTGGCATCGCCGGTGTTGGTAACGTAGCCGAAAAAGTTATAGGTGCTTCCCATCGGTATTGGATTGGGCGGGCAGTCCTGCACCAGGGCCAGGCTGGGTTTGCTGAGCAGGGGACAGACAGCCGTGGAGGTTGCCATCACATTGCTGCCCGCGCAGCGGTCCTGTCCGCGAGCGGTGAGGGTGTCGATGAGCTCACAGCAACTCAGCGGCGCGGTGTACCGGCCACTGAAGGGAACCGAGGCACCGGGGGCCAGGGTGATCGGTCCAATCACTCGTCCATTTGTCCGTGAGTAGCAATCGGTCTGGTAATTGTTGTCCACAACAACGTTGACGAGCGTAACATTTCCGGAGTTGCTTACCGAGCCGGTGTAGATGAAAAGGCCGCCTTTGGGAGTAGGCTGGACCGGACAGTTCATCATCACGCTAATGCGCGGGGCGGTGAGGATCGGACAGGTGGTAGTGGCGCTATTGACTACAGCAACCGAGGTGCAAACATCCAAGCCGCGGGCGGTGACGGTGTCCAAGCCGCAGAAATCCGGCGGGACGATGTAAGCGCCGTAGTAAGTTACGGATTCACCCGGTGCCAACGCGATGGGGCCCAGGACGGGCGCCCCGGCATTGGGCTGGGTATTTACAACCGTGACGTTGACCAGGGTAACGTTGCCCGCGTTGCTGACGGTCCCGCTGTAGTGCAGCATGTCTCCCGGTTGCAATAGCGTCGA
>DASRFK010000165.1:0-42609 GCA_035651635.1 Verrucomicrobiia bacterium | reverse complement strand
TATTAATAATGCGCAGTTTGCTCCGGGAGAGCAGATCATAGAAACCCAGCACGTAATCGCCGGGAATTCCGAACACATGCCGCACGCCATGCTCATAAAGGCGGTCGATGAGGTATTCGCCAACCGAAGGAGAGTTTTTCATTGGGCGAACAAAACTTATCACGCGAAACGGACGGGGTCAAAAGCGGACCGCTAATGAAGGGGATCAAACCGCGAATGGACGCGAAGAAACGCGAATGAGAGGAAGGGCTGGCGCGTGGCCGTGCGGGCCGGCTTTGGCGCGGCGCTTTGGTTCGATTTCGCATTGGCGCAGCTCTGCTGACGCTCTACAGTGAGACGAATATGCCTACCGAGGATGAGATCAGGAATGCTTTAAAGGCCGTGAAGTACCCAGGCTACAGCCGGGACATTGTTTCATTTGGCCTGGTAAAGCAGGTCGCGGTTAACGCCGGGGCAGTGAGCGTCTCGCTAAACCTCACGACCGCGAATCCCGAGGCAGCGCGGCAGCTCAAGAACGAAGCCGAACAAGTGCTTAGGGTTGTCCCCGGCGTGAAATCGGTTTATGTCGAGGTCACCCAGCCCCAAACAGCAGCGGGGCCCGGGCCGGCGAGCGCGAATCCTTGGTCCCAGCAAGCCAAGGTTCCGGGTCTCAATCGGATTGTCGCCGTGGCTAGCGGCAAAGGTGGGGTTGGCAAATCCACGGTGTCCGCTAATCTCGCCTGTGCATTAGCGCGCTTGGGCAAAACCGTGGGGCTTTTGGACTGTGATATCTATGGGCCGTCCATTCCTTTGATGATGGGCGTGCGGGGAAAGCCGACCATCAGTCCTGACAACAAAATGGTTCCTCCCGAAGGTCACGGTGTAAAAGTCATGAGCATGGGTTTACTGCTTGATGGCGATCAACCCGTCATCTGGCGCGGTCCGATGATCGTCAAAACGATCCAGCAGTTTTTCGCCGCCGTCGAGTGGGGAACACTCGATTTTTTACTCGTCGACTTGCCTCCGGGCACCGGTGATGCCCAGTTGACACTTTGTCAGACCGTTCCGCTGGACGGGGGAGTGATCATCACGACGCCGCAAGAAGCGTCTCTCGGTGTAGTGCGCAAGGGCATCGCCATGTTCCAAAAGGTCAACGTCCCAATCCTGGGCATCGTGGAGAACATGAGCTACTTCACCACACCTAACGGCGAGCGCGTCGAGATTTTTGGACACGGCGGTGGCCAGGCTGAAGCCGGTCGGCAAAACGTCTCGTTCCTGGGCGAAGTTCCGCTCTTTACCGAAATTAGAGAGGCTGGGGATGAGGGGGTCCCGGTGGTCGTTTCGGCCCCTGAACGACCGCCAGCCCAGGCATTCCTCGGGATTGCCAAAGCGTTAGTTGAGAAACTCGCCTGATCCCGGCACGGCAGCAAATGTGCTGGAATCTCATGCAGGCCACGATTTTATCGGCACGGTTGCTGCCGAGTCAGCCCGGGTGAATGGAAAGTCGGCAAAACAGACGACAGACGGGGTGTAGTTTAAGATTGTCAACTGGCCTTCGTAGTGATTAAATTTTTAACCGCTGATGTTACAGCGCGCGATTATGTCTGACGAACCGAAAGAGCCCCTCTCGGCGAACGACTTGCTGAAGAACTCTTCGTTGTACCGCGAGTTTCAGGCTGAGCGGGAAGAGATCCTCAAGCACAAGTGGATTGAATCAGAAAAGGCTGGACGCGATATCGGGTTTGAGCGGGCATTGACGGATTGGATTATCAAACACCGTTCGAAGTGGCGTAAGAGTCGGCAAACGGCAAGTCATTGAAAGGTCGCCTCTTCTGCCTTTAACGCAGTCCGGTGAGACTGCCAAGGTGAGAATGACGGTTTTGGAAAAGCAAAAGTCGCAACTCCAGGTGTCTCTCCTTGCGCGACGCCGGACGCTGCACCGTCTGAATCAGTTTCCAGAGTTTGTGACAGGCCACCCGCGACGCTGGGCGTATAGGCCCTGGGCAGTTCCCGTTTTCAAGGCAGAGTTAACGCGAGCGAGGTCGCAAAGCATGAACCCGATCCATGGCTGAATCCACTGTCATTCTAAATGCCGCGGCCATTCAGCGAGCACTCGTCCGCATTGCTCATGAGATTGCCGAGCGCAACGAAGACAGTCATGAACTGGTATTGGTGGGCATTCAAAAGGGCGGAGTGCCCTTGGCCTCAAGGCTAAGCCAGGCTTTGAACGAGATTGTGGGTCACCCGGTTTTGCTCGGCAGACTCGACGTCAGCATGCACCGCGATGACCTGGACCGCCGACTGGCGCCGGATGTCCAGCCGACCGACATCCCGTTTGATATCACCGGCAAAACGGTTGTCGTGGTCGACGACGTGCTGTTCAAGGGCCGAACCGTCCGCGCCGCCATGGATGCTTTAAACGACTTCGGCCGGCCAAAACGCATCCAGTTGGCAGTTTTAATCGACCGCGGACATCGCGAGCTGCCGATCAAAGCAGATTTCGTTGGCAAAAACCTCCCGACTTCCCCCGCGGAAAGCGTGCTGGTGGTAGTAGACGAGCCAGGGCGGCCCAACGAAGTGGTTCTGGAGAAACCATGAGCTGGAATCGCAAACACCTGCTCGACATCGAATCGCTCAGCCCGGAGGAGATCACCACTGTGCTCGATACGGCCAAAGCCTTTAAAGCTGTCGGCGAGCGGGCAATTAAGAAGGTTCCGGCTTTGCGCGGCAAAACCGTGGTCAACCTGTTCGTCGAGCCCTCGACGCGCACGAGGATCAGCTTCGAGCTGTCCGAGCAGCGGCTCTCGGCCGATATCATCAATTTCACTGCGGAAGCTTCGTCCTTGAAGAAAGGTGAAACGCTCAAGGACACCGCCCGCAACCTGGAAGCGCTCAACACGGACTTTATCGTGATCCGCCATAGCGCGTCGGGCGCCCCGCATTTCCTGGCGCGGGTGATCGACTCCAGCGTCATCAATGCCGGGGACGGTGCGCACGAGCACCCGACCCAGGCTTTGCTGGACATGTTCACCATTCGCGAGCGAAAGGGCCGCATCGAAGGGCTGAACGTAACGATCCTGGGTGATATTCTCTACAGCCGGGTTGCCCGCTCCGATATTTGGGCCCTGACCAAGCTGGGCGCCAAAGTGACCCTCTGCGGGCCGTCCACGCTGGTACCGCGGCAATTCGAGCAACTGGGCTGCCGCGTCACCTATGATGTTGAGGAGGCGATTCGCGACGCCGACATCATTAACTTGTTACGGATTCAGCACGAGCGACAACGCAAAACGATGTTCCCGAGCCTCAACGAATATTCGCGATTGTTCGGCTTGAACAAAGCGCGCCTGGCCCGGACCAAACCGGATGTGCTGATTATGCATCCTGGCCCTATCAACCGGGGTGTGGAAATCGACAGCCAGATTGCCGATTGCGAACGCTCCGTCATTCTCGAACAGGTAACCAACGGGCTAGCCGTGCGGATGGCGGTGTTATTCCTGGTCAATGGCGGCAAAGGCCCCCAAGGCGTCAGCGGCTAGCTTTGGACGCTAATGATGACTGGCCAGGTTGGCCTTATGCATCTGCCAGATGATGGTGCCCCCGTGAATTAAGGCCAGAATCAGCAGCAGAACGCCCGAGATGTGCTCCATTTTGATCAGGGTTTTTTCGCTGAGTTTCCCCTGACCCAGCGCGCTGAACCAACTCAGCACCATAAACCACAAACCCGTGCCGAGCGCCACCCCGGCGACACAGGCCAATTTTCCCGGCCAGTCAGGAAGGACCCACTCGCGTGAAATAAAATTGGCCGCCAGGATGATCCAGAAAACCAGCACGCCGACGTTGCCCATTACACGCAGCAAACCCGTCATGAAGGCAGAATGGCCCTCGAAACGTTTTTCAAACTGAGCTTCGATACGTTCGACCGCCGGGCCAAAGCGCACGTGCGCAGGGCCTTCCTTGGTGAGCAGGAATTTGATCCCCAGATACAGCAAAAACACGAAGCTAAATAGCTCCATGGCCGCTTTGACATAGCCGCGCGTAAAAAATGACGCAAAGCCTGTGAAAGCAATGAAGCAATAAATTACCTCCATGGTGGTGGCCCCTAACCCAATTAAGACGGCCCATTTGAAACCGCGCCGCGCGCCCTCGTTTAGAATCGTGAGGTTAATCGGTCCGACGGGGATTGAAAGAACCAGCCCGCTGAGAAGGCCGGTCAGCGCCGCCAAGGCAATGGGGTGAATGAAGTCCATCCCGCCTTAGTGAGCCTCTCTAGCGTCCTCATCCTCGTCCTCTTCCTCTTCAATCTCGCGGCGCATGCGCCGTGAAATGCGCGGCCGGATGAAACCATACAGCAGGTACACCGTAAAGATGGCCGGCAGAACGTAGAACAAAATATAGTCCCACAACACCACTAGTGCGCCGATGAATAAGGCGGCGAGGATTGCCTTGGTAAAGGTGCTGGTGGAGCGCAACCCAAGCGATTTGAAGCTCGGGTATTTCACGGTGCTGACCATCATCGCCGAAAGAAAAATCAACACCGCGGCGATGACGTACTTCCAGCCGCCCAGGCTTTTATCCTTCTCGTTAAGTTGAATGATCAAAAGCGTCAGCGAAGACACCAGGCCCGCCGCTGAAGGGATCGGAAACCCCAGAAAATCCTTGCTGCCGCCACCCCCCGCCATACTCGCGAGGCAATTAAAACGCGCCAGCCGGAAGGCGCCGCAGATCAGATAGACCGAGGCCACGAACCAGCCGATCTCGGGATGTCCGCCGAACACGTCGCCCAGCACGACCCGATGCACCAGGAAAGCCGGTGCGGCGCCAAACGAGATCAGATCCGCCAGTGAATCGAACTCGCGGCCGAAAGGACTCTCCACGCCGCCCATCCGCGCGACCCGTCCGTCGAATAGATCGAAGATACAGGCTAGGAGAATGAACCCGAGCGCCACCTTGATCTGCTGAAAATTCCCGCTCGAGATATCCGCCTCGACGATTTTCGTTAAGGCCACAAACCCGCAGAACAGGTTGCCCGCCGTCAGCAGGTTGGGCAGAAAATAAATCTTCAGTTTCGCGTGCGCGGGTTCTGCCGGCGGGCCAGCTGGCGAAGGATGGTCCATCGCTCCTCGTTCAAACGAAAGTGGCGACGATGGTCTCGCCTCCCACGACATGGTCGCCCAATTTCACGCGGATTTTGGCGCTCAACGGCAGATAAATGTCCGCGCGGGAGCCGAATTGGATGAGGCAAATCCGATCCCCGCGCGCGACCGTCTCGCCTTGTTGCACAAACGGCACGATCCGGCGGGCAATTACCCCCGCGATCAAGCGCACCCCGACCTTTTGCCCCGGGGGGTCGCTCGCTTCAAAACCAATCAAGACATTCTCATTGTGCGTGGCCGATTCAGCTTTGAGCGCATTGAGGAACTGACCGAGACTGTACTTGAAGAAACTAATTTGCCCGCTTACCGGGGCGTTCTGCACATGCACGTCGAACACCGACAGAAATACTGAAATCCGCTGGCATTCTCCTCCCATGAACAGCGGTTCGGTGATGTTGTCGATGGCATCGACCTTTCCGTGGCCGGTCGACAGGACGAGCCCGGGCCCGATCGGCACGTGCGGATTTGGGTCACGGAAAAAGTAAAAGGTGAACAGCGAGAAAAGAACCCAGAGGATTAGCAGGACCGGAAGCGCGATGGCCGAAAGGATAGCCGTGATCGAGGCCCCAAAAGTCACTATACTCCACGCTACAAACCCCACGATAAACGTGAGAATGATTAATTTGAAGGCTGCCTTCCTCGCCTTACCCGAATGCTTCATGCCCTGCCAAGGTAAAGCTTAACCACTTCCGGTCAAAGGCAAAAGCGGGGCATTCAGGTCCTCTCAAAGAAAACTTGAGTTCGGCCGCTTGCTACCTCATAACCCCTCATTATGCCCTCGAAAATCAATCCGGAGGAAAGTCCTATGAGCCTCGAGCGATCAGTCGACGCCCCCATGCCTCGGCGCGATTTTTTGAAACTTTCGGCCGCCGGTGTTGGCGGACTTGCGGCTGTCTCACCTGGTGATGCTCTAGCGGCTCAAACCCAGGCCGGAGCGAAGGTTTCCGGGCGCGTGGGGCGCAATTTCAATTCCGGCTATGAGGGGGAATATTTAAATCAGGTGGCTTTTCCGTTAGGGGGTATTGGGGCCGGCATGATTTGCCTGGAAGGGACCGGCGCGCTATCGCACGTGTCGCTGCGCAACCGGCCCGAGGTGTACAACGAGCCGTGCGCCTTTGCTGCCCTTTCGATCAAAGGCCAGCCGGGGCTCGCTCGGGTGCTCGAAGGCCCTGTGCCGGCGCGCAAGATTTTCGGTCCACCCGACACCGGAAACGGCGCCGGGGGCACGACCTACGGTTTGCCACGATTTGCCCAGGCGCACTTCGCAGCGCGCTTTCCATTCGGCACGGTACGTCTTTCAGATCCGCAGGTGCCGATCGAGGTGGAAATCACCGGCTGGAGCCCTTTCGAACCCGGTGACGCGGACAATGCGAGCCTGCCCGCGGCTGCATTGGAATATAAATTCACGAATCGCGCGGGGTCTGCGCTTGAAGCGGTCTTCTCCTTTAATTCGAAGAACTTCATGGCGAACAACGATTGTCCGCACGCGGTTCGACCAATCGAGCGCGGGTTCATCCTGTGGAATGGGGCCGGCACAGAAAAGCAATGGGAAGAAGGTGCCTTTTCAGCCGCGACCGATAACGCGGAGACGAAAGTAAATCATGCGTGGTTCCGTGGCGGCTGGTGGGACCCGCTAACGATGGCATGGAAGGACGTGGCCGACGCGGCCTGCTTCGACCGGCCGCCGGTCACTGAAGGCGGTGCGAGTTCGGGGGCCAGCCTCTTCGTCCCGCTGCAATTGGCTGCTGGTGAGGCGAAAACCGTCACCGTTCGGTTCGCCTGGTTCGTTGGAAGCACGAATCTGCGTATCGGCCGAGACCCGGCGGGCGCATCGGGAAAGGATTCGGGCAGCTTCAGACCATGGTACTCAGGCCGGTTTACCGACATTAACGGGGTGAGTTTTTACTGGCGCGACCACTATGATGAGCTGAAGCAGAAGACAAAACGGTTCAGCGACGCTTTTTACGATTCCACTCTGCCTCCTGAGGTACTTGAGGCGGTGGCAGCCAATCTCACTATTCTCAAGTCACCCACCGTTCTGCGCCAGACGGACGGCAAACTGTGGTCCTGGGAAGGTTGCGGTGACAATTCAGGTTGTTGCCACGGCTCGTGCACGCATGTGTGGAATTATGCCCAGGCCATTCCTCACCTGTTCCCCGACCTGGAACGCACTTTGCGCGAAACGGAATTTGGCGTGTCCCAAAACGAGGCCGGACATCAACAGTTCCGCAGCTCGTTACCCATTCGGCCCGTCGAGCACGATTTTCATGCAGCCGCCGATGGCCAGCTCGGCGGTATTATGAAAGTCTTTCGCGAGTGGCGGATCAGCGGCAATACCGACTGGTTGCGCTCGCTTTGGCCCAAGGTCAAACGCAGCCTGGATTACTGCATTGAAACGTGGGACCCCGGGCATAAAGGATGGGTCGAAGAACCGCATCACAACACCTACGACATCGAGTTTTGGGGACCTGAAGGGATGTGCACCAGTTTCTACCTTGGCGCGCTGCGGGCGGGGCAGCTCATGGGCCAGGCGCTCCAGGACGATGTGCCGCTCTATGGCGAGCTGCTGGCCAAAGGGACCGTCAAAGCCGAAGCCGAACTCTTCAACGGCGAGTATTTCTACCAGCGGATCGAATGGAAGAATCTGCGCGCTCAGAACCCGTTGGAAAATAAAAGCATGGTCGGCAGCTATTCACCCGAGGCGATCGCCATTTTCCAAAAGGAAGGCCCAAAATACCAGTACGGCAATGGCTGTTTGGCTGACGGGGTGCTCGGGTCGTGGATGGCCCTGGTCTGTGGCGTGGGCCAGGTGCTTGAGCCTGCCAAGGTTTCAAGTCATTTGCGGGCCCTTCGCAAATACAACCTGAAGCATGACTTGTCGGATTTCGCCAATCCTCAACGCCCCACTTATGCCTGTGGCAGCGAAGGCGGATTGTTGCTGTGCACCTGGCCTAAAGGCGGCGAACTCTCTTTGCCCTTTGTATATTCAAATGAAGTCTGGACCGGGATCGAGTATCAGGCCGCCTCGCACATGATGCGACTGGGCCTGGTGAATGAGGGACTCGACGTTGTGCGCACCTGTCGCCAACGATACGACGGCCGGGTTCGGAATCCGTTCAATGAATACGAATGTGGCCATTGGTATGCCCGGGCCATGTCCTCGTATGCCTTGCTGTACGGCCTGAGTGGCGCGCGCTATGATGCGGTCGAGAAAACCCTTTATGTCGAACCGGCTGTTCCCGGCGATTTTCGCTCGTTCTTCTCTGCCGCCGGCAGTTACGGAACTGTCGGTGTCAGAGATGGCAAAGCCTTCTACGAGCCCAAGAGTGGCGCGCTGGAAATCAAAGAAATTAAATACAAAGCCTAGGAGCCGGTCAGACAGTTCATCGAACGAGACCACTGGATGCGCCGCGCGACGGGACCTTGTGGAAAGCCCAATATGGGGAACCACAAACGGTCACCCGCCTAATGGCTGGGCCCGGCGCTGCCCGGCTGCAATTACTCTGCCTGCAGTCTGTGCCGTTGCTGGTAAAATCGACGGGTGAATCTGCTTGACTGACCCTCCCTTTCTTTGAGACACAAGCTTGTAAGCACTTGGCGGGAGAGAGGGGCTGTTCAAATCCAGACGCAGTGAGGTCTTAAGCCGCGCTGCAGCAGGTATGCTCGAATCTCCGCCATTTTGATGCCCATGAGATAACGAAGGAACATGCCGCCATCGGAAAAGCAAGGCCATCTTATAAGCATTCTTATGCACACCCTCCAAAAAAGAACGACCGGATTCACAGTCATTGAGCTCTTGGCTGTGGTTGTGGTATTAGCGCTCGTGGCCTCGGCAGGCCTGCCGGCGCTCGCCCGAACGAAAGCCTCGGTGCAACGGCTGAATTGTACCGACAATCTCAAACGGATAAGCGTTGCGTTCCAATCCTGGAGCAGCAGTCATTCGGAATTGTACCCGATGCGCGTTTCGGCTAGCAACGGCGGGTACGCTGATCTTATCGGACAAAGAATCGTGTCCCAGACCCAATCCACTGCCCGTGGTGTGTTTGGTATTTTTATGGTTTTGTCCAACGAGCTTTCCAGCCCGCACGTGTTGATTTGCCCGGCTGAAAATGAAATTCGCCTGGCCGCCACGACATTCGCGAATACGCTTCCTCCGGGAGCCACGAACGTGGTTCCTTTTACAAATGACCTGAACACCAGCTATTTCGTTGGAGTCGACACTACGCCATCTTCGCCGGCGATGTTCCTTTCGGGCGACCATAATATGGGCGCGGATTGGAACTTGATCCCTTTGAGAGGATTCGTCACTGCACCCTCCAGCTATGCACCGGATTTTAAAGTGATGCTCGGGACAAATTTCGCGGCCAATGCCGGTCCCGGTTGGCTAGACACCATGCATGCCAAACGCGGCAACGTGGTGCTGGGCGACTGCAGCGTACAGCAACTCGACCGGGGTCATTTGCAGGCTTTGCTGCAAATCTCTGGCGACCCGGGAGCGGCGGCGAACGGGCCGCTATTCCTCCATCCCACTGGATGCCAGGGGTTTTCAAACCGGTTGCAGTTCCCTTAACACGCCCTGCTAATGCAGAGATTACAGCTTCAGGGAAATCGGCACGATGAACACGTTATTTAATTTCCGCGCGGCCCATTCTCGTTTTGGAGTGCGGCTGCTGGTGTTGGTAATATCAGTTGTCGGTGTTGGAACCCCGCTTCAGTCACAAACAGTAATCGGTTGGGGTGCGGACTCTCGGGGACAGATTGACGTGCCCCCGAGCGCCACCAATGTGGTTGCAGTTGCGGCCGGCAAGTTTCAAAGCCTGGCGTTGCGTGCTGATGGAACGGTGATCGGTTGGGGCTCGGACCCGTCAGGGGCAGCCACCCCGCCCCCGTTCAAAACCAATGTCATCGCCATCGCGGCGGGATACAGCCACAGTCTGGCGCTATTAGCGGACGGAACCGTGAATGCGTGGGGCAATAATCTCTATCATCAGACCAATGTCCCGGCCTCGGCTTCGAATATTGTGGCCATTGCTGCCGGCGCAAATCACAGCGTCGCTCTCACTGCGGATGGCAGGGTGCTGGCTTGGGGCGACAGTATTAATTTCCAGACCAATCTGCCTCCTGACCTGACCAATGGCGTCGCGATCGGGGCAGGTTTTTCCAAGACGATGGTGCTTTTGTCCGATGGCTCGGTTATCGCCCGAGGGCCGAACACCAACTCATTCAAGCTGGTTCGATCGATCGTTGGTTTGCTGGGTTGGCCGGTACAGGATTATGCCCTCGTCGCGGACGGAACCGTGGTGCAGCGGGGGTTTCCCGTGGTTGCGATTCCGAGCGCCGCTACCAACATCGTCGCTATTTCGGGGGAAACGAATTGCGTCCTTGCCCTGACCGCTGCGGGCCAACTCGTGGCTTGGGGAACAGTGGCCGCGATGACAAACGTGCCGTCCACGGCCACAAATGTCATTGGGATGGCGGTAGGCATCGACCACTGCCTGGCCATTATCAGCTCCGGCACGCCACCTGGCCTTCTTGGCAAGATCACCTATGAAACCAGGACCAGCTTCGGCAATTCGCTGCCGCTGGCCGGCCGAGCCGCCGGCAGTCAGCCGCTATCGTACGAATGGCTGCGGGATGGAACGCCCCTCGAGGGTGTCAGCAACGCGTTTCCTCAAGTCTTGGCAAATCCTGCGGCAAGTTTGGCGCAGTACCAGTTGATCGTATCGAACCAATATGGAGCGATCACCAGCGCCGTGGCCCAGGTTGAGGTTGAGCCGGTCAATGTTTTTGGGAGCACGGCCGACCGCGAGACTTCATTGCCCCTTTCCGCGACCAATTGCATCAGCATCGCCGCCGGAGGCTTTCATTGTGTTTTTCTGAACGCTGATGGCTCCATCGGCGCTTGGGGCAAAGACTCCGACGGACAAACCGACATCCCGCTCACGGCGACCAACATTGTCGCCGTCGCGGCTGGCGGCGAGCACAGCCTGGCGCTGAACCAGGACGGTTCGGTGATTGGCTGGGGACGGGATTGGAACGGCCAGGTCGATGTGCCGACAGGCGCGACAAACGTCATCGCAATCAGCGCCGGTTGGGCGCATAGCCTGGCTTTGCGTGGCGATGGGACAGTCCTGGCCTGGGGCAACGATGATTTTGGCCAAACAGATGTATCCGTGTTCGCCACGAAGATAGTGGCTATTTCCGCGGGCCATTTTCACAGTATGGCTTTGCGCTCAGATGGCACTGTCAGTACCTGGGGGCTGGATTATGAGGTGCCAGCCGAAGCGACCAACGTCATCGCGATTGCAGCGGGATTTGACAATTGCCTTGCCTTGAGGGCTGATGGTTCGGTCATCGCATGGGGCGATAATTCCTATGGACAGTCCATCGTGCCCGCTTCGGCAACTAACGTCGTGGCCATAGCAGCCAATTATTACCACGCCATTGCTTTGCGTGCGGATGGGACAGCGGTGACCTGGGGCGCGGACAAGTTCGGCGTGACGGAACTCCCCCCGGGGGCAAATAACATCGGAGGCATCGCTGCCGGTGAGGATTACACGATTCTTTTGGCGGCACGGAATGCGCCGGTGTTCGGGAAGCAGGTTAGCACAGTGTCTGTGGCAACCGCTTCGCCTGCCATTTTGAGCACAATCGTGCAGGGAACCTACCCGATATCGTTGCAATGGTTCCATGACGGAACCGCGATTGCCGACGCGACAAACATCTTCCTGGCGCTCGCCAACGCCAAACCAAGCGATGCCGGTAACTATACCCTGGTAGCAACCGGTCCGAATGGATCCAGCACAAACAACCCCATTCATCTCGATGTTTCAGGCCCACCCGTAATATCCGGATTTGTGGGCGGATTTGGTGCCAACGCGTATGGTCAAACCGTGGCCCCGGTACAAGTACAAAATCCGAGGGCGATCGCCGCGGGGAGTTTCCACAGCATGGCGTTAAATGCCGATGGCACAGTGGTTGCCTGGGGCAAAAACGTGGACGGTCAATGTGTGGTCCCGGCATCCGCCACCAATGTCGCAGCGATTGCTGCCGGGGGTAATCATTCCCTCGCCTTGACGATGTCTGGAACGGTGCTGGCCTGGGGCAGGGATTGGGACGGACAAACGGATGTGCCTGCGGCCGCGAATAACGCGACTGCCATCGCGGCCGGTTCCGCTCACAGCCTGGCTCTGAAATCCGATGGAACGGTCGTGGCGTGGGGCAACGATGATTTTGGACAGACCGACGTCCCCCCAAACGCCACCAACCTTACGGCTCTCGCTGCCGGGTACTATCATTCTCTGGCTCTTCGCGCCGATGGCCGGGTGATCGCGTGGGGACTCCTCGACAGAGTGCCATCCGGGCTTGGCCAAACTGTGGCGATTTCGGCTGGATGGTGGCACAACCTGGCACTGGATGTCCGCGGCCATGTGTTTGCCTGGGGGGACAATTCTTATGGGCAATGTGATGTCCCGCCGGAGGCGACAAATGTGGTCGCCATCTCCGCGGGTTATTCCCACAGCCTGGCGCTCAGAAGCGATGGAACGGTCCTGGCCTGGGGCGCCGGCTTTGAAGGCACCACCGTGGTGCCGCCAGCGGCAAACAACGTCACAGCAGTCGCGGCCGGAGAAGACTTTAGTCTCATTCTGGTTGAATTGGGCCCCCTTCGTTCGTTTGACACAGCGCGCTCCTTTCCGGCGCACGCAGGCCAATCCATTTCCCTTGGAACGACAATACGCGGGGAAAGCCCCGTGTCGTTCCAGTGGTTCCACGATGGAGCGGTGCTTTCCGGCGCCACGGCTCCGTTCCTTGCCGTTTCCAATCTGAATTCGGCCGATGCGGGCAGCTATTTCCTGGTGGCTTCCAATGCCGCCGGAATTTTCACAAACCCTAGCGTAACGATCTCGGTTAGTTTGGCTCCCTATATTGCTGATGAGCCGGCTTTTCAAAACGTGCTGGTCGGGCAAGGCTTTTGTTTAAGGCCGACGGTATTTGGCGCGGGGCCGCTATCTTACCAGTGGCAAACAAACGGCGCGGACGCCGAGGATACTTTCCGAATGAGTGGCACTCAGAGCGGCCAGCTCTGTGTACAAAAGGCACAAGGCCAGGACACCAGCTTGTACAGCCTTATCATCTCGAACGCCTACGGAACTATTACTCAGGTTGTGGCCCAGGTGTCGGTGACTGAGGTCCTCGCCTGGGGCGACGATGGAGCGAAACAACTTGAAGTGCCCATTGGCGCGACAAATCTCGTGTCGATCGCAGCGGGAGGAGACCATAGCCTCGCGCTACGCCGCGACGGGATGGTCCTCGCTTGGGGAGATGATTCGTTTGGTCAAAGTTCAGTTCCAGCTGAGGCCACCAATGCCATTGGAGTGGCCGCCGGCATCAATCACAGTGTCGTGCTGCGCGCCGACGGTGCAGTGCTCGCCTGGGGGGATAATTCCTACGGACAAACAACTGTTCCAGCGTTTTCCACTAATGTGATAGCTATTGCCGCCGGCGGCGACCACTCCGTAGCACTCTTGGCCGACGGCTCGCTTAGCATTTGGGGTAAAAGTCCTGTCTTATTCCCCACCCGAATCGGCGCCGTTGCCGTGGCGGCGGGTGGTGACCAGACGGTGGCGTTGCTGGACGGTGGCACGGTGTTTGCCTTGGGAGGCGGGCTCGCGTCGTTCGCCCAAGGGCTCTCTAACATTGTTGCCGTGGCAGCGGGTCAAAATCATGCCCTTGCGCTGACCAGCAACGGAGAGGTGATCGGATGGGGCAACAATTATTACGGGCAAGCTTCGGTGCCAAGCGGGGTAACAAATGCGGTCGCGATTGCCGCAGGTGAAAACCAAAGTCTGGCCGTGCTCTCGGATGGCAGCGTGGTGGCGTGGGGGGCCGACCAGTTCGGACAAAGCTCTGCACCCGCCCTTCGTCCTTTTCTAGCTGCCGCGGGTGGCGGCGCCCACAGCCTGGCACTACTGGAAACAGCGATGAATGCGCCCGCGCCAGTTCTTCAGCTTCTGGCACCTTCATTAACACTGAGCAATGGGATGTTCCGGTTGCGTTTGTCGCATCTGATTGGCACTGGCCCTTCGATTATATCCGCTTCCAGTAACCTGCAGGATTGGCAACCAATTCAGACCAATCCTCCAGCCATTGGAGACCTGGATTTCCTCGACCCATTGCCAGTGAACCCGGAGCAACGCTTCTACCGCGCGGTTGAACAACGCTGAACCACCTCCGCCGTCTTCAAAGCGGTAGCGACACAGAGTTGCGACACCCAGCGCGGAGTCAAAGACTGCGTCGCGAGATTTCGCGGGAAAAATTGCACTGGGATGCGCAGAAAGGAGCAGAGCCCGGCTGCACCCGCTTGCTCCGCCTTTTTCGGGACACACTTGCGTTATTCAGCCACGTCCTTAAGTTTGGCCCTGTGTTGATCCCGATGCTCCGAGCCCTCGCTCTGCTCTTTATCCTTGTGTGTTCGGCTCGTGCCGGACTGCTGGACGACCTGGCCAAGCCGCAGGAAGGCCGGTCGATGCGTGCCACTTCCACTATGCGGGTCGGCGAGGTCCGGCGCGCCGGGGAGGAAAAGCTCAATCCCAAAGCCGAACCGCGCGGGGATCTCGATGAGCAAAGCAACTGGGACAATTTTCGCGTCGCTCCGGGCCAGACCCACGTGTTGCTGGATGAAAAGGGTCCCGGGGTGATTACGCACATGTGGATTACCTTTCTGGGCCCCGAACCGCAGGACTGGGCCAAGACAGGCTCAGCCAATCACCAGGAAATGCTGCTGCGGATGTATTGGGACGGCGAGGCGCGCCCCGCAGTGGAAGCGCCGCTGGGTGATTTCTTCGCCAACTGTTTTGGGCAGCGCCGCGAAGTCATCAGCCTGCCGGTTCTCGTCGAAGACGCCGACGCGTACAACTGCTATTGGCAAATGCCCTTTCGCAAATCAGCTCGGATCGAAATCGTCAACCAGAGCCAAAAACCCATCAGCCTGCTGTACTACAACATCGATTGGATCAAAAAGAAAAGTTTGCCCAGGGGCACGCCCTACTTTTACGCGCAGTACCGGCAGGAATATCCCGTGGAGCACGGCAAGGACTACGTCGTGCTCGAAACCAAGGGCAAAGGCCATTATGTCGGGACTGTGCTGGCGGTCCGGACCCGCAGCCCCTCCTGGTTCGGCGAAGGCGACGAGAAAATCTACATCGACGGCGAGCCCAAAGCTTCGATCTGGGGCACCGGTACCGAGGACTATTTCCTCTCCGCCTGGGGGCTCAAGACCACGAGCACGCCATACTTCGGTGTTCCGTATTTCGATCAATGGGGGATCGTGGGCGGTCATACCGCCGCGTACCGCTGGCACCTCAATGATCCCATCGTGTTTAATTCCGGAATCAAAGTCACTTTCGAGCATTTCGGCTGGATTTCCCCCGACGAAAACCCCGCTTACAAGAGCACCAGTTGGAATGAGCGCGAAGACGACTACTCGAGCGTGGCCTTCTGGTATCAGACAGGACACCCCAGTTTCACCGCCCGCGCGCCGCATGCCCGCGAGCGTGCCCTGCCCAATCTCGATCCAGTGATCGCCTTTGGCCGGGATTTCACCAGCGCCGAATACCACGGCACAGGACAGGTCATCACCCAGCAACTCGACTTATACCCCACGCCGCAGTTGCTGTATGAGCCAAAAACAAATGAGAATGCGTGGGTCGAAATTTCGTTCACGGTAACAAACCAGCAACCGCTGCGCCTTTTGTTGAATCTGACGAAGTCTTACGATTTCGGGCGGTACCAGGCGTTCCTCAACAGCACAAAGCTGGGAGACGTCATCGATCTATATAGTTCCAAAGTCGTGAACGAGGAGGTGCACCTGCTCGATTTTTGGCCGGACGCAGGCTTGTACACGCTGCGGCTGAAATGCGTGGGTAAAAGCCAGGCTTCGACTGGGTACTATTGCGGCCTGGAGTCTGTGCGCTTGCGTGAACGACGCCCCCGGGTGGCAGAGTACGCGCACGACAAGGCCAAGGACTGGCGCAAGAGTCCCATGTTGTACCAGTAGGCTGGAGTAGTGCAGGTTTTCGAGTCTGCCGTTGCGGGGCGGATTGCGCGCAGGCGAATCATAAGCTCGATTTGATGCGTGCGCCCAGCCGGCTGCCGGTCGGCGATACAGCAGCCTGAAAGGCCGCGCTACTTTGCGTACCACACTCCAGCCGTGACAAGCCATTAGCGCTTTGTCACAGTTCTCCGGCACAAGCGTCGCGTTGATGTCCACCGCCAATCCAGACCCGGAAATCTCTGTCGTCGTCCCACTCTGGAACGAACGGGGCAATGTGCTACCGTTAACCGAGCAGGTTTTTAAAGCTCTTGCCCAGAAGACTCGATCGCTTGAGTTGATTCTCGTCGATGACGCCAGTTCGGACGGCACTTGGGAGCAGATCCTGGAAGCTCAACGACGCGAACCACGAGTTCGGGCCGTTCGCCACTTGCGCAACCGCGGACAAAGCGCCGCGCTGTGGACCGGATTCACCGCCAGCAAAGGCCCCATCATTGCCACGCTCGACGGCGATCTGCAAAATGACCCGGCCGATTTCCCAGCCATGCTCGCGGCGCTTTCCTCCGCCGATCTGGTATGCGGGGTCCGAACCAAACGCAGGGACAATGCTCTGAGACGCTTTTCATCGCGGGTTGCACGCGGTGCGCGCAAGCTGGTGCTGGGGGTCGATTTTCATGACACCGGTTGCAATTTACGCGTCTTCAAACGGTCTGTTCTCCAAACACTCTTCCCCTTCGATGGGCTGCATCGATTCATGCCGATTATCGCCGCCGGCGGTGGCGCCGTCGTAATTGAGATTCCGGTAAATCACCGACCGCGGGTTTCGGGTGTCTCGAAATATGGCGTGTGGAATCGCCTCGGTCGCGGGATCTGTGACCTGGCTATGATCGCCTGGTACCGGAAGCGGCAACTCAAAGACGTGGCCTGGACTGAGCATCCAGGGGATCCAGCGTCCCGAATCTGAGCCGGTGATCGAGTGTTCCCACTCTGTTAACGGATTGTCTTTTGCAAAAAAAACGCGCCCGACCGGCGGGCGCGCCAAACAAACCCCACAAGTATGACGGCGAGACCTGTGATTTTGTTCCCTTATCGCAAGCTTTAAACCCTGGGCTTTTCACCGCGGGCGCAGTGTGCGTATCTTCGCGCATGAGAACCTCACTTGTATCTTCGCGGTATTTCATCCCACCAACGCCGCTGCCGCCATGCCGCGGTCGATTCATTGCCACGGTTTGGTTCACGCTCTTTCTGCTTCTCCTGCAGCTATCCATCGAGGCCGCCGAAACCCCTGGCGCTTTGACCGCCGATCCAAGTGGCTGGGTTGACATTCTCCCCGTAGCCAATCTCAAGGGCTGGTACCGTGTTCCCGTGCCGCCAACGGGCAAACTTGGCCGTCAACAGTGGCACGTCGATGCGGACCAGAAGATCTTAATTTGTGACGGTGACGGCGGCCATGACATGCTCTTGCTGGACAAAGAGATCGGGGACGTCATCTTCCATTTCGAATTCAAATACATGCGAGTGGAGGGCAAAACTGGCTACAACAGCGGAGCTTACGTGCGCAATTCGCAGGACGGAAGCATCTGGCACCAGGCCCAATTCGGCGATGCCAAAGACGGGTATCTGTTCGGCGAAACGCTTACTGCCGACGGCAAAAAGAAATTCTTCAATTTGGCAAAGAGTGTCACTGACCGGCGCGTCAAACCCGCAGGCGAGTGGAATACCTTTGAGATTACCGCGCGCGGTAAAGTACTGACATTGTGGGTTAATGGCGCGGTTACCTGTGAGTTTCCGGACTGCGGGCTGGCCAAGGGGCATCTGGGTCTGGAAGCGGAGGGTTACCGGATCGAATTCCGAAATCTAAAGATCAAACAGTTGGATTAAAACTCGACCGGTGGCAGGGCAGGCTGCACCAGTTACTGCGTCGTTAGCCTGATCTCATCGCCAACACGGATGGGGCCTTCCGAAAGGATCTGCGCGCGCAGGCCGCCTTTATGGACGAGTCCCTTGAGCACTTCGGGCAGCGTGCGTTTGGCGAGGTGATTGCAGGGCTCGCATAAACGTATGCCGCGGATTCGCACCGCTCCAATAGAAAACTCCCGACCGACCAGATCATTTAAGCGCACTCCCCGGGTGACGATGTTCCTTCGCGCTTGCGCCGGGGTGAACTTCAGCCCGGATTCGGCGGCGAACGCCATCACATTCTCCTGCTCAATGAGCGTGAGTTCGAAGTCGGGCTTTTGCGGTTGAGGCGAAAACGTGCCCTCGCCAAGGAAATAGCGGTCGCCTTGCAGGCCTTGTCCCGGCACGGCAAAGGCCTGCGGCACCGAGAGCATTTCGGAGTCCGGCGAACGCGCGATCAGGATTTCAACAACTTGCCCCGATGGGTTGGACATTTGCTGTGCAAAACTACTTGGCTCCGGCTTTTCTGAAAGCACTTTTTGGAGAGAATTCCTCCGCGCGTTGCGTGTCGAGGCGTAAAGGTTCTTGTTCTACCGGGCTGGGCGCGTAAAGATGCGCTGCAAGATGTGTTTCCAGACGTATTGGCCCGCGCAGGGCATCCAGGACATGGCGGTGCTCGTATGAGCGTGCTTTCCGATCGTGAGATCAGGCGGCTTGCTCGTGAACAACGAATGATCGAGCCGTTTGTCGAAGCACAAATTCGTGAAGATGAAACAGGCCGGCGCGTGGTCAGCTATGGCCTTTCCAGCTACGGATATGATCTGCGGGTAGCGGATGAATTCAAGGTCTTCACCAACGTCTTCAACACCGTGGTCGATCCCAAGGATTTTGATTCGAAATCATTTGTGGATGTCCAGGGCGAGGTGTGCATTGTGCCGCCGAACTCGTTTGCGCTGGCGCGCAGCGTCGAGTACTTCCGGATCCCGCGGGATGTCTTGACGATCTGTCTTGGCAAAAGCACCTACGCCCGATGCGGGATCATCGTGAATGTGACACCATTCGAGCCGGAGTGGGAAGGCCACGTCACACTCGAGATTTCCAATACCACGCCCTTGCCGGCCAAGATTTATGCCAATGAAGGTCTGGCGCAGGTGGTGTTCCTGCGCACCAGCACGCCTTGTGACGTTTCCTATGCGGATCGCAAAGGACGGTACCAGGCCCAAACCGGCATTACTCTGCCGAAACAGTAGACAAGGCTCCCCCCTCACCAATGAATGTGCGAGTACAAAAGAGGGCTCTCCATGAACCGTACGGAAAAAGCCCGCCCTCACCCCGACCCTCTCCCCCAGGAGAGGGAGGAGCTTAGAGCCCATCAGCGGCACGCTTACCCTGCCGCCGATGGGCTTGCTTTGGATTTCTTCTACTGAGCGGCGAGTCCAGCGGCGCTGGTGGCAATACCACCCGCAAAGCCTAGCGGTTGAAGACCACCATCGCCGGTCAGGCGAAACGCGCCGAGAGTCCCGTTGCCGTTCGCCAGCGCGAAAAGCATCCTGCCGTCGCGGCCTTCGGCCATATCCACTGGATGGCTTCCGGGACCTGTACTCGCGGTGATGCCGTTCGGATCGAGCAGGTGGAGCGTTCCATCCGGCGCGACACCATATCCGGAGAGTGTCCCGCTCCCTGCGTTCGCTGTGTAAATAAAACGTCCGTCATGCGTGAGCGTCAGCCAGCATGCCGCCGTCTGCCTGGTCGGCACTGCTCCACTGATTACGGTGAGCTCGCCCGTATCCGAAATGCTATACGAGGAAGCCGAACTGGCATTCGCGGCGCCTCCACCCGCTTCTGAAACAAAGATCCGGTCCCGATGACCGACGGCGAAACCGAAAGGCGTCTGACCCGCTGAGGCAAAGCTCGACCCCGGCATGGCCAATCCATCATCGCCGAGCGGGAAGGTATCGATCAGGTTGGTATTACGCTCAGTGACCACCAGGGCGTCTCCGTCTTGGGTGAACGAAACTTGTGCCGGGCCCGTGTTGTCGGCGCTCAATGCGCGGGTCGAGCCCGACAACTGAAACAGGCTGCCATTGGCAAAAGCGAAAGCGGTAATGTTGTCTTTGTCGCCAACGCTACCTCCCGCGTTGAGAACATAGAGCAGGTTCCGGTGCAGTGTCAGGCTTAAGGGCAGGTGGCCGCCGGAATGAACCTTTTGCGCCAAATGCAGATCCCGGTTGCCGGCCGCAAAAACTGAAACCTCGTCGCTCCCGGCGTTGCAAACGAAGAGCCAGCGCCCGTCGCGGGTCAGCAGAACCGAGCCCTGGCTGGACAAGCCGGCGCCAGTCCCCGTGCCACCGGTGGGCACCGTTTCCACGAGTTTGGGGGCGCCGTGTTCCCCGGCATGGAAAACGAGCACATGATTGGCCGAGGCCGCGTTGTCCATGGTGTAAATGACCGAGTCATCGGCAAGAGCCGCCGCGCTCCCCAGAGCCGCGCTCAGACCGAGCCAGTTCAGGTATTTTGCGAATCGTGATTGTTTCATAATGATTAAGTTTTCTGCTTGTTTGCTTCAGCCCCAGACGCCTGCGCTAGCGCGCAAGTCGATGGCAGGGAATCGCTGAATGCCGCGGCGCATCATTCGAGTGGCGCCGCCGCACGCCGGGAAGTCGAAGCGGAGAGGAATTCCTTACAACTATTTTTATCCGTTGGAAGAAGGAGGCTCTTTCAACGCGTTTTGCAGACGAACGCGCATTTGCTCTTTAGCTTGCAGGGACAAGGTTTGCGAGTCCGGCTCAATCGATTCGGGGGTAAGATCGCGGGCCGCGCGGCGCAACAAGCGCAATTGAACGGCATAGCGCCGGCACCAGACGCAGTAAAGCAGATGGAACCTGAGGGCGAGGCGCCGGTAGAGCGGGAGCTTCTCGTCCATCGCTTGCGAAACGAGCCGGGTGGCCTGACGGCAATTCAACATACACGCTTTATTTGCGACCGGGCTGGCGCGTCAACACGTCGCGAGCCGAGGTCTTTTGGATTTGTTTATTTCCAAACCAATGCAGTTCGAGACAGCGACGCAGGCCCATGCGCGCCCGGTGCAGTATGACCCAAAGGTTGTTCGGCGACAGCCCCAAAAGCTTACAGACTTCTTGCGATTCAATTCCGTCAATTTCCCGGAGCACGAAGACTTGTGCTACTTTATCGGGTAACCCACCGAGGCAGGACTGAAGGACCTGGCGAAACTCCTTGTGGACCAGCGTCCCTTCCGGTGTGTCCCACGCTTTGGGAGCGAGCCTCGCGACCCAGCCATCCTTGCCCGGCCCGCTCGAGCCAAACGCACCCTGTTCCTCCGGGACGGGCGCGTCAAAATCGGTCAGCGCCACCTCCCGGCTTTGCCGACGATACTGGTCGAAGAGTTTGTTTCGAAGGATGCCGAAAAGCCAACTGCGTTCGGAGGAGCGGCCCGCAAAGGTGTGACTTGCCTGAAGCGCGGACAGGAAGGTCTCTTGCACCAGATCCTGCGCAATCACCGGATCGCGCACACGGGCAGCCGCAAAACGGAACAGCTGGTCCCCATATTCGTCCACCCAGCGCTCGGGAGCGAGGCTGGGCGAACCTGCCGATTGCGTCGCGGAAATCCGGGGTGCCTCGTCTGTGTGCGGTTCGGGCATCAGAAAGTACACCATGCCCCAGCTTGCGGGAGAATCAAGGAACCACTTCGGTGCCGATGCCCGCGTCGGTGAAAATCTCCAGCAGGATCGAATGAGGGATGCGGCCGTCCACCAGCGTAACTTTCTCCACTCCCGACTGAATGGCGGTCACGGCACTGTCGATTTTGGGAATCATGCCCTTGTCCACCACGCCATTGCGTTTCAGTTTGTCGACTTCGCCCAGCTTCAGTTGCGAGATTACACTGGCGGGATCGGCCGGGTTGCGCAACAAACCAGGCACATCGCTCAGGAAGAGCAGGCGCCGCGCCTTGAGCGCGATCGCGACTTGCGCCGCCGCAATGTCCGCGTTGCAGTTATAGATCTTTCCGTCCTCCCCGCGCGCGGTCGGGCTAATCACCGGTGTCACGCCCTGCGCGATGCATTCCAGCAGCGGCGCGGTGTTGACTTGAGTAACTTCACCGACAAATCCGATATCCAGTTTTTGTCCTCCGGGCGCGGTTACCTGCGTTCGCCGGCATTTAAAAATGGAGGGCCCGCTAAAACCCTTGGCTGCGCCACCGAGTGATTTGATGGCCGCCACGACCTCGGGGTTAATCTCGTGCGACAGGACCCGATCGACGATCTCGATCGTGGCCTCATCGGTCACTCGCTGGCCTTGAATAAACTGCGCCCGCAAGCCGGAACTCTCCATCGCCCGGGTGATTGCCTTGCCCCCTCCATGCACGACGACCGGATTGATCTCCACTGCTTCGAGAAAAACCAGGTCCCGGGCCACACTAAGCCGTACGGCCGGGTCGGGAGAATCCATGAAACTGCCGCCATATTTGATCACGAAGGTCGCGTTGCTGAATCGCTGGATATACGGCAGAGCTTCGAGCAGCGTTTCGGCCTTGGCGATCAAGTCCTGCATGGCCGGTCTCAGCCTCCGAGCGATGACGGATCGCTCACGTCACCTTTGTTGAAGGCAACGTACTCCTCAGTCAGATCGGCGGAATAGATGATGGTTCCGCAGCGGCCGAGGTTAAGCTGGATATGCAGATCGAACTCCTTGGGAGCCACCGCCGCGCACAGCTCTTTAAAGGTCACCCGCGTGGGCTGGCCCCGTTTGAGGCTCCAGATTATTTTGCGACTGCCCGGCGCGCTGTAACCGAGGTCCACTTTGTCCTCCTGCACCGTGGCTGCGCTATAGCCGAGGGCATCGATGATGCGACCCCAGTTGGGATCGCCGCCGTGCCAACTGGTCTTGACCAGCGCGCTGTTAGCCACCGCGCGCGCGGCCGCCTCGGCCTGCTCGGCGGTCTTGGCCCCGTTGAGTCGCACCGTGACCAGGCGCGACACACCTTCGCCATCGCGCACAATCATTTTGGCCAACTCGAGACAGACGTGGCTCAAGCCTGCTTGAAAGGTGTGAAAATCCTGGTTGCGTTTGGAACTGGCGCGTCCGGCCAGCTCGAGCCGAGCATTTCCGGCGGCGCCGTTGGCCAGCAGCAGCACCGTATCGTTCGTGCTCATATCGCCATCGACGGTAATGCGATTGAAACTTCCGGCGACGGCCTCACTGAGTGCGGCCTGGAGCGCGCGCTGGCTCACTGCCGCATCGGTGGTAAGGAAGCAAAGCATGGTGGCGTGCAGCGGGCGAGCCGGCGGGCGTGAACCGTTGGCGCTCATGCCGGGCTGAATCATGCCGGCGCCCTTGCAAATGCCGCCCAGCCGAACGGTTTTGCCGGAGAGCCTAAACTCGACCGCCACTTCCTTGCGGCGAGTGTCGCTAGTCATAATCGCTTCCGCCGCGTGCCGGGCGTGCTCGGTGGTGCCGCCCAGTTCAACCGCGGCCTCGACAATTCCGGCGCGCACGTTGTCCATGGGCAAGGGCAGGCCGATCCGGCCAGTCGAACCGACCAGCGCAGTGCCGCGGGGCAACCGCAGAGCCTGTTCCGCGAAGCTCGCCATAGCGAGCGCGTCCTTGAGTCCTTGTTTCCCAGTGCAGGCGTTGGCATTGCCAGAATTGACGACAATGGCCTGGGCCCGGCCTTGCTTGACCCGCGGCAAACAGACTTTGACCGGTGCGGCGCAGATCTGGTTGGTCGTGAACATGCCGGCCACGCTCGCGGGCCGATCCGAGACAATGAGCGCCAAATCCCGTTTGGCGCCCTTTTCGGAACCCGCGCCTGTGCCCAGCCGCTTGATATCGCAAAAAACACCCGCCGCCTCGAATCCCTGGGCAGCCACTACCGATCCCGAAACCGGACTTAGCTTAACGTTCATTTCCTTCGGCGATTAAATTCGCGCCTCCGAATAGACTAAAAATCAAACCGAGACAAATCGAAATTGCGCCTTGGTCGGCCGCGCGTGCCTGCATTCTGCGTCGCAAGACAATTGGAAGCTTTGCAGTGCGCCGCTTTCATTGCGCCCCGCAAAATTTACGTTCATTCGCGTCCATTGGCGGTTGCTCCGGTCCATTGGCGGTCTGCAAAATTCATGAACACACGCCAGTCATCAGCGGTCATCGAGTGTTTGCCCTCGCGGATATAGTAGCCAAGGCGGTGCCCCACGAGTTGGCGCAGGCCCGGCATTTGTTCGACTCCCAATCCGGGGGCCCCGAGCAGCCGATACACTCCTTCGGCCGCCTGAAGCACCTGGAACTGGCCGGCCGGATTGGCCCATTGGTCCTCCTGCGCCGCGGAAAAAAGCACGGCCCGTGGGGCGCACAGTGCCACCAGACAATTCTGATCGAAGGGTAGACGTTCGGGCGCGTCGTTGAACTGCTTGAAAGCAGCATTAAACCAGTGCGGAAAGTGCTCGTTGATCGCTTTTACCGACTCGCCCACTTTGCCTCGGCTGGGCGCCGAACCGCCGTAACCGGCCTGGTGCGGAAAGGCGATCGCGATGCGTTCGTCGAAGGCGGCGGCGAGCAAGGCGGCCTTGCCATTGCGCGAGTGGCCCACCGCCGCGATGCGCTTGGGGTCGATAGCCCGGTCGGTGGTCAGGTAGTCAACACAGCGTTCGAAACCCCAAGCCCAGGCGGCCAGTGTGCCTCGGTTGGCAGGCATATTTCGACTCTCATCGTCCTTCGCAAGGTACGCATACAGCCCGTCGCTGACGTCGGCGCGATCAGAATCGACATCACCGTGGTAAAAAGCCGCCAGCGCGTAGCCGCGTCCGATGATCTCCGCCAAAGGCCAATCGGCGCTCTGGGCGCCGCGCGAAGCTTCCGTAGGAGCATTGTTGCTGCAGCCCTTGCACGAAGTGGGAACCCATTCCTGCCGGATCGGCACACGCGGATCATCGGTGAGCGCTTGGTTCCCGCAGAAATTCAGAGCCAGAAAGACGGGCACCCGTCCCTTTCGCTCGTTCGGCACCACCAACATCAGGTTGATCCGCGGCGCATTGTCCGGCCCGGTTTCGAGTTCGACCAGCTTGAGCGTGGCCTTACCTAGCAGGAAATCCGTGTACTGGCCCACCACTTTTGATCGCACCTTGCCAACGGCCGATGGGATGGGTCCATACATGTAGTGCGCGAACAACCGCTCCAGCTCGGGGCGGCGATGGCGGCTCCAATCAGTCTCCGACCGCACCGGTTCACCGCCGAAGGTGACTAACGGATCAGGCATTTCCATTCGAGCCGGCAGCGCGGTGGGCTCGGGCAACTGGCCTGGGGGCTGGGCTGCGGAGCTTGCCAGGGATATCAAAATGGATAAGAAAAGGATCCCGGACCGAATTGAGCCGGCCGAGTTTATGTGCGCTTCCATAAAGAGTTTGCGAGCGAGATTTGCCGTCGGCATCGCAAGTAACGGGAAAGCGCCTCAAAAGAAAGGAGAAAACGACACGGCGTCCCGGGGTGTAACCAAATCTCTCGGTTATACTGTGTTGATCGGCAGAAAAGCGACAATCCTCTTCGAGCGTGTTTTAAAAGTACCGGCTTGGGCGGGGGCGTATGGGGTTCGGAGTCCGGCCTTCAGGCGGCCGGGCGCCAAAACCGCCTAAAGTCGGGACTCCAAACCGAATTCTAAAACACGCTCTTTCCAGCTTTCCAGCGCACTTTTGTCTCGCCAAAGGACTGAGCGGCCACCACAGTAACCGTTTTTCAATCGGACCATGACAGAGCAAATTGTCATTCTGGATTTCGGCTCTCAATATACCCAGGTAATCGCGCGGCGCATCCGTGAATGCAATGTGTATTCGATTATCGTCCGCTACGACACCCCAGCCGACGAATTGCGCGCGATGGCACCTAAAGGTCTCATTCTGTCCGGCGGTCCGGCCAGTGTGTATGCGCGCAACGCGCCGCTGCCGGATCCGAAGATCTTCAAGCTGGATTTGCCCATCCTCGGCATCTGTTATGGTCTCCAGCTGCTGGCCCACTATCTCGGCGGCAAAGTCGAATCGGGCGCCAAACGTGAATTCGGCAAAGGCACGCTGCGAGTCAAAGATAGTTTTTGTCCGCTGTTTGCCAATCTTCCCGAGACCCTTCAGGTCTGGAACTCTCATGGCGACAAGCTCACGAAGCTGCCCAAAGGCTTCAAGTCGGTCGCCGTCACGGAAAACTCGGACTACGCGGCGTTGGAAAGCCAAAACCGCCGAATGTTCGGACTACAGTTCCATCCCGAGGTGGTCCATACGCCGCACGGCAAAGAGATTCTCGCCAATTTTGTCCATAACATCTGCGGCTGTGGCAAAAACTGGACGATGCACAGTTACATCGATCAGGCGGTGGAAAATATCCGGGCCAAGGTTGGGGCGGAGCGGGTCATTCTCGGGCTCAGCGGCGGTGTTGATTCGAGCGTGGCGGCGGCGCTGCTGCACAAGGCCATCGGCGAGCAGTTGACCTGTATTTTCGTCAATAATGGCTTGTTGCGCGGCAGGGAAGCCACGGTCGTGCGGGAGGTCTTTGGGCGCCACTTTCGCATGAAGCTTCAATACGAGGAGGCCTCGCGCCTGTTCCTGGGGCGCCTCAAAGGTGTGACCGAGCCGGAACGCAAACGCAAAATCATTGGCGCCACCTTCATTAAAGTATTCGAGACAGCCACCAAACGCGCCGGCAAGGCCAGATTTCTGGCGCAGGGCACCCTGTATCCCGACGTAATCGAATCCGTGCCCATCGCCGGCAACCCGGCGGCCATGATCAAGAGCCATCATAACGTTGGGGGATTGCCAAAAAAAATGCGGTTCGAACTGATTGAGCCGCTCAAGTGTCTGTTCAAGGACGAGGTTCGCGAGCTGGGCTTGGAATTGGGCCTCCCCCGCGAGATTGTTTTGCGCCAACCTTTCCCCGGTCCAGGATTGGCCGTGCGCATCCTGGGCGAAGTCACCCCGTCCCGTCTGCAAATCCTGCGCAATGCGGACGCGATTGTCGTCGAAGAGATGAAGGCGACGGATTGGTATTACAAAATCTGGCAGAGTTTTGCCGTGTTGTTGCCCGTGCGCAGCGTGGGTGTCATGGGCGACGAACGCACCTACGATTACACCATCGCGGTGCGCGCCGTTGAATCGCAGGACGGAATGACCGCGGACTGGGTCAAGCTGCCCTACGAGCTGCTCGAGACGCTCTCCAACCGCATCATCAATGAAGTCAAGGGCGTGAACCGGGTTTGCTTCGATATCACCAGCAAGCCGCCGGGAACCATTGAATGGGAATAGTGAGAGTTAAGTTAGTAGCTTAAATAGTTCCGGGCTCGGCGGCTCGCAAAAACCGGATGCGGCTGTCCCCGTGCTTCAAAAGTTTCGTCTCAATCCAGCGGGCGGGCACTTCGAGGGTGTCGCGTTTGCTGTGGCCCAGAACGAATAAACCTTCCGGCTTGAGCAGTCCGGGTATTCGGGAGTCGTCCAACAACTGCTGCGCAAAGGAGTCGGATCGGCGGTCCACGTTCTTCTCGCCATAGGGTGGATCGGCCAGGATCAGTTCGAACCGGCGATTTTCGAGCTGGCTAAGTGCCGTAAAAACATCCTGGATCCGGACCTGGAAGACCTCGTGCGCAAAGCCCGCAGTTTGAAAATTTTCCTTTAACACCGCTGCGTGGCGTGCCGATTTTTCGATGCAAACTGCCGAAAGAGCACCGCGGCTCAGGCATTCCAGGCTGAGGGCCCCGGTGCCGGCAAATAATTCCAGGACGTGAGCTCCAACGACTCGCTCGCCTAAACTGTTAAATAAGGCCTGTTTGACCAGGTCGGGTGTCGGACGGACATCCAACCCTTTCGGCACGCGCAGCAATCGGCGCGCGGCTTTGCCACCAGTGATTCGCACGTCTTGAGGTTAGTCTCCCCGCCGGCTATGACAAGCCGGAGCGGACTTGGACCCTCGGAACAGTTGACACGTGCTATGGGAAATGATCCCTTAGTGCATGCCACCGCCATTGGATTTTCCCGAGTCCCATTACCTGCTTCATGCTGTTGGGTGGCTGGAATTGGGCAACTGCACCGAAGCGAAAGCCGAGTTGAACCAACTCAAGGAAGAACTGCAATCTCATCCGGATGTCTTGGAGGTGCGTTGGGCTATTTGCGCCGAGGGCAAAGAATGGCAAGAAGGCCTGGAGGCGGCTCGGACACTCCTGCGGGTGGCGCCCGAGCGCGCCTCGGGATGGCTGCACCAGGCCTATGCCCTGCGGCGTGTAGCAGGTGGTGGCCTCGAGCAGGCCTGGCAGGCTTTGCTGCCCGCCTCGAAGAAGTTTCCCGACGTCGAAATGATCGCCTACAACCTTTCCTGTTACGCCTGCCAAATGAATCTCATGGACGCCGCCCGAAACTGGTTCAAGCGCGCCTTTGCGCTCGGTGACAAGGAACAAATCCGGCAGCGAGCGCTCAAAGATGACGACCTGGCGCCGCTCTGGCCGGAGATTAAAGTGCTTTAGTCAGGACATGTAGCGCAGGGTTTCCAGCCTGCTGTATCGCCGACTTTCAGTCGGCTGGGCGTTGCTCGCGGTGAGGTGAGTTCCTGGCCAAGCCGGCGTAGGGAGCCGGGCAGAGTAGAAACTCTGCGGTACGGCAGACTAAAAGTCTGACTGCAAGTCCGCGCGCCGGCGCGCGGGCATTCTGCCCGCAGCAACGGTCGATCACCGGCTGACACAAAGCCCTTTTCTTGCACCCACACTCAGTTCTGACGTTTCTGCGGACCGCAAGTCGACCGCAAGTCTGCGCTACGTTCGTTCCGACGCTGAACGCAGGCAGAACATCACAGCGCGATCTCCCTGCCAAGCGCAGCCAGCTAAAGGTAGTGTCTTAATTTGGATATTACGACACTACCCAGCTAAAGCCCTCGGACTTTGAAGAACAGATGCTGGGCGCCGGCAGTTGAGGTGGTAAATCGGAACTGCGAATTGGGCACGATGGTTTGCAGGCTGGCGGAGGTGTCTTGGGTCCAGGAACCACCCAGGTCGCTCGAACGAAGCAACTGCAAGCTCATCCCGGAGCGATAGCTCGTAACTGCAAAGTCGATTTGAACCTGGCCGCCGGAAAGCACCGGCGCTGAAATCACATTAATGACAGGCGCGGGGGTGGAGTCGGAAACACTTAGACGGAAGGGTGGGCCCCAAGCTAGAATTCGGCTGCCAAGCTGAGGCCGAACCTGCAGCAGGTAGTTCGTTGCAAGCGTGGGGGTGAAAGCGAAAGAACTGCCAGAACTCACCGTGTTGGTCACTGCTCCGGTTACCTGCTCCGCGTTTGAAACCGCAATATTATCGACGAAAAATCCGACCGGCAGCCCGCTTTGCGGCTGAAAATAAGTTCCAGATAAGAACAGATACGTAAACCGCACCTGCACCACCTGGCCGGCGTACGATCCCAGCGAAATGTTCTGATTGAGGAAGCTCGAATCAACTGGCGAACTCCCGTCGTTGCCGGCCTCGCTCCAGAGAGTTTGCCAGGTCTGGCCGCCATCGGTTGAGATCTGCGCTTGAGCGACCTCATTGTTGGCCGCGTATCCCAGCATCTCGGCAAAGGTCAGTTGGCTATTGGTTCGCACCAGGAGGTTGGCATTTAAAGAGAGTGTTTGAGCGGTGGGCTGTAAATGGGCCAGATTGAAGGAGGAAGAACCTGAGGCCTGGAAATCGCTGTTGATCACCGAATATCCCGGAGTCGTGACCGCCGTGACGTTGGCCAGACCGTTTTCAGCGCCTTCTACCAGCCCATACGCAGCCAATCCCGCTTGCAGCCATTGATATCCCGTCGCGCCCGGCACGGCGGTGAAGGTGTATGTGTTCGGTTGATTCAGCGTGGCAGGAGTTGGACCGGAAATTGAGGGTGGCGAATAGCTCAAGGCGTAGTCGACTTTCGCATTGTGCAAACCACTGATCGAAACGGAGACCTGATTGCTCAGGCCTGTAGCCGTGAAGGTGAGTACATAGTTGCCATTGGATGTCACCGGGATGGCATACCCGCCGGAGTTGGCGCTGAGCGCGAAGTAAGTCGACCCGGGCGTGTTGATCATAATGCCACCGATGCCTTCGCCGATGTCATACGCGCCATTGCCATTCAGATCGAAATAGACCACGCCCGTGATGAAGGCCGGTGAGCCGCTCTGGCTGCCAAAATCTTCGGTCACAAGTTGCGGCCCCACGCTGCCGTTGACGCCGTCCACCACGCCAACCCCCACTTCACGAAACACCGGTGAAAGCATGTTTTGCCGATGCCCCGCCGGGTTTTGCATCCCGCCAGTTCCAGGACCCCAGTCGACGGCGAACCCCGCATGCCCGAACTCGACCGAGTCTGAATACGAATAGACATTTTCGCCCCAGGCCGAAGCCTTGTAGCCATTGGTGGCAATTCGTGCGCCCGGATCGAGCACGAGCGTGCCGTTGGTTTGGAAGTGGCCCTGGTACTGGTTGGTGAACATGTCCCCGCTATGCCAGCGCGCGGCCGCCGTTAGCTGCGCATTCATGGCCAGCGGCGGAACCGGCGGGTTGGTGGCGAACTCAAGTTTCATCAGGTTCAGGTCGACGCCGAACCGTGTGTAAGCCGACAGGATGTCAGGGTCGGTACTCGCGGCCAGACGGATGCCTTCGGCGGTTGGGTTGGCCCGCATCCGGTTAAGCAACTCGAGGTAAAGCTGCTCCTCATCGGTGGGCTGTCCGATGGAATAGCCTATGAGGCCAAGCGGTTTGGCCGGCGGCCCACTCCCGCCGGGTGGCGAAGCGATCTGATAGATTGGGGGCGCGGGAGGCGGAGCTTTTATGAGTGGACCAGCTATAGGCGCCGGGGTGGATTGGCCGTAGATACCGAACCCGAGCCAAGGGAGGCTCATGACCAGGAGCTTCAGGCTCACTCGTGCGGCCGCTCCGGCGGTTCTCTCAATGAGTAAAGACATAAAGTTTTGTTCGACCACCGCGAACAGCGGCAGGTCGAGGACGGCTTCGGGCCTAAGAGCGTATTTTAGAATCCGGTTTGGAGTCCCGCCTTCGGGCGGTTTTGGCGCCGGCGCCGCCTAAAGGCGGGACTCCGAACCCAAACTCCCACGTCCAAGTCGGTATTTCTAAAACACGCTCTAAAGCACAGCCCGTCCCGGCGCAATAGCTTATACGAGGCGGCATAATCCAGGCTAACCAAAAACATTCGCTAACATCATCCCGGGAATCGAACAAAGTGAAGAGGGTCCCCGGATAAAACTGACCACTGTCGCTCTCTCAGGGAGCGGGTGCATTGAAGATTGAGCATCTGGATTGGTCAAGACCCCGGTGACCGCGGACGCCGGCCGGCGGCCCCGGCAGGCGGCATTTTAATAAAATTTTGCGGAAGCCGCTGCCTGAGGTTCAAAACTGGCGCAAAGAGATCCCCCCATTCTCGGATTCTCGACAAAACGGCGTCGGGTAGGAAGTACAGAGATTTTGATGACCCAATCTGCAGCGCATTCTTTAACTCTGCCCATCGGATGGGCGTGGAAACGAATGGCTGCGGGTGCTTTGCTCGGAGCGAATATACGCCGACCGTGGTCTTCGTTGGGTAATTTTGGCTCCAATCAATAAACACTTTGCCGGTGCGCAGAGCCTTGGACATGTTCGCCACGATCAGCCGCGGATGCTCGCGGGTCAGCAACTCGGCCACCGCCCGCGCAAAGGCCTGCGTCAAATCGTAGGAAACCGGAGTGTTCAGCGGGACGTAAATTTGGATGCCTTTCGAACCGGAGACTTTGGGGAAAGCCTTCAACTTCAGGCGGGCGAGCAACTCTCGGACGAGAAACGCGACGCTTGCGCAGGTCAAAATGTCCGCCCCTTCACCGGGATCCAAATCAAAAACGATATGGGTCGGCCGGTCGAGGTTCGGCGCGCGGTGCAGGAAAGGATGGAGTTCGAGCGCGGCTAGATTTGCGGCCCAGACCAGCGTGGCGATATCATCGATTAGAACGTACTGAATGACGCCTCCTTCGGTGCGCGGAACGGGAAAGGTATGCACCCATTCGGGCGTAAAGCCGGGTGCGTTCTTCTCGTAAAATGATTTTTTGAGGACGCCGTCCGGATAGCGCACCAGCGTCACTGGCCGCTTTTTGAAATGCGGCAACAGAACCGGCGCGACCCTGGAGTAGTAATCAATAACGGAGGCCTTGGTGAATTGGCCGCCGGGGTACAAGATCTTGTCGAGATTTGACACGGGGATTTTGCGCTTGCCGACGCGCAGGGTGGATTTATCCATACACGAAGATAACACAAAGCCTTGGCCTGAAAGTGCTAGTCAATTAAGTCAATCGGCGTTGCTTTACGAACGCCATTTCGCTATGACATATGGTAGGTAAAAGCCGGGCGGCGTGAGGCGCAGAGGACGAAGAAGGCTGTACCACAGTCAAATGAACTCAAAGAAAATATTCTTTTCAGCTACGTTTTGTGTACTGGCAGCATTCAGCCCGGCGTTGGCGGCTCCGGTGATCGCGAGTTTCACGCCCACTGCCGGAGCGCCCGGCGACCGAATCCAGTTAATCGGCAGCGGGTTTAGCTCCGGCAGCTTCACAGTTCGGTTCTCGAATGGCGGCAGCGGAGCGGTGGCGAACGTGGTGTTCCTCAACAGCGATACGCTCATAACCGTGGCAGTTCCCAGCGGCATTACCACCGGCCCGATCAGTATCCAGCAAGGCGCCGGGACTCCGCAGTTTACGACCGACGACTTTCTGGCGGTGGGGACGGGCCCGTTCATCTTGAGTTTCACCCCGCTCCTTGGCTCGGTGAATGACACGGTCATGATTAGCGGCGTGCACCTGACGAATACTACCGGTGTCAAATTTGCTGGAGTCAGCGCCACCCAATTCACCCCCAACGCGGATGGCACGCAGATCACCACTCGGGTGCCGGCGGGCGCCACTAACGGGCCGATTACGGTCAGTACGATTTTCGGCACGAGCAACAGCCCTACCGCGTTTATCGTGGTCGGTCCAGGACCGTACATAACCGACTTTTCTCCGATCACGGGCGGCACGTCGACAAAGGTCCAAATCGCCGGGCTGCATTTTACGGGCGCCACGAACGTGACGTTCAGCGGCAAAAATGGGGTAGCCTTAACGGCCAATTCCGACACGCTGATCCAGGTGCAACCGCCCGTGGGAGTGCTCACGGGACCCATCGCCGTCTTCACGCTAAGGGGAAGTTTCGTCACCTCCTCCAATTTCTTCGGGAGTCCTGCCATCACCAGCTTTTCCCCGACCTCAGGACGAGCGGACACTAACGTGGTGATCAACGGCACCAACCTGCTAGACGCTTCCGCCGTCTTGTTCGGCACGGTGAATTCGACGAATTTCACTGTTCAGAGCAATTCCAGGATCTCCGTGCGCGTTCCCACGGGGGCTGCCACCGGATTGATTCGGGTGGTGGTTCCTGGTGGGTCGGCATTCTCGGCCACAAACTTTGTTGTCGCTCCGACTATCCTAAGCTTTTCACCGATTGCCGGACCTCCCGGAACAACCGTGCAGATTACGGGCGTCAACCTCAACGCCAGCACGCCGGTGGTTCGGTTCAACGGAGTTCAGGCAGCGACTCCCACCACCATCACCTCGACGAATCTAGTCGTAAAAGTCCCAAGCGGAACCTTCACCGGCCCGATCAGTGTGACCACGGCAGCGGGCAGCGACACCAATGCGAACCGGTTTTTCCTCCCGGCTACAATTTCCAGCGTGTCGCCGACCAACAGTGGACCGGGCAGCACCGTGACGGTTCTGGGCCAAAATTTCCTTGGCGCCACGTCGGTAGCGTTCGGCGGGACGGCGGCGGCTGCATTCATCGTGAGCAACAACACTTCCTTAAGCGCGACTGTGCCCGACAACGCCCTCAGCGGCCCCGTCTCGGTCACGACGCCCGCAGGCACCGCCTCCAGCTCCGGAATATTCTACGGCGCTCCTCGGATTACCGACTTCACTCCGACTCATGGCTTGCCGGGAAACAATGTCACTATCCACGGACTGAATTTTCTGGGTGGCACGGTATCGTTTTTCGGTTTGGCGGCGGCGGTGGTTTCGCTCAATAACACACAGATCGTCGCCACAGTTCCGGTCGGGGCGAAAACTGGCCCAATCACCGTCCGCGGCCCGGGAGGAACTAACACGAGCACCGCGAGTTTTGTTCTCGACTACACGAGCGATTTAACGGTTTCAATTACCAACTCCGCTAATCCGATTACGGTGGGCAGCAACTTGACCTTTACGATTTCCATCTTTAACAAAGGTCCATTCGCCGCTCCCAACGTGACCTTCACGAATACCTTGCCCACAAACGTCACGATTGTCGCCGTAAGTCTTCCCCCGGGTTGGCTGCTAGCCACTAATGGTCCGACGCTGATTGGCAGCGCAACCAATCTGGTGACCGGCGGTTCCCTGGGCGCGTTTGTGACTGTCCGGCCGCAAGTGAGAGGGGACATTACCGCCAGCGTGACTGTGGACAGCGATTACACCGATCCGGCGCCGGGGGACAATAGCGATAGTATTGTCACAACGGTCCAGCCGCTGGCGTTACTTTCGATTGGAGCGTTGGTCAACCAGGTTAAGGTCTCCTGGCCTGCGGCATTGACGAATTACGTGCTGGAGTTCCGTAATGGGTTGAACGCGCCGTGGTCGCCGTCAACCCTCACACCGGCAAGTTCCGGCGGATTTCAGTTTATCATCGAGACGAACAGCGGACCGGCGCGGTTCTATCGACTAAGGCGTTGAGATGCTCTTTGAGAAAAGCGGTACTATCGCCGTTGATTGTAAGCGGGTTGCGAATATTTGAGGTTGCTCAACTCCCCAGCGCGCTGCTGGATGATTACTTCCAGACTGTATTCCTGCCAATCGACAGCGCACTCCTTGCTAATTGTGCTCCGCAAAGCCTGTTGCCAATCGGTTCGCGCCATCGTCGGGAGGGGGGGCTGAACTGAGCCCTGAATAAGCAAGCCGTCCTTGCGCCGGCGTTGCGCGGCGCCGGCAATCTTCCGACCCTGGAACAGAAGGTCGGCTTGTTCGTATCCGACAAAACATTGGCCGGAGGAGGCTTTGAGCTGAGCCGAGGCTAGTTCGGTGGGCAAGCTTAGAGAGGCAAAAGCTTGTTGCAATAGAGAATGCACCCGGCAATAGCTTTCCGTCGCTAACAAGCCATACCAGGGATGGCTGGGTGGAAAGACCAGGCTGTAAGTCCAGTCGGCATCATGGGGCACAAGTCCGCCCGCAGTCGGCCTCCGAATGAGCGGTCGCAAAAGCGTGAGTCGTTCCAGCTCGGCATATTTCTGGAAGTACCCAAAAGAAGCCGCGGGCTCGGTCCAGGCATAGAATCGCAGGATGGGCCGCTGAGCGCGTGGCGCGTTTTCGAGCAAGGCCTCATCCAAGGCCATGTTCCAGGACGCGGAGCCTGGTCCGGAGTCCAAATGCAGCCAAACGTCCCGCACGCCTTAGTCAGTCGACTTAAGGTTCCGCAGTTCGTCTCTGACCTTAGCCGCCTTCTCGTAGTTCTCGTTTTTGACCGCTTCGTTGAGAGCGCGTTCGAGGCGTTCGCGCTGGGATAAGGGACGGCGGGCGCGCACTTCTTCGAGCCAGTCTTCGAGCGAAAGGATCTCGCTGCTTTGCTCGGCCATTTCGGCGCTGGCATGCTCGCGATAAAAGGCGCGGATTTGCTCCAGCCCTTCATCAATCAACTTAAAGGCCTGTGTGTAGTCGTCGCTCTTAAGCGCCTGAGCGCCGCGGGCGCGCGTCAGAATCATCAGCAACTGAGGCTGAAACTGGCGCAGCGACCAGGCCAGATCCTCGGACTCGGCGTGTTTTTCCACGAAATCGAACACCGCGAGATTGCGTTCCGCGTCGCGAATAACGCCGGCGTAATCTTCCAACTGCAGGAGACAAATGTAACGGTGGTGATATTGCAAGGCTTCAAGCTGGAGTTTGGCGCATTCCTCGGGCTTGAGCACAAACCCTTCGTCGCTGCCTTCGTGAGCGGCCACATGTTTGTAGAGCCGCGCCTGATGATATTCGAGCAAAGAAATGTAGCCAAAAGGACGCTTGCCGTCCGGGCGCCCTTCGGCATTCATTTGCAGCAACCCAAGATCGACGCGCAGTTGGATTTTGTCCTGGCCATCCTTGGCTTTGAACTTCCGAACCACCACCTGGCCGGGCTGATATTCCCAATGCTCCAGGAGGTGCGATATGTCGAAATCCATATCGCGAATATGACCGTTGAAACAAGTGAAGTCAACGGCTCACCCGACGGCTCCGACGGCTAAAGAATGCCTCTTTGGGCAAGCGCGCCCGCTTGCTCACGAGAGCAGAGCGGCAATGATGACTTGGAGGCCACCGCGTGCTTGAGCACACGGATGGGTCGCCTCGCCGCCGATCCGTAGTGAAGCGCGGGCCGGAATTTGGTGCAAGCGACGCTCCGCTTTACACCAGTTGCGCTTCCAGGTTCGCCAGCACGTCCCGGACCGCTGACGCCATTGTCAGGGCGGAGTCGTAGCGCATCCCGGGATCCGGATGGCAGGCGCGCAAGACGATCGAGTTTATCGGAATGAAATCGGCCCGGGCACTGAGATCGTCGACCAGGCTGGTCGCAACCGAAGGAAAGGCGCTCGGTTCGCGTCCGGTGAACATCACGTAGAGCACCATGCCCAAGCCGTAAATATCGGCTTGGGGTGTCCCCACTTTCCTGTCCGGAGGCATGTAGCCCAGGGTCCCGACTCCGGTTGGGTTTTGACCCGCCTCAGGCAGGTCGTTGACCAACCCCACATCGGCCAGCTTGGGTTGGTTCTCAACAAAAATAATATTTTGCGGCTTGATATCGCCATGGGTGAGCGACTGGCCGTGCAGAAAATCGAGCGCCTCGGCCAACGCGAGAGTAATCCGCAAACATTCCTGGCCCGGTAATCGTTTGCTTTCGGCCCGCTCCAGAACCTTGGCCAGGTCCTTGGGTTTGTAAGTGGCGGGATTATTTTCCCAACCCGTTTCCAGGCTGTCGCCCAACTCCATTACATAATAGAAGTAGTCTTGGCTCTTCTTTTTGCTGACAAAATCAACCCGCAGCAGGCCCGGATGCTTGTCGGAGATTGGTTTGTAGCGCCGGATGCCGTTGAACTCCCGGTCGTAGGGTTTCGCGTTCGAACCGAATTTGGATCGGTATACCGCCTTAAGTGCTTGCCACTGACCGATGGCGTTGCGCGCGAGCCAGACCTTGCCGTAGCCGCCCTCGCCGAATGCGGGACTAAAGATTTCATAATCGGGGGCGTGCGGAACGTCTTCGACAAGGGGTTCATCGAGATTCTGAGCGTTGCTTGAGCGAGCCCGCAACTCGCTCGCTGGCACAAAGACGCGATGGCCGATCAGAGCGCACAGCAATGCGCACGGCGCCTGTCCGCCTGCAATGACTAGCCACGGAAACCAGTAATTGGTCTTGTGCGTCAAATACATCGCCCCTACAGCCACGACGCCCGCAACACCGATCGCCAACCCGCCAGCGCGAAGCGGCCGGACGTGGCACAGCCCGGCTCCCAAAAACGCGCCGACCAGGATCACCATCGCCACTTCAACCCATCCCGCCGGACGCCGAAGCCAATCTCCGTTGACCAGGTTGAGAAACTCGGTAGCCAGAACTTCAACGCCCCCGACCGCCTCCGAAGTCCAACGCGTGTACGGCACGCTGAATTTATCCAACTCCACCAGTCCGGGATCCGGCGACGCCGGCCTGTTGCCAATGAAGACGATCTTGTTCCGGAAATAGCCTGCAACCTGATTCGTCCAAAGGCGATAGCTCATGGCATCCCACGCGCCCTCTTGCGAATAATAACGAAGCCATTGTTCCTGCGGTTGTTCACTAAGTTTAGCCCCGAAAAGGGTAGCCGCAGCCCAAGGCAAGCTCGGCAGGTTGTCTGCACCGGAAGCTGGGAACGGCCAATGCCGCCGAACGATCCCGCCATCGCCCACGGGATCCAGACCGGCAATCCCCCAGTGATTGTTTGCGGCGTCGCGAAAAATCTTCGCCGGCAAAAAGGGTTCCACACTATCCATATCCGCGTCTGGCGAAATGGCATTTTTAAGAAAAGGGCCGCCTGCTCCTGCCATCAACACAACGGCTGGTTGCCGCTGCAAGGCATCCGCTAGCGCCTTATCTTTTGCCGGATCCATGGGCTCGTGAAACCAGGAATCGAACACGACCAACCGGCAACCATCCTGCGCCAGGCGTTCCAGCAGTTGCGCGTGCAAAGCGCGATCCCAACGCTCATGCTCACCGCGTTTTTGGTGGAAGAACTCATAGGAATCGTTGTCCATCTCAATGAGAACTACCGGGAGAGTCGAAGTGCGCGCCACAAATCTGAAAAGGTAATCGTAGCTGGCGTTTACCCACGCATCGCCTTGAGGTGTGCATAACAACAACAGGCCGCAAGCGGCGGTTAGCGTCGCCGCAATAGCCGGCCTGAAGAACTTGTGATGGCGCAAAGCCATAGCCCTGAAACCTGTATGGGAAGCTCTGCTCATTATAGAACAATTTGGCGCAAAGGCTACTCATTTCAGTGCCGTCGCAGGCGGAAAAAAGCGGTCGGGTCGCGCACGTCATTGGTCAGCACGAAGTTGCATCCAACAACAGAGGGTGGCGTTGCAACCGGCCTCCATCCAGCCGTGCCAGAAACATCGCTGCACGTCTCCAGGGTGTAGTTCGCTGCCGTGTTGGGCCACGACAGCACCAGTTGCCCCGCCACCACACTCAACCGCAGCATCGGCGCCGACGTCACCGCGGTCCGGATCAGCCGAATAGTGTCTGACGATGAGTCCGCCACAAAGAGCACTCCGTCAGCATTGACCACCAGCGCCTCGGGGAAATTGAATAGAGCGCTTTTGGCAATGCCGTTCGCAACACCGACAGCGCCCGCTGCTCCTGCCAAGGTGCTTACTTCACCGGAAATCGAGATTTGCCGGATCGTCGAATTGTTTCGGTCGGCCACATAGATATTTCCCGATGAATCGCAGGCCAACCCCGACGGGAAATTGAAGCGAGCGTTCGAGCCTGTCCCATCGACACTGCCGATCAGGCCCGCGGCGCCTGCAACCGTACTTACTGTTCCATCTATGGAAATTCGCCGGATTGTTGAATTGCCGGTGTCGGCCACAAATAGATTTCCGCTGCCATCCAGAGCGATTCCGGAAGGATTGTTGAAACGGGCGCTCGCGGCCGGTCCGTCCTGGGCACCGGTTGCACCACTGAAACCAGCCACAGTGCTCACCGTGCCATCCGGGCTGATCATCCGGATGGCGTTGTTGCCGGTGTCGGCAACAAACAAAGTGCCAAAGCAATCCACGGCCAATCCCGCGGGACGGTTGAACCGCGCGTCCGTGCTGGTCCCGTCGGCCATCCCGCGACTTCCGGCAAGCCCTGCCAATGTCGCGACAAGGCCGTCAGGTGTAATCTTCCGAATCGTGCAATTCATTTGGTCGGCGACATAGAGGTTGCCCGCCTGGTCGGTCGCCAGACCTGTCGGTGAATTGAATCGAGCCTGGCTGCCCAAACCGTCGTTGGTGCCGCTTTGGCCGGCCAGTCCGGCCAGCGAGCTCACCACGCCGGAGCTGGTGATTTTCCGAACCACTTGGTTTTGTGTGTCGGCTACAAACACGGATCCCGCCGCATCAAGGGTAATACCTTGAGGTGAATTGAATTGCGCGGCGCTGCCGGGGCCATCGGCAGTTCCGGCAGTGCCCGATTGGCCGGCCAGAGTCCCGACACCGAATTGCCTGACCGACAATGAAACAATGCGTGAGGAATTGAAACCTCCGGAAGCATCGCTTAACACACAACGGAATTGGTCTCCATCCATCGCCATGGTGGCCGCCGAAATCTGCAGCGTCGGAGTGGCCGTGCCCTGGTAATCGGTCCCGTCGGTCAAAGTCTGCCAATCGCTCGCATCGGGAGCCAGGCGCTGCCAGAGACAAGCTGAGCTGCCCATTGGCTGGGCGCTAAATTGCGCTGCAAATCCCTCGAGCATGGTTTGGGATTCCGGTTGCCGACTGAACATGAGCGATTGATCCAGCGCGACCGAGACATCCAGATACTCATGCGGGGGCTCGCCGCCTTGAGCGAGCGGGGTGATCGCCACCTTTGACTGCAAATCGTTTAGCGCTGTGCCGATGGCCAGGCCGGGGTCCCGCGAATTGTTAAGCGACGCCCCTAGACCGAGCAGATTGCTCTGGCGCGCGTAGTGGTACCCAAGGACGACGTAAGCGCCGTGCTGTAACCCGGCATTCTCCGTGTAATTGCGCCGGAATCCGATCCAGAAATCGCTTTCGTAGTTCCGATGTACTTTGAGGGCCAAAGTCCCTTGCGCCCCGCCGTCATCGAACCGGTACACTCGATAAATCCCGCTGGTCTGCACCGATTGCACCTCCTGGTCGGGCAGCCACCCCAGCAGGTATTTGAACCAGGGATTGAAGTCGGCCCGAAGATCGTTGGGCATGTTCGCGCCCATGGTATCGAACAAATCCCCGTATTCGATGCTCGAGCCGTCGACGCTGGCAGGGTCGTTATCACTTGTGTGCCAGAAATTCGCATGGTACAGGCCGAAACAATGGCCTAGTTCGTGTGCCACAACACGGAAATCGAATTCACCGTTGACCAACGCCATCGACGACCCAATCGAGCTCAGGCCGCCGAACTGCAGCTGCGAGCCGGGCACAAATCCGAGCCAGGAAAAGACCACGACCAGTTTGTCATAATTGGTCAGAGCGAAATCCTGTGCTGCGACCGCAAGCGCGTCGTTATATAGTCCGAATGCGTCGCCGCTGGTCGCATAATGCGTTGCCGTACCGGGCAGCCGATAAAGTTGCGTCGTGACGGTGAAACTCACACTCACCTTCCCGTATGAGCTCTTGCGGTAATACGGGGCCACCTGATTGTCCGCGACATCCTGGACGGCCGCGGCACTGTATCCAGACAGGCCGCCGGGCGGGCGCGGATCCCCGGGCATATCCGAAAAATCCACTCTGATCACCAGGGCCTTGGATTGGATCTGACCTGTTACGGGCACAACGAACGGGCGGGAAGCTACTTTCGGTGCAGTAAGCGGAGAGAATACGTCTGAATCAAGCGCCAGGACGCCGTCGAGTTCAATGCCATGGAGCGGGATATGGAAGGTGGTGCTTTGTTCGAGCCCGCGTCCGTAAACCATTGCCCGGTAAGTTCGTCCATCCAGCCGCACGACGCGCTGGATGCCGCCGGAAGCCGGAAACTCGGCCGAAGGCATCGCGCATAGCACCAGCAGATCACCAAATCCGGATACGCTATTTTCCAATTCCCCCTGGATCACGGGAGGCAGCGAACCGCGGACGCGAGCGCTCACTGCGTTGGATAGTGCCTGTGCCGGGTCGGTCTCGATCAGTTGCGTCAGGGCGGCGCGGCGCTGCTTTGCGATCTTAAGTCCTTCCTCCTGAATATTCTGCGGCCAGTCCACTCGGTTGGCGTTTCGTCCAGTCCATTCGGCAAAGCTATCCAGCGCGCGGCGCAGTTCCGCTCGGGCAACGGGTTGCCGGGTAGTGTTCGCGCTGAGTTGCCCGCCTGCCGTCGTAACGAGAACGGCTGCAAGGCATAATACATAGGTTAGGCATTTGGTTGGTTTCATGGTCCCTGACTCCTTTTGCTTCGTCCGGCGCTTCAGTGCACCAGCCGGCTGTGAGTTCAGGGACCGTTACGGGGCTCAACAGGAAATCTTGCAGAGGAAAAGTACAAAATCTTCTTTACACCTTTAGTGCCTTTTGATAAAAGGACGCAGTTACTCCCCTTCATCCGACTGCCACAGCTTTTTTTCAGGGCTCGTTGCCCGCTTGGGGAGCGTAGGACAACCTAAAACAACCAAACAAGGGAAGCATATGGATATCAGAACGATGATAATGGTTTTGTTGGCCTCTGCCCTGGCCGTCAGAGCTCAGCCAGTCAACTTCTTGTGTCCCACTAATCAAGCGGCTGGGTTTCCATGTATTACTTGCCAACCCATGGACCAAAAACTGTATTCCAGCCAGGACGCTTTTTTCGAGGTGATGGCCGTTGGGCAGAATCTCTCGTATCAGTGGTTTTTCCAAAACACAAACGGAGCTTTTCCAATTGCAAATGCTACAAATGCGCAAGTGGTCATCCCGGCTGGCGACTGCAATAGGTGCGGCCTTTATTGGGCGACGGTGACGGCAGCGGGGTGGTTGCCCGGACAGACGGTCGACACACGCATGGCCACTTTGACCCTCACACAGCCGCTGGCGAATACGACCAATGGCATTGACCAGGAGATCCTGCGGTTGGGTAGTAATGGTAAAGCTCCCTGCTGTAGCGGTTACTGTGGTTTTGTCAATTTTTACAATGGGGGCCTGGGTTGGCAGCTTTCGACCGGACAGCAATTTCTTTTCTCCATCTCTCAGGCTGCTACCGGCCAAACCCTCGCTACCGGCAGTTATTGCGTCCAGTGGACCAGCACGACGGGCGCT
>DASRFK010000164.1:0-13276 GCA_035651635.1 Verrucomicrobiia bacterium | reverse complement strand
GTTGAACCATGGTGATCCGATCCTTTTGCCGGCGGTACGTTCAAAAATTCCTTCAAGAAGTTTTGAGACAGTCTCCGCTGCGATGTCCCCGCCCGCGTTTAGCGGGCGGAATGCAAGGGGAGTTACGTCCACCTCCAACGTTGCGCCGCTAACGCGGCGCGGACGGCGCAGCGCGCCATCCCTACCGCGCCATCCCTACCACCAGAATTAGATGCGTTTGCCCTGGTTTCACTGCGTTCGGAATTCCCATGTCGTGGCTGCTATGCTAAGTTCCGACCTTATGAACGCGAGTCCACGCAACAGCTTACCCCGCCAGTTGCGCTCAGTGCTGAAATTGTCAGCACAGTTAATGACAAATGGTTGTCATCTATTAACATGACAACTTATGTTGTCGTTTTTAAAGATGGCAGGCCAGGTGGCGACCAAGTGCGCCATGCTACGCCCGTTTTCGCGAGGCGCACAACTCCTTCTGGCCTCGCATTGCCACCTCCTTTAAAGCTCTGGACTTCGCATGAGTTGAGCCATCCGAGTTGTCCGATCCTCGGGTTCCGGCCTCCCCTATCTGCGGTCGCCCTGAATCTGCGGGAAAAAATCGGGCATTGTTCTTTCGCTTTCCGGAGACCTGCTATCAGGAATCCGGCAAATCCCCTCTCGTGCCTCCGAGGCTACGGAGGTTTGTCTTTACGCACCCGTCCCCTCGCGTCCGGGTGAGAGCTTGGGATAGGAGCCATTCGATTTCGCGGGGTGAATTTAGGAATTGAGCCGTGTTCATTTATCCAAAGAATTACGACGTGATCGTTCTTGGTGCTGGTCATGCTGGCGTCGAAGCGGCATTGGCGGCCGCTCGAATGGGCTGTCAGACACTACTCTTGACGATCAACGCCGATACTGTCGGTCAGATGTCTTGCAACCCAGCAATTGGAGGTTTGGCGAAAGGCCATTTAGCCCGTGAGATCGACGCATTAGGCGGGGAGATGGGGAAAGCAACAGACATGGCTGGATTGCAATTCCGCATGCTGAACACCAAGAAAGGCCCCGCCGTGTGGGCACCCCGGGCTCAATGCGACAAGAAGGCCTACCAATTCCGTCTGAAATGGGTTTGCGAAAAGGAACCCAATTTGGATCTCCGCCAAGCCCAATGCGTCAAGCTTCTCCACCGAGACGGCCGCGTATACGGCGTCGAAACCACCCTCGAAGTTCAGTTCTTGGGAAAGGCAGTGGTGGTCACGACCGGGACCTTCCTGAAGGGCTTGATGCACATTGGCGGTAATCAGCAATCAGGCGGTCGCGCCGGAGAAGCTGCTGCAACAGGCCTCTCAGCTTCGTTGCAAGAAGTCGGCCTGGAGCTTGGGCGGCTTAAGACCGGGACGCCCCCTCGGCTCTTGCGTCGGTCAATTGATTTCTCCCGGACTGAAACCCAGTCTGGAGATGATCCAGTCCCATATTTCAGTTACTGGAAAGAGGATTTGTTCCACGTGGAACAAAGTTCGCGCAAAAGTGCGTTCAACCCTGAAAATTCGCGATGCCCTACCAGAACGTTCCACGTGGAACAATCGATTGGCCATTCCGGGGCAAACCTATATCCACCTCACTCGATTCTAGCTTCCATTAACGGGCAACTCCCATGCTTCATCACCTATACGACGCCAGCCACCGCTAACATTATTCGCAGCAATCTCCACAAGTCTCCCCTGTACTCCGGGGCTATTGAAGGCGTCGGACCTCGGTACTGTCCTTCAATCGAGGATAAAATCGTCAAATTCCCTGAAAAAGAAAGGCAGCAGATTTTCCTCGAGCCAGAGGGCATCGCCACAGACGAGATTTATGTGAACGGCTTTTCAACATCGCTGCCATTCGAGGTCCAGATAGAAATGGTCAAAACTATTATTGGATGCGAACGCGCCGAAATACTTCGACCGGCGTACGCGGTAGAGTACGATTTCGCGTTTCCAACCCAACTCTTTCCCTCACTCGAAACGAAGGTGTGTGAAAACCTCTTTCTCGCAGGCCAGATCAATGGAACTTCCGGTTATGAGGAAGCGGCAGCCCAAGGTCTTATTGCCGGGATCAACGCGGCCCGGCGAACGAAGAACCTTGAGCCCGTCATTCTGCGACGGGACCAAGCCTACATTGGCGTGTTGATTGATGATTTGGTTACGAAGGGAACTTCGGAGCCCTACCGGATGTTTACCTCGCGGGCGGAGTACCGGCTTTTGTTGAGGCAGGACAATGCCGATCTGCGACTCTCAGAATTGGGGTATGAACTGGGACTGCTTCCCGAACGTAACTACCTAAAATTCAAAGAGAAGCAACAAGCGATCGAGACTGAGATTCAGCGTTTGGAACGGACCCGGACTGGTTCGGAGACGCTAGCCCAACGGCTGCGGCGACCGGAGGTTAGGTATGCTGATATTGTAGATAAGTCTTGCTTATCTGCTGAAGCCCGCGAGCAAGTCGAAGTTACCATAAAGTATTCGGGTTATATCGCGCGCCAGGAAAACGAAGTCGCCAAATTTAAGGACCTCGAAGACAAACAAATCCCCGCGGCGTTTGATTACGCGACGGTACCGAGTCTGCGTCCCGAAGCGCGGCAGAAATTAGGGAAGATCCGGCCGGCCACGGTCGGGCAAGCCTCGCGCATTTCCGGGGTGTCGCCGGCTGATATCAGCATCTTGCTGGTGTGGTTAAAGCGGACCGGATCGGGTGAGCGGGCGCCCGCGTAAGGTTGCCTTCCGCACCGGGCGTGGCGCGTGGAGCGGGGCCAAGTTGCCCCTTGCAACGAAGGGTTTCGAAGTTAAACTGGCGCCGCTCGAAATGAAACCTTGGTCCATCAGCCTGGCGGTCGGGCTCTGTTTTGTTTGCGGAAACGCCGCGCGCGCGGAGTTGGCGAACGCGATCCAGGCAATCGTCAACGATGCGGTCATCACATACCACGAGGTAGAATCCCTGAATCAACAGACCGCTCCTCTGGTAGTGACCAAGTACAGCAATTCCCGGTCGCTGCTGGAAAGCAAGATCGCGGAAATGCAGCATGAAAACCTCGATACCCTGGTGGAGCAACAGCTAATCCTGCGAGAGTTCAAAACCGCGGGCTACAGCCTGCCGGAAAGCGTCCTGGACGACCTGGTGCAGGAAAGCATTAAAAGCGATTTCGGAGATCGCGCGACGCTGACCAAAACCCTCGAAGCCCGAGGCATGTCTTACGAGAAATTTCGCCAGCAGGTAAAGGATCGGTTTATTGTCGCTCAATTGCGGCTGAAGAACATTTCCCAGGAAATCATTATTTCCCCTCACAAAATTGAGAAATATTACCTCGATCACCGCGACGATTTTAAGGAGGAAGATCGAATCAAGCTCCGGCGGATCACGTTGAATAAATCGGCCGATCCAAATGCGCCCGACGCACGGAAGCTGGCAGGGGAAATCCGCGACCGGCTAAAACAGGGCGTCAGCTTTGCGGAGATTGCCACTGAACTGGCCGACATGAATCCACAGAACTCGAAGGCTGGCACCGAAGGCGTATGGTATGATCGTTCGGCTTTGAGGCGTGAATTGGCCGAAGCCGCCTTCGCGCTGAAGGCCGGCCAATGCAGTGACATAATTGAGACAACGGGCGAGTGTTACCTGCTGATGGTGGATGAGGTCAGCACGGCGCATTACAAAAGCCTCAATGAGGTTCGCGACGAAATCGAAAGGCGATTGCGCAGCGAGGAGCGTAATCGCCTGGAAAAACAGTGGATCGATAAGCTCAAAAAGAAGACGTTCATTCAGTATTTCTTTTAGTGCCCGCGCCATTATCCATTGGGATCTCGCTGGGCGACCTCGCTGGGATTGGGCCGGAGGTTACCCTCAAGGCGCTGGCCCTCGAAGCGCCGCTTGATGATACCAAGTACCTCCTGATCGGAGATTCGGCTCACCTCAACCAGCTCAGCCAAAAACTGAAGATTCCCTTCGCGTTCCGTTCAGTGGCACAATGCTCAAGTTCGGATCGGTTTCTGTTTCTAAGTGTCGGCGAAAAAACACTGCCGGCGAATCTCCCCGCGTTTTCACCTGAAGCCGCCACCGCGTCGATCGATTGGGTGCGGGCGGGAGCAGAACGCTGTTTGCGTGGGGAACTCGATGCTCTGGTGACGGCGCCCGTAAACAAAGAAGCGATTGTCCGCGCCGGAGTGCCCTTTGTCGGGCAGACTGAACTGCTTTCGGAAATAGCCGGCGTCGAACGAACAGCCATGATGCTGTTGGGAAATGATGATCGCGGCCGTTGGCTGCGAGTGGCACTGGCAACGACCCACCTGCCCATCCGGGAAGTAGCCGGCCGCCTTACGGCGGAAAAGATCGAGGCCACCATCGCGCTGGCCGCGCAGGCATGCCGCGATTTGGGGCTGAGCCGCGCCCGGATTGGGGTGTGCGGGCTCAATCCGCACGCTGGGGAAGGCGGCAAGATCGGGACTGAAGAACTCACGATTATTGGGCCGGCCGTCAAGCAGGCGCAGAGCCAGGGGATCGACACGACGGGGCCGATCAGCGCCGACGCCTTGTTTTATTATGCCTTCAAGGGCGATTACGACGCCGTCGTCGCGATGTATCACGACCAGGGCCTGGCGCCGCTGAAAATGGTGGCCTTTGAGCAAGGAGTGAATTGGACCCTCGGCCTGCCCTTTATTCGCACCTCTCCGGATCATGGCACGGCTTACGACATTGCCGGACAGGGTGTGGCCAATCCGTCGAGTATGCTGGCCGCCCTGCGACTGGCCAAACAACTCGCTCGAAGGCGTCAGCCGGGCTGAACAATCGTCGGCCGACAGAAAACACGACCCTAGCAAACCTGGTACTTCCGGGCATCTGAACGTTTGAATTCCAAACCCAAGCCGGGCCGGGAGAGGTCGGGTTTAAGCTCCCCTCCGCGTGGTTGGGCGGCTCCGTCGAAGAACATGTGTTCGATTCGATAGTGATCGTAGAAGTACTCGACGTTGGTAGCGCGGCTCACAGCGCAGCAAGCGTGCTGATGGATCGAGGGAGCGGTATGGGCCGAAAGGGGTGTCTGGAACCCTTCGCAGAGCCCGGCGGCTTGCAAAAAACCCGAGATGCCACCGCAGCGAGTTGCGTCCGCCTGGAGCACATCGACTGCGGCGGATTCAAGCATGCGTCGAAAATAGATCGGGTCATATCCATATTCACCGGCGGCAATGACCATTTCGGCCGGCGCTCTTTCGCGAATTAAGCGTAACCCGGCTAAGTCATCCGAGGAGACAGGTTCTTCGAACCAGCTGACCCGGAATGGCCGAAAAGCCTCCGCGTGTTCCAAGGCTTGCTTGACACCGTATGCGCCGTTCGCGTCCACATACAGCTGGCTCACATCGCCAATTGCCTGGCGCGCCAGGCGTACACGATTCAAATCCTGGCCGGGCTCGCGCCCGATCTTCATTTTCACACTCCGGAGGCCGCTGGCTACCCAATCACCGAGTTGCTGTTGCAGTCGAGAAATGGAGTAAGAGGTAAAGCCCCCGCTGCCATAAGCGGGAACCGATGCGCGAACCTGGCCCAGGAGCTTTACCAGCGGCAAATCGAGCAGATGCGCCTTGAGATCCCACAGGGCAACATCGACAGCGGAAACGGCCATGGCGGTGAGGCCGCTCCGGCCGAGATTACGAAGCGCGCGCACCAGGAGGTCGAAGCTGCCGCCTACGTCCATAGCATCGCGCCCAATAATTATCTCCCGTAGTTTCGCCTGAATTAAGCTCGCGACGCATTGATCGGCGTAAGTGAAGCCCTGGCCAATCCGACCCCCCGCCTGGACCTCCACCAGGACAAGCGTCGTCGAGTCCCAGCAAAGCGTGCCATCGGATTCCGGGCCGTCGTCGGTTGGCACCTGGTAAGCCGAAACGGCCAAGGACTCGATTAGAACATCCATGGGAGTAATCCGTTACCGCCAGGATCCCCGGCCCGGAGGCCAAACGTCGCACTACTTTTCTGACGTCCGCTGTTGTTCCCTCTCCCTTTGGGAGAGGGCCAGGGTGAAGGGAATTTGAAGCCTTAGCGGCATTTGGCCAAACACGCTCTTAAACCAGCTCTTTTACCCTGTCTTCAAGAATCGTCGTGGCGATACGCATCCGCCGTGGTTCACCCCGGGCTAGCGATTCAGCGAATTTCAGCGCTTGATCAGGTTTGATTTTAGCGGGGAGCGGCGGTTCAAACGGGTCGACGACCGCTTCGACGAGAGCAGGTCCGGGCGCATTTAAGGCCTGCTCGAGGATGTCGCCGCAGGCCTTGGGTTCAGTGACAGTCAAACCGACCGCGCCACACGAGCGAGCGAACATGGCGAAATCAATGGGCTGAAGCTCGACAGCATACTCAGGGTTGCCCAGCATGACCATTTGTTCCCAGCGGATCATGCCTAGAACGTTGTTTTTTATGATCACGACTTTGATGGGCAATTCGTACTTCACGGCCGTGACGAAATCGGCCATGAGCATGGAGAAGCCGCCATCTCCGATGAATGCAACACATTGTCGGTTTGGATAAGCGACCTGGGAGGCAATGCAGTAAGGCAGACCGTTGCCCATCGTCGCCAGAGTGCCCGAAAGTGAAAATTTCTGTCCCCGTTTGGCCTTGATTTGGCGCGCCCACCAGGTGGCGATGGTGCCACTGTCACACGAGACAATTGCGTCCTCCCGGAGGCGCTTGCCCAGTTCCCAGGCGACGACTTGAGGCTTCATTGGTTTGTCCTCACGTGTGCCGCGCTGTTCCATCAACTGCCACCACTCGGCCATTCCTTTCTGCGCCTGGGTCAGAAACGAGCGATCTTCATTATATCGAAGCAGCGGCAGCAAGGTTTGGAGGGTTCGTTTGCTGTCACCCACAAGACCAACCTCGATGGGGTAACGCAAGGCGATCCGCGCGGGATCCAGATCGATTTGCACTCCGCGAGCCGCCCCCGGCTTGGGAAGAAATTCGATATACGGGAAAGAAGTGCCGACCATTAGCAACGTGTCGCACTTTTCCATGGCTTCCTGAGAAGGAGTGGTGCCGAGCAAACCAATCCCGCCGGTGGTATGCGGATCCTCATCCGGCACGGCGGCTTTCCCCAACAGCGCCTTAATGATTGGCGCTCCCAGCTTCTCAGAGGCGGACACCAGCTCATCAGTAGCGTCGAGGGCCCCCGCGCCCACGAGCATTGCGACCTTCTGTCCCGCGTTCAGCACGTCAGCGGCCCGCCGCAGGTCTTGCTCTGAAGGCAACGCCGCGCCTCGGGCAAAGGTTTGGACGTTGGCGTGCTGCTTGCCTCGCTGGGATGGGTGACCTTTTTTAACCGGCATCGATTGGAAATCAATCGGGAAATTAATGTGGGCCACTCCGCGTCGGCCCAGCGCGGTGCGACAGGCTAAATTGGCAACGTTGGCAACGTGCTCCGGACCCATCACGCGCGCGTTGTACACGGCCACATCCATGTAAAGCCGATCGAGATCCACGTCCTGCTGCGCATGCGTTTCAATCAGATCATGGAAATGATGGCCGGTGATCGCCAGGACCGGCTGCCCATCGAGCTTGGCATCATACAAACCATTCAGCAGATGAATGCCTCCCGGGCCGGAGGTGGCCACGCACACACCCAACCGCCCGGTATATTTCGCATAACCGCAGGCCATGAAAGCGGCCGCCTCCTCATGCCGCACCTGCAAGAAACGCAGTTGGTCGCAATGGGTGCGCAACGATTCCATAATGCCATCGATACCATCTCCCGGAAGACCGAAGACAATCTCCACGCCCCAATCAATGAGAGTTTCAATCAGAACATCCGCGCCCGTTTTGGCCATAATTCGATTTCTCCTTTTATTAGTTTCTGTGTACTACGATTACTGCCGGCTGGAAGTGGCCGCCCAAGCCGCGATTCCACTCCGATTTCGACCCGGTTAGGTTCCCTTGCGTCCTCTCGAGAACAAACCCCAGGCGAGCAGCCCAGCCGCGGCTAAACCGGCGATCGCGGCCGCGGTGCGCACGTTGCCCGCATGAAATTCCGCTTGCCGTTCGCGTTCGAAACGATCTTCAGGGCGCCGACTTTCTCCCGGCCCCTGATGCAGCGCCAATTGAATCACCTGCGCGAGATGCAGCGCCCGCCGGTCGGTGCCTTGGGCGATTTGGGTTTTGCAGCTGAATCCGTCGGCGATGATGAGTTTTTCGTCGTCCGCTTGGCGGACCTTGGGCAAGAGCGCCCGTTCCCCGCACTTGGCCGACACCTGGTACTTCTCACCTTTCTCAAATCCAAACGAGCCCGCCATGCCGCAGCAGCCCAAATCTGGCATTTCACTTTCCACCCCCATGGCGCGAAGCACTTCCTGTTCGGATTCCATTCCCATCAACGCCTTTTGATGACAATGTCCGTGAATCAAGGCCCGGCGGTTTAAGCGGGGCGGTGAGTAATGCGGGGCATACCGGCGGAGGAATTCTGCCAGTGTGAAAGTATGTTCGTTAAGACGTTTGGCCTGGGTATTGTTGGGAAATAGATTCATCAGTTCATCCCGAAACACCGCACAACAACTGGGCTCCAGGACAACCATGGGGGTGCCCGCCTGAATATCGCGCCGGAGATGGAACAGGATGGCGGCCAACCGGCTCTTGGCTTGCTCGAGCATGCCGTAATCGTACAGCGGCCGGCCGCAGCAGAGATCTGCCATTGGTACGTTCACCGCGAATCCAGCATTCTCCAGCACTTCGACCGCGGCTCGCGCCACCTCAGTGTGGAAGTAATTGTTGAAAGTATCAGCGAAGAGCAGGACGCGGCTGCCGCGATCACTTGTGCGGGTGCGATTTCGCCACCAGCCCTTGAAAGACTGCGGCGCGAAGCGCGGCACACGACGCTCGGGTGCCATGCCCGCCACAAGCTTCGCAACGGCGCGCAGGCCGGGTGCCTGGGTGAAAAGATTGACGAGACTGGGCGCAAGGCTGGCCAGTCGCGACCAGTTGTGGATTAGGCCAAACGCGTAGGCCTGCCGCGAGCGCAGCCGGCCTTGATAGTAGTGGGACAGAAATTCGGCCTTGTAAGTGGCCATGTCCACTTGGACCGGGCAATCGCCTTTGCAGCCTTTACAGGACAAGCAAAGATCCAACGAATGCTTCACGGCCTCACTCCGCCAACCGTCTTTGAGTTCCCGCCCGTTGAGCATCTCCCAGAGCAGCCTGGCCCGCCCCCGGGTGCAGTGTTCCTCTTCCAGAGTAACCTGGTAGCTGGGGCACATCGTCTGACCGTCCTTTTTACGGCAGTTGCCAACTCCAACACAGCGCAGCGCTGCGCGGGCGAAGGTCCAATTGTCCTCAGGATACTTGAAATGCGTGTCGGGATTGGGCGGACTATAGCTGGTTCCAATGCGCAGATTGGCATCTATCGGGTAAGCGTCGATGACCTTGCCGGGATTCATTTTCCAATGTGGATCCCAAATCCGCTTGAACTCACGGAAAGCCTGCATCAATTCCGGCCCAAACATTTTGTGAAGGTACGGCGCGCGCGCCTGTCCGTCGCCGTGCTCACCCGAAATGGAACCGCCATAGCGCACCACGAGGTCAGTCCCCTCTTCCATGAACGCTTTCCATTTCTGGATTCCTTCGAAGGAATAAAGATCGAAGGGAATGCGGCAGTGGATGCATCCCTGGCCAAAGTGGCCATACAGCGAGGCGGTGTAACCGTACTTATCCATCAACCGCCTCAAATCCCGCAGATAAGGACCCACCATTTGCGTTGGGACCGCTGAATCCTCGAAACCCGGCCAGTTGTCCGGGTGATTGGGCACCCAGGCCGTGGCGCTAAGGCCGCTTTCGCGAATTTTCCACAGCTTCTCCTCTTCTTCGGGCTCATCGTAGATCTTCGAGGAGGGTGGGTTTTTGACACTCTCAAGTCGCTTCAGACAACGTTGCGCCTGCCCATCGGCATCTTGCTTGGTATCTCCGCCAAACTGCACGAAGAGCCATGCTTTGCCCGGGGGCATTAGTTTGAGGTTGGCCTGGCGGGTTTTCTTGAGCTTGATCCAACTAATGAGCAGCTCATCGATCCCTTCCAGGCCGATGGGCTGGAATTCGAGGATTTCCATCAGGTGATCGGCCGCGGAAAAAGCGTCCGGATAACCCAGGACCAAAAGCGTGTTGGCGCCAGGTTTGGGAACCAGGCGCAGCGTGGCCTCCAAAATCGTCACTAATGTTCCTTCCGAACCTACCAGTGATCGGGCCACCTGAAAATGATGCTCGGGAAGCAGTTCGTCGAGATTGTATCCCGAAACACGACGCGGCAATTTCGGGAAATTATTTCGCAGATGGTCCGCATATTTGTCGCGCAGAGCTCGCAATTTCTTATAAATCTCTCCTTGAGCTCCGCCCAGACCGATGATCCTTTCCAGTTCATGGGGTGGAGTTTCGCCCACTCGCATATGCGCGCCGTCGTAAGTGAGGACTTCCAACTCGTGCGTATTATCCGAGGTTCGGAGGCCCAACCCGTGCTTGCCGGCCAGCAGCGAATGAATTCCGCAGGAATTGTTGCCCAGCATGCCGCCAATGGCGCAGTGGGAATGCGTGGCCGGGTCGGGCCCAAACGTTAGCCCAAATTTTTGGCCGGCCTGGTCGCGCAGATCATCCAGCACACAGCCCGGCTGCACGCGAGCCAGACGTTTTTGCGGATCGATCTCCAGTACGCGGTTCATGTACTTGGTGAAATCCATTAACACGGCCACGTTGCAACATTGCCCTGCCAGGCTCGTGCCGCCGCCCCGGCTGAGTACCGGAGCGCCGAACCGGTGACAGGCGCCGAGGGTTTGCCGCACATCCTCCGCATCTCGGGGAATCACAACCCCGATTGGAACTTGCCGGTAATTCGAGCCGTCGGTGGCATACAGAGCGCGGCTGCCGGCATCAAACCGGACCTCGCCCTTGATGTTCCGTTTGAGGGTGGCTTCCAGACCCGCGAGGTCCACATCGGTGCTGCGCTGCCTTTTGGCGGCACTGACCAGGCGTTGAGTTCGAGTCGTCGTCTCAGCTAACATTTTATGGATCGGTCTCCCCGCGACTCGTTCGATCAGGCAGCGCAACGCGCCCATCCGAACAATGAAACATCTTACGTCCAGGGTCAGCCGCCAACTGGGGACATCATCCCACCATCTCGACCAGGCGACCGCCGCCCTGAGGACGAATAATTTTATGTTTCGCGACGAGCGTTGGCCTGTTACACCAATTCCATAGCCACTGGACGAAGCCGGGCGCAACTTACGCGTGAAGAACTTTAATGTCGGAATCATCGGTTACGGTTGGGCGGCGAGCGCCCACATCGCTGCGATTAACGCCACGACCGCGGGGCAAGTCTCAGCCATTTGTTCCGCTCGCAAGGTTGCTTCGGAAGAGCTTTCGGCTCGGTATGGCCGGCCGATGCGGTCTTACACGGCGCTCGAGGAGATGCTCGAGGACCCCGAAATCAATGTGGTCTCGGTCTGCGGACTTCCCGATCGCCACGCGGACCAGGCCGTGCGCGCGGCGCGGGCGGGCAAGCATCTCATCATCGAAAAGCCCGTCTGCCTGACGCCCAAGGATCTCACTCGCGTCCTGCAGGCGGTCGACAAAGCCGCAGTCAAGGCCTGCGTGTGCTTCGAGTGCCGTTTTTCCAGTCAGTTCCTGGCGACGAAGGCCTTGCTGGATCAGGGACTCCTCGGAAAACTTCATTATGGTGAAATTGATTATTACCACGGCATCGGACCGTGGTATGGACAATTCCGTTGGAACACAAAAAAGGCGCAAGGTGGCAGCGCGTTATTGTCAGCCGGCTGCCACGCTCTGGACGCGCTGTTGTTCTGCATGGGCAATGAAGTGATCGAAGTGATGAGCGCGGGAACTAAATCGGTCGGCAAAGCTTTCGCTCCCTATGAATATCCCTCGACAAGCGTGACGATCCTCAAGTTCAAGAACGGTGCTATCGGCAAGTGCACGGCCTGCATTGACTGTTTACAGCCGTACTACTTCCATACCCACCTGGTCGGCAGCAAAGGCAGTTTGCTCGATAACAGGTTTCATTCGAGCGAACTCAAAACCAGCAAAGAAAATTGGAGCACCCTCGCTTTTAAACCCCTGGATTCAGGCGATGTCTCCGATCATCCCTACCAGACTCAGTTCGAGGCTTTCTTTAACGCACTCGAAGCCGGCCGCGACATGCCCCTGACCAGCCTCCGGGAGGCAGCCAGAACGCATGACCTCATTTTTGCCGCCGACCGTTCGGCCGCGTTGGGGCGGCCGGTAAAAATCTCACAACGGCGTTGATGGTAAACCGCATTGCGATAGCGATCGGCGCACACCCGGATGATATCGAGTTTTATATGGCCGGGACGCTGCTGCAGCTCAAAAGGGCCCGGTATGAGACTCATTATTTCAATATTGCCAGTGGTAATTGCGGCAGCAACGAACACAACTCCACCCGGACCCGCGCACTCCGGCGTAAAGAAGCCCGCCGCGCCGCCGCGGTTCTGGGCGCACACTTTCATCCCAGCCTGACCGATGACTTGGAAATTGTTTATGAAGTCAGCCTGCTACGACGTGTGGCCGCGGTCCTTCGCGATGTGCGCCCTGGAATCGTGCTGACCCATTCGCCGCAGGATTACATGGAAGATCACACCAACACGTGCCGGCTGGTAGTGACGGCGGCTTTCGCGACACCCATGCCCAATTTTCAGACTCGTCCGCGACGCGCGGCCATCGACGGGGACGTCGCGGTGTATCATTGCATGCCGCATGGACTGCGCGATCCACTTCGCCGACGGGTGATGCCGGGAATTTTCGTAAACACGGGCTCGGTACACGAGACCAAGCTGCACGCGCTGGCTCGGCATCAAAGCCAGCAACAATGGCTCGAGGTGAGTCAGGGACTCAACTCATACCTGCAGACCATGAGTGATATGTCGATTCAATTAGGGCGCCTGTCGAAACGCTTTAAACACGCCGAAGGCTGGCGCCGTCATTTGCACCTTGGTTTTTCCAGAGCGGACATCGATCCACTAAGGCACGCGTTGGGCAAAGACTATTTGCTCAATGTCGCTTACGAAAAGCGCCTCGAACAATAGCTTATGCCACGCAAACTCAGTTCCATCGCGCCGGACTGGTGGGATTATACCACGCTGGACCAGGGAATCATTCGCGACGCCGCGGCGTTGACTCCGCAAAAAATGGCCCAGCTCTCGCGTCCCGGGTTTAAGGTGGTGCTCTATGAGACGCTCGAGGAGTTTTATTTGGCCGAGGCGCTCGAGTACATTGCCGCGTG
>DASRFK010000163.1:0-2695 GCA_035651635.1 Verrucomicrobiia bacterium | reverse complement strand
CGTAGAAGTCGCAGAAATCGCACAGGAGCAAACAGAGGTAACAGAGAAAGAATTTTCTGAAGCGCGCGGGTTGTGCTCGTGAACCTGGTATGGACGACTTCCAAGCCGTCACGGATCAAGTTTCGGACGCGGTGGAACGACGGTGGAACGCGTCCCTGTTATCGCAGAAGGGAAGGTTAGAACACCTGGTCGAAGTGCCCTCGCTTCCTCGAGTTGGAACTCGGCCACTTCCACGCGCTCGGTTTCATTTAATTCCCGCGGCGATAGCTTTATAAACCAGAATCACAACTGTCCCACAGGGTTGATAGGTGAAGCGGTTGAAAGCGAAAAAGTGTTGGCTTGCAGGTTGTGACCTGCCACAAGGCAGGTCATGAAAAAGAAAACAAACCGCAAGCCAACGCGCAGCAGGTTCTCCCTCCTGCGACAATTGTGCAATCTGATTCCCAACCACCTGGTCCCCGGATTGGCGCGCGAATACGACGCGGAGGCCAAGAGCCGCACCTTCAAGCCCTGGAGCCATGTGGTCAGCCTGATTTTTGCCCAGTTGACACACGCCCTGGGACTGAACGACGTGTGCGATGCGCTGCGTCTGAATGCCGGGCCGCTTTCGGCGATCCGCGGGGCCACTCCGCCCAGCAAGAACGCCCTCTCGCACGCCAACCGGGAGCGCGACGCCGCGATGGCCGAGAAATTGTTCTGGAACATGCTGGCGCATCTGCAGGCCATTGCTCCGCAGTTCGGCGGTGGTCGGCGGCCCCGTTTTGCCTTCCGTTTCAAGCGGATGATTCACGTGGTGGACAGCACCACCATCCAACTGGTGGCCCGCTGTATGGACTGGGCCAAGCACCGGCGGCGCAAAGCCGCCGCCAAATGCCACGTGCGGCTCAATCTGCAAACCTTCCTCCCCCGCTTCGCCATCGTGGATACCGCTGGGGAGCACGACAACCGGCGAGCCAGGGAACTCTGCGCGGGCGTGCGGGCTGGGGAGATTGTGATCTTCGACAAGGCGTATCTGGACTTCGCCCATCTGGCCGATCTGGCCATCCGCGAAGTGTTCTGGGTGACGCGGGCCAAAGACAACCTGGAGTACCGGGTCGTGCGCAAGCTCCAGCGCGGCATTATCGGCAACATCCTGGCCGACGACCTGATCGAGCTGACCACCGCCAAGTCGCACCACGCGTATCCCAACTGGATGCGGCGCGTCGTCGCCTGGGTCGAGGTCGAGGGGGAGCGGCGCGAAATGGTCTTCCTGACCAACAATCTGGAATGGAGCGCCCAGACCATTGCCGATTTGTATCGTTGTCGCTGGAGCATCGAAGTGTTCTTCAAGGAACTCAAGCAGACGCTCCAGTTGGCCGACTTCCTTGGCCACAACGCCAATGCCGTGCGGTGGCAGGTCTGGACGGCGCTGCTGGTGTACCTGCTGCTGCGCTTTTGCGCCTTCCTGAGCCAGTGGGGCCACAGCTTTACCCGGCTCTTCGCGTTGCTGCGTTCGGCGCTCTGGCAAAAGCTGGAGGTGCGCAGTTTGTTGGAAGTCTATGGGACAGCCGGTGGCGGGGGGCGGTTCTTGGGTACGCCCCAACAAGCCTATTTGCCGGGTCTGAACTAGACCTATGGGACAGCCATTTGCCATCTAATTATCGCTCAAACCAAAACCTTAAACTCACTGGAGCATCAGCCCGCCGTTTCCTTCAGGAAAATGCGAGGTGTTCGTGAAATCCATGCTGTTGTGGGACGCCAATGCAGTTTTTTCAATTCACGCCAGGCACATCGGCGGAGCTAATCTCCCCACGCAGTTTCATCAACCTCAATACATTCGCCTATGAAAATAAAAAAAGTCTCGACGGTTTTAGCTTTTGTTTCGACCACGGTGCTCCTGGCCGGTTGCGTGGTAACCTCCGTATCGCCATTTTATACCGGCAAGGATGTCGTGTTCGAACCCGCCGTCGTTGGGGACTGGGTAAGCGGCACGAAAGAACCTGCCGATGAAGTCTGGAAGTTTGAGAAAGGGGAAGGGAAGGCTTACCGCTTTACCCTTATCGGCAAGGACAAAGCCACCGTGATGGAAGCCCATGCGTTTAAGCTGCAAGGCCAGCTCCTGCTCGACATTGCCTCGGTCGAACGGGATTACCACGTGATTCCTCCTCACTTGCTGTTGAAAGTAGTGCAGACCAAGCCGACCCTGAAGCTATCGGCGCTCAATCACGATTGGGTGATGAAATTGCTGGAAAAGGAGCCGGCTGCCATCGCCCATCAATTCGTGCAGAACGGTGAGCAACCGAATGATTTGCGGGCGGTGCTGACCGCGGATTCTGAGACGCTGCAGAAGTTCATCGCCAAATACCTCGAGACCAAGGAAGCCTGGGACGATGGTTCCGAATTCACCCGGCAATCCGGCTCATAGCCCATTTGGAACTCCCTTGACCTCACACGACTTTGGTTGTAGCGATGCATGATGTGCCTCGTGTGTTCGGGGCGGTAGCGGCAACCGATTGCATCCCGATGAAAACAAGCCATTCTGTTAAAGTCGTTTTTGGTCTCACGCTGGCGCTCCTGACGGGACCGCAACTCCGAGCCCAGCCTTCCCGCGCCCCTTCAGCGGCGGGGGGGCCTTATCACGTTTCGCGCACTTTCGAAATCGGTGGCGAAGGCGGTTGGGACTATCTCACCGTGGATTCGGAGCACAAACTTCTGT
>DASRFK010000162.1:0-3540 GCA_035651635.1 Verrucomicrobiia bacterium | reverse complement strand
GCCGAACGCCCGAAGGGAAGAAGGACCAGGAACGAAAGAAGGAAGAAGAGCTTTCAGCAGAAGTTCGGAAGAAAAACCCACCGGAAGAAAATACAATTTCAAACCGGCGCCGTTACTGCATTTTCATTCCGCCGCTGACATCGACCCGTGGGACACTAATAAATTGCGGTTCCTCGGACGGCTTTCAAACATTCCTATTGCCTTTAGCCTGGGCCGTTCGGAAGGATCGTCGCAAGGCCCCTTGGACCTCGCGAATGCGACTCTGGACTGATCTCCGACGCAAAGGCGCGCTCAACAAGATCGGCACAACCGGCCGCGGCACCTTTTACGTCCTCGCACGGCATCGGGACAAAAAGGAGACAAAGGAGACACCAAACCGTTCCGGAACAAAGGGGACAAAGCAGTATGCCTATGTGCGAGCTGAATGAGGAGGCGAAGAGGCGGCCCGGCGCAAGGGCGGAGCGCTCGGTTTGCGGCCCAGGGGTATCGCGATACAAGTTCACATGCGCGCTGACGGGGCTAAGTTGGCCGCGGAGAAATGCAGAACAATCCGTGACAAGCCCGATAAGAATTGCGAATTTGGGGTAGAAATGCGCCGTTTTTGAGAACATTCCGAAGTGGTTTCCAAGCCCCTTTTACCGAGGTTTTTTGAAGTGGCGCACCCATCAGGAGTTGAACCTGAAACCTTCTGATCCGTAGTAAAACCTCGTCAGTTTCGGCCTGGTTCCAAATGTTTCCCGCTGTGTCGGCAACGCGGTTGTAGTCAACATATTATGGCAGCCATGCCACACGAAGGCACACGTTGAACCATGGTGAAACAACGCGCACCCTTGTACTACTATCTGTACTACCATCAGCACGCATTAGAAATCTCCGTTTGCGTGCGATAAACGAATCAACGCTGCGGAACGATAAAAGCCAAGCGCGTCTTGCGACACCTACTCCACCATGAAACTTACGATTCAGAATCCGTTTTCAGCCGCTACGCCGTGTCGAGATTAAGCCGTATACGCCAATGGACCGAGACCTTCTCGATTCAATTTGGGATGACTCAATAAAACTTCGAGACGGCTACCCCAACAACTAGCGACAAAAGGTCCACAGCATGAGTTAATTCAAGGTGGAAGACACCGGACTGGCGAGAACCGCCTGAAGCGTTCATTATTCTGGTCCAGGAACTCGGTATCGGCTTGAGGCGCGAGGAAGCCGACATGAGTCAATGGGACTGGTTTTTCACTAGCGCGAAGGGGCGGCGCTACATCGAAATAAAGAAAACACCGTATTTCACGCCTAAGAGTAAACGCAGAAGAGTCCTTCCGGTCGAACCAGTGATATGGGACACCGTTCATAAATACCACAAGGAAGGAGATGTCTTCATAGTTCCAGGCAATCCGCCGAAGGTTTATACGCCCGAAACAGAACCTAATAATTTGCACTATAGATGCGAGTGTCATCATCGGACATTGGTCGCCTGGCTGCGGATGAAGGGCATCGAGGACGACAAACCTTGCCACCTCCTGCGCAAGGAATTCGGTTCCTATGTTGCAACATCTTTCGGAATTTTTGTAGCGCAGCGTTTGCTAGGGCACTCCTCCCCAGCTGTTACTGATGCGTTTTATGCAGGCTTGATTGATCTTCCAGAGCTTAGTCACGCTAAAGTCCCAAATACGAAGGCCGAGCCTGATAGCGGTGCCTGAGTATGCATGCGAATTGCTCCTGGAATCGCCGTGCGAGCTCGAATCGCATGTCTTGCGCTTTCTCGACCTCGGCGAGCAGCGTGCGAAGGGTGGGTCATTCCCTCGGCTGGCTTACAGGTTCCTTGAACTGTTCGTCATCGAAGCCTTCCCAAACGTGATTACAGGTGACCAAAAGCTTTTTTGTGCCGGTGTCCACAAGGTCGAAACTTCCATTTCGCAATGACGTTTTTTTGGAGGCATTAACCAATGAACGCATGAAGAAAATCGGGCGATAGTGCCTCCGAGCCTCGGGCTCGGAGAGCGCAGTCATCTCTTTTCGAGTTGGTCTAGCCATGATGCCAAACTTTACGACAACCAGATCAAACCGGTGCATCAGGATTTGGGTGGACTCTGTACTTAATGGCGAAATCAAGCGCGGCGCGGTCAGTACCTCCGATGGTAGTTCCGTCGCGGGATCTCCGGCAACCTTGGATTTTGCTAGCGGGGAAGGCGATAATTCTTGTCGCAGTCTCCATCAATCACGGAGTGGCACGATTGACAAGCGCATTGGCTTCCTTTTGTAACGCGTGGGCAATGATCCAATCGCGCCAATCCTGACCTAGACTCAGATTACCGGCGCTTAATTTTGGCAGCTGTTCTTCGATGACCTTGCCGCAGTCGGCCAGGGCCATGAACGCCTCGTTGGTCTGTCCCGACTTGAACCGGGCCATGGAGAGGATTGCGTAGCCTTCAGCCTTTGAGTAAGAAAAGAGGTCTTTCGTGGCCGAATCAGCCCATTTCACGGCTTCCGAAAAACGCTGCTGGCGATACTCCGCTAACGCTTTGCAGCATTGGAAGGGAGCGTAGCTTGGATTTTTGCTCGCCGCAACGTCGGCAAGAGCGCCGACTACGTTCAAGTCAGCCCCCGAGGAGGTCAATATGAGGCAGTCTTTGGCCATTCGCTCGGCGATATATGGATCCTGAGTTCCGCGAAAACGCACGACAATCTGCTGGCAAAGCCGGCGGTATTCCGGAACGTCCCCGCAAGCGACCAGCAATGGGGCGAGCGTGTGATAACCATTGGGAGAGTCCGGCTCGGTTTTGACCAGATTGGTTACATCGTTGGTCGCCTTTCTCCATCGGCCTTGCATCGCCATACTTTCTCCAATCGTGGCAAACAGACCCGCATAACCAGGCGAAGCCAGGAGTTGTGATTTCGAAAACCCGTCAAACAACTGGTCCGTGTCGTCATACTTGTTTTCCTGTTGCAGCAGGATCACTAAGTGTGTGGCGACGAGCGCATTGGGAGAGCTGTTATCAAGAAATTGGCGGCGAATGGCCAACGAATGGCGAAAGCACTTTTCCGCCTCACCATAGTTCCCCTGGTACCAGTACTTAATTCCAAAACCTTCCAACCGATCAACCTCCTGCTGATGTTGCGCCCTTACCCGTGCCCGGTTTCCGACTACCAGCAAACGAGTCACGACGGCCAAGCCAGCAGCCAGCAGAACGAGAATGGCCGCAAGGCTCGCACACGCCAGTTTGTTTCGAGCGACGAATTTGTGCGCCTTGTACAGTCTGCTGGGCGGACGAGCCGAAATCGGCTCCCCCGAAAGGTAGCGGCCGACGTCCAGGCCGAGGCCGTGGGCCGTTGCGTAACGGCGGGCGCGGTCCTTTTCGAGCGCTCGCATGACGATCCAATCGAGTTCGCCCTCCAATTCGCGAATCAGCCGCGGGGGCGCAGCTCCATGGCGTTTCGAAAAATTCTCCGCGTCCGCCTTCATCAACGTGCTCAACCGCGTCGAAGGGCGGGCCGGTTCCTTGTCCCGAATGACCCGGCGCACTTCGTCGAAGCCCGCTTTGA
>DASRFK010000161.1:0-13129 GCA_035651635.1 Verrucomicrobiia bacterium | reverse complement strand
AGTTCAGGCGCCGGGGCCTCGACCGGATTCGTCACCTCAGGCGTTGGCTTCTGCTCGGCTGTTTTGGGAATTGATGGTTTCATACGCCGCGTACAGTCTTTGCCCTTTGATGCCGGAGCGAGACACTGATTTTGGCATATCGTGGGCCTATTTTGGCGTCGCGCGAGCCTTGCAGTACGGCCGTTTCGCGAGCGGTTCGTTCCAATTTCAGGGGTGTTCTTGCACGGCGGCCAGATTTGTGCGAACCGCTTTGTCCAGGTTCGCCGAAAACCTTCTTACGGTTTTGCGCACCGAACCCACCGACGTGTAGGTAAATTCTCCGGTCGGGTAGCCGGCAATGACCACGTAATCATACTGGCGCGGTTTGCCTCGCGGCAGGTCGGTCAAAAGAACCGTTCCGACGCACAGGGCACCCGGTTCCCGGGTCTCCACCAGATTCTCGCCGCGCGCCGCCGTGACGGTGCCTGGAATCAGCCAGGATTTCGTCAGCGGTGCGCGCGCCAAATTCGTATAGCCGCTCTCCACCAGGATACCATTGGAAAAAATCCGCAGGATCTTCCCGCAGATCGAGCGTCGCCCGGAGATGCATTGCGCGCGCAATTGCCCGGTCAGTTGCTGCGTCTCCAGCCGCTGGCCTTCCCACTCAGGGGTTTTTCCTGCCGTGTTGGTTTCTGCACTGGCGCAGAACCCGGCGGCCAACCACCCGGCGATGGCGATGGAAAGCGCTCGAACCATGGCTTCATGGTAACTGGAGGCGCCAGCGCAGGCAACCGGCGCGAGGCTCGAGGCAACCTCAATTTAAAATGTGACAAAAACGGCACTTGTGCCGGGGGTCCTGGTATGAGATTGATTTACCACAATATTAACTCCGCCTAACGCAATTTGTACCCCGCGCCGCGGGCTCGCCGCTCATGAAGTCTCTGTACCCTCACTTTCCCCAAAGCTGTTTGATTTGCGCCAAAGTCCTCTCTCTGCTGGCGATGGTTACGACCCTCTCGGCCAACGCCTCGATCACCGCCGTCTCGGTCACGACGTATCACTATGACAACACGCGGCAGGGCGCCAATACCAGTGAAACCTGGCTTACACCCGCCAATGTAAACACCAACACCTTCGGGAAATTGTTTTCGTACGGGCTTGACGGCTATGTCTATGCCGAACCGCTCCTCCTGACGAACGTGACCATTCCCGGGTTGGGGACCCACAACGTTGTGTTCGTCGCGACCGAACATGACACGTTGTATGCGCTCGACGCCGATGGCAATTCCGGCGCCCACGGCGGCATTCTCTGGACGAACAATTTCGGAGTGTCCGCCAACAGTGCGGCCGCGCCCTTTGGCTACCGGTACAGCGGCGGCGGTTACACTGATATTGTCCCGGAAGTCGGAATGACCGGCACTCCGGTCATTGATCCGGCGAGCGGCACGATTTACGTCGACGCCTTCACCCGCGATATCCTTGGCAGCACAACCAACTATGTTCATCGGATCCATGCCCTGGACGTCGCGACTGGAGCCGAGCGGCCTTACAGCCCGGTCGTCGTGGCCGGCTCCGTGCCCGGCACGGGCGTCGGGAGCAGCGGCGGGGTGCAGACCTTCTCGGCCATCCAGCATGGTGAGCGCCCGGCGCTCTGCCTGGCGAGCGGCCTATTGGTCGTTACCTACGCCAGCTACGCCGACACCGACCCGTATCATGGCTGGGTCTTTGCCTACAACGCCACCAACCTCGCGTTGAAAGGGGTCTTCAATACCACGCCTAACGCCAGCGCTGCGGTGTTCGGCGCCAACGCGGCCGAGGGTGGCATCTGGATGGGCGGCGGGGGGATCTGCGTCGATGCCAACAACAACTTGTTTTTTGAAACCGGCAACGGCTCGTTTAGCGCCAATACCAATGGTGGGGATTACGCCGATAGTTTCGTGAAACTTTCGACGACCAACGCGCTGACGACCAATATCCTGGCAGTCGCCGATTACTTCACTCCCTTCGATCAAAAGACCTTGGCCAATAACGACACCGACCTCGGGTCTTGCGGCCCGGTGCTGCTGCCGGATTCGGTCGGCAGCGCCGCCCATCCGCACCTGATCGTCGGGCCAGGCAAGTCAGGCAAGATTTATCTGGTGGATCGCGACAACATGGGCCATTTCCAAAACGGCAGCGACAGTCAAATCGTCGAGTCTTTCAACGGGATTAGCGGTTCCTGGAGCCCGCCCGCGTATTGGAACAACTTGCTTTTCTTTCAGGCGAGTTCGGCCGCGCTGAAGGCCTTCAGCATCAGCAACGCATCCATCAACCAAACCGCCGCCGCGACTGCCCCGGTTTCCTTTGGCTCGCTGAATGGCAGCCCGGTGGTTTCCGCCAACGCCAACAGTAACGGCATCGTCTGGGTCATTAACAACAATTCCGGCAACAGCGGCAGCCCGGGGACCCTCTACGCGTTCAACGCCGCCAATATTTCGCAAATGCTGTGGAATAGCGGTCAACTGGCTTCCCGCGACAGCATGGGGCCGGCGGTGAAAATGACCACGCCCATGGTCGCCGGCGGCAAAGTTTATGTCGGCGGGCAATACACCCTCTCGGTATATGGACTGGGAACGTTCCTCTCGGCACCCGTGATCGCCCCCAACGGCGGCGTGTTTACCAATTCCGTCACGGTGAGCATCAGCAACACCGGCCCGGCCGCGGTGGTTTATTACACTACGGACGGGACGACGCCGACCACCAATTCCACGGTCTACACCGGGCCGTTCGTGCTCACGAAGACCGCGAGCGTACAGGCAATCGCGGCCGCAGCGGGGTACGTGAACAGCGCGGTCGCCAGCGCAAGCTTCGTCAACAGCCTCAACCTGCCGCCGGCGCCATGGCAGACGAGCGACATCGGCTCGGTAGCCGCTGCCGGCGGCGCATTCTACTCGAACGGCGTTTTTATCGTGAGTGGTTCGGGCGCCGACATCTGGAACAGTGCGGATGGGTTCCGCTACGTCTACCAACGCCTGACGAATGGCTGCGACATCCGCGCGCGCGTGACGTCCCAAGGTGACACCGATCCCTGGGCCAAAGCCGGCGTCATGGTCCGCGATTCGCTCGCCCCCGGCGCGGCCTATGGATACATGACCATCACGCCGGGCAATGGCATGGATTTTCAGTACCGCACCGCCAATGGAGTCGCCGCCAGCGGCAACGTCTCCGGCGGCGGCTTGAAACCCGCCCCCAACAACTGGGTCCGCCTAACTCGCACCAACACTACTTTCACCGCGTACAACAGCGCCGACGGCGTGAACTGGACTCAGGTCGGCTCGCCCACAACGCTCGCGCTGACCAACACCGCTTATTTCGTAGGACTGGCCGTGACGGCGCACAATAACGGTGCCATCAGCACGGCGACGATTGACAACGTCACCGTCAACGGCTTCACCTACAGCAATTCTCCGCCGTCGGTGGCGTTGAGCGCACCCCTCACAAGCTCCACGTACTCCGCTGTCGCCAGCGTCACGCTCACCGCCGAGGCCGACTCTCTCTACGACACAATTACCCGCGTCGATTTCTACGCCAACTCGACCTTCCTGGGCAGTGTCAGCAATGTCCCTTATGCCCTGACCGCCACCGGGCTCAGTGCCGGAAATTATGCGCTCACCGCCGTCGCCCTCAGCAGCGGCGGCATGTTCGGCACTTCCGCGCCGGTGAGCATCAGCGTCACGAGCGGCTCCGGGCAACCCTATGGTTTGACCAACCGCACAACCGCAGCCGCTTTCCTCAATATGCCGCCGGACTCCAGCGGAGCCCTGCCGGCCGTGCTGTCGGGCACGGGAGTCTACGCCAACACGGCCAATCGTACACCGGCGACTGGGTTGATTCCGTATGCGCCGAACGCGCCGCAGTGGAAAGACAACGCCGCCAGCACCTGGTTTATGTCGGTGCCGTACCACGGCAGTCCAACCACGCTTGACGAACAAATCCAATTTCAGCCCACCAACTCCTGGACCTTTCCCGCCGGAACTGTATTTGTGAAGAATTTTGACTTGGTGGTGAACGAGACCAACTCGACCGCGCGGCGCCTGGAGACTCAGCTCCTGGTGCGCGACAACAATGGGGCCGTCTACGGCGTCAGCTATAAGTGGCGGCCGGACAACAGCGACGCCGACCTGCTGGCCAGCAGCTTGTCCGAAGGCATTTTGATCACCAACGCTTCAGGCATTCGGACCCAGACCTGGACGTATCCGGGCCCGTCGGATTGTGTGAGCTGCCACACGCCCGTGGCCAATTATGTCCTGGGCGCCAATGTCCGCCAATTAAACGGAAACCTGGCCTACGCTTCGACCGGCGAAACCGACAACCAGATCCGGACCTTGAACCGGCTTGGTCTGTTAAACCCGGCCATCAACGAGAGCAGCATTGGCAGCTATGCTCAACTGTCCTCGCTGACCAATCTGAGCGCGTCGGTGCAGCAACGAGTCCGCTCCTATTTGGATGCAAACTGCCAGGCCTGTCATCAGCCCGGCGGCGACGGCCCCACGTGGGACGCCCGCTTCGACACGCCCCTGGCCCAGCAACACATCACCAATTACCCCGCTCTGTTCAACCTCGGCATCTCGGACAACGCCTTTGTCGTGAAATCGAAGGATATCTGGAGGTCGGTGCTACTGGCTCGAATCAATACCACCGATCAAGACATCCAAATGCCGGATTTCAGGAACCTGATCGACACCAACGCCGTGCAAACCCTGATCGCCTGGATCGACAGCCTGCCCGGCACGCCCGCCCTGGCCCCGCCAACCATCACGCCCGAAGGCGGGAACTTCTTCAACCAGGTCAGTGTCACGTTTCAGCAGCCCGACCCCAAGGCCGCCATCTTTTACACCCTCGACGGCACGCTGCCGACAACCAATTCGCTGCAGTACGCCGGCGCGCTTCTCGTAACGAGTAACGTGATCCTTTCGGCGGCCGCGTTCGAAACCAGTTACGACAACAGCGTCTCCGCCAGCGCCCAGTTCTTTGTTTCGCCATTCCGGTTTGGGGCGGAGAGTTTCACGAACGGAATGCTGCAAATGACGCTGCTTGGCAGCGCCGGCAGTAACTACGTCCTCGAAGCGTCGACCAATCTCCAGGATTGGGTGCTGCTGCTCACCAATTCGGTCCCAACCAACCTGTTGTTCTTCGTCGACCCCAAATCGAGCAATTATCCGTACCGCTTCTATCGCGCGCTGCAGCAATAACCGCTGAAGAGAAGGGGGGCAATTCTTCGGTCCTCCCAACCAAAGCCTTGGCTAACCAAGCCAGGCGCAGCTCATCACCATGCTCCAGGTTAGGTCATGGACCGCCAGCAGAATTCGTCTCGGCGTCGGCTGAACCGACCGGCCCACCTGTGGCTCCCGACGCGAGAAGTGGGGTTGAATCCCCAAAAGTGAAGGCAAATTCACCCCATAGACGGAACCTCTCGTTTCCCTATTCTGAAAACTCTGATGAGTAACTCGTCCGTGGTGAGTGTGCACTGTTAGGTTCGGTCGCGGGAGCTGCAGAATGACCCACCTCGAGGAAAACAAAAATGAATGCATCAACGAGGATGCAGACCCAAAGCAAGAAATATGAAATTAAAAATGGTCATCTACGGCATAACGCTGGCAGTCGCTCGCCTATGCCAAGCGGGATATAGCCCGGTTGCGATTCAAACCAACAGCTATAATGCGGACGTCATTGTCGAGTCCAACGCCCAGCCTACCCTCACCATCTCAACCACCGCCTCGGTGGACAATGGCACGAACAATACGGCGAATACATGGTTCGAGATTGGTTTTGATACCGCGCATCCCGGGAATGGCCTGCCTGCGGCCGGGAGCACTTTTACGGCTCTGGACGATCCGACCCACTCCTTTACCATGGCCCCGAGCTACACGGCGCCCAACGGGATTCTGATCGATACGGCAATAACCAACGGCACGTTTACACTCGTGACCCCCGCCGTTTATACCAAGCTCTCCTTCCTGGGCAGCGGCGGAAACGGCGGCGACACGATCAATGTGCTGGTGAAACACCAGGATGGCACGGTCGAAACGGGGAGCTTTGGCTGCCCGGACTGGTTTGGTGGGAGCGGTGTGGCCTATATCGCAGGAGGCCGCTGTAATTCAACGGTAAACCTGACTACCGAAACTGACGGCAACAGCGGTGATGGCAGGGGTAACCCGCGTATTTATTTCCGGGATATTACCCTGACCAATACAACCAGCCCGGTCACGAGCATTGAACTGCGGTATGCCAGCGGCCAATCCAGTTCTCACAATGATATCATGGGCGTTAGCGGCGCTACGCCCAGCTCCGGCACGACGGTCGCCCCCATTGCCGTCACCGGCTACGATTACGACTTTGTGGTCGAAGCCGGCGCGCCCAAAGACGGCCGCGTGACCAGCCAGCTGGTGGTCGACGGAACAAACGTGTTCGCCACGACTGAATCCATGGATACCGAGCTCAATACGGGCAATTCCTGGTACGAGAAAGGTTACAACATCAACAATGCCGATTCAGGCACGTACAACAGTCCCACCCAGGATTTGACCGGCACCGGCCTGCCGCATCCGGGCAGTTTTATCACCAATTCAACGCAGGATCACGTTTACCAGATGCCCTCGGACTACACGGTGAACGACGCCATATATATCGGCACGCCCGCTTCGATGACCAACGACACGATCACCCTGACCACACCCGCCGCCTTTACCGGGTTGTCCTTTCTGGGCGCGGCCGCAAACGGGCCCGTGACGGTCAACGTAGTAATCAACCACCAGGGCGGCTCTCCGGAGACAAACACCCTGACGGTGAATGACTGGTTTAACACCAGCGTCCCGTTTGCTTATATCGCCAACGGGCGTGTGGCGGTGGATACGGCCCAATATGGCGGGGTAAATGGCAATAACCCGCGGTTGCTTGAGAGTGATCTCGTCTTGTCTGACACGGTCCATCCGGTCACCAGCATTTACCTGGAGAATACCAACACGGCTGGTGGGCGTCTGGCGATTTTTGCGGTCAGCGGTTCAACCGGGGCGCTCCCGCCGATCATTGCGTTACAGCCCAGGTCGGTGAATGCCTATGTCGGCTCCAGCATCTCCTTCACCTCGGCGGCCACGGCCAACGCGCCCATCACTTATCAGTGGCAGAAGGGGACCAACGGTGTGTTTGTCAATCTCTCCAATGGCATCGGCATCTCCGGTGTGACCACGACCAACTTGAACATCAGCTCGATCGGGTTTGGGGACCAGGCGGATTACCAATTGATAGCGAGCGATTCAGCCGGGTTCATTGCCAGCGCCACGGCGACGCTGGGGGTCTTTTCAACCAACTCAGACGTCACACAGCCGGGCGACGCGATCACCGGTGTAAACATTTCAGCTTTTGGCGACGGATCACCTGCCTTTGCCATTGATGATTCCATGAATACCAAATTCGGTGCGAACATTTCCGGAGGAATCCCGGGTTTGGTCATCACGCCCTCGGTTGGACGCACTGTGGTCAGCGGCTTGCGGATCTACACTGGTGCGGACGCGACCGGGCGCGATCCTTCGTCCTACAAGCTGGAAGGTTCTACGGACGGCGGAGCCAACTACACGCTGATCTCGTCTAATTCGATTACCTTGCCGGACAACCGCAATCCTCTCATTGCGGCGGCGCCTAATCCTCTCACAAATTTTGTGACCGAGGTGCGATTCGCCAACGTCAACGGCTACACCACTTATAAATTGTCTTTCCCGACCCAAAAAGGCTCGGGCCAAATACAGTTTCAAGAGCTTGAGCTGCTGGGGACGAATGATACTTCACATGCCTTCTTCAGCACACAACCCGTGGATGCCAAGGCCTATGGTGCTCCCACCGGATTTGGGCCTGATAATGCCTCCTTTACCGCCATTCCCAGCTTTACTCCCACCCCCAGCGTGAGCTGGAGCAAAGGGACTAATGGAGTGTATGTTCCGCTGACGGACGGCGGGAACATTTCTGGATCACAGACGACCACCTTGAGTTTGAACCCCACCACCTTTGCCGACGCGGCTGATTACATCGCGATCGCCAACAGCTCGTCCGGATTTGTCACAAGTTCCGTCGCCCACCTCTACATTTACAGCACCAACCTGGATGTGAGTCAGCCGACTGACCCGGTGAGTGAGTTTGGCGACACAACCGGGACGCGTTACGGCGGCAACGCCCTTCCGGCAAACGCGATTGACGACGTCATGACCGAATGGCAAAACGGCGGCAGTGGGTTGAATGCGAGCGCCGGCTTCCCGCCCTTCGGTGGGCCGGTGGGACTAATCATCACGCCGGCGGCGGGCAGCACTGTCGTGACCGGCCTGCGGGTCTATCCCGGCCAGGATGCGGTGGCAAATGATCCCAATTCATTTGTGCTCGAAGGCTCGAATGATGGGGGAACCAATTATACCCCGATCGCGTCGGGTCCCCTGTCCTTGCCGGCGGCTCGTAACTCAGCCGATCTGCCGGTGGACCCGCTGCAGGCTTCGGTGCAAGAGTTGCTCTTCTCAAACACCCGCGGCTTTACCACTTATCGCCTGACCTTCCCGAACGTGGTGGCGCCCAACACTGCCTCCTATTTGGAGGTTGGCGAAGTTGAATTGCTGGGCGTTGCCGGCGCCGGGGTGCCCCAACCGGTCTTTTCGAGCCCGAAACTGAGCGATGGACATCTAACCCTGGGCGGATCCGGCGGCCCGGCAAATGGCACCTACACGATCCGAACCAATGCAAGCCTGACGGTGCCCCGGTCCAGCTGGGGTACTGCCGCGACCGGGACGTTCGATAGCAGTGGAAACTTCTCGATCAGCTTGCCGGTCAATCCGGCGAATTCAAATCTGTTCTATTTGATCCAGACACCATAAGGCAGATTGGAATCTACGGGTTAGTCTCAGCAAAGGCCGGGCAGTTGCCCGGCCTTTGGCTTTTACGACTGTTCTTCGGTTTGGAGTCCCGCCTTTAGGCGGTTCAGCGCCGAAACCGCCTAAAGGCGGGACTCCAAGCCAGGCGCCCGCGACCCGGCCGGTTTTTAAAGCGCGCTCTAAGAGCGCGTTTTAGAATTCGGTTTGGGGTCCCGCCTTTAGGCGGTTTTGGCGCCGGGCCGCCTAAAGGCGGGACTCCGAGCACCATACTCCCACGCCTGGGTCGGTAATTTTTAAAACACGCTCTAAGAGAGCATGCTGACTCAAATCTTATGGTGGGAAATCTTCGATGGGATAAAAGAACCGGTTCACTGGGGCATTCAGTTCGGCATCCCGAGTAAACGTTGAGAGCCAAAGGACTTTTCCGCCGGCTCTTATTCACGCCACTGGCAAAACGCGGCTTTCTTCACCCTCACACGGCGGGCCGCTCGACGGATGTTCCAGCCCTTCGTGGCGGCGAACGCTTTTACTGCGACCATCGCCTGGCCAGGGTTTGAAGGTCGAAGGCGAATTTTTAGGTTGAGCCAGAACTACTTTAGGTAGAGAAGCTGTCTGATGCAGCACTGCTTGTTCATTGCTTAATTGAATCTCGTCGTACACCTCTTGCCGGTGAACGGCTACCTCGACGGGCGCTTCGATCCCAAGCTTAACCACCTTTCCGTCGAGGCGAATCACAGTGACTTTAATACGCCCGTCAATGACGATGCTCTCACTGATCTTTCGGGAAAGAATTAGCATGGGATGATTATAGAACGCGAAAGCAATCGGGTGCCAAAGGATGCTGGACGCCATATCCGGACGCCTTGGCCAGCACGACCTGCTTGCCAATTTTCGTGCTGCGATTTATCACGATGGGCGCTTTGAGGTTTACCGTCAGCGTGCTGTCCTCATGGCTCGTCACAATATTAAGAATTTGGAGCTCCTTCGGCTTTTTAATTCCGAGGAGTTCCACATCGCTTTCGGTTATTCTTGGCCTGTACTCGCTCGCCATTTGCAATGCATTGACCAGGACGAAACCCAACTGTTCCTGATCTTTAATCTGGAGCCAGCAAAACGGCTCTTCGTTCCGGTCGGCGATGAGCACGTAGTCCGTAATCTGCTCAAACCCCATCAAGCCGAGAGGCAGGCGCACTGCACCAGCGCAAGAGAGGCCCGCGGACTGTGCAGAGTCGAAGGTGAGCGGATTCATTAGAATTAGAGTTGAATGGTGAAGCTCGGACGGCGCAGAACGCCGCCCGAGATGCTCATTCGTTCACTCGGTTCATCTTCGGCTTATTGGAGAAGACGAAGGGCCGATTGCGGAAGGGAGTTCGCCTGGGCCAACATCGCGGTGCCGGTCTGCACCAGGATGTTGTATTTGGCGTAGTTAGTGCTCTCCTGGGCCACGTCCACGTCGGTAATACGACTATTCGCCGCAGAGAGGTTGTTTTTGAGTGTCCCGAGCTGGTCGGTATACATGCCCAAGCTCTCGATGTTTGATCCGAGGCTCGCGCGATCGGCGGCCAATTGACTGATCGCAACTTTGACATCGGTCAGCGCCGTCTGTGCGTTGGTTGCAGTGTCAATCGTGTCTTTGGTGGTTGTGCCCTGGGTGGTGCCGACCACGTTTGTGTAGGAGGCACTGCCCATGATGTCGACGCCCGTCATGGAGAACTTGTTGGCCTCGCTGTCCACCGTCACCGTAAGACCGGTGCCATTGAACAGACTGACGCCATTGAAGTCCTTCGTGCCCACGTCTTTGATGTAACTGGCCAAAGTCGTGAACTCCTGATTGTATAAGGCGCGATCCCCGGTGGCCTTGGTCACGTCCTGTGCAAGGACGGCCAATTCACTCATCCGATTCAACGCGTCACCGACCTTCTGCAGATATCCGTCCTGCGTTTGGTTGAATGAAACGGCGTTGCCCACGTTGTTGGTTGCTGCGTCAATGCGGGACATTTGTGCGTTGAGTTTCATTGAGACCGCAAGGCCGGCGCTGTCATCGGCGGGTGAAGTAATCTTCGACCCGGACGACAACCGCGCTAGAGACTTGCTCAACATGCTACTCGATTGACTAAGCAGTTGTGCGCTTGTTTGTGCTGATATGTTTGTATTGATGACCATACTGACTCCTTCCATGAGTCACCCCTTTCGGGGTTGTTTTAGTAACACGGCATTGCTGCCGTTAAACGGGTCTTTTACTCAGGCGACCGTTTGTTTGCTCCTTGCTGGCCGGATAGGGCCGCCAGCCGCCCTCCTTCGAACCGTGCTTCTTGGGCGCGTGGCGCCGTAGGAGCAGGTTCGAAAAGCCGTTGGATCGTCTTGTTCCCGGGTCTACTGTTTGCCTCGCTCTTTTTCATAAGACTTCAGTCCTCGTTAGAGTGGTATTTGGCTTCTGAAGCTCCCGGGCAGTTCGATCCCTGCCCGGGGGCTTGCCATGGTTAGCCGAGGTTTATTGCAGAAGCTTGAGAGCCGACTGTGGCAAGGCGTTAGCTTGGCTGAGCATAGCCGTGCCAGTTTGAACCAGAATGCTGTATTTCGCGTACTGAGTGCTCTCTTGGGCAACATCAACGTCCATAATGCGACTGTTCGCGGAGGATAGGTTATTCTTTAGCGTGCCGAGTTGATCGGAATACATCGTGAGCGTTTCAATATGCGCCCCGAGCGAAGCGCGATCGGCCGCCAATTGATTAATGGCGCTTTTGACGTCGGACAATGACTGGGTGGCGTTCGCCGGCCCGCTCAGGGTCGCAATGGAGTCGGCCGTCAGGGCGGCATAGGTGGCATTCCCGAGGTCCACGCCGCTCATTTGGTAGAGGTTTGCTTCGCTGTCGACCGTAACGCTCAGGCTGTTTCCATTGAACAGGCTTACTCCGTTGAAGTCTTTGGTCGCGACATCGGAGATGTAACGGTCCAATGTTTGGAACTCTTGATCGTACAGCGCGCGGTCGCCGGTTGATTTGGTAATATCCTGAGCGAGGACCGCCAATTCGCTCATGCGGTTTAACGCGTCGCCTATCTTCTGGAGATAACCGTCTTGCGTTTGGTTGAACGAGATTGCGTTTCCAACATTGTTCGTTGCCCCGTCGATCCTGGCCATTTGAGCGGTCAGTTTCATTGAAACCGCCAGTCCGGCACTGTCGTCTGCGGGTGATGTGATCCTTGAGCCCGAGGATAGTCGGGCGAGTGATTTGCTAAGCTGCGTGGATGAAGACAGAAGCAGTTGAGCGCTGCTCTGAGCTGACAAGTTAGTATTAATGACCATAACTCTTTCCGTGAGTAAGCCCCTTTTGGGGGACTGTATTTCGCGGCAATCCGTGCCGCTGTGCCCTATTAATCGGGTGGCGCACTTTTCCCCGGCCAACTCTTTCTGGTTGCTGGCCACCAGTCTTTACGACGCTCCAGCTATCGACGCAACGCAGTCGGACTTTAGACGTTTCAAAGCGCTCCTGGCTCCCGAGACTATATGTGTGGCTAAGAGTAAAGAATGCACTTAACGACATACGGGTTAACCTGGTAAGCGGGTGTTATGATATTCCACTTCTTGCTTGTTTTGCCGTAGGGTTTACCCTTCAGCGTGGAGGGGGTACCACTCGGTTAAAACGGTTGAAAGCCTTACGTTTCGTGATGCGCGGACGGCTGTTGATAACGGCACGATATTGTTCACGCCTATGGCGAGACATTCGGGTGGTTTCCATGCGTTCGGCTTATTGGGGAGCACGGGCGGGTAAAGCTATTTTGGGAACGCTGTGGTGAGTTCAAGGAATCCGAGCTGAAAGGTGGATTTGGTTCGGGAGGTGTTTTTACTGTTCCCGATCGTGGGTTCACTCAATTCTTTAAGGGTTTTCTTGATTGCGCACTCGTTGTTTTGTGAAAAGACACGGTGTGTTGTCTTTAAAATCCAAAGACCTAAACACGAAGACCGAAAGAAGGCCGAAGCCCGAAGGCCGAAAAGTGACCCGAGCCACGACAACCTTAGAGCGTGTTTTAAAAATGTCGTTTGGAGTCCCGCCTTTAGGCGGCCTCGCGCTAAAACTGCTGAGAGCGTGTTTTAGAATTCGATTTGGGGTGGCGCTTTCAGTCGTTTTTGGCGCCGGGCCGCCTAAAGGCTAATGCCTTTCGGTAATTCAGCTGACCTAGCGTTGGATAGCCGTGCCCAGCCGCACCGAGATTTAGATTAGGTAGGCAATTTTTGCCTGGTACTTTTAGAAAAGGTGCTTAAATAA
>DASRFK010000160.1:0-17227 GCA_035651635.1 Verrucomicrobiia bacterium | reverse complement strand
CTCCCAGAGCGCCATGGCGGTCTGTTGAACGATGTCCTCGGCGTCCGTTGAGTTCCGGACCAGGGCCGCCACGTAACGAAAGACCTCCCGTTCGCTCCGCAGAAACAGCGAAAGAAAGCGCTGCTGCGCAGCACTTGAATCACCGAACCGTTGTGTGGAATCTGCCGACATTGGTCAATCTCTACCATTACTTCCGGCAAACCACGATTCTTGGACATCCAATCATTTGGAAAGGGGCAGACGTTCTTGTTTGGACCTTAGTTCCTCGCGGGTGGTGAGTTCAAAGTACATTTGGTAGCGGCTGTCGTGCAACCGGAAGAACGGGACGAGCGGGAGTCCTTCTGGCAAGGTCGGCGCGACAACGTCCACAAGTCGGAAGTGCAAGGGCTCCTGGTCGGGAGCCGGACGTATGTGCTTTGGCAGATCGGTGGCGGTCGCCAGCAAAACGGGCGCGCGGTCCAGAGGTACCATGGGACCGCGAGCCACGTGGCCCATACGCGAGCCATCAGCACGAAGCCCGACCAGGTCGTTCGTACCGGCAGGCGAAGCCAGCACGATGGGGCCGCGCAAAACAGCGACCCAATCGGAGCCATCCGGTAAGCGCTCAGCGGTGGTGCGCATGGGAAGGTCAATTTCAACCTGGTCCCCGTCATGCCATTTGCGGTGAAGCGCAGCGTAGGAAGAGGGAGACGAGGTGACGTAAATTGGCTTGCCATTGATGCGCACGGCAAAATCGCCCGGTGCGACCCAACCGGGATGACGAACGCGGAGGGTAAAGGTGGAGGGGCGCTTGAGTTGCAGTTTTAGCCGTGTGCGCGGCTCGTCGGGGAAGATGGTTTCCTGCCGCAGCTTCAGGCCGAGTTCCGCAACAGCAAGTTCTGAAGGGATGAAAAGATTGACGTACAGACCGTCGCCGGCGTGGGCGTAGATGAACTCGCCGTACTTGCCGGGGTTTTCCATGCCGGTGCCCACGCAGCACCAGAAACAATGCTCCGGCTGAGAATACACGCGGTAATGGGCCGGGCGGATGGGGGTGAAGTAAACATAACCGGGCGTAGTCGGGTTAATTGAGGCGAGGATATGATTGTAGAGCGCCCGTTCATAGTAGTCGGCGTAGGCCGCCTCGGGCTTGCTCACGAAAAGCTGTTCGGTGAGGCGGAGCATGTTGTAGGTGTTGCAGGTCTCTGGTCCTTCGCGACTTTCCAGCATCCCGTGGAAATTCGTGGGTGCGTTGAAATGCTCGGAAACACTGTTGCCGCCAAAAACAACCGTTCGCCGACTGGTAACCGTGTCCCAGAAAAAGCGCGCTCCGGAATCAGCTTTTTCGTCACCGGCAAGCGCGGCGATGCGCTCGAGGCCGGTGACTTTGGGGATTTGCGTATTGGCGTGCAGACCGGTGAGGCGGTCCTGGTGGTCGATGAGCGGACCGAGAACGGCCTCGTGGCAAAAACGGCGTGCCAGCTTGAGATACTTCTGGTCGCCCGAGATTGCATAGAGGTCCGCCAGGACTTCATTCATACCGCCGTGTTCGATCTCGAGCATCTTCTGCATTTGCTGGTCAGAGAGGCCAGCGACGACGCGGTCACACCAATCCCCCAACCGGATCAATACCTGGCGGGCCTGCCGATTGCCCGCGACCAGCCAGGCGTCACGAAGTCCGGCAAATGTCTTGTGGAGGTTATACCAAGGCACCCATTTACTTCTGAAAGCTTCGATGCGGCCGCCGGCCACTTCTTTCCAAAATACACGGCTGCCCGGGATGCCGCCAATGTAGCCGTCGCCGAAAGCTTGTTGGCAGCGATCCAGTTCGGAAACCAAGTAATCAAGTCGCCGGCGCAGTTCGCCCTGCGGCGTATCCGCCCCGGAGGCGCTCATGAAGGACAGCGCGGAGAGGTAATGTCCAGCGGTATGGCCGTCCAGGCCTCCGCTTTCCCAGTTATCGTAAGAGGGTTTGCGCGGCGCCAGTCCGGCTTCGCGGAGAAACGGGGCCAACAGGCGGTCCGGGTCCAAAGCGAGCAGGTACGTGCGATTGGCCGCCACACCCAGGGCAAACGGACCATCCAACAGCCGAACGGAGGACAGCGGGAACAAGGTCGCTTCAGACTTGGAGTAAACTTGTAAGGGCGCTGTGTTGGGGGCGTGCTGGGCAAAGGCCCCCGCAGAGCCGAGCAGGAGTAGTCTTAGGGCGTTTGAAATTATAGAAGCGGGCAAAATGCGGGTTGCCATAGAGGTGTCGTTTCATCGAACAGACGCACTGAATCCGCCGACGTGCGTAGATTTTATCAGTACTTCCGGCAAACCTCCAATTCTGGACATCCGAGTCGTTCTGGAGCGCGAGCAGGAATTTGCTTTTGCTTCAGGTCAAGGGCCTGCTCACAAGCATGGCCGCGGCTTAGCAATACCCAAGCCTTCAGGCGCTCGACGGTCATTCGCCGAGAGTTTCGGTCACGACGAAAATAAGAATTGGATGTCCAAAATTCGAGGTTTGTGGGAAGTATACACAGTTATGAATAAACCTTCTCGCAGTACAGGGATGAACCGGCGTCGTTTTCTTACCGCAACCGGGCTGGCGCTTGCCGCGCCTACCATCATTCCGGGCCGCGCATTGGGGCAGGATCAAAAGGCGGCTCCCTCCGAGCGCGTGACTCTGGGTGTAGTTGGATGGGGTATGCAAGGACCGGGCAACACGGCCGAATTTCTCAAGCTCAAGAACTGCCAGGTCGTTGCGGCGTGCGACCTCGACAAACACCATCTCCAGGCCGCCGTCGACACCATCAACAAGCATAATGAAAACCAGGACTGTAAGCCCTATCACGATTTCCGCGAAATGATGGCCCGCACGGACATCGATGCCGTCATGCTGGCGGTGCCTGACACCTGGCACGCCCTGGTTGCGGTCGAGGCCGCCAACAACAAAAAAGATATTTACGGGGAAAAGCCGCTCGCGCGCAGCATCGCCGAACAGCAGGCCATTGTCCGAGCCGTCCAACAGAACGGCCGCATCTGGCAGACCGGCTCCTGGCAGCGTTCGCAAGGCACTTTCCGGCGCGCGGCCGAAATTGTCCGCAATAATCTGATTGGCAAGGTCACCCGCGTCGAAGTCGGCCTGCCTTCCGGCCATACCGATTTTGCCCGCACGGGCAGGCCGCTGGCGGAGAAACTCAAGGCGGGCGCACGGGCTGACTTACTGGCGAAAGTCGTTCCCGGCACACCCGAGTGGGATGCGGCCGTGACCGAGCCTCCGGCCGAGCTGGACTACGAGAGGTGGCTTGGTCCTTCGCGTCAGGAACCTTATATCGGCGCTCGGGTTCACATGAATTGGCGCTGGAATTACAATGTCGGCGGCGGGCAGTTGCTCGACTGGATCGGCCACCATTGCGACATTGCCCACTGGGGCCTGGACATGGACCAGACCGGCGGCCCTCTGGAAATCGAAAGCAGCGTGGGCGAATTCCCGCCCGCCAATGCCATCTGGAACACTTGCACCAAGTATCGCATCACCCTCAAGTACCCGAAGGATATCACGATGATCATCGCCGGCGGTCATGGCGACATCCGCGGCGGCGCCAAGTGGATCGGAACGGACGGCTTCGTGTCGGTTGACCGAGGCCACTTCGATGCCACGAATCTCGATTGGCGAGCCAAGCTCCCCGATGACTGCAAAGTGCGGCTATACGCATCCGATAACCACCAGGCCAACTTTATCGAGTGCGTCAAGTCCCGCAAACCGACCATTACCCCTGTTGAAACCGGTCACCACTCTGCCATTCCAGGACACCTCAGCCTCATCTCGTTGCTGAGCGGTCACGATGAGAATGGCCAGCGCATCGGACGCAAACTTAAATGGGATGCCGAGAAGGAAGTCATCGTGGATGACCCCGAGGCCAGCAAATTCCTGGCCCGCCCCTACCGCGGCCCGTGGAAACTCGCATGATCTGAGGGCACGTGAGGGAGCTGAGAAACGAAAATCCGCTCCCTCTCTCGCCTGCCGGTGCTTGATGCCGGCGGCATCACGGTTTCATAACCACCTTTTTGCATTCTCGCACAACGAGAATAATCCTTTCCCGCGCGTAACTGCCCGGAGCCCGGCAACCGGGTGGGTGTCGAGGCCTTTAGGGTCAAGGGAGGGTTTAACCTTATTCCAGATTTTCCGATCTTGGGAAACGCTCCTGGCAGCGGCTGTTGAGACATGGCTACCGCTAAAGTTCGACTCTCAGTTCGCGGCGCCATTATCGACACCCGAGCGCCCACGAAAACACGCCAACATGAAGACACCGACTTGCTGCACCGGAATTGAAGGTCTGGACCAGATCCTTCGTGGCGGATTGCCCAAAAACCGGCTGTACCTGATTCAAGGCGATCCCGGCGTAGGTAAAACCACCCTGGCGCTCCAATTCCTCCTGAGCGGCGTCGCCGCAGGAGAGAATTGCCTGTACATTACCCTTTCCGAAACCAAGGACGAATTGACCGGCGTCGCCGAATCGCACCATTGGTCGCTGGAAAAGCTCGCCATTCTTGAACTCTCCGCCATGGAACAACAACTGGCCCAGAGCGCGCAGAACACCTTATTTCATCCTTCGGATATCGAATTGAACAAAACCACCGCCACGCTGTTCAATGAAGTGGACCGAGTGAAACCGACGCGGCTGGTGCTGGATTCGCTTTCAGAATTGCGGCTGCTGGCGGAGAGCCCGTTGCGCTATCGCCGCCAGATGCTGGCGCTGAAGCAATTCTTTGCCGGCAGGAATTGCACCGTGCTGCTGCTGGATGACCAGATGACGAGCACCGCGGCGGACCAGCAGGTGCAAAGCATTGCCCATGGCGTGCTCACGCTGAACAAACAAAACTCGGACTTCGGCGCCCAACGCCGGCGGATCACCATCGACAAATTGCGCGGCGTGAAATTCCACGAAGGCGCTCACGATTACATCATCGACACGGGCGGTCTCCAGGTTTTCCCTCGGCTCGTGGCGGCGGAACATCACAAAACATTTACCGCCGAACCTGTCACCAGCGGTCTGAAAGAATTGGATTTGCTGCTGGGCGGCGGATTAGACCGGGGCACCAGCAATCTCATTCTCGGACCGGCGGGGACCGGCAAATCCGCCATCGCACACCAATTTGCCGTCCATGCCGCCGAGCGGGGCGAGAAGTGTTTGTTGTTCGTGTTCGATGAGAACATCAAAACCATTTTGCGTCGGACCGAGAGTCTGGGTCTCCCGCTGCAAAGATACGTGACTAGCGGGGTAATCAAATTGCGGCAGATTGATCCCGCGGATGTCTCCCCGGGCGAATTTGCGCACAACATCAAACGCGCCGTCATGCAGGACGACGTGCGAGTCGTGGTTCTCGACAGCCTGATCGGCTACCTGCAGGCCATGGCGGACGAGCGGTTCCTCAGCCTCCAGTTGCACGAACTGCTGACCTTCCTCAGCCAGCAAGGCGTCGTGACCATCATCACCGTCACCCAGCATGGGCTCATTGGTACCATGCAGACTCCCATCGACGTCACCTATTTGGCCGACTGCGTCATTCTCATGCGCTTTTTTGAAGCGGATGGAGAGGTGAAAAAGGCCATTTCAGTGATCAAGAAACGCAGCGGCGGCCACGAAAAAGCGATTCGCGAACTCATGATCGATCGCCAGGGTCTCCAGGTTGGTGAACCGCTGCGAAAGTTCCATGGCGTGCTGACCGGCGTGCCGACCTTGACGGGGGACGTCCAACAGATGCTTAAGAGCAGATGAACCAGACGCTGCACGATTCCTTGCGGATTCTTGTGCTGACGCCCACCGGCAACGACGCTTTAAACGCCACGCTGGTATTGCAGGAAGCGGGTTTGGAACCGGAGATTTGTTTGGAGCTGCCAGACGCTTGCGCCAAAATCTCCGAGGGCGCCGGGGCGCTCTTGATTGCCGAAGAAGCTTTCACCCCCGAGGGAACCCAATGCCTGATTCAAAGCCTGGCGGGCCAGCCGCCCTGGTCGGACATTCCCGTTGTCCTGGTCACTTCCGGCGAAAACGTTGCGCGGGATGTTCAATCCGCGCTCAAGATTGTCGCACCGGCTGGAAATGTAACCCTGCTGGAACGGCCGCTGCGCCCGTCCACTCTGGTGAGCAGCTTGCAGGTCGCCCTCCGCGCGCGCAAGCGGCAATACCAACTTCGCGATCTCTTGGAGCAACAGCAAGTGGTCCTGGCGAGCATTTATGAAGCCTTTGTAACCATCGACCGCAACTGGCGCTACACTTATGTGAGCGACCGGGCCGCTGAAATCGCGCACCGGTCCCGGGATGAAATGCTGGGCAAAAACTATTGGGAGCTCAATCCGGATGTGGCCAATACTCTTAAGGCGGGGCTGCATCGTGCCATGCTGGAGCGCGTGCCCGTCACGGTTGAATACTATCACCCCACCCTGGAGCTCTGGTTCGAATCCCGGGCGTTCCCCGCGCCCAGCGGGATTTCGGTTTTTACGCGGGATGTCACCCAACGCAAGTTCGCCGAACGGGCGCTCCAGGACTCGCGGGACGAACTGGAAAAGCGGGTTGAAGAACGAACCGCCCGCCTCAAGGAAACCATCTCCGAACTGGAGGCATTTTCTTACAGTGTTTCGCACGATTTGCGCACCCCGTTGCGCGCGATGCAGGGCTATTCGGAGTTTCTTTGGGAGGATTATTCCGCGCAACTCGACGATAAAGGAAAAGAATATGTGCGCCGCATTTTGCAGGCGTCGGCCCGCCTCGACCGGCTGGTGCAGGACATTCTGACCTACAGCCGCGTCACTCGCGCAGAGCTGGAAATAAAGGACATTCGGGTCGAGAACCTTTTAGCGCAGGTGATTGAAAGCTATCCCATGTTGCGGTCATCGAACATCGTGATCGAACCGGAACTGCCGCTGCTCCCGGTCCGCGGCCATGAAGGTTCCTTGACTCAAGTCTTTTCCAATCTGCTGACCAACGCCCTCAAGTTTGTGCCCGAGGATCGCAAGCCCCGGGTGAAAATCCGAACCGAAGCCCTCGGCTCCACCGTGCGGCTTTGGTTTGAGGACAACGGAATCGGAATTGCCCCCGAACATTGGAGCCGCATTTTCGACATGTTCGAAAAAGCACCCAGCCACAAGCATTACGACGGGACCGGCATTGGTCTGGCCATCGTCCGCAAAGCCGTCGAGCGCATGGGCGGACGGGTCGGAGTGGAATCGTCGGTTGGCCAGGGCAGTCGTTTCTGGATCGAGCTTCCCAAGTCAAATGAGCAATAGCGGCAAAACGATCTTACTGGTCGAGGACAACGAGAATGACGTCATCTTCATGCAACGCGCGCTCGCGACTGCCGAAGTCGCCAATCCGGTGCAAATTGTTGCCGACGGTCAGAGCGCCATCAACTATCTGGCGGGTGTTGGAGAGTTTTCCGATCGCATAGCCTTTCCCCTGCCCGCCCTGCTATTTCTCGATTTGAAACTGCCCGTTAAGAGTGGTTTGGACGTGCTGGCCTGGCTGCGCCGACGTCCGGAATTCAAAAAGGTCATCGTGCTCGTGCTGACCACCTCCAGGGAACCCACCGACATCGAACGCGCCTTCGAGTTGGGTGCAAACGCCTATTTGGCCAAGCCTTCCTCAGTTTCTGAACTGACCGAGATGATGCGGGCCACGAAATCATTCTGGCTGAGGTTCAATCAGTTTTGTTGAACTTGGTAGAGGTGTTCTGTTGCCAAATCCGCAACCCGCCCGGGTTGCCAGACAGTATACGGAGGTCGAAGCGATAGCGCAGACCTCCGGCAGTCGACCAAATATTCCACGGCACCCGTGCCGGGGTGCCAGAATTGTCACGAATATCCAGCGTGATTAAGTCCGGAAACCCCACAACCCGAGCAGAATTTCGCGTATAGATGGACATAACCGGCACGCGGCATGCTGCGCATGGCTCGGGTGATGTACGTGTTTGATTTCATGAAATCCGCCGGCATCCAGCGGGCTGTGGCGGCCAAAGCGGCTGTGATCAGCCAACGCTGTGATTTCAAGCTGGTGCAAATCACTGCCGAAGGATTGACCAGCGAAATATCTCAGTACCACGGCGCGGTCACGAGCTTGCAGACAAAGCTGACCGAGGCCTATGCTGGTTAAAAAACAAAACGAAGCCATGAAAGAGCTGCTGACCCGGCGGGATGAATGGGTCAAGAAGTTCAATGACCAAGTGAAAGCTCGACACGACATCGTGAACATTTACACCGAACAGGTGCATCAGGTTGAAAGAAACCAGACGGTGCGCACCAAATAGGAATGGCCCGGATGAACGCTCCAGTATCCCAGGACTCCAGGTCCCCGGCAGCGAACCCAGCCGGGGGATCAATCACCGCTCGCGCAGCCGAACCGATCCTGCGCATCGAAAATCTTTGTGTCGAATACCGCGCCGCCGGCTCGCGTTCGCCGGCCAAACGAGCGGTGGACGGCCTCAACCTGTCGGTAAACCCGGGCGAGGTATTCGGCTTTCTCGGCCCGAACGGAGCGGGCAAGACGACGACGATGAACGTGCTGCTGGGGTTCATCAATGCGACCAGCGGTGACGCTTACATCTTTGGAACGACGGTACGCCAACCGATTGCCCGGCAACGCATCGGCTACCTGCCCGAGCTGACCTACTATTACAAGTTTCTGACCGCCGAGGAGCTGTTACGCTTTTACGCCCGCATTTTCAAAATCCCCAGGACCGAAACCGACCGGCGGATCGACGAGGTTTTGAAGCTGGTCGAGTTGGAGCACGCTAGAAAGCGCCAGATTAAAACCTACTCGAAAGGAATGCAGCAACGGGTGGGCTTGGCCCAGGCCCTGATTAACGATCCGGACCTGCTCATCCTGGACGAACCGACCAGCGGCTTGGACCCCATCGGCCGGATGAAAGTGCGCGAGATCATCCAACGGCTCAAAACGGAAGGCAAAACGGTTTTCTTTTCCTCCCACGAATTGGGCGAGGTTGAAACCGTCTGCGACCGCGTGGCCATCCTGGACCAGGGCCGCCTCAAGTTGGTGGGCCGGGTCAGCGATTTGGCCAAGCAATATCAACTCAGCCTCGAGCAGCTTTTTCTCAAAGTGGTTGGCTATTCCATCCCTGATCCCGCGCGCACCCAAGCATGAGCACCACCCTGGCCATCGCGAGCATCGTCATCAAGGATTTGTACCGCCGGAAGGATTTTTACGTCTTGTTCGTTTTGACCGCGCTCATCACGCTGGTGATGGGGTCAGTCCATCTGTTTCACGACGACCGCATCGTCCGCTATCTCAAGGAACTGTGCCTCCTCCTGATTTGGGTTTGCTCGCTGGTCATCGCCATCACCACCACCGCGCGCCAGATTCCCATGGAACGCGAGAGCCGCACCATCTTTCCCCTGCTGGCCAAACCGGTCACCCGGACGCAGGTGATTCTGGGAAAATTTCTCGGGTGCTGGCTGGCGTGCGCGATCACGCTGCTGGTTTTCTATCTCTTCTTCGGCATCGCGGCCATGTCGAAGGAACATCAGTGGCCGCTGGCAAATTATTTCCAGGCGATGGTTCTGCACTGGACCATGCTGGGAGTAGTGGTGGCCCTGGCATTACTGGGCTCGTTGGTGTTCAGCGCCGCCTCGTCCAACACCACCATTTGTTTCGTCGCGGTCGCGTTCATTCTGCTGCTCGGGCGGCATTTGGATCAAGTGGCGATGCAGGTTCGGCAGCCTGCCAGCGGCATTCTCGAGGTCATTTTCTTCGCAATTCCCCACCTCGAATTCTTTGATCTGCGCGACCTGGTCGTGCATGACTGGCCGCCCGTGAGCTGGTGGGTCTGCTTCGAAGCCATGGCCTATGCGGCGGCTTACGCCGCATTCTTCCTCGTAGCGGCCTGTCTTTTGTTCCGCCGCAAAGCGCTCAATTAGGATGCTATGAAAGCGGATGCCGCACCCGCGCCGGGCCCAGCAAAACCCGCCCAACACACTCACGTCGCCCAGTTCTCACTGTTGCTGCTGCTGACGCTCGGCTTCTGTTTGGCCACGGATTTGAATGCCTGGTTTCAAAAATGGGCCGGCAACCGCGCCGATTCCTCTAACTTGATGGAGATCGCCATGGGCGACGCGCGGCGCCTGTTCGCCAACCATTTTTTTGTCAAGGCCGACGTCTACTTCCACAGCGGCTTTTACCCGAGCATCTATGACGACCAGCAATCCTTCAAAACACCGCACCTGGCCGAGGATTCCGGCGCCATGCGCGGCCATAATACCGGCGATGAAGCAACTTTCCTGGGCCCGCCCCGAAACTGGATCGATCGCTTCGGCCGTCAATTCTTCCCGTCCTCTCACACCCACCTGACCGAAGGAGGAGCTAACGGCAAGCAAAAGGAAATCGAGGCGCGCGAAATCCTGCCTTGGTTGAAATTGTCGTCGGAACTGGACCCCAAACGGGTCGAGACGTATGCGGCCACCGCCTATTGGCTGCGGCGAATTGGCAAGGTCAACGAGGCCGAGGATTTTCTGCACGAAGGATTGCGCCAAAACCCGGGCAGTCCCTTGTTATTGCTCGACCTCGGACGATTATACTGGGAATCGCGAAATGACCCTGAGCGGGCGCGCAACGTGTGGGAAGCCGGACTGCGCAATCTGGATAAGACGGCAAAAGACCCGAGGGAATCAAAAGACCTGAAGGAGCAAGACAAATTTGTCAGGGAACAGACTTTGGCCGCGCTGGCGAAACTCGAGCAAGAGTCCCATCACCCGGACAAGGCCCTCGCCTTGCTCGAACGTCTCAAGGCTATTTCGCCAAATCCGGACGCGATTAACGACTGGATCAATGACATCCGGCGCGCGTCGAAGCCGGACCCAGCGTCCGTGCGGTGAGATGACGCATGCCAACGAGGCAGATTCGGAAGGTTTTGGAGTGCGCCGCTGTGCGGCGCTTTTGGAACCAAACGCCGGGTGACCCGCGGAAGATCTCGACGCTGCTTCGCCTTCAAAAGCGGTGCAAACCGCCGCAGTCCAAGACGCTGGCGCGCGAGTTTGCGCACTGAAATGAAAACGCCCCGCCAATCAGATCCTGCGTCGCCGGGCCGCCAAGACGTGGTGGTACACGTGAGCTGGCTCAGCCGCTTTTTCGATCGGCCGGCGTTTGTCAGAGCATTGATCGATCTTAATCTCGAAGTACGTCGAGGAGAAGTTTTCGGATTGCTTGGGCCCCAAGGCGCCGGCAAGTCCACCCTCGTTCGGATTTTGGCCGGACGATTGTCCCCATCGATTGGCAAGGTGAAGGTCCTCGGCCGCTCGCCCAAGCGCAGCGCCGCGCGCGTCGCGTACCTTCCCCAGAACCTGAGCGCCACGCGGTCACATGTTTGGGCAGGCTTGCTCGATTTTCTCAAGGAACTTTTCTGGCTAACCAGGCTCGGTTTCAGAAAATCAGGATCATCAGCCGCCGCCGGGGAAAACGATCGCCGTGGCGCTCTGCGGCGAATTCTTGTGCAGAACCCCGAACTGGTCCTGCTCGACGATCCCTTCTCAAAGCTGGATGACGCAGGCCGCGGCGAAATCCTCGAATTCATTCGCCTGCTCAAACAGCAAGGCCGAACAGTCATCCTGACTGGCCGCTCTTTGGTCCACGCTAAAGACATCTGCGACCGCCTGGCGGTCTTGCGTCGCGGGCGCATCGAGGCCACGGGCAGCCTTCATGATCTTCTCGCGCGTCGCGATAGCCTTTACTGTGTCTCGGACCTGTTGCCGGAAGCCACCGCGCAACGGGCTTTGGATCTCGTCCGGCAAGACCTTGAGATTGCCGACGAACTCGGCCAGGAACGGCTCGAGGTTGCGAAGTCAAACCCGGCCGAGATCGCCGACCACACGCCGTGCGCGGGCCATGAAATTCTCCAACCATTGCTCAACAAAGTCGCACCCCTCCCGGCCCGAACAGAACGCCCGAACCCAACCGTCAATCATGAAATGCTTGCCGCGCTGACCCGAAATCCCTCGCCTGATGAGATTGCGGCTGACGAAGTCGGAAAAGGCGAACCCGCCAAAACAAATCACTGAACAGCTACCTCACGGCGGCACGCTTCGCACCAAAATGCCCCGCCCGGAGGAACTATCCTAGCTGCGCTCCAATCGGCTCCTTAATTCGGCTCCGCGTTCGCAGACTTCCACTCAGCGCCTCCCGGATTCTGGCGCGCGCAGCTCACGCGAATCTGCTTTACTTCAACGCCGTGGAATTTGAAAATCGGTTACGTGCCCGAGAAGCGGAAAAATAGTCGCCTATCTGCTTCCTCACCAAAGGCCTCTGCTCCAGGTCCGAAGGACGTTAAATCTAATCAACCAATTGCAGGCTGCAAAACCTGGCTGTTCCGCATCGCCGCAGGGGTCTTATTTCCGTTGCTGCTGGTCGCGGGAATAGAGCTCTGCTTGCGCATCGCCGGCTATGGCTATCCAACCCCCTTTTTCTTGAAGCAGAAGATTGCCGGCCGAGTCGTTTTTCGGGAAAACGAGAAATTCGGCTGGCGCTTTTTTGGACCGGAACTGGCGCGAACGCCCCGAACGATGGAATTGGCCGTTTCCAAGCCGCCGAACACGGTGCGAGTGTTTGTTTTTGGTGAATCGGCGGCCTACGGGGATCCCAAGCCCGATTTCGGCCTGCCACGACTCCTGGAGGTGCTGCTGCAGGACAGGCTGCCTGGCGTGAAAGTGGAGGTCATTAACGTCGCAATGACCGGGATTAACTCTAACGTGATCCTTCCGATTGCGAGTGATTGCGCGGGAATGGATGGCGATGTGTGGGTTCTATATATCGGCAACAATGAGGTGGTCGGCCCTTTTGGCAGCGGGACGGTTTTTGGCCGACACACCCCAAGTCTGGCCCTGATTCGAGCAAGCCTCGCCCTGAAGAGCACGCGGCTCGGCGAATTGCTTGCCAGCTGGCTGGCCCGGACCCGACCAGATGCCGGCGAACCGAGCGAGTGGCAGGGCATGGCCATGTTCACCAATAACCAGGTCACTGCGGACGATCCCCGCATGCCCAGCGTTTACTCGCACTTTCAGCAAAACCTGCACGACATCGTCAAGCTGGGGCGCGCCAGCGGGGCCGGCGTCGTGATCAGCACCGTGGCTTCCAACCTTAAGGATTGCGCGCCCTTCGGCTCGCGCCATCGCGCCAGGTTGGATCCCCTCCAGCAATCCCAGTGGGAAGGCGAGTTTCGTGCCGGGGTACAGGCCCAGGCCGGCGGCAACTGGCCGGAGGCGTTCAAACGGTTCGAGACCGCGGCTGCTATCGACGATCATTACGCCGAACTGCAGTTCCGCCTCGGCACTTGCGAGCTTGCACTTGGACGGGCAGCCGATGCCCAGGCACACCTGAGCCTGGCGCGAGACTATGATACCCTCCGATTTCGCGCAGACAGCCGGCTAAACGAACTCGTTCGCCGGGAGGCAAATGGCCAGCGTGTGAACGGTGTGCGCTTTTTTGACGCTGAACAGGAATTGGGAGCGGCCAGTCCACAAAAAATCCCTGGGAGTGAGTTTTTTTATGAACACGTGCACCTGACTTTTAGAGGCAATTACCGGCTTGCGCTGGGAATCGCCTCCGAAGTGGTGGAAAGTCTGTCCGCGACCTTCCGGAGCCGAACAAATCCCAATCACCGTTGGTTATCGGAAGAGGAGTGCACTAAACGGCTGGCGTGGACCGGCTGGGACCAATTCCAAACGGCGACGAGTTTGATGTTACGCCTGAACCAGCCGCCCTTTACGTCGCAATGCGACCACTCGACTCGTTACCAGGACGCGCAACGCCAATTGGAAATGCTGTTGCCCGAGCAACGTCCGGCAGGACTGCGCCGCGCGCAGACCGAATATCAGCAAGCCTTGGCATTGGAACCCGACGACTGGATTCTTAACAAGAATTACGGTGATTTGCTGCGCCGAGTCGGAGATTTGGCCGGAGCCGAGGTGGCGCTAAAACGAAGCCTCGAATTGTTGCCGCACAACTCCACCGTCCGGCTCGACCTCGGACTATTGCAGGTTCAAATGCAGCGGTCCGCAGAAGCGGGCAAGCAATTCGAGACAATATTGCAGGATGACCCGCATTCAGTACCGGCGCTCAATGGCCTGGCCCTGACGTTTAATCAATCGGGACGAAAGGACCAGGCCATCGCTACGTTTGAAAAAGCGGCGAAGCTCAAACCAGGTTCAGCCGACACGCGCATGAACCTAGGCACCGCCCTGGAAGCAGCCGGACGCAAAGGCGAAGCCACTGAACAGTTTCGCGCCGCGCTGCATGGTCGCCTGGAAACGCCCGAATTACTCGCCAGGCTGGGCAGGATCTGCATGGTCCAAGGATGGGTCGACGAAGCCGTCGCCAGTTTCGAAAAGGCCGCCACTCTCAACCCGGCCGACGCCCTTGTGCAATGGTACCTGGGCGGCGCTCTGGACGCTAAAGCACGATTTGCGGAGGCGCAGCAGCATTTCTCGAGGGCGGTCACCCTGGACCCCGATTTCCCCGGCGGGCATTTGGGCTATGGAATAGAACTTGCCCGGGAAGGGAAAGATTCCGCCGCGGCGGAGCAGTTTGACTCGGCCCTGAAGCTCGACCCGCGTTTGGTGGAAGCGCGCTTGCGCCTTGGCATTTCCCTGGCGCGGCAACGCAAGCTTAGTGAGGCTCGAACTCAATTCGAGCAGGTGCTCGCCGTCGAACCTAATAACCCCACCGCGTTGAAGTACCTGCAACTCATTTCCAAACCTGCCGCGTCCTTGGAATGAGCCCACGACGCACGGCGCCAAATCAAGTCAGGGCTGCAAGGCGGGCCCGTGGCTGAACTGCAAGGCGCGGTTGAGCAACGCCTGAGCGGAGGCATACTTGGGATCGAGCTTTAGTGTCTGCTGAAATTCTGTTGCCGCTTCCGGATATCTCTGCAGTTTGGCTAAAGCGACGCCATAATTGAAATGCGCCTCCGCGGAAGTGGGATTAAGCCGCGCCGCCTCGGCGAAATGGGGCAAGGCCTCGGTGATTCGGCCTACGCGGGCGAGTTCGACGCCGAAATTGTATTGGGCATCGGCGAAGCCCGGCTGCAATTCAACCGCGGCGCCGTAATGTTTCAAAGCTTCAGCGTGAAGGCCTTGGGCGTTGAATGCGTTTGCCAGATCAAAGTGGGCTACCGGATTATCCCGCCGAAGTTCGAGCGCCTGCTGGTACAAAGCGATCGCCTCGTTGGTCTTGCCCAGGCTGAACCACAGCTTGGCCAGGTTAATACGAGCCGCCACGTTATTGGTCTCGAGCCTCAAAACGGTTTGATACTCGCCGATGGCCGCCGACACCTGGCCGTGGTTGGCCAAAAGCGTGGCCAAATTAACCCGGGCGGCGCTGAACCGAGGATCGAGCTTAAGCGCCCTCTCAAATTCAGCGACAGCCTCGTTGGTTTTATTCTGCGCGGCATAGACTAGACCCAGACCATTGATAGATTCGATCGAGCCCGGCCGCAGGCGCAGGCACTGGTGGAACTTCCCCGACAGATTCAATCACAATCAATCACACCCTCAGGCACTTCTCGACTTGTGCTCGAAGAGATAATCAACGAGGTTGGGCGTACGCGTCGCTTGTTGCAATCAACCGTGTGGGCCATGGCCGCGGTCTCATCCTGGGCCGTTCAGGCTGACCCGGCGTCGTACGATCGCAACTCCTTTCAAGGAGAGGGCTGGAATCCCAATGTGCACCTCGCCCGGACCGCCCGCGAATCGCCCTGGCACAGCGGACCCACCCCCGATTGGACCAATACGTTCGGATTCGAAAAGGATGTGTTCTCGTTCGCCCGGGTGCGTTGGACGCGGCAAACCCGTTCCCGCCAAACCTGGTGGAATGGCGGCTATTGGTACAGCGATTATCCTGATAGTGACTTAAACCTCTCCTTCAGGGTCCACCAATTGACTTCGCTCAAAGTCAACCCCAACGGCCGGGTCATCGATCTCACCGACCCGGAACTATTCGATTATCCCTGGATCTACATCGTCGAGCCGGGCCTGATGATCCTCGAAGATGCCGAGGTCCCCATTCTCCGCAAATATCTCCTCAACGGCGGATTTCTCATGTCGGACGATTGCTGGGGCAAACCCCAATGGGCCAATTACGAACGACAACTCCAGCGCGTCCTGCCCGAACGCCACTGGGTCGAGTTGGAAATGGACCACCCGATTTTTCATTCGGTCTACGATCTAAAAGTGACGAAGGACAAGCTGCAAATCCCCAATGTGGTCATCGGACGCCGCGCCGAGAGCACCGGCGTGACCTGGGAGGTTCATGAAGGGGAAGTTTGCCGCGACATTCACTTCCGAGCTCTCTTCGACGACAAGAACCGGCTGATGGCGCTGGGCTGCTTTAACACGGATAACGGCGACGGCTGGGAGCGTGAGGGAGAAGACGTTTATTTCTTTCACCGTTTCTCTGAGAACATTGCCTACCCTCTGGCGATCAACATCATCGTCTACACGATGACGCATTGATTGGCAGCCGGTCGTTCGGTTCCAAAAACGGCGCCGAGCGCCGCACTCCAAAACGCTTCGCGAAATTCCGACGCCTCTCGTTCTTCCGAAGGTTTTGGAGTGCGCCGCTGTGCGGCGCTTTTTTGCGCCCAAGCACTTCTGAAACAACGAGACCTTCATCAGGCTCCCGTCGTTCGGTTCCAAAAGCGGCGCCGAGCGCCGCACTCCAAAACGCTTCGCGAAATTCCGACGCCTCTCGCTCTTCCGAAGGTTTTGGAGTGCGCCGCTGTGCGGCGCTTTTTGCGCCCAGGCACTTTTGAAACAACGAGACCTTCACCGGGCTCCCGTCGTTCGGTTCCAAAAGCGGCGCCGAGCGCCGCACTCCAAAACGCTTCGCGAAATTCCGGCGGCTCTCGCTCTTCCGAAGGTTTTGGAGTGCGCCGCTGTGCGGCGCTTTTTTGCGCCCAAGCACTTCTGAAACAACGAGACCTTCATCAGGCTCCCGTCGTTTCGGCTCCAAAAGCGGCGCCGAGCGCCGCACTCCAAAACGCTTCGCGAAATTCCGGCGCCTCTCGTTCTTCCGAAGGTTTTGGAGTGCGCCGCTGTGCGGCGCTTTTCGCGCCCAGGCACTTCTGAAACAACGAGACCTTCATCAGGCGGCCGTCGTTCGGTTCCAAAAGCGGCGCCGAGCGCCGCACTCCAAAACGCTTCGCGAAATTCCGACGCCTCTCGCTCTTCCGAAGGTTTTGGAGTGCGCCGCTGTGCGGCGCTTTT
>DASRFK010000159.1:0-11932 GCA_035651635.1 Verrucomicrobiia bacterium | reverse complement strand
GCGGACTGGGAAGTCCGCGCGCCGGCGCGCGGGCATTCTGCCCGCAGGAACGGGCGAACACCGGCCTACGCTAAACCATGCTCCGGCCTGGTTGGGTACGCGGATCGCTGCGGACTGGGAAGTCCGCGCGCCGGGGCGGTTACAGCAATCCCAATGAAACGGCGTATGAAGTTAAGCCGGCCACTTCATGAATCCCCAGTTTCTTCATGATGTTCTCGCGGTGATGGTCGACAGTTTTGATGGACCGTTGCAGTTCGCTGGCAATCCATTTGTTGCCCGAGCCCTGGGCGACCAGCCGGAGAACCTCCAGTTCGCGGGGCGTCAGCAGCTTGGCTCGATCATCCAGCCGGCGCCGTGCTCGAGGGGATCGGCCCATGAGGCCCATGGCCAGCGCGTGGCGGGTTAACCCCGCAACTTCATGGGTGCTGAGCTTGGTATGCAGACTTTGCCGATGCTTTTCGACTGTTTTGATCGAGCGCTGGATTCGATGGGCGATCTGCCGATTGTGCAGACCTTTGGCAATGAAGCGCAGGACTTGGATTTCGCGCCCAGTCAGCCGTCGAGCGGACTGAGTGGAGACCGGCGACTGCCCAATGACCCGGCGGGGTGGCGCGCCGATCAGCAGCTTGATGCCTTTGCCGTGAACTCCCGTCGCGATAGCTACACGTACCCGGCTCTGATTGCGGAGTGCCGCCCGAATTTCGGCATTAGACCTGGCTGGCATACGATCAGAACGCTTGAACGGTACTGAACGTTCGAATTACCACGAAGCCCGTACTAAATCATAGCCCGGGGAAATTGTTTTGCAACAGGGCCATCGAATCTCACTTGGCCCGACGGAAGACCAGTCGCCGAGAGTCCAGGTTTACCGGTTCCCATCCTTCGGCGGCCATCTTGTTCGCGGCGTAGGCCAGGCACCATTCCTCTTCCTGCGCATCTCCGGGGATTTTTACGCCGGACTTAGTGATATGTGTCATCTCGAAGCGATCGGGCAAATTGAAGAAGAGCCGGTCCGGCCCATCCCATTTAACAATGGCGTATTCGTACTTGGCGGCGGCGCCTGAATTTTGGGCCGCTCCGCGCCAGATATTGCAGAGCAAAATTGCGCCGAGCAGTGCTGCCAGGATAATCAGTTTTTTCATTGGTTCTTTCCTTATGGGTTGTCTCTGGGAGTCTACTGGGTGTGCGCTCGCCGGACAACCCGGATGAAAGTGCAGGGGACACCTTTCCGACTTGACTGTCCCGGGGGCCTCATTTAACTAGCAAAGTTAATTAATTAATTCCGCACCTCCGATGAAATCGCACTTTGGTGAGTACTCGCCGCGCCTTTGGTGGCCGACTCTGTTGCTGCTTTTGGCCTTCCACTATCCCGGTGTGTTCCAGCTTCAGGCAGCCACGGCCACGCTCACTGTATTTGCGGACAAACCTGGTCACGCTATTAGTCCTACCCTGTATGGCATTTTCTTCGAGGACATCAATTGCTCAGCGGACGGCGGGCTATACGCCGAGATGGTGCGCAATCGCAACTTCGAAGATTCCGACACGGCGGAGCATTGGGAAGCCCTTGGCCATGACATTGGTCTGTCCATCGACTCGGCGCATCCGGTCACGCCGAAAAATCCTCGCGCGCTGAAAGTCGAAGTTAAGAGCATGGCTTCCGGACGGGCCGGAGTAATCAATTCAGGATTTTGGGGGATGGGGCTCACGCAAGGGGAGACGTACGAGGTCTCGTTCTTTGCCCGCGGCCAGGACGTCCAGGCCGGCCGCTTAAGCGTTTCACTCGAAAGCAAAGATGGCGAAATGTACGCCCAGGCGAAAACCGGGACTTTGGGTTCCGAGTGGAAACGATGGCAATTCAAGTTGAAGCCGAGCAAATCAGACCCGCAGGCGCGCCTGGCGATCACCACCAGCCAGCCTGGCACATTCTTTCTCGATATGGTGTCTGTTTTTCCTGCGCGCACCTGGAAAAATCGTCCGAACGGTTTGCGGCGGGACCTGGCGCAAATGCTGAAGGGACTTGATCCGTCGTTCATGCGATTTCCCGGGGGCTGCTGGGTTGAAGGAGATACCATGGACCTGGCGTATCGCTGGAAACAAACGGTGGGGGACCCGTCCGAGCGCCGCACCCAGTATAATATCTGGCAATACCACGCCACGCACGGAATCGGTTATCATGAATATCTCCAGTTGTGTGAAGATTTGGGTGCCGAACCGCTGTTCGTGATCAATTGTGGCATGTCTCACAAGGAAGTCGTGCCTTTGGAAAAAATGTCTGAGTTCGTACAGGACGCGCTCGACGCCATTGAATACGCCAACGGCCCGGTGACCAGCCAATGGGGCGCACTCCGGGCGCGGAACCATCACCCGGCGCCGTTCCATTTGAAGTACCTGGAAATCGGCAACGAAAACGGCGGCCCGCGATACCAGGAGCGCTACGCCTTATTCTACGACGCGATCAAAGCCAAATACCCGGAGATGCACCTGATTGCGAACGAATGGGGCGGCTGGCCCAATAACCGGCCGGTGGAAATCGTCGATGAGCATTACTACTCGACACCGGAGTTTTTCATGCACAACGCGAGCAAGTACGATTCGTACGACCGCAGCGGCCGCAAGGTGTACGTCGGTGAGTACGCCGTCACGCAGGGTTGCGGGCAAGGGAACTTGCGGGCGGCAGTCGGGGAGGCGGCGTTTATGACCGGCTTGGAACGAAATTCCGACGTGGTGCTGATGGCATCCTACGCCCCGCTTTTCGCGAATGTGAATTATAAAAAATGGAATCCGGACCTGATCGATTTCGATAGCTCGCGGGTCTACGGCCTACCGAGCTATTACGTGCAGAAAATGTTCAGCGAAAATCGCGGCGAGGCTGTTTTGCCCCTGGAGATCGCCTCCAATGAGATCGCCCCGGCGCCGAGACGCGGTTCCGTTGGCGTTGGAACCTGGCGCACACAGGCGGAGTTCAAGGACCTCGAAGTGACACGGGACGGACAGAGCTTGTTCCGCTGCGACTTCGCGTCCGGGACCAACGGTTGGCGGTTTCTCGGTGGCGACTGGTCGGTCCAGGACGGGACGTTACACCAGCAGGACCTGGGCGAAAACATTCGTGCTTTCGCCGGTGACAAGCGTTGGAGCAATTACACCTACACGCTCAAAGCACGCAAGCTCGGTGGACGCGAGGGCTTTCTCATTCCTTTCCTGGTTCAAGACGAACAAGCCAAGTGCTGGTGGAACATTGGCGGTTGGGATAATACCCGGCACGCGATCGAAATGGATGGAGTTTTCGCCAATGACGTCTCTGGCAGCATCGAGACGGGCAGGTGGTATGACATCCGCATCGAGGCGGGCGCGACAGGAGTTAAGTGCTACCTCGACGGCTCGCTGGTGCACGACGTGACCTATCCGCGCACCCAATCGCTTTATGCTGTTGCCAGCCGCACCAAGGGAGGCCGTGAGATTATTCTCAAGGTCGTCAACGCTTCACCGGAACCTGAGAAGACGATGCTTAAGTTCACCGGCGCGATCCTGGCCCGGACCGGCCACGCGACCGTCCTCAGCTCGGATAAGCCCGAAGATGAGAATTCGCTGGAGCAGCCCGAGCGAGTCGCTCCGAAAACCAGCGCTTTGCCAATCCCGGGAGGGGAGTTTTCGTATGATTTTCCCGGCAACTCAGTAACGGTTTTGCGCTTGCCCGTTCAATAACGCCTGGGGTGCGCCGGTTCAAAATGCCGGCGCGACCTCGAACTGAGCGCCGGGCGCGACGGTCATGTTGGCGCCGCGGCACCAGAGCTGATCGTTAATCAGCAGTTTGAACGTCACGGGCTCGCCCTTGCGTTTGGCTGACCACATCCAGGTTAAACTATCCACGCATTCGAGCGGCTGGCCCTGGTCCCAGCTTAATCCCGCGCCTTCTCCGCGGATGAAGAGAGTGTTGCCAAACCCGACATCGACTTTGGCCGCAACCCGTGCGACCGCTCGCTCGCGCTCAGCTCTTCGACGGGCGCTGGCCGAGCGGGTTGGCGTCGCGCATTGAACCGCCGCCTCGGGAGGTGATCGTCGCGCCGAACCCGCCAACCCACGCCCCCGCCGCAGTTGCTCCTTGGCATTGTCGATAGATTCGTTCCCAAATGGTGTCGTCTTCATAAAAAGTGTCGCTTCGCGCGCCTGGCCGCGGAATGCTTTGCCTCGCGCAAGCTCCGACACCTTGAGCTTGGTGCTTGCTAAAATCAACGGACAGCCGGTTACGCTTGGGTTACGTTTCGAGGCATTTCCTGGTTGCTAAGACCAGCACATGCGCGCATAACTACGTGTAGCTCGCAGCGAGTTTTTGCGAATGACCGATTGCCAGACAGAATTCTCCCTGAGCGTCGCGGTATGCGCGTGGTGCAAACCGCGCGAACGCGGCGGAGCTCTCGGAGCGATTTCTCATGGCATCTGCCTGCGGCATTTGCGCAAGCTCAAGCTCGAAGTGCAGGGGCTGCTTCCGGCTCGTCGTCGTCGTTCGGTTTCCGGGCGCAGTCGTAATCCGGATCGAGGAGAAGGGTTGCTGGCGCTTTAGAATGGAGTCCCGGCTTCCGATGGCGCCTGGGATTTGCTTTTGGTTCCGCCGAGACTCCGTGAAAGCGGATCCCGTGCAAATATTTGGTCTTGACGAACTTGCCTTCCCTGCTCCCCTATGGCGGCAACAATATTCCATCCCCTTTTTATGAACTTAGGTGTGAAAAACCCAGACCCCGTCAAAACACCGTTGAATCGCCGCAAGTTCCTCGCAGCTACGGCTGCTACTGTGGCCGGGTTCACTCTGGTGCCGCGCCACGTGTTGGGCGGCCCGAAATTTGTCGCCCCCAGCGAAAAGATTAACATCGCCATTGTTGGTTGTGGCGGCCAGGGGCAGGTGAATGTGCGCAACTTGTTCAATCAGGCGGACGCCCAGATCATTGCCCTGGCCGACCCCATCGAGCACCAGGATTTGCATGCGTTTTATTTCAATACAATGTCCGGGCGACTGCCGCTTAAGGAAGAGATTGAAAAGCATTTTTCCGAGAAGACTCCGAATTATCACGTGTCGGATTACGAGGACTTTCGAGTCATGCTCGAAAAGGAAAAAGGCATCGATGCCATTCTGTGCGCGACCCCGGATCATCTGCACGCGTACGTTTGCGCGACGGCCATGCGCCAGGGCAAACACGTGTACTGCGAGAAACCTCTCACTCACAACGTCTGGGAAGCGCGCCAGATTTCGGCGCTGGCCAAGGAAACCGGTGTGGCGACGCAGTTGGGCAATCAAGGGCACTCCGGCGATTCCATCCGCCAGACCTGCGAGATTATCTGGTCGGGCGCCATCGGTGACGTGCGCGAGGTGCATGCCTGGACCGCTGCCTCGCGCTGGAATAAGAAAATTCTTAGCGGGAAACCTCCGGAAGAGCCGATTCCATCAGGCGTGAACTGGGATTTATGGCTGGGGCCGCGCGAAACCCGCCCGTACAGTTCGGCCTACAACCCGGTTACCTGGCGTGATTTTTGGGATTTCGGCACTGCTCCCATTGGCGACTTCTTTTGCCACAATTTCGATCCCGCCTGTTGGGCCCTCGATTTGCGCGAGCCTTTGAGCGTCGAAGCCACCGCCGCCGGCGGAGTGGATTCCTACATCGGCCCGGTCGGCGGACTGTACACTTATCATTTCGGGCCGCGGAGCGGCGCGCACGGCGACATGCCCCCCGTTAAATTCATGTGGTATGAGGGGGGATTGATGCCGCCGCGCCCGGAAGGCCTTGAAGAAGACGACCAGCTCGGGGCAAACGGAAACGGCATTCTGTTCGTGGGCGACAAAGGGCTGCTGACTTGCGCCGGTTGGGCCGGGCGCGCCACCCTTCTGCCGGGAGCCAAAGACGCCGAGTACAAGCGTCCCAAAATCACCCTGCCGCTTTCCAAAGGGCACCATCGCGATTGGCTCGACGCCTGCAAAGGCGGTCCCCAGGCCAGCGCCAACTTCGGATACGGCGCCGCTCTCACCGAAGTCGGGCTGCTCGGGTTGGTGGCTTTGAGGGCGAAAAAGAAAATCTATTGGGATGCGAAAAACATGAAGGCCACCAACGCTCCCGAAGCCGACAAGTTTTTAAAGGAGAATTACCGTTCGGGTTGGGAAGTGGCCTAAGTCGAAGACAGTTACAAGTTCCAGGCTAAAGGTTGAAAAGCCGCGGGGTTGCATTCTGGCTGATGAACCTTTGTTCGAGCAATTTACGTGTAGCTTATACTTTTGTTACCGCCCTTGCAGTCACCCAACTTCAGGCTGATATTCGGTTCAAGAGGTGCACCGGAGCACGCGACCGACGCCCTCGTGAAGTTGTCTGGTCATGCACGTTCAAAAAAGCGGGGCGCGAGTCCTCTGGTACGAGTGTTTCGGATTCGGCCTCATTCTGGTTCTTTCCTGGATTAACAAAATCGTCGACTTGCCTCATTTGCTGGTCGGAGGTGAGTTGCACGCCTCCAAATGGCGCGATAGCGCCATGGAAACTGTCTTGATCCTGTTGATCTGGGCGTTTGTACATTCATTAACCCGGCGGCTGGTAGCGCGGCTGCATTATCTCGAAGGGATGCTCCGTGTCTGCGCGTGGTGCCGCAAGGTTGGCCACGGCAAACGGTGGATGCGCCTCGAGGAGTATTTCGCCGAAGATTTCCACATCGGAACCACTCACGGCGTTTGCCCTGAATGTTTGAAGCGTTTGGAGGAAGACACCCGCCGTTTCTACCGGGCCGAAAACGAGGCGAAACAAGTACCGGTAGCTGGTGCTGAGCCGGCTCCGCCGCAAATACCAGCCTGAAAATCGCGCCCCGATAGCGATAGGGCTGGTTTTTTAAAGACTTTTTCTCAGGAACCTTCTATTCTCTGGGGGCCATGAACCCAGCCAAACACTTCCGGTTCAGCGCCTGGTGGAACATCGTTTTTTTGATTCCGATTTCGCTGCGAGCTGACACCCTTACTCCGCCCGACTCCAAGACCGAGGTCAAGCCCGTCGCGCCAATAAAGGCTTATGCCTTCGGCCTGGATGAGGTGCGGCTCTTGCCGGGGCCATTCCACCACGCGATGGATTTGGACGAGCGCTATTTACTCTCACTGGAGGTGGACCGGCTGCTCCACAATTTTCGGGTGAACGCCGGGCTGCCCTCGACGGCCCAGCCGCTGGGCGGCTGGGAAGCCCCTGGCTGCGAGCTCCGCGGTCATTTCGTAGGGCATTATCTTTCGGCGTGCGCGCTGATGTACGCCAGCACGGGCGAAGGGCGTCTGAAGCAAAAGGCGGAGGCCGTGGTGGCCGGTCTGGCCGAGTGCCAGGCGAAGTTAGGCAGCGGCTATCTGAGCGCATACCCGGAGTCTTTCATCGAGCGAGTCGAAACACGAACACCCGTTTGGGCGCCGTATTACACCCTGCACAAAATCCTGGCCGGCCTCGAGGACGTCTATGTGTACTGCGATAATCGCCAGGCGCTCGACCTGGCAAAAAAATTTGGGGACTGGGTGATCGCCCGTAATTCCAAGCTCACGGATGCCCAGATGCAAGCCATGCTCGGCACAGAGCACGGCGGCATGAATGAGGGCCTGGCCAATCTTTATGCGCTGACGGGCGAGGATAAATACCTCAAGATCTCCCTCCGATTCAATGACCACGCGGTGCTGGATCCCGCCGAAAAAGAGCAGGACAAGCTCACCGGTCTGCACGCCAACACGCAAATCCCGAAGTTTATCGGCAATGCCCGCCAGTACGAACTCACGGGTGATCCCGCCTTAAGAACGGCCGCGCTTTTCTTCTGGAACACCGTTACCAAAGAACGCTCTTACGTCATCGGCGGTCATAGCGATGGAGAAATGTTCAGTGCCAAAGAGCATCTTTCGCAGGCGCTGGGCCGCAACACCACCGAAACCTGCAACACCTACAACATGCTCAAACTCACCCGGCACCTTTTTTGTTGGGAGCCGCGGGCCGAGTATGGGGATTATTATGAGCGGGCGCTCTTGAACCACATTCTGGCTTCTCAAAACCCGGTCACCGGGATGATGTGCTATTACGTTCCGCTTCGCTCCGGTTCGGAGCGCGAGTACAACACGCCCAACGACTCTTTCTGGTGCTGCACCGGCACAGGCGTCGAGAACCACGCCAAACATGCCAACAGCATCTACTTTCACGACGACAAAAATCTCTATATTAACCTGTTCATCGCGTCGGAGTTAAACTGGAAGGAAAAAGGCTTGAAGTTGCGACAGGAGACCAGTTTCCCGGAAACCAGCCGGACCGAACTGCGGTTCACCTGCGACCAACCCGTCGAACTGGCGTTGCAGGTGCGGCACCCCTTTTGGGCCACCAACGGCTTCGAGATCCAGGTCAACGGGCAGAAGCAGCCTCCCAGCCAACCGGCCAGTTACGCCATTATTCAACGCAGTTGGAAAACGGGCGACCGGCTCGAGGTTTCGATGCCGTTTTCTTTGCGCGCTGAAGGTTTCGCCGATAATCCGAACCGATTTGCTCTCCTGGACGGCCCTTTGGTGCTTTGCGCACCAGTCGAACCGCGCAAGCCCTTTCCGGCCGTTGTCGCTGAGGAACCGGTGTTGCTCGCGAGCCTCCAACCGGTGGCCGGTAAAGCCAATACGTTTACCGGACCCGCAACGGTCTTTCGCGTTCCCGGAGAGCAGGGTGGCCGGAACGTCACTTTGGCTCCATTTTATCAGGCCTATAATGAGCACTACGTCACGTACTGGGATCGGTTTACTCCCGAGCAGTGGGCAGTTCGCCAAGAGCAGTTCAAACAACAACTGGCCGAGCAGCAGGCCATCGAGGCCAGAACCGTCGATTTGGTTCAAGCCGGCGAAGAACAGAACGAGCGCGACCATCATTTCACGGGCGAACACACCGACGTCCGAGAGTTCAACGATCGCTCGTGGCGTGTGATCGACACCAATGGCTGGTTCTCATGGGACGTAAAAGTGCTGCCCGGCAAGACGCAGGAATTAAGAGTCGAACTGGGCGGCAGCCGCGGCGGGAGCGGGTTAATGGTGCTGGTGGACGATCGGCAGCTCACCCAGGAGGCCGAGGGAGCCGGTGGACGTGGTCCGAGAACAAATGGTTACGTGCTGCCCCCGGATTTGCTGAACGGCAAGGAGAAGGTCACGGTGAAGTTCCAGGCTCCTCCAGGCCGCCGCGGGAGCAGCGTTGGCAGCGTGCGTGTCCTCAAGGCTACGGAAGACAAATGATGCACCAGATGGAATCGTGCGGCACTCTGCGTGTCGGGTGGGTTTTGCCCGTTTTGCTCTGTTGCAGCAGCCTGTACGCTGCTTCCCCCGCCCGCGACTACCCGATCAAGCCCGTTCCTTTCACCCAGGTTCATTGCGACGATATCTTTTGGGCGCCGCGCATCGAGACGAACCGGGAGGTGACGATTCCATTTGCTTTCGAGCAATGCGAGAAGTCGGGCCGGATGAACAATTTCGATCGGGCGGCCAAGGCTCTGCGCGGGCAGGAACTGACCGATCGCAAGCCACCGCCGTACCCGTTTGACGACACCGATCCGTACAAAGTCCTGGAAGGCGCCTCCTACGCGCTGGCGGCAAGCCCGGATCCGGTGCTGCAAGATTATCTGGACGAACTCATCACCAAGATTGGTTTGGCCCAGGAACCTGACGGTTACCTGTACACCGCCCGGACGATTAACCCGGAGCATCCGCATGATTGGTCGGGACCGCAGCGCTGGCTGAAGGATCCGGACGAGAGTCACGAGTTGTATGATGCCGGCCATCTTTTTGAGGCCGCCGCCGCGCATTACCAGGCCACCGGCCAAACCAATCTGCTGAACATCGCGATCAAGGAAGCCAATCTCCTTTGCAACACTTTTGGTCCGGACAAGCTGCACATCTGGCCCGGCCACGAAATCGTCGAGATGGGCCTGGTCCGGCTGTACCGCGTCACGGGCGACGAGCGTTATTTGAACCTGGCCAGGTTTTTCCTCGATGTGCGCGGGCCTGGGGGAGACGAGTATCACCAGTCCCACCTCAAGCCGGTGGACCAACGCACGGCCGTGGGCCACGCGGTTCGCGCCGGCTACCTGTATAGCGGCATGGCCGATATCGCAGCGCTCACCGGCGATCCTCGCTATCTCCAGGCCATCGACGCCATTTGGGACAATGCCGTGACAAAGAAACTGTATATCACCGGGGGCATTGGCGCGGTGGGCGGCGGTGAAGCCTTTGGGCCGGATTATTTCCTGCCGAACATGAGCGCCTATTGCGAGACGTGCGCCGCTGTGGCGAATGATTATTGGAACCAACGCCTGTTTCTGCTGCACGGCGACGGGAAGTACATGGATATATTCGAGCGCACCCTCTATAATGGGTTGCTCTCCGGGGTGTCACTCGATGGCAAGCGCTTCTTTTATCCCAATCCACTCGAATCCAACGGGCAGCACTCGCGCAGTCCGTGGTTTGGCGTCGCCTGCTGTCCGGGCAATCTGACCCGTTTTTTCGCGTCCGTGCCCGGCTACGTCTACGCGCAGCAGGGTGATTCGGTATTTGTGAATCTCTACGTGGGCAGCACGGCTGAATTCACCGTCGAAGGAACCAAGCTCCTGCTGACTCAAGGCACGCGCTATCCCTGGGGAGGCAACGTCCGGCTGGCGGTCAGCCCCGCAAAAAAGACCCGCTTTACCCTCAAGCTGCGGATTCCCGGATGGGCCCGGGGCCAGGCCGTGCCGGGCGACCTTTACCATTTCGCCGATGAGTCGCGCGAGCCAGTCAAGCTGATGGTCAACGGCCAGCCGGTGAATGTTGAACCCGTTAACGGTTACGTCAGCCTTAAGCGCTCCTGGCAAAAAGGCGACGCAGTCGAATTGGATCTGCCCATGCCGGTGCGGCGGATTAAAGCCAATTCCAACGTGGCTGCCGACCGCGGCCGGGTTGCGCTCCAGCGCGGTCCATTAGTCTATTGCGCCGAGTGGCCCGACAATCCCGAAGTCAAAGTGCGCGCCTTGCTGCTGCCGGACGAGGCCCCGTTGACGGCTGAGTTTCGCCGGGACTTATTGAATGGCGTCGAGGTCATCAAGGGCAAGGCTCAGTCCGTTTCTACGGACGACCAGGGACATTTGCTCCATGCCGAACAGGATTTCCTGGCCATTCCTTATTTTGCCTGGGCCAATCGCGGCCCCGGGCAAATGGCCGTTTGGTTGGCCGATTCCGATTCGAGCGTTCGCGTTATTCCGCACCCAACGGTGGCGTCGCGCAGTCGCGTCACCGTTTCCGGGCACGGCACCAACCCGAGCGCCATTAACGACCAGTTCGAGCCGAGCTCTTCCAACGACCATGAAAACGCCTTCTTCCATTGGTGGCCGCGCAAAGGCACGCAGGAATGGGTGGAGTATGCCTTTGACAAGCCCGCAACGGTTTCTCGGGCGGAGGTGTACTGGTTCGATGATACCGGCACCGGCGAGTGTCGCGTACCCGCTTCCTGGCGCGTGCTTTACAAGGAAGGCGAGGAGTGGAAAGCAGTCGCGACCACCGATTCCTATGCGGTGAACAAAGACCAATTCAACGGCGTCGCCTTCCAGCCGGTCACGACCCGTGGTCTGCGGCTGGAAGTGACTCTGCAAGCCGGCTGGTCGGCGGGCATCCAGGAATGGAAAGTCGAATAAGGGCAGGAGATTGACAATATTGTTCCGAACAGTACCCTGCTTAATCGCTCTTCACGAGAAACGTGTTAAGTGACCTACTGAATCGTGGCTGAAAAAGACGACTATCTGATCGATATCCTGGTAGATCTGGGCTATGTAACTCCCGACAAGGTTGCCGAACTCCGCACCGAAGCCCAATCCGCCGGAGTGGGTGTAGTGGATTTGATGCTGGCGAACAAGGTGGTTAATCAAGCCGCCGTCACCCAGGCCAAGGCCGCCCATTTCG
>DASRFK010000158.1:0-22058 GCA_035651635.1 Verrucomicrobiia bacterium | reverse complement strand
CGCCTGCTGTTCCGTCGTTAATATTGGTCGATGTTTAGTCTTCATCGACCCCAGGTGTAGAAAAAGTGCAGCCCGAGGTCCAGCTCAAATGAACAGAAATTTGTCTCTCAAAGACTTACCTCAACTCTGACTCCGCCATAGGGGAATTTTGAGAAAATTTGGAACCGGTTGGATCGGGATCAGCCTTTGCTCTTTAGCTTTTCGAGTTCCGCCACAAAATCTTTGGCACTCTGTCCATCGTAACCCACCATTTTTTTGAGCTCTTTGCCGTCGCTGCTCAGCACAATCACTGTGGGCAACCCTTCGATGCCGTATTTCTCCGACAACGCCTTGTTGGCTTGTTTCAATTCCTCCGTGAGCTGCTTCTGATGGGGAAAGTCAACATCCACCAGGACCAGGTTATTCTTGGCAAAATCAATGAAGGTCTGGGAATCCAGCACCGTTTTACGCAGCGCCTTGCAGGGCGGACACCAATCCGACCCGTTAAAATCCATCAGCACCAATTTCTTTTCCGCTTTGGCTTGTGCTTGAGCTTTGGCCAAATCCGTCGTCCAGGCGCCTTCATCGGCGCGCACCTGCCAAACCGCCCAGCAGGCCAGCAAACACATTGCAATCTTCTTCATAGTTTATTCCTTTGCGCAGGCTGCCGGCTCACCGGCGGCAGCCAAACCACTGTTCTGTATGCCCGGGGAAGAGCTTAACGCGCCGACCCGCGGCGCATGTTCGACCCACGCCTTCTTGCCGGCCACAATCGTGGCCAGAGCTTTGCCCTTTAGTTTCCAGCCATAATACGGGCTGTTACAAGCTTTGCTCGCCGAGGTTCCCTTGTCAAATTGCCATTCCCGGCTCGGATCCAGCACCGTGACATCGGCGTCTGCCCCGGGACTCAGCGTCCCCTTGGGTAACCGCAACAGGCGGGCCGGGTTGATCGTGAACTTGGCAATCACTTCAGTCAGGCCAAGCCGCCGGGAGTGATAAAGTTGCATCAGCGACAGCGCCAACTCGGTTTCCAAACCGGTGATGCCGAACGGCGCATAGTCGAACTCGACCTCTTTTTCGTAATCGCAATGCGGCGCGTGATCGCTGCAAAGTACCTCGATCGTCCCGTCTACCAGGCCGGCCAGGATCGCCTCCCGATCGGCAGCCGAGCGCAGGGGCGGGTTCATCTTGAAATTAGTATCGTACGCGGGCCACTCCGGCCGGTCCGTCGCGCCGTCTTGATAACCGTAAACACCCTGGCCATCCTTTTCCCAGAATCTGGCGCTGCCCGCTACGGCGGCGTCGGTTAAGGAAAAATGGTGCGGACAAGCCTCGCCCGAGATCGGCACACCGCGCTTCCGGGCTTCCCGCAGCAATTGCACGCTCCCGGCCGCACTCAGATGCTGGCAGTGCACGTGCGCGCCGGTCGTTTCGGCCAGGAGAATGTTGCGCGCGACAATCAGTTCCTCCCCGGCCGACGGCCACCCGCGCAAGCCCAGGACGGTGCTCCAGTATCCCTCGTGCATCATGCCCTCGCTGACCAGCGAGTAGTCCTGGCAGTGATCCATCACCGGCAGATCGAACATCCGGGCGTATTCCAGGGCGCGGCGCATGAGTTCATTGTTCTGCACGCAGTGGCCGTCGTCGGTGATCGCAACTACGCCGGCATCTTTGAGCGATCCTACCGGCGACAGTTCCTCGCCGGCGATGTTCTTCGAGATGGCACCCGTAATGAAGACATTCACCTGCCCGCGCTCGATGGCCAAATCGTGAATCAAAGCCACTGTGCCCGAGTTATCGATAGCCGGGGTGGTGTTCGGCATGCAGACCACAGAGGTGAATCCTCCGCGGGCGGCAGCCGCCGTGCCAGTCGCGATGGTTTCCTTGGCCGTCTGTCCCGGCTCACGCAAATGCACGTGCAGGTCGATCAACCCGGGACAAACCACCAACCCGCGTACATCCATCCGCTCGATTGCCGGGTCCCCCTCGACCGCCAGATCCCGGCCAACTGCGGCGATCTTGCCGTCGCGAATCAAAACGTCCGCGACGAAATCCGAATCGTTTGCGGGATCGATAACGCGGCCGCCGGCCAGAAGCAGCGAGTTCATGCGCCCCGAGCATACAGGCCGCGCCAATCCTTTCAACCGCGAATCCACCGCGAACGAACGCGAATAAAACTGCCCGGCGCGCCGGCTTTCCGGCCTCAGCAACAATCGAACACCACTAATGCCGAACCGTTCCCTGTGCCGGATTGTGAGTTCGTGGTTTTTTGCGTTGAAACGTTCGGACTTGGATTCCTTGTGCCCGTCGCGAAAAACACCGCTCCCGGCTCGTATCCCCTTAAGGACTCATCGTTCATTGACAAGGCAGTCGCACCGATTAGAGTTGGAAACGTTGCGGGTGTAGCTCAATGGTAGAGCTCCAGCCTTCCAAGCTGGCCACGTGGGTTCGATTCCCATCACCCGCTCCAGCCTTTTCCCATCGGAACCTCGTCAATCGTTAGGGTGCTGTCATGGCGCAGCGGAACCCGATGTTAGTCGCGGTGTAGGTCGGTGCGTTTCCGTACCGATACGACGCACGGCAGTGCTCGGCATAGAAATTCCAATTGCCGCCTTTGCCGACCCGGGTCGAACCGCTGTCCGGCCCATGTGGATCGGTCGCCGGCGCGCTGGAATAGTTTCCCGCATAATCCCAACACCATTCCCAGACGTTTCCGGCCGTGTCGTAAAGACCGTACCCATTGGGCGCAAACGAGCCCACCGGGCTGGTGTAAGGCATGGCGCCGTTCTCAAACGCGGGGTTGTAGCCGCGGGTTGGGCTCACGTCGTAGGGGTAGCTGCTGTCGCTGTAATAATTGGCTCGGCTGTGGGTGATCGTGTCGGTGTCCGACCAGGGAAAGCGGTGTCCAGGGGTTCCACCGCGATCACCTTTCTCCCACTCCGCTTCGGTCGGAAGACGATAAGCAGCCGCGTTCCACTTGACAAAAGGCTCGACCTGGCCGGTTTTGTAAATTTGCGTCAGGCCGGCATCGGTATAGTAAGCCGGAGTCCTCCCTTCCATTTGGGACCTGGCGTTACACCACTTGACCATATCGTACCAATTGATGCTCTCGACTGGGTGATTGGTGGCTTTACCGGCTCCGTCGTTATCATAAGTGTACCCGTTGGCGGCGCTCCAGGTTTTGACCCGGTCCCACAACCCCTTGGTTACTTCGAATTTGTCCATGTAAAAAGAGCTGACGTAAACGTCATGGACGGGGAGTTCCCAAGTGGCACCTTCGGCAAAGGTATCGCCCATCTGGAAAGTGCCCGCAGCGATGAGAACCATTCCTTGGGGCGCGCCTGGGTTCGTGCTCGTGACCGGGATGGCCAAGACCCGATAGAAACACTGGCTGGCAGAAGAAGTCACCGGAACTGCAAACCAGTAGTTGCTTTGGGTCACCACCAGATTCGTCACCACGCTCCAGCTTGCCTGGGTCAGGTCCGTGGCGGTTTGAATTTGGTTGGTGAGTCCGACATCGCTCGTGATGTTTAAGTGCAGGTTGCCGCCCACTATGTTCATGCCCGCTATCGATGGGGATGACGCGCAAGCTTCAGACAGAGACAACCCAAACAGGACCGCGATGCCCAGCGTCACTAGAAGGAGATTAATGGGGCGAGATTTCATAGTCGCATAATTTGCGGCGACAAGACTAATTCGTGCGGTGAACGGGAACGACGGAGTGTTGACCCCAAAAATCCCGTGTCGTCGCCCCGGTTCAGCCGCAACGATTCGGAAGAAAACCACGGACGCGCACGGATGCCCACGCATGATTGCTCGATCAGCACTGATTGGCATCTGTCTGCTTCCCCAGTTCCGAAGGTTTTGGAGTGCGCCGCTTTGCGGCGCTTTTGGCGGCGAAGTACATTCGAAGGCATCGGGTCTTTTCGTCGGGCTTTTTGTCCCTCGCTCCAAAGGCGGCGCGCAGCGCCGCACTCCAAGACGCTTCGCGATGCTCTTATCCGTGAGAACTCGTGCTCATCCACGGTTTCGCCTGCTTTAGGCTCAAGGTGAGGTAGCAATACACCGTATTGTTGCGCGGTTAACGGTTGACGAGTCTTCGAACAATGGCTTTGACACGCTATACCCGTTCGAAAAGTCCCGGGACCCGCCGCCTCAACTCTTCTCGTGCTCGACCTGGCAAGGGGCTGATCCCTGAAGACGCCACCGATGCTAAAATCGAAATTGACGGGCGAGACATTCAGCTGACAAACCTCCCGAAACTGTTCTGGCCGAATGAGGGAATCCGTAAAGGCGACCTGCTGCGCTATTATGCGGAGATAGCAGAATTTCTCCTGCCGCACCTCGTTGATCGAGCCATGGTCATGAAGCGATATCCGAACGGCGCGGCCGGGCCGTTCTTTTTTCAAAAACGGGCGCCGGTTCCGCGACCCGATTGGATTGAGACCTGCTCCATCGAGCACACCAACAGCGGCGTGATCGATTTTCCGATTGTTCGTGACCTGGCCAGCCTGCTTTGGATTGTCAATTTGGGTTGTATCGATCTCAACCCGTGGTATGCCCGTTGTGACGACGTGCACCGGCCGGATTATCTGCATTTCGATCTCGACCCGGTTCCTGGAGCAGGTTTCGATAAAGTTCGCGAAACGGCTTTACTGGTCCGCCAGAACTTGGCAGCTCTGAAGATGCCGAGTTTTGCCAAAACCACCGGTTCACGCGGCATCCACGTTTATGTTCCGATCGTGCGCGGACCTGACCAAAAGCAGGTATGGACCTTCGCCAAGAGTTTTGCCCAAAACCTGGAGCGGCTGCAACCGGAGTTGGTTACCGCGGAATATCGCATCGCCAAGCGACCCAAAGGTCATGTCCTGGTCGATTATAACCAGAACGCCTGGGGCCGCACCCTCGCTTCGGTTTATTCCGTTCGTCCCAAACCACGCGCGCCGGTATCCACGCCTGTCACTTGGGAAGAAATTGAAGAGGGGATCGAAATAGAGGACTTCAGGCTCGATAACGTTCCCAATCGCCTGCGAAAGATGGGCGACCTCTGGAAACCGCTGGTCCAGTCTCGTGGCCGCGTCAAGCTCGAGGCGTTTGGGGAGCCTCAACGGTAGTAAAATCCTGCACTGGGCCATGAACCTCGGCATGGCCGTGCCCCAGCGACTGGGCGCCAGCCTCTTGGAGTGCGGCGATTTGCGCCGCTTTTGGAACCGAACGACGGCTGACCTGCGAACGATATTCATCGTTTGGCCTGCCTCGCGTCCAAAAGCGCCGCAAAGCGGACGCACTCCAAAACCTTCGGAATCCCTCGCGGTGAATCGGCTTGGGCCTTTTCCTCGTTGGAAGTTGGGCCGCCCACAAAACGTTTGTCAGGTTGCGCTTCCGAACCTAACTTTAGCCGGTCGCATTAGATCAATGACGACGGACGTTCTTCGTTGTCGGAGCGCAATGCACGAATTATCCATCATGGACAGCGCGCTGAATATGGCACTCGAGCAGGCGGAAAAATCCGGGGCCACCAAGGTGAATGTGATCCGGTTGCGCATCGGCACGCTCAGCGGCGTCGTGCCTGAGGCGCTGCAATTTGCCTTTGAAACCCTGGCCCCAGGAACGTTGGCGGACGGCGCCGCGCTGGACATCGAGAGTGTTCCGGCGCGGTTTTGGTGCGGTACCTGCCGCCTCGAATTTCAGTCCGATGATTTCTTTGCCGAATGTCCCCAGTGTCACTCACCCAGTGGCGACCTGCGGGCCGGGCGCGAAATGGAACTGGCCTCAATGGAGATCGAATAATGTGTAAGGATTGCGGATGCGGATTGCCGGGCGAGGAACCCGGCGGAGTCAGTGGTCACAGCCACCAACATTCTCACGAGCATGCGCACTCCCATGAACATGCGCACGAGCACTCGCACAATCATACACACGATCATGAGCACCCGCACGGGCCGGGCGAGCATCACGGCCATGAGCACAGTCACTCGCATACTCATCCCCATTCCCATCCGCATCGGGATCAGCAGAAACCTGATGAAGAACTGCGCCGGACTGTCCAGGTACGCCAGTCCATCCTTTCCAAGAACGATCGGCTTGCTGAGCGCAATCGAGGCTTTTTCCGCGCGCGAGGACTCCTGGTATTGAATGTTCTCTCTTCGCCGGGTTCGGGCAAAACCACTTTTCTTCGCGAGACAGTTAAGGCGCTCGGCGAAAAATTGAAAACCGGTCTCGTCGTCGGCGACCTGGCGACCGACAATGATGCGCAGCGGTTGCGGGCTTCCGGCGCGCCCGTCGTGCAGATTACCACCGGCACGATGTGCCATCTGGAAGCGGACATGGTCGCCCGAGCCGTGAAGGGCTTGCCGTTGGATGGTCTTGGGCTATTGATCATTGAAAATGTGGGCAATCTCGTCTGTCCGGCGTCGTATGATCTGGGTGAAGATTTGCGCATCGTCTTATTCTCCGTGACCGAAGGCGAAGACAAGCCTTTGAAGTATCCGCCGATGTTTCAGGCTGCCGATGTGGTCATTCTCAGCAAAATCGACCTCGCCCAGGCCTGTGACTTCAGCCGCGAGCAGGCCCTCGAGAGCATTCGTCGCGCCGCCCCGAAAGCAAAACTCTTTGAGACGTCTGCCAAGACCGGACAAGGGATGGCGGCCTGGCGGGATTATTTGATCGAGCAGCAGCAGCGGAAGCGCGCAGCAGATCCCCTGGCTTTGTAGGCGCGCGTGCGGTTTTGTTGGCATGGACCATTAAGCTTTTGACTGTGAGGCAGCTGCCTCGTATGCCCGGAGCGCGCGATTTCCCGGCCTCATTTCCTTGACGGCACGACGCGCCGCAGAATTTGACGCACTGCCGGCGCCCGCGTTCTGAGCCGAACGAAGTTCAGGGGCATCGACGATGACTGGCCAAATCAAGTCATCCCCAAGCCAAAAAAGGGTCGGGAATTGCCAATCCCGATGTAGCTACCGCTCGATAGCTGGTCGACCCTCTTCAAGTTAGCTATCAACCTCGTTTTTATGAGCTTTTCACCAGTTGTAAGCTCAAGCCGCCGGGAATTTTTCCGGGCCGCCGGGCGGTACGGATTACTTGCTGCGCTAGGCCTGGTCGCCGTCGTGCTTGAGGGGCGTCGTCGCCTCGTCGGGCAGCGTTGTGTGAATCAAGGCTTATGCAACGGCTGCGCCGTCTTTGCACGTTGTGGTTTGCCTCAGGCGCTTTCGGCCAAAGTTTCCAAAGCAGGAGCACAATATGAACGACGAAAATCTTAGCCGTCGGCAATTCATCAATCAGAGCTTCCGATCCGCCGGCCTGTGCGTTCTGAGTGGCGCGGCCGCCGCCGCGCCGGGGGTCGCGCTTCACGCCGCGGCCACCTCGGCCACCAGTCCTTTCGCCTATGATGTGGATCGATTGAGCCGAATCGATCCCAAGCTTTTGGTCTACGAGCAAATCAGGAAAATATCGGGGCTTGGTGCTGAACCGCGGCGTATTGCCATTGCACCGCAAAATCGTCTGTACGTGGCAACCGGTGCCGGCGTCGATATCCTCGATGGCGAAGCCGGCAAAGTCGCAGAGATTCCTCTGAGCGCTCCGGCGCAGTGCGTGGCTGTGGCCGACGACGGAACAATTTATGTCGGCCTGCGCACTCACGTGGAAGTTTTTGATGCCAAAGGCAAATCCATCGCCGTCTGGGAGGCTCCCACCGAAAAGGCATGGCTAACCGGCTTGGCGGTCGGGGCCAACGATCTTTTCGCCGCGGATTCGGCTGGACGCGTCATTTACCGCTACGATCGCTCGGGTAAAATGGTCGGTCGGATTGGCGAAAAAAATCCAGACCGGAACGTGCCGGGACTGATCGTGCCCAGCCCGTACCTGGACGTCAAACTCGGCCCCGACGGTTTGCTGCGAGTAAATAATACCGGCCGCCACTGTGTGGAGGTGTTTACAGCTAACGGCGACCTGGAGCTTTCCTGGGGCAAACCGGGCCTTGCGATTGAAAGTTTTTGCGGCTGCTGCAACCCGGTTGGATTGGCGCTGCTCGGCGATGGACGTTGCATTACCTGTGAGAAGGGTCTGCCGCGGGTCAAGGTGTATTCCGCCGATCACACTTTGGAAGCGGTCGTGGCCGGCCCGGAGCAATTTCCCGATAATGGCCGGCCTGGGCAAAACAGCAATCGGCGCGACGGCACACTTGGAGGGTTGGACGCAGCAGTCGACAGCTCAGGCCGGATTTACATCCTCGATCTGGTGGCCGGTGACGTGCGGGTGATGAAGCGCAAGAGTTGAGCCATGAAGGACGACTCTGACCCGACGAAAAGCCCTGTCACACGCCGGCAATTCTTGCGCGATGGGACGCGAGTGGCCGCCCTAACCGGGCTTGGCGGCCTGATCGGCCTGGTGGCCGGCCGCAGTTCCGCCCAGGGAACGGTGTGGCAAATTGATCCTCAGAAGTGCGTTCGCTGCGGGAATTGCGCGACCCACTGTGTCCTGGAACAGTCTGCCGTCAAATGTGTGCACGGTTACGCCATTTGCGGGTATTGCCAACTATGCACTGGCTATTTCGAACCTGAGCCGAACGATCTCAATACCGGAGCGGAGAACTGCCTCTGTCCGACGGCTGCCATCAAACGGACGTATGTCGAGGATCCCTATTACGAATACACCATCGACGAGCAGCTCTGCATCGGATGCGCCAAGTGCGTCGAAGGCTGCAACCGGTTCGGTAATGGCTCGCTATTCCTCCAGGTGCGGCACGATCGCTGTGTGAACTGCAACGAGTGCGCCATTTCCAAGGTGTGCGCTGGAGATGCATTCCTGCGCGTGCCGGCGAGCCGACCCTATTTGCTCAAGACGATTAGCCATTGAAGGCATGACTCATTTACGATTTACGATTTACGATTTACGCGCCGTTCCATCGACGGTGCGTCCATCGTCGATCGTCCATCGCCAATGCGCTGGTTGGTTGTTGGTCCTGATGCTGGCCCTGTTCAGTGCCGGCGCGCAGCAGCGTTTTCCTCCACCCGAATTCGAAAGCGGGCATAAGCTTCCGACTGCCACAGAACCCGCAGCGCGGGGATTTCTGCGGCAATACGTCGACGTTGCCGTGCTGGCGGGATCCCTCGGGTTGGCCACCTGGCTGGCTTATCGAAAACGTTCACGCAAGGCAATGATCGCACTCTCGCTGTTCTCTGTGGTTTATTTCGGGTTTTGGCGGAAGGGTTGCATCTGCGCCATCGGCTCTTTGCAAAACGTGGCACTGGCCCTGGGCGATCCGAATTACGCCTTACCGGCGAGCGTGCTTGGCTTTTTTGTGTTGCCGCTCGCGGTTGCGCTCTTTGCCGGGCGCAGTTTTTGCGCGGCGGTGTGCCCGCATGGCGCGCTGCAGGACCTGGTTCTGCTCAAGCCGATCAAGGTGCCGGACTGGCTGGAGCAAGGGTTGAGCGTTCTGCCCTTTATTTATCTGGGAGCTGGAGTGCTCTTCGCGGCCACCGGCAGCGCCTTCATCATCTGTCAATACGACCCCTTCGTGCCGGTGTTCCGGATGAGCGGACGGGCACTCATGGTCCTTTCGGGAGTCGCCTTGCTGCTGCTCGGCGTTTTCGTCGGACGGCCGTATTGCCGGTTTTTGTGCCCCTACGGCGCGTTACTCAAGCTGGCCGCGACCTTTTCGCGGTGGCGCGTGCGGGTGACGCCGACTCATTGCACCCAATGCCGGTTGTGTGAAAGTTCCTGCCCGTTCGGCGCGCTATATCAACCACAGGCGGTCGAAACTGAGCCTCGCATATTGCGAACCGATCGGCGTCGGCTCGGCTTGCTATTATTACTGCTGCCTTTTCTGGTCACTGCGGGAGTTTTTAGCGCCCCAGTCGTCAGCTCGGCCATGGCCCGCGTTCATCCAACGGTCGCACTCGCCGAACGTTATCTGCAGGAGAAAGATTCGCCCGCAAAAATTGGCGTGCTCTCACCCGACGACCTGGCCCTCGAACGCGCGCGCCAGCATCCTGATGAGCTGTTGAACCAGGCCCGAGTTATTCAGCGCAAATTCAAAGTCGGGAGCTGGATATTTGGAGGGTGGATTGGCCTGGTAATCGGCCTCAAGCTGATTGCGCTTAGTTTGCACCGGCAGCGAACCGATTTTGAACCGGCGTCAGGAGCATGTTTTGCCTGCGCACGGTGTTTTGCGTTTTGCCCGAATGAACTGATGCGTCGTGGTGTCACTATTTCTGCCATTGCGGCCACGCAGGCTCAGGGAACGAAAGAAGTATTGGCACAGCTGGAGGTCGCGAAGTAATGCGCATCGAGCGAAAGTTCTCCTCACACCGGCCACGTCCCAAAGGGAGAGCGGGTAGACAAGCATGCTCGAGTGGCTCGGCCGGCTCCCGGTCTGTTTTTTTTAGTTTTTTAACGTGTCCACTAGCTGGCCTTAAGACCTCGGGCTAATCTGGCGAATGCAAAACCGACCTCTCAAAACGATTTTACCCGGAGTCTCATTCGCCAGTCACAAGGCCCCGCCGATAGGCTCGGCCGCGGCTGCCTGGCGTAAAGTGAGGGGGATCGCCGGCGTCTTTACGCTCGTCGTCTCAGTGGTGATGCTGTTTGGCCACCTCACTACTACTGCCATTGACCCGCTCAAGTCGCCCGAGCTGAGAGTGCTCAAAGAAAAACTGCGGCTCAATCCGGCCGATGAACAAACCAAGCAGCAAATCCGACAACTGGATTTGCAATTGCGCGGTCAATATTTTCGACAGCTCTCTCGTTCGGCCTCTGGTGTTTACCTGTTGCTGGGCGGCGTGGCCGTATTCATTATCGCTGCCACGCGCTGCGCTGCTTATCGAAAGCAGCCGCCCATGCCCCAAGCGCGCACGGTTTCGCCCGACCCACTGGCCGGGGCCAAAGCCGCCCGATGGTCCGTGAGCGCAATTGGCGCCAGTGTTGCCTGCGTTCTGCTGATGGCCGGCTTTGGGCGCGGAACTGCCGTGCCTGAACAAGCTGCCGCAGGCCAGCCGCTCGAGGCCTCTCATTTGGGAGCGGCTGCGGTCCCCGATGCTGCCTCGGATGAGGAACTCAAAGGTAACTGGCCTCGTTTTCGCGGACCTGGCGGCAACGGCCTTTCCGACGCTACGAACCTGCCTGTGCACTGGGATACGAAGAGCGGCGCGGGACTCGCCTGGAAAATAGCGGTCCCCGCGCCGGGGTTCAACTCGCCGATTATCTGGAGCAATCATTTCTTTTTTTCAGGGGGCGATTCCGCCAGGCGCGAGGTTTTTTGCTACGATTGCGCCAACGGTCAACTGGTCTGGCGGCAGGAGGTCAAGAACGTGCCGGGCAGCCCGGCCAAGCCGCCGGAAATTCCGGACACCACCGGGTACGCCGCTTCCACCATGGCTACGGATGGACGGCGCGTTTACGTGATTTTTGCCACCGGCGACGTTGCCGCATTTACGCTCGAAGGAAAACTGGTCTGGGCCAAAAGCTTCGGTCCTTTGAAAAATCCCTACGGCGATGCGACCTCACTGCTGACCTGGGGTGATCGGTTGATCCTCCTGCTGGACCAAGGAGAAGCCGAAGACGGAAAATCAAAGCTCTACGCACTCGATGGCCGCACCGGGAACGCGGTATGGCAAGCTCCCCGCAAAGTGGGGGCCTCCTGGGCCACGCCCATAACTTTTGATGCCGCCGGGCAAGCGCAGGTGGTGGCTTTAGCCATCCCCTGGGCGATTGGTTATAACCTGGCTGATGGTGCCGAACTCTGGCGCGTGGAAGGCCTCAATGGCGAAATCACTCCTTCACCCGCGTTCGCCAATGGATTGGTTTTCGTCCCCAGCCCCTCTGAGAAACTCTACGCGATTCGTCCGGATGGCCACGGTGACGTCACCAAAACTCACGTCGCCTGGAGCACTGAAGAGAATGTTCCTGACGTAACAAGCCCGGTTAGCAACGGGGAGTTGGTGTTCACGCTCACCACTCCCGGGCTCCTGACCTGTTTCGATGCCAAAGACGGTAAAAAACTCTGGGAACATGATTTTGAAATTGAATGTCATTCCTCTCCCAGCATTGCCGCCGGACGTTTGTACCTCTTTGGCCAGAAAGGCACGGCGGTCGTCGCTGAAGCCGGGCGGAAATTTAAAGAGCTCTTTCGAACCGAAATGCCCGACGTGTTCCACGCCAGTCCCGCGTTTGCGCCTGGCATCCTTGTGGTGAAGGGAATGACGAACTTGTGGGGTTTGGTTAAAGCGCCGAAGTAATGAAATCCGAAACCCGAATAGCAGCACCTGGTAATGTCGGCTCCGCTTGGCGGCCTGGGTTACGGAATTGTTATCTCGTGATTGCGGATCTCGGGTTCAGGGCTTCTTTCGGATTTCGGATTTCGGATTTCGGATTTCTTTCGGGCTTCGACCTTCGGGTTTCGGGTTTCACTTCATGAGCCTCGATTTGTCATTCATCGACGAGACCGCCGCTCGCGTCGGTCGCGCTCCGGATGCGGTCATTCCCATCCTGCAAGCGATGCAGGATCATTACGGGTACTTGCCCGAGGAAGCTTTGCGTCGGGTTTGCCAGGTGACGGAGATTTCGCCGGCGGCGATCACCGGAGTTGCGTCTTTCTATGATATGTTCCGGCATAAACCGGTGGGCCGTCATATGGTGCGCGTTTGTCACGGCACAGCCTGTCACGTAACCGGCGCCGAACGAGTAGAAGATGCCCTCCGACGTCACCTTCATATCGAGCCCGGCAAAGACACCGACGCGCAAGGATTGTTCACCATCGAGCCAGTCGCCTGCCTGGGTTGCTGCACGCTGGCACCCGTGGTTCGGATTGGCGAATCGACCTCCGGCCATCTGACTACCGGACGCGCACCACAAATCATCTCCGAGTTTTTGGAGGCCGAAAAGTCTGCCAAATTCACCAGTTCGACCGAAGAACTTTTGCCTCGGTCGGACGGTTCGGCCAGAATTCACATCGGACTCGGTTCCTGCTGCATGGCCAAGGGCAGCGACCGGCTGTTTCACGCACTGCAGAAAAGCGCGGCTCAGACCGGGGCCAAGGTTGCCATCAAGCGCGTGGGCTGCGTCGGCATGTGTCATCGCACGCCGATGGTCGAGGTGGTCAGACCCGGAGAAATAAATGCTGTCTATGCAGGTCTGGGCGAGGCTCAGGCGCAGGATCTTCTGCTGCGACATTTCCGGCCGCGGGGTTTGGTGCATAAACTCTCGCATGCCTGGACTCGCGCGCTAGACTCCCTGCTCCTGGACCAGGCGGCCGACTCCATCGCCCAGGCTGAGCTAAAGCCGAATGCGCCGGCGGTGGAAGCGTTTCTGGATCGGCAGGTTCATATTGCCACCGAGGGTTTCGGTGAAATGGATCCGTTGGATTTGGATGAATATATCGCCCAGGGAGGTTTCTCAGCCTTAGCCCGATGCTTGGGGGTTCCACTGCCTGGGCGCGCCGGCGTCTCGCCGGGCAGTTCGTCGGCGGCTCCGGAGCCGGCTTCGGCAACGAAAGCAACCAACCTCAGAACGCCATTACCACATGCAAGGCCAGTAAACGAGATCGCAGGGGGCCTCCTCTCCCCGGCCCTCTCCTCCCGCGGAGGAGAGGGGGAATCCCGCAGAGCGGGTTCGGTTCAGCCGCCTGAAGTGGAAAACCTTCGGGGGGAGCCGTCTCCCGAAGAGCTGATCGACTTAGTTGAACAATCAGGTCTGCGTGGGCGTGGTGGCGCCGGTTTTTCAACGGGTGCCAAGTGGAAACTGGCCCGGGAACAACCTGGGGACACCAAGTACGTCATCTGCAATGGTGACGAAGGCGATCCCGGCGCATTCATGGATCGCATGCTGCTGGAATCTTTCCCATACCGGATCATCGAAGGTTTGGCCATTGCCGCGGTCGCTGTTGGCGCGCATGAAGGCATTTTCTACATCCGTCACGAATATCCCCTGGCAGTCAAACGCATTCGCGCAGCACTCAAACTCTGCGCAAAACGCGGTTGGCTCGGTGAACGTCTGCTGGGGGCCCACTACCCCTTACAACTGGCCATCAAAGAAGGAGCGGGCGCGTTCGTTTGCGGCGAGGAAACAGCACTCATCGCGTCGGTGGAAGGCCAACGGGGCATGCCTCGACTGCGTCCCCCATTCCCGGCCCAGCAGGGCTTATGGGGCAAGCCCACGGTGATCAACAATGTCGAGACCTTGGCCCTCCTGCCATGGATTTTGCGACACGGTCCCCAAGCCTTCGCCGCCCACGGTACGCCGAAAAGTAAGGGTACCAAGGTTTTTGCCTTGGCTGGCAATATCCAGCGCGGGGGCCTCATTGAGATTCCGATGGGAACAACCATCCGTGAAATCGTCGACGAAATCGGCGGTGGTGTTCAGCCCGGCCGCCGCTTTAAGGCGGTGCAGATCGGGGGCCCATCCGGCGGCTGCGTCCCCGCCCGGTTGGCGGACACGCCGGTCGATTATGAATCGTTGCGCGAAGTCGGCGCGATCATGGGGTCCGGTGGCCTGGTTGTTCTCGACGACACCGCTTGCATGGTGGATATCGCGCGGTATTTCCTTCAGTTCACGCAAGACCAATCCTGCGGCAAATGCACCTTCTGCCGCGTCGGCACGCGGCGAATGCTCGACATCCTGGACCGTCTCTGCGCCGGCAAAGGTCAGCGCCAGGATCTCGTTCACCTGGAACAACTGGCTCGCCAAGTCGGCGCAGGCAGTCTTTGTGGTTTGGGAAAAACAGCGCCAAACCCGGTGTTATCAACGCTGAAATACTTTCGCGAAGAATACGAAGCGCACCTGGAAGGCCGATGTCCGGCCGGTAAATGCGCCGCTCTGATCAAGTATCGGGTTCTGGACAACTGCACCGGTTGCACCATTTGTGCCCAGCGCTGCCCGGTCGACGCCATTCCCATGATGCCCTATCGCAAGCACGAGATCGACCTGGAGTTGTGCACGCGATGTGATTCGTGTCGGCAAGCCTGCCCGGAGCGCGCCATCGAGGTGAAATGATAAATAAAATCCAAAACTCGAAGGTCGAAAGCCCGCAGGAAACCCGAAGCCCGAAGGCCGAAGGCCGAAAGAAACCCGAATTCCGAGGTCCGAAATCCGAGTCGGAGCGTGGTGAGGGACTTTTGGCTGCGGACTCGGAGGTCGGGTCATGGGCGGGCGAATCGAATGGACATTCTTCAATACTTCGTGAAAATGCGTCGGGAGCAGAACCGGTTGCGCCTTTGGATGAACGAACTGCTCAATTCGGCGAGGCGATCGTTCGCTTCGCAAAAAGAATTCCGCAGAGCCCCGTCAACGAGTGCCTCATTTCGCAACTAGTAGGGGCTGCAACGAGTGTTGGGGCCAATTATTGCGAAGCGGACGATTCTGTCTCGGGAAAAGAATTCAAGCAAAAGATCGGCACCTGCCGCAAGGAGTCGAAGGAGACGATGTTTTTCTTGCGGCTGATAGCCACCGCCGAGCCGATACTTGCAAACGAAGCTCGCACCTTGTGGCGTGAAGCAAAGGAGCTGAACCTCATCTTCGGCGCCATTTGGAGAAAATAAGCCATGTGCCCTCGGCCTTACTTCCTACATCCAACTGCCCCTCCGGTGTCTTTGTTCGGCTTTCGGCTTTCGGGTTTCGGATTTCTTTCGGCCTTCGAGTTTCGGCCTTCGGGTTTCGCGCGGCGATGAGTTCTTTTTCAATAACTATCGACGGGTCCGCCATTTCAGTCGCCCCTGGCCAAACGGTCCTGGCCGCCGCGCGCGCGTTGGGTCTGGACATCCCCACCCTCTGCTACCTCGAGAAATGCGGCCCCCTCAACTCGTGCCTCGTTTGCCTGGTTAAGATTAACGGTAAACTCGTCCCATCCTGTGGCACCAAGGTCGAGCCAGGAATGGTCGTCGAAAGCGAAACCGAGGAAGTTCACGCCGCGCGACGGACGGCTCTCGAATTGCTGTTCAGCGATCACGTGGGCGACTGCCTGTCGCCGTGTAATCGGCTTTGTCCCCTGGGATTAAATGTGCCCGTCATGATTCGGCAGATCCAGGGAGGCAATCTTGAGCAGGCCAGGGACACCGTTCGCGGAGCTCTCCCGCTGGCCGGTGTTCTGGGCCGCCTTTGCCATCATCCCTGCGAGCAAGGATGCCGGCGCGGGACTTGGGACGATCCGGCCGCCATCCGCGACATGGAACGGTTTGTCACCGATTGGGATACGCAGCAAGCCGGTCCGGAAAGTGCCTCTGTCGACCCGCAAAAATCTGCCAACTGCCCGCCGTCCCACAAACCATTCAGCGGCAAATCCGTCGTCATAATTGGCGCTGGACCCACCGGTCTGTCGGCCGCCTATTACCTGGTCCGGACCGGGTACCATGTCACGGTTGTGGATCGACACGAACGCCCGGGTGGTTCGTTGCAAGCCGTATCGGAGGACCAACTGTCGGCGTCAGTCTTGGCGCGCGAGGCCGCTTTGCTAAGCGATCTTGGGGTCGAATACAAGCTGGGCGTAGAACTTGGCGACCAAGTGACGATTGACGGCCTTTCACGCGGGTTCGATGCCATCCTTCTCTCCATCGGCGAAACCAGTCCCAGCGAAGCCGAAAAGCTCGGGGTGCCAATGGCGGGAACAGGGATTAAAGCCGATCCGAACACATGCCAAAGTCCGTTGCGGAAAGTGTTTGCCGCCGGCGCCGCCGTTAAGCCGGTCAAACAGCTCGTGCGAGCTATGGCTGACGGCCGCGCGGCCGCCGAATGTGTCCATCGTTTCCTTTCAGGCCAGCCAGTGCGTCGTCCCGAAAAGCCATTTTCCAGCATCATGGGCCGGCTCGACCCTGCGGAACTGCGCAAATTCCTGGCTACGGCCAGCGCGGGTGGCTGTGTCACTCCCTGTGATCGCTGCGCGGGCCTCAACCGGAAAGAAGCAGCGAGCGAAGCCAATCGTTGTCTGCACTGCGACTGCCGTTCGTCCGGCAACTGCCTCTTACAGCATTACGCGCAGGTTTATGGCGCCGAGGCGAGTCGGTTCCGAAGCGAACGTCGGACTTTTGAACAGCAGGTTCAGCCGGGCGGAATCATTTTCGAACCGGGTAAATGTATTTTGTGCGGAATCTGCGTTAAACTCACCGAGCTTGCCCGCGAACCTTTGGGGTTAACCTTTATCGGCCGTGGTTTCGACGTGCGAATTGGCGCGCCTCTGAATCGGACCATTCAGGATGCCTTGCAAAAAGTCGCCGCCGAATGTGTGGAGCATTGCCCAACGGGCGCGCTGGAGTGGGCTTCGCCAGGTTCGGAGTCCCGCCTTTAGGCGGAACGATGCAGTTAAATCACGGATGGACACGGATGAACACTGATAAAATGAGCGGATTGGCCTCAGCTCCGCTGCCTAAGATTGCTTCACCCTTAGGTGAACGGAGAGCCTTCCGTGAGATATTTTCTGCTGCTGTCTTATCCGTGCGAATCGGCATTCATCCGTGGTTTTCAACTGCATGGTTTGGACTTTAGGAGGGACTCCAAACCAGGACCCCCAAACCATCGCGCGAGTTTGCGGTTGACAGGGCTGCTGCGAATTTGAGAATCCTTGCCCAATGCTTGGCATCTGTTTGGTAACAGGCAGCTTAAACGACGGTCGGCAAGATGACCGGCCTGGACCGATGGCCCCGTTGTCCTGTTTGACCCTGAGTGAACTCCCCTTGTCCCACCCTCTAACCAAAACCAACCCATGACTACTCCAAACTCGCAATCCTCCGGCCAGCTCCCGGACTATATCACCAGCGCGAAGCCAAACCCGCCCGGCAATCGTGTCCCATGGTATTCTAGCTCCGCGCCCACCTATGCGGGTATCTTTCTCTGGTTTGTTTTCTGGGACTCCATGGCCGGTAACGGGCTTACTACCGGTGGGCTCGGGGCGATGCTAGCCGGCATTGTTATCGGCGCTCTCATCTGCCATTTTCTCTTTTTCGTAGTTCCAGGGACGCTTGGCATGAGCACTGGACTGCCCCTTTACGTTATCGGCACATCAACATTTGGTGCCGCGGGAGGTCTATTGATGCCAGGGTTTTTGATGGGGGCGCTTCAGTTCGGCTGGTTGGGCGTCAACGCATGCGGTTCAGCTGATGCCTTGTCCAAAGGTTTCAACGCCCCCGGGCTTTATGTGCCTCTGTGCGTCGTTTGGACTGTGCTGGCTGCCTTCGTTGGCCTCAAGGGTATTCAGTACGTAGCCAAAGTAGCCACCTATCTACCTATAATTCCTTTGGTCGTGTTAATTATGGGACTCGTTATTTTTGGCGGATCCGCAGCGAATTTTAAACCAGTGCCTCTAGCGGATGCTGGCGGCGGCAGTGGGGCAATGAAGGCGATGATGGGTATGATCGCGGGCATCGTGGGCTTCTTCGCAACGGCTGGAGCGGCGGGCGTTGATATTTGCTCAAGCAATCGTGATAAGAGGGACGTCCGGATGGCCGGTATTGTGGGAATAGTCATTGCCATCATCTTCACAGCCGGAATTTCTGTAATTGCTGTTGCCGGTGCACAAGCATCAGGAACGGTTGATCCGACGGTTGTCAAAATGACAACCGCCCTCCAAAGGAAACTCAGCCCAGGATTATTCGCGGCAATCATGATCGGCCTGACGCTAGCCTCCTTTCCAGGCGCTTGCTTCTCGTCGTTCATCGCGGCCAATAGTTTTAAAACCACGATGCCCAAGGTTAACCCGTTCCTCTCAGTGGGAATCGGCTCAGTTGTAAGCATCCTGATCGCGATCATTCCCTTTGGGGCTCCCGTCGAAGCGAAATGGGCCGCGAAACTCCCCGCAGTTTTCGGCATAATCGGCGCCTCATTCGGCCCTATAGTTGGTGCGATGGTCGTCGACTACCTCCTCTCGGGCAAACGATGGGTCGGACCGCGGGCAGGTTTCAATCCCGCCGGATGGATCGCGTGGGCTCTTGGGTTCATAGTTGGCATTTTGCCGAACCTTCATGCATGGAAACCTGAGACCTTCCCGGATGTTCCGGTTGCACCGGTTCTCGCCTTTATCGTTGGTGCCATCATCTATTTCCTTTGCGCCAAGATGGGCATGCAATCGCAGGTGATTCCGCTGGGCATCGCGGCCGCGGAACCCGCCCGGCCCGCCACCGCGGCCGCGAAATAGCTGTCGAGTGGATCTTCTCACCCGCCTTTGCCATTCCGCAAAGGCGGGTTTTTCGTAGCTGTGGAAACTTTGGTCGAAGATTTCCTGCAACACCTGCGCCATGAACGCGGGCAGGCGGAGCATACTCAACGCACTTACGCCGCCTTGCTCAAAAAGTTTGTTAGTTGGGCCGCCGAGCAGGGTTTGAACGATTGGAAAACGATCGAGCTGCGGCACTTGATGGCTTTTCTCCAACACGAGCGCAACCGCCAGCTCGCCCGTGAACCGGAGGATTCCAAGCGCCGGCTCAGCGGCGAGAGCGTTTACCTGGAGATTGCCGCCTTGCGGGCGTTTTACCGTTTTGCCGAAACCGAGAAACTTTTGCCAACCAACGTCGCGGAGAACCTGTCGCTGCCCCGGCGATGGAAAAGACTTCCGAAAGCCCTGAGCAACGACGAAATTGAGAAACTGCTCACGCCCGAGTCGCCCGAAACACCACAGAACCTGTGCGATCAGGCAGTGCTGGAGCTGGCCTATGCGTCCGGGCTGCGCCTGGCCGAATTGCGCGGCGTGCGCCTCGAGCAACTCCATTTGGAAGCCGGATTCATCAATGTGATCGGCAAAGGAAACAAGGAACGCGTAGTGCCCCTCGGACGCAAAGCCATTGAGTCAATTCAGCGGTATCTGGACGCGGGTCGTCCCAAGCTCGTCACCCCTCGATCGCCCGGAACGGTTTTCCTCACCAAACGTGGTACACCATTTGCCCCGGTCACCTTGTGGCTTCGGATTAAGCAGCAGGTGCGGCGGGCCGGGATCGCGCGCAACGTCACGCCCCACATGTTGCGGCATAGTTTCGCCACACATTTGCTTGAAAATGGCGCCGATCTGCGGGTGATCCAGGAATTACTCGGCCATGCCAACATCAGCACCACCGAGGTTTACACGCACGTCGCCGGCAACCGCCTGCGCGAGGTGCACCGGAAGTTTCATCCCCGAGCGTAGGTTCGGAGCAGTCCGGAGTCCCAGCTTCAGCGCTCGATCCGCCAAACCGGAGCCTTACAGGAGGTAACGGAGAGAACTGAGAATAGTACTTCGACTCATTTTGAATCCTCTGTTTTCTCTGCTGCCTCCTGTTCAACCAAACCTATTCAAAATCGTAAACAACCACCTTTTTACACACGCGCTTGAACACCTTCTCGACAAACTCGATGTGTTGTGGATGAACCTGGTAATCGTCTTGAGTTTTCTTGTCGGAGAAAATGAGGTTCAGGGCCACCTGATACGATTGGTCGACGACCGGCCGTTGACTGGCGGCCATTTTGCCGACGTGAAAGTGCAACACGCCTGGAATCGGCCGCAGGTATTTATTGGCGCCCGCGATCAACTCGTCGGCTGCGGTTGGGATCTGCGGATCAGTCCAGAAAATGACGACGTGCGAAAACATGTTTGTGAGATAATTTTTCTCGGAGTGTGCAGAGTCGTCGTCAGGAGGCCAATATAAATGTGTTCATTCACGCGTTGCGGCCCTAGCCAGTTGTGGCATTCGGCCTTCCGGCGTAAGATAACCCTATGATTGCCGGCGTGGGATCTGAGAAACGCTTTAGCACGGTCGTCTTGTGCTGGGTGTTAACGGCCGGTGTCGGGGTTGCGGATGCTGCTGGCGCGTCCGGGAAAGGGACTATGCAACTGACGAGCACCGCGTTCGGGGAAGGTCAATCAATTCCATCGAAATATACCTGTGACGGCGAAAATGTTTCACCGCCGCTGAGTTGGAATGGCCTGCCGCAAGGCACAAAAAGCCTGGCCCTCATTGCCGATGATCCGGATGCGCCGTCTGGAACGTGGGTCCATTGGGTATTATATGACCTGCCGCCCACCACGACCGAATTGCCTGAGGGTCTGGCAAAAAGCCAATATATCCCCGGAGGCGCCAAGCAAGGGCTCAACGATTTCAAGCATCTTGGTTACGGTGGGCCCTGCCCTCCTCCCGGAAAAGCACATCGCTACTATTTGAAACTTTATGCGTTGGACCGGGTTCTGGAATTAAAACCGGGTGCGACCAAAAACGAAGTTGAGCGCGCCATGGAAAAGCATACGCTGGCTCAAAGCCAGTTGATGGGCATGTATAAGCGAAAATAAGATGGAAACAGTCCTGAGCATCTGTGTTGGAATTGGGTTGAGCGCGGCGTGTGGTTTTCGCGTATTTGTGCCGTTGTTGGTGATGAGCATTGCCTCGCTCTCCGGCCACATGACCCTGGCCCACGGCTTCGAATGGATTGGCACCTACCCCGCCCTCATTTCTTTGTCGGTCGCAACCTGCTTGGAAATTGCCGGTTATTACATTCCCTGGCTGGACCATTTATTGGATACGCTGGCTACGCCTGCCTCAATCGTCGCCGGAACAGTCGTGACCGCTTCGGCTGTGGGCGATATGAGCCCATTCTTGAAATGGACCTTGGCGGTGATTGCCGGCGGGGGCGCCGCCGGTTTGGTTCAGGGGGCCACCGTAATGGCCCGCGCCGCCTCGACCGCCACCACGGGCGGCCTGGCCAATCCTTTAGTGTCGACCTTGGAATTGGGCGGAGCAATGCTTACTTCCGTTCTGGCCATCGTGGCTCCTGTTGTCGCCCTGTTACTGCTCGTAACGATTCTGGCCGTGGTTGGCCGCAAACTTTTGCGGAAATTTCGCACCAGATCAGCGACCTCAAACGTTCAGCCTTCTCTGACGCCAGCCAGATAAATAGCTACGACCGCGCTGTCGCCGTCCCGTGTAATCAAAGACGGTCCGCCAATGCCGGGCACGGATAGGAATCCCACGAACCGGATCTGGCGAAAGCGTGGTTTGACGGTAAGCGTCGTCAGAGATACAGGGTCGAGCAAGCCTGGGCCGTCGGGCTTATTAAACCGCGGCTCCGCCTCCCTGGCGAGCTTTGCGCCACCGGTCGGGGAGGAGTTCTCCGACCTGGCTGTTGGTCATCGAGGTCAAGCG
>DASRFK010000157.1:0-20508 GCA_035651635.1 Verrucomicrobiia bacterium | reverse complement strand
TCGAGAAACCCCACCGCAGCGGCTGGCGTCCCTTGCTGGAGTGCGAATTTGACCTGGCTTACACGCCCCTGATGGAGCTGGACTATGGTCGAGGCCGGCTGATGGTTTGCACGCTGGACCTGGAAGATCACTTCGCTCAAGACCCAGCCACGCGGCGAATAGCCGGACGCATCCTCGATTACGCACTGCACGCTCCGCTCTCTCCACGGGTGAGTGACGTTTTGTATCTGGGCGGCGAGATGGGCTCAGCCTGGCTCAACAGAATTGGGGTGAGTTATCAGAAATCGGCCACGCTCGATACTGGCGCGGGACTGCTACTCATCGGGCCCGACGCTGCCCCCGACGCGGCGGCGCTGAATGCCTATCTCAAGAAAGGCGGAAAAGCGTTCTTTTTGCCGCGCACGGATGCAGAGGGATTGCTCGGAACCACCTTAAGACCTGCCGCAACGAATTTTGCCGGGTCGCTCTCCCCGCCCGAATGGCCCGAAGCCAGAGGCCTCAGCGCATCGGATCTTCGCTGGCGTAGTTACCTGGAAACTCCGTCCTGGCTGATGAGCGCCGGTGCAGAAATCGGGGCCGATGGCCTGCTTGGCCGCAAAATCATCGGCAAAGGCGTGGCCATCTTTTGCCAGGTCGACCCGGATGCTTTCCATGCCGACGAGAAGACCTACTTTCGCTACACGCGCTGGCGGGCGACTCGGGCGGTGGCCCAGTTGCTGGCCAACTTGGGGGCCAGTTTCAACGCGGACAATCGCATATTCCATCCGCTCGATACGTCGTCCACCGATTCAGACTTCTCAGTTGGACCGAACGGCGACCGTTCAGGTCCGCAAGCCACCGGTCCGCGCAACCGCTCGGCAACGACTCCGAATGCCCAGCCGCTGCAGCCTCAACCATTCGAATCTTATTGCCCCGATTACCGCACCGACTTCCCAATGGGTGACAATCCCTACCGCTACTATCGTTGGTAGGCACGGAGATCCTTGCCAGCGCTCCGGCCGACTCCTTTCCGCGGTGGGCCCTCTTTTGGTGGTAGAGGTGTAGGCTTTGGAAGGTGATACTTGGTTATTGGAGAAAGCCGGCCCTCACGCCCGGCCCTCTTCTCGAGGAGAGCGAGAACCGTCGGCCGCCGCTGAATTGATGTCGATGTTTGGTGAACGTGGCCGTGGAGAAATGTTCCGCAAGAGGAGTCAAAAAGGCGTACATTCTCTTGGCGTTCTTGGCGTCTTTGCGTGCGCTCGTTTGCGTTTCGCAACTGAGCAAAAATGGTCCGGATCTCAACATTTGACATTGTGCGAGGAAAGTTATGCGTGCGACTCGCCTCATGGACCGGGGAGCGACCGCCGTGAGGACATCTTTGAGGACGACGACCGCCTGCGGTTTCTAAGACCCTGGCCGAAGCTTGCGAGAAGACGCGCTGCTAATTTGGTCGCTGGACGAAGTGCCTGGTGGTTTACCTACACCGTTCGGTTCAACCGCCCGTTCCATTTCTTTTTCTATGCAAAAGGCCTGTTCGGCCCAACGGGTCGAACGAGCATAGCCCGGGGCTGAGGCCAAAGGCCGATGCCGCTGGATCCCTCCCACGAGAACCAGTGCGCCCTGCAAGGGCGCCCTTCAGGGCAGCACCGTCATGTTTATGACGTCCAAACCCAGGCCATCGGCCTGGCGGCCTCAGGCCTGGGCTATGTTCGGTCGGCCCATTGGGCCGAGACAGGACAGGCTGCGGAAGGGGCGACTGATATGCCTTCTTCAGGAGCGCGCGCTATTTAGCCTTCGCTTTGCGTTCCATTCGCTGGTTGCGCAGGATAAGGATAGATGGCCCCTGGTCGTGCCAGCGGTCACGCAGTTGCGCGGGAGCGCGGAATGGAACTTTGTAGGCGCCGCCCAGCACGATATCCAGGTCCCCGTCGCCGTCGAGGTCGCCCACATCCATGGTGAGCCACCGGCCGCGCGCGGAATCCGGAAAGGTATGCGCCTTGAAATTCAATTCGTTCGTGCCGCCCACATTTTCGAGGTAAACAAAGCTTTCTTCCGGCGATTTGTCGTAATCCGGAAAGAAGGAGATGGCGGCGATGTCCAGGTCCCCATCGCCGTCGAAATCTGCAGCGACGGCCTTGAAAGCTCCATTCAGCGGATAGAACCAGCTCTCCTTGAAATTCCACTTGCCATCATTGAGGTAAATGCGGATGCCATGGTACTTTTTGGGAGGACAAACGAAATCACCCAGGTCGCCATTGGCGGTCAGGATATCGGGAAAACCATCGCCATTGAAATCCGCGAACTCGAAGTAAACGTAGCCCCACACCGGCGGCTGCTGGATCAGCGGCCGCTCGATAAAATTCCCCGCGCCCTGGTTTTGATAAAGGAAAATGCCTTCGCGTCCTTGAGCCGTGAGAACGACGATCTCCGGCCGGCCATCATGATCCACATCGACGATTCGGGTGAGGAGCGAACCCGGCCGGTCGAGTAGAATGTGTTCAACGGGATTAAGGTCTTTCCGCGGGGCGTACCAGGACATCCGACCAACCAGATTCCCAAATGAACAAACGATCAAGTCCTCTTCCCCGGTTGTGTTCAAGTGCGCGACAGAAGTATGAACCGGCCGCACCAGGTTGGACAGTAGGTCGCTTTCCTTTTCAAAGGAGTTTCCCCGTTTTTTATAACGGGTAATCCGTCCGAGCGGCGCGTCGTTTGGCGGAACGTACCCAATCTGGGTCCCAATCCAGTCCTGAGGCTGTTTCAAAAGGTGGACCAGGGTGCTATCCACCGGGGTGCTCGATAATAACCGGCCGGACGAATCCAGAACGTCCAATGACTTCGTGATGGCGTTGCCGATGTAGAGCTGGCGAGCGTCGCGGTCGATATAGACCAGGCTGGCGAAACAGTTCGTCGGCTGGTACGAGGGATCTTCGACCTTGAAAAGAGTCAGGTCGGCCACGATGGGCGGACGCGGATCCTGTGGCAGTGCTTTTTCCGGCGCGGCGACCAGGTAGTAATCGTTCCAAATCGCGTCCCACACTCTCAACAAAGCGCGGGAGTTTTCCGACGCATCGTTTTCGATAGCCGTGAGGCCCATGATTTTCCGCATCAAAGGCTTGACCTGATCCCTCCAGGTCCCGCGATCCAACAAAAGCGGGTCCGGGAAAAGATGGCACTGCGCGCAAATGTTGGTTGCCAGAGATCGCGCGGTGGCAAAGCGGGCCAAGTCTGCCGGAGCGGCCAAAGTGGATGCCGGCAGCGATAAACTCAACCAAACACCGGCCAGGAACCATTTCACAGATGACGGCCTCACACCAAGCTGTCAGCGGCTGACGCGGGGGTACTCTGTTTGAGCCCGAACAGTCGCAATGAAATCTGTTTACGCATCAGTGATTCATCGTGCGGCCTTCGCGGGGTTCACGACAACCTGGCCATCAATCCCAACCTGGATTTCTCGCGAGCCTGCTGGAATATCCACACTAAACGTTGTGCCGCCCGGCCATCGCAGCCAAAGTTGCGCCGGGAGATCGCCTTCGTCAATCACTTGAACGGGACTGTCCTGAGACCAGTAGCCGCTGCCGCCGTGAATCTCCCGGACGGGCCCGAAATGATCGCCATGTTTTACGCGCATTTGAACGCCAATACCTCTTGGATTGCCCGCGGGCCCCTTGAGCCTGACCCGTAGATGCGGTTTGGCTACGACGTTTTTCAAAAGGACCGTTTCAGCGGCATTTTGCGAAACCACCAAATCAACCCGTCCGTCTTCGTCAAAATCCGCCGCGGCGGCTCCGCGTTGCTCGCCGTAAATAGCGATTCCGGATTCCGCCGCAGACACCGCCCGCAAGCCGCCGTGGCCGTCGCCTTTTAACAGCAGACCTCGCCCGGCATCATATCGCGAGGTTTCCGGCTCGACGGCAAAAAAGTTTTGGCTCAAGAACACGTCCTCGGCACCGTCACCGTCGAAATCAGCAACGACGACCGCAAAGGCCGGAGCGAACTGCGCCTCGGGCGGCAATAGACGCGGCTCGAGCCCGTTCGCGCGATTGAAGAAAACGGTCGATTCGAGCCAGTTCGCCTCAAGAAACGGAGCCGTATGTTGGCCGAGAATCTCATCGACTCCGCTGTCGGCGTAAGCCTGGTAGCTGGCGAACTGACCGCGAAGGAATGGCATGGAGCGCGCGACAATATCAAGGCGGCGTTCCGGAACATACTTTCCCATTGAGGGCTCGAAATAGGCCTCGAGCAGGCCCATTGTCCCCTCGCCGTCGAAGTCGGCGTAGTACAACCGGAGAGGTTTGGCGCGATGGTTTTGATATTTTGAATTGCTCCCCCAATTACTGGCGATAATGTCCAGCTTGCCATCGCCATCCAGATCCGCGGTAGTGACTCCATTCCACCAACCGGCAAGATCGTCGAGAGCTGCGGGCCCAGGAGCGAGAGCGGAAAGTTGCTGCCTGGTGGCGCGTGACATTTCTTCAGAGTCGGACGACGAGGGCAGAACCAGTTGGGGATTCCATGGAGAGAGCCGGCCGTGGTCGTTATGGAAAACGCGGATTGGGCCCCATTCACAAGCCAGGATCAATTCTGGAAATCCATCTCCATCCAAATCGCTCCACACGGCGCCACTGACCATTCCCACTTTCTCAAGTAAACCGCTGTTCAGCGCGTCGAGTTGGAAAGTTCCTTCTTTGAACCGATAAATGCGCGAACCGGCTGGCTCCGGGTACCGGCCGGGCTTAACTCGCCCACCGATAAACAAATCAAGGTTACCATCTCCGTCCATGTCTCCCGCCGCCATTGGTCCAATGCTTGCCTCGAGGCCGGCGCCAAGCCTTTCGAATTTGCCTGACTCGAGGTCCCCGACGAGAACAGTGCTGTTGGTGGTGGGCTGGCTTTCTTCGTAATTGGATGAACCAACCAGGACCGATCCTTTCCCGGACTTGCCCGGCCATTCGAGTACTGCGGTTTGGTCTCGATTTGCCAGTGCCTGGACCAAGGCGCTCTTGGTCAATTGAAACGCACCCCGGCCATCGTTCAGAAATACCGCCAGGCTGCCTCCTTTTCCCGAAGCGATCACCAGGTCGTCATGACCGGCTCCGGTCAGGTCGCACCAGCACACGCCTGGCCCAAGCTGACTCAAGCGTTTGGGAAGAGTGGGTTGCCTGGAAAAATCGTCAAAACTCGTTTCCCGATGCTTGTGGGAGAGCCGGAGGCTAACATCCTCGAACAAGGGCGCGGGGGGTTTTGTGGTTTCGGGCGCTCGGATCGGATCGGCTACGGCCTCATCGATCTCATAAATGTAATTGGCCACTACGTTCGTGAGTAAACTGCGCCGGCGGCTTGGCCAGTCCACTTCAACGGACAGCACATTGGTAAGCGAGCCGGCCGCAAAAGTGCGCCTGGCCTGATCGCAGGACAGATAGCGGCCGCCGCTAATAATTTCCTGGCGCTGGACTGGGACCGGTCCGCCGTAAACGAGGATCCTGGCACCGATACCCTGCGTATTGGGAGGCAATCCCTTTAACGAGATGGCGACCCGCGGCTTGGACGAATCGTTGCGATAGATACTGGCAACGCTGTTGAGGTTGTTGGCGATCACGTCCATATCTCCGTCATTGTCCAGATCGGCCAGGCACATGCCCTGCGAAATGACGGCGGTATCGAAGCCCCATTGCTTCCCGACTTCGGCGAACCTCAGTCCGCCCAGGTTTCGAAAGGCCATTTTAGGCGTCGCCAGGAGAGGAAAGAGCCTCCTTTGCTGCAGCATCGAAGCCATAGTGGGCCCCTGACTTGCGGCTACCTTTCTGGTGGCCTCCAAAGCGTCCAGGTTCATGTTGTCGCGCAGGAAGCCGTTGGCGACCAGCAAGTCTTCGTATCCATCCAGGTCGACATCTAAAAAGATGGGCGACCATGACCATTCCGAGGCTTCCAACCCGGCGTATTGCGCGATCTCGGCGTAGGTGCCATCGCCGCGGTTCAATTGGAGAGTATTGCGCGAATACTGCGGCCGATTCTCAATTAATCCGGGGGCAAGAAGTTCAGGGCGCATATTGGTTCGCTGGACCAGGCGGCGCCGGTGTTCGTGGCTGAGCATGTCGACGACAAACACATCGTCAAGGCCATCACGATTTATGTCCGCAACGTCCACTGCCATCGAGGATAGAGGCGTTTGGCGAATCCCCAGCCGGTTGATGGCCTGGAACCGGCCGCCACCGATATTTATCCAGATTCGGTCCGGTGTGGCAAAATCGTTGCAGACGTACAAATCCGGTTTCCCGTCGTTGTTCAGATCGCGAAACATGACGCCAAGTCCCCAATCCCGCGGCGCTTCCGTCAGCGGTTTTCCATCTTCATCGAGGAAAGCGCCGCCCGTAAACGGCACTCGCTCGAAGCGGCCGCCGCCGAGATTTCGGTACAGCGCATCGGCCTGGCCCAGCTCTTCTTTGGCGAATCTCATACCCCCCTTGTCGTTTTCTCCAATATCGAAACGGAAACGATTCGTCCATTCGGGGTCTGTTAAGGGTTTGCCGTTAATCGAGGCGACGGTCATCTGACCATTGATCGTTCTAAGGCTAAACCGCACATCGGGCTGATCGCCAATGGCGGTGACCCGATAATTGGCCACGTACAGGTCCAGCAAGCCGTCGCCGTCATAGTCGCCCAGGGCCATGGACATGCCGCCGAAGTCCTGGTTTAGCACCTCAGCGGCTTCAGTGAATTTTCCGTGGCCGTCGTTGAAAAACACATGGGTCCCGCCAGCAAGAGAATTGACGATTAAATCCAGGTCGCCATCACCATCAATGTCCACCAGGGCCGCGCCGGTCGCGTCCAGATTGGTGCAGGCGACACCTGCCTGTTGGGTGATGTCTTCAAATTTCCAGTTGCCAAGATTGCGGTAGAGGTGATTGCCGCTTTTGAGCCCGCAGAAGTACAGATCGCATAATCCGTCTCCGTCGACGTCGCCGGCCGCCACCCCTGAACCACTGGGCAATATCTGGCTGGTCAGCCCCCTTGTTTCGGACAGCCGATTGGTAAACAGAATCCCGGTTTTCGCGGGATCGAGCAGGGTAAATCCATCCTTGGTTGAGCTAATCGGTTCCACCTTTAACCGGCGAAAACCCGGTCCGGTCTCCCAATCGGCCGCATTTCCAACTGCTGCGGTTAGGACCAGCAGAAAAGTCAAAAGCTGAGCGCTACCAAACCCGGATATTTCGTGAGTTGCGGCCCGTCTTATTAGCACCGCGGCTTTGGGACGGTATAATGAGTGATCTTCCAGGGTGAGCTGTGTCAACCGCATTGGCCGGGCTGAACAAGACTGTTGAAACAGTTTACAGGTCGAGCTTGCCCTCAGGCGCCGGGCTAAAGCCGCGGTATTAATGAAATTCGCAAATGGCGTATGCTATACACAAGAGACCGGGCTTGCGCCCGGTCTCAAATCTCACGCGTTCTGTGCTAAAGCAATTAAGACTATTGCATCGCTCGGAAGAACATCGCGGAAGTATTCTTCGGAACTGTGTATGGAGAAGAGGCGCCAGTTACAGGCGCCCAATTGGCACCCGCTCCCAGGGTTGCACTCTGCTGTAAGCTGGAACCGGTGTAGGTAATGGTGAGCGCACCTCCCACTTGAGAAATCGTCAACGTGGGAGCCGGAGCGGAAGCAACATAGTCGCCGAAGTTGCGGAATTGCCCCACAAACAAGCGATCAAACGTGGGATCGAACGGAGAGTTCCAAACGTCGAAGGCAGAGCCCGACCAGATGTTTGCGGTTTCAACCGACAGCGACATTCCGACGTACATATCGGGTTGCTGGTCGGTTAGAGTGGTTGTCCCCTGGTCGACCCAAGTCACGCCGTCCACACTGCTGTAACCATGTAGGTTAGCTCCTTGCCGAGCCAGACGAAGCCAGACGTCGGGGAAGTTCGGAGCACCAGCAAGTCCGCTTCCCCAGCTACCGGTTGCGGCCCCCTTCGCTGGCCGAGTGTTTTGTTCGTGGCCATTGTTCGAAGCGCCATTGGCGATTTGTGTCGGATCAGGCCACGTGCCGGTATCCAGCAGATCTTGATTGCCGTTCACGTGTGTTTGGGCATAAGCGCTCGCCGTCGAGGTTGTAGTGTTGGTGTGGTCTGTAGATGGCTCGCCGACGTTGAGTGCATTGCGCGCCTGGAGGCCGCAGCGCGTCCACTCGCTGGCTGGTTCCACAAAGATAACCTGAACCTTCACGTCGAAGTCGTTGGTCTTTTTGACGTACGCCATGTCGACTTCATCGTAGTTGGCCCACTCCCCACGACCGCCGTTGAGGATGTCAAAGCCATCTTTACCAACTGGGATAACTTGTCCCGGCGCGGGCGGTGAGCCGATTTCCGCCCATTGCATCGCCAACGGCACTGTGAAGCTCACGTTGGTGGACTTCAAGACGTTGCCGGACAGGTCAATTACATTCTTGCCGGTGAGGACGTAGTTACTGCCCGGAGTCAGGCCCGTCGTTTCCAGGATCGCTGACTGGTAGCTGAGAGCCGAGTTGGTAGCCACCTTAAAGCCCGTGATAGTCCCGGCATTGAGAGAAAAGTTAGCGGGTATAAGGGTGGTCGGATCCACCTGCTCATCGAACGAAGCGGCGACCTCAACCACGCCATCATTGCGGGTTATGGCTCCAGCAATGAGAACGGGCGGATTAGTGTTGGGAAGCACGGTCAGCACCGCGGTGCTGCTAAAAAGGGTCGGGTAGGTTACGTTAACTTTGAATTGCCTCCCATCGTCCGCCGGCGAGCCCAACGGAGCGGTGTACTTGGCGCGGGTCTGATTGCTGATAATCGTAAAGGTGCTGGAACCCTTCGGCGCGGTCATCCATTGATAGGTGAGGGGAGGTTGAGCGCCGGAGGTATCACCGGTGAACCCGTCGGTAGTTGCGGCAACACTGAAGACGGGCCGGGCGCCACGATTGGCAACCACCGTAAGGTTTTGTGGCTGGCTGGTGATGTTGATTATGCCTCCATCCAGCACTCCGATTCCGTTGTTAGTAACGTATTGACCGACGGTGAGGACGGCATTCGAGCTGGTGATCGAGTTCAGATTGTTGCTGGCAGTGAAGGCAATCGTCGCCCCGTTATCAGTGGACAGAATGGGGGAAGGCGTATAACTGGTGTTGGTCTCCCCGGGGATGGCCACGCCGTTTTTGAGCCACTGCAGGTACTGCATGGGGCCTCGCACGGTCGCCGAGAAGGTAATGTTACTGGCGCCAAGAGCGCCGCGGCGGCTGGCCGGCTCGGTCATGAAGCTCAGAGGGATGGTATTGGCCACGACCGCACCTTTCGGGACTAACTGAATCCCAGTGACCCCCAGGCCAAGAGTACTGGACACCCACTGAGCGAGGATTCCAAGCTGGCCTCTGACATCGGTGCTCAGAGTGAACTTAACATAATTGGCCACATTCGTCGCTTGAGCCGCGGTGGTCGCAGTGCTTTGGATGAAGGTATTAGTATCGTAAAACTGTTGCTGCTCCAGGATGTAGTTGGTCGTGATGTTATAGAAATCCCATAGTTTTGCCACGACCCCGTTGCCGTCCACGTCGCAGTAAACATACACATCATATTGGCCGGGTGGCACATTATTAAACGTCAAGGTAAGAGGCGTATGCGACCCGTTGGCCTGTTTTATAGTGCCCTGCATGAGAAAGGCATTGGGAGTCGAGATGTCGGCCAGATTCACGTTATTGTCCCAGGAATCGTCGGCACTGAATGTCAAAGTAACGCCGGTGGGAGCACTATTAGTGTCCGAGATAGCCATGGTGGTTCCGTGGTCGGCCGTAAAGGTCGTCGGGTCGCAGTTAAAGTTTGCGTTATAGTAGTTATCTACTTGAAACCAATTGCCCTGGGGCACGACGCCGGCGACATCTCCGGGGCTCAGCCCCTGACAGGCGGGATCCCCGGTAAAAAATTGATCTCGACCGAGGAACTCCGCTGCGATTGGGGAAGTGAGTTGCGCGCCCGCCTCGATGGCGCAAAGAAACGAAGAAATGGCCACTAGACGGAGCATCGTTAAGCTTTTCATGGGGTTGGGTGCTTGGGCTGGGTTTGGGTTGGGCGAGTGTCGCGTTATGGGCTTGCTAAAAACACTGGCACGGACGTTGAACTGGGCTGATGGGAACGATTAAAAACCCTTTTATAAAACAATGCAATAGAAAAAGTGAAAAAAATGCATTTGAGCTCCGATTCCGAGCCGCTGGTACCTCAAAGGAGACCGGCTGTCCCACCCCAGCTTAGCGTGTTTTAATAATGACTTGGCGGCGAGAGGCCCGCGCTACGTAGCGCAGGCGTCCTCGCCTGCGGGTTCCGGCGGCGTCTCGCCGCGGGAATGGCGCCGCGACCCATTTTTAAGACACCCGGCTCAGCGCGTGTTTCTCAATTCTGAACGGGGCGTTTCGGGTCAGTCGTGAGAGACCCGGCCCTGGTAATCCACGCAGACCCGATCTGGATTGCGGATAAGTTGGAGCTGGGATTCGGTGACCTTTCCTCCGGGCCAGCGCACCCAAATCGAGGAGGGCACCTGCGGCATGCTCAAAATATTAATCGCGCTGTCTTGTGAAAGATAGCCGCTCCCCGCGTGGATTTCTCTGGTTGCGCCAGGCTTGGAACCGAAGACGAGACGAACCTGCGCTCCAATGCCCGAGGGGTTGCCTTTAGGGCCCGCGAGCCGGACGCGCAGGCCCGGTTTGGCCTTCCGGTTGTGGAAGAGCCTGGTTGGCCCCGCATTTTGGGTTACCGCAAGATCCACCCGGCCATCCTGATCGAAATCGGCGACCGCGGCACCGCGCTGCTCGCCATAGACGAGGATCCCTGACTCCTGGCCCGGCACCGCCGCGAACTTGCCATGGCCCAGGCCTTTCAGAAGCAAACCGCGACCGGCATCATACCTCGGGACCTCGGGTTGGGTGTCAAAGAAGTTCTGGCTTAGAAAAATATCTTCGAAGCCGTCTCCATCAAAGTCCGCGACGCTAAGACTGAAAGCGGGCGCAAACTGCGCCTCCATGGGCAAGGGCTCCAGTTCAAAGGTATCCCCTCGGTTCAGAAACAAAGCCGATTCCAAAAAGCCTGCTTCTAATCTGCGAGCAACAGCCTGGTGATCGCCTAGAATATCATCGAGGGTGGCCTCACTAAAAGCTCGTTGGGTGGGAAATCGAGCTAACAGGTCCGGCAATGCATTGGCGACCGAATTGCGCATCCGGCGAGGAGTATAGGCATTGAGCGCCGGGTCGTATTGCGCTTCGACAAGGTCCACGCCCTTTGCTCCGGCAAAATCTCCATAATACAAGCGAATCGGATGTTCCAGGCTGGCGCCGTACGAGGCGTTTAGCCCCCAATTGCCTGCGATGATACTTAGGCGGCCGCTCCCGTCGACATCGCCCGTCGTCACCCCGGTCCACCAGCCAGTCAGTTGGTTGAGAGTCGAGGGCTGGTGGTCCCCTGAGGGTATTTCCGGGCTTTGGGCTTGGGACTTTGCCAAGGGCAGATTCCAGGCAGAAAGCTTGCCGTGATCATTGTGAAACACCCGAATGGGGCCCCATTCACATGCCAGGATGAGTTCCGGATAGCCGTCCCCATCCAGGTCGCTCCACAGCGCGCCGCTGATTAAACCGATTTTCGCAAGAACCCGGCTGCTAGCCTCGTCCAATTCCCAACGCCCTGCTCGATTGCGATAAATGCCAGAGGAGGCAGATTCGGGATACCGGCCACCGATGACGCGTCCACCGACGAACAGCTCCAGTTCGCCATCGCCATCCATATCGGTTATGGCCAGTGGACCGACACTGGATTCGCCCGTCAAAATCACCCGGTCTGATGCTCCCGTCTTCGGATCGTAACTGGAGATCCCGCCCTTAACTGAGGGCCCGTCTTCGTAATTTGCCGATGCCACCAGGATGGAAGACCCGTTGCCTGGCCAAGTGACAATTCCGATTTGATCCTGCGTCGCGTTTTTTCCAAATCCTTCACCAGTCAGACGGGTGAATCCGCCACGGCCATCATTACGGTACACTGCGAGCTGACCTCCTTTGCCGCTGCCGATAACCAAATCTTCCCAGCCGTCGCCGTCGAGATCCGCCCACGCGATTCCCGGTCCGAGTTGGCTAAGTTTTCGAGGCAGCAGCGGTTGGCGGTCGAAATCGTTAAAACCATCCTCGTGATGTGTATGGGAAATCAAAGCGCTGGCGTCCTCAAACAGCGGTTCGCCGCGAACCACAACCGGGACCGCTGCCGAGCTCGCACCGGCTTCCGATACTTCGTAAAGTCGGTTGGCCTTCACGCCGCTCACCGTGCTTAGCCGGCCACTGCGCCATCTGATTTCCAGTGACATTCCCTCAGCGACTCTGCCGGGAGCGAACACAGCGAGAGTCTCCGATCCGGCCATGTACCGACCTCCGGAAATGACTTCCTTGCCTTGCATAGGCACCTCGGCGCCGAGCAGTTTTATGGTCGCGCCGATTCCTTCCGTGTTTGGCGGCAGCCCTTTCAAGCGGACGGCTAACCGAGGAGAGGAAGTTTCGTTGCGGTAAATTCCCGCAGCAGTCCCTAGATTATTGACCACCAGGTCCAGATCTCCGTCCCCGTCCAGATCTCCTGTCGCCAGGGCGTGATGGACGCCAAGGGAATCGGTTCCCCAAATCCCGGTCGTCTCCTCAAAGCGGTAGTGACCCAAATTCCGAAACGCAACGATGGGCATATCCAGTGGCGGATATAAGTGCGAGTTATCGATCTTGCTTTGGACAAAGGCATCCAAGCGCGCTTTAGGGTCGGCAATACGATTGAGCTGAGCTTGGGACCGAGAGTGAGCCCGGATTTGAGCCTCCGCATCGAGATCCTGCACGTCCCGGGTATGCCCGGCCGGGATCAGGAGATCTTCATACCCGTCCAGGTCCACATCAAGAAACAGCGGCGACCACGACCAATCCGAGGCCGAGAGGCCCGCAAAATCGGCAATTTCGGCGAAGCTGCCATCTCCGCGATTCTGAAAAAACGTATTGCGCATGATTTGCGGGCGATTCTCAATCGCGCCCAGCGGTGATTCCATGGGTGTTTGCGCAAACATCTGTCTTTTGCGCAACCGGCGATCCCGGCTGAGCATGTCCACGACAAAAATGTCCGTGTTGCCGGAACGATTCACATCCGCGCAATCGACCCCCATGGAACTGGCGCTGGTATGTCGAAAAGCCAATTTATTGGCGGCTTGAAACCGCCCGTGCCCGTCGTTGATCCAGATTCGGTCGGGGGTCCAATAATCGTTGCAGACGTACAGGTCCGGGGAGCCATCACCATTCAAATCGCGAAAAGTGGCTGTTAACCCCCAATCCAGCGGCGCGCCCGCCAACGGTTTGCCTTCTTCGTCGCGAAAGGTACCTTCACTCCAAGGCACGCGGGTAAAATGAGCATGACCATCGTTGAGGTACAAGACGTCCGGCTCCCCATATTCGAACAGCTTCCCATTCAGCAGAACGAGGCGGTTGGTCAGCGTGGGAGGGATGGACAACTTCCCATTGATCATCTGCAAATCAACTTTGCCGTGATCACGGATATCGTCCGTGCGATTGTTGACGACATACAGATCCAACGTCCCGTTGCCATCGACATCTGCCAGGGCCATGGTCACGCTTCCATAGGCCGTCGCGGTGCCGGCTTCGCGGGTGAAATCAGTGAAATGGCCGTGCCCGTCGTTAAGAAAGCAATAGACCCCGTTGCCGGTGGATGCGACCAGGAGGTCCAGAAAGCCATCCCCATTTAAGTCCGCGAAAACCGCACCGCGGCAGAAGCGATTCGAACAAACGATCCCCGAAGCGGCGGTGACATCCTTGAACTTCATTCCGCCGAGGTTTTTGTAGAGCGCGTTGCGCCCGTCGAGACTGCACAAATACAAATCGGGCAGGCCGTCATTATCAAAATCGCCCACCGCGACGCCGGACCCGTTGAACAACACCCGGTTGGCCTCGCCGGTGCGCTCATCTAAAGTGTTTGTGAAGTAGATGCCCGTCTGCTCCGGGGCAAGCAGTCGAAAACCAGTTCGGCCTTCGGCGGGCACATTCAACTCGGTCCACCTCGCCGATCCCTCTACGTGCCAGTTCGGCTCGGCCCCGCGGCAACAACCGAGCGCCGCCCAGACGCAAACAAGCTCAACCAAGGCTCGGGCGGCACGGCAAATCCACGCGGGGAAAAACGGGCGGGCCATTTCCCGCGCAGGCTACTGTGGAGCGAACCAGCTTGGCAATGGCGGACCTGATTTGAGATTGCCAATTTCCAATTTATTTCAAGTTTGCCACCCCCCTGCCCCGTCTGTACCGCAAACCACTTGAACAGTCTCATCCGTTCCCCCAGACTTCGAGTACGTCCATTATCCAAAATCCAGTTCGCAAGCCTTTGTTGCTCTGGCCTGGTGTTGCCGCATTGATCTTGCAATGGCTTGCCTGGTGGTTGATCCCGACCGTGTATCCCGCCGCAGGTGGATTCGGTGTGCTGGGCGGGCTCCTTGCCGGGTTATTGATTCTGGTATGGTGGCTGTTCTTCAGCCGCATTCGCTGGCCCGAACGCCTGGGCGCGCTGGTGCTCATCGTTTTCGCCCTCGGCGCAACCTCGCGCATCGTCCATAAATCGATTGCCGGAGGCATGATGGGCTTGATGCTATTCGTTTACGCCATTCCTCTGCTGAGCCTGGCCTTGGTCGGCTGGGCGGTGGCGAGCGGCCGACTGTCCCATAGCCCGCGACGTACCCTCCTGATTGCCGCAATCGTGCTCGCTTGCGTCCCGCTGACCGTGGTCCGCACCGATGGCATCACCGGCGATGGGGCCTCGCAATTCGCCTGGCGCTGGTCACCCACCCATGAACAACAGCTTTTGGCCCAAACCCCCGCCAAACCGGCCCCCCAAAAGACGGTGCTCACCAGTTCAACTCGCCCCGCGCCCAACCTGGGGGCGCAGTGGCCCGGCTTTCGCGGTCCTGATCGAGACGGTGTGGCCCGCGGAATCCACATCAATACTAATTGGTCCGTATCCCCGCCCGTCCTGCTTTGGAGCCGTCCAGTCGGACCGGGTTGGTCGTCCTTCGCGGTTCAAGGCGACCTGCTTTTTACCCAGGAGCAGCGCGGGGACGAAGAACTCGTCGCCTGTTATCAAGTCACTACCGGGGAACCCGTCTGGAAACACCGGGACCTGACCCGGTTCTGGGAGTCGAACGCCGGGGCCGGTCCGCGCGCGACGCCAACGCTTCACTTAGGTCGGCTTTACACCTTCGGTGGGACCGGAATCTTGAATGCGCTCGATGCGCGTGACGGCACAGTTCTTTGGACTCGCAACGTCGCCTCCGACGCAGGAAGAAAGATCCCCGGGTGGGGATTCGCGGCCTCGCCTTTGGTGTTCAACGACACCGTCGTCGTTGCCGCCGCCGGTTGGCTCGAAGCCTATGTTCTGGAGACCGGCGACCCGCGCTGGTCCGGCCCGGCCAACGGTTGGGGTTACAGTTCGCCGCACCTGGCTAAGATTGATGGCGTCGAGCAAGTGCTCCTGCTCAATGGCGCAGGAGCGATCAGTGTTTCGCCCGCCGACGGCCAGGTGCTGTGGGAATATGCCTGGCCGAGCGACGGCATTATCCAACCAGCGCTCATACCGGACGGCGACGTCCTGGTTGGCAGCGGCTCCGGCATGCCTGGATCCGGCACGGGCACGCGCCGCATTACCGTCGCTCACGGCACGAATGGCTGGGCCGTTACCGAGCGTTGGAAGTCCGTCGGCTTAAAGCCATATTATAACGACTTCGTCGTCCACAAAGGATTTGCCTTTGGATTTGACGGCAGCTTTCTCTCCTGCATCGACCTGCAGGACGGCCGGCGCAAGTGGAAAGGCGCACGCTATGGGCACGGCCAGATCCTTCTCTTATCCGACCAGGACATCCTCCTCGTTCTTTCCGAAGAGGGAGAGTTGGCGTTGGTCGAGGCAAAGCCCGAGAACTTCACTGAGCTCGCCCGGTTTCCGGCTCTCAAAGGCAAAACCTGGAATCACCCGGTGCTCGCCGGGGACCTTTTGCTCGTCCGCAACAGCCAGGAAATGGCCGCCTTCCGTCTGGCACGACAAGCCAACTCCTCCCGTTAACTAAGAATTCCAGAACGGTCCCAACTGGCCAATCTGCAATGCCCGAGGCAATTTGAAATCAGCTCAATCCGATCTCCCGCCGCACTCGAAATCTGTTCACCTCACCCACGTTCCCTTTTCTCCGTCGGCGCCCGGAGGAAAATGGTCTGTCCCAACACCACTCGACCGACGCGAGTGACCGAGCCGTAGATTCCCGCGGTGTTCTGGTTCGCACGAACCACCGCCTTCAGCACCTCGGGCGCAGAACTGGCCGAGTCCGGATCCAAGTTGACCATCGAGCAGCGAACATCGCGCATCGTGACGGTGATGGCGGGGGCGTCATCCCCCTCGCCGAACGAGAGGACGCCGCCCAACCATTCATCTTCCTGAAACGGAGCCGAGCGCCGTAAACGAACTACGACATTCGGGCGAAATCGGCGCACGTCCAAGCTCAGCCCTGAGAGTTGTCCGATCTCGCATACCGTATCGGAAGCGATCACCGAGATACTCGCTTCGTCGAAGATGCCATGTTTCAACTGCATCATCTGCACGGGGCCCCCATAACGACGACCGACCTCCGTGGCCAACTCCTCGCCGAAGACCGCCATCTCTACTCCATCCGGAGTGCGAATGTGCGTAGGAAGTTTCGCCGGAGCACCGTCTTCCCGGCGCTGTGGAGCAAACAGCAGCAACTCGGGAAGCCTGCTTGCCGACAGCCACGGGAACCCGCTACGGTCCTCCATCCGGCGGAATGCGAGCCTTCTGTCGCCATCCAGGCCGTGCCAACCTAATTGCGCGGCCTCAAGCCGTTCACTGGCCATGGACTTTACAGGATACCGGAAAATAGCCTCCACCTGTCCGATTTCTATGAGCATGCTTTATTTGGGTCCGTCCAACGTTCCCAATGAACGATGCATGATGGCGCTTTTACGCGCCAGAATTGTCGGGCATGGGCGCCAGCGGAAGCTCAAGAGTAATCTCCCTCCAGGGGGACCCACCATTCCGCACCCGTGGCGTCTTTTAGAACAGCAGGCGAGTCGCGCACCAAATACAACACGGCGGGAACCTCCCGAGGCACGGCCATCCAAACTGAAAGGCCGAGCAACCCAACCAACCCCGCAATGATGCACTTACGCACGCGCATAGTGTCTCACTTCAGGAGCCCGAGCCACTCATGACGGGACCCCGGGGTGCTCCCGAAGGCCAAGAACGACATAATTCGGTTTCAGCGACGCTGAACTCGCTCTGGAGCGAGGTTCAGGCAAAGACGCTAAGACGCCAAGCTTTTCTGAGGCGCAAATTGCATTCTCCTTTGACCTTTGCGTCTTGGCGTCTTGGCGTGCGTTCTCCCGCCCACGTTTTCGCACTTATGAAAACAGAAGAAAGTATTTGACTATTTAGTCTAATTGGAATATTCTGGGATCAACATGGGCCGAGTTAGTAACAACCGAAACAAGCTGATGGATGCCGTGCTCGAGTTAATCTGGACCTGTTCCTACGGCAGCACGACCATCGACCAGATCTGCGACAAGGCGGGGGTACGAAAAGGCAGCTTTTACTACTATTTCGATTCGAAAGCGGACCTGGCGGTGGCCGCGATTGATGCGCAATGGCAAACCGTTCGCGCCGAATGCGACGCGATATTCTCCTCCACGGTCCCCCCCTTGCAGCGGATTAAGAATTATTTCGAATTTGGCTACAAATTTCAGGCTGAAATGAAGCAAAAATACGGTTGTGTGCTTGGATGCGCTCTGTTCGCTCTGGGCGCGGAAGTCTCAACGCAGGAACACACTTTGCAAAAAAAGATTCAGCAACTCCTGGCACATAAGCTCAAGTACCTGGAGAGCGCGATTCGCGATGCCCATGCCGAGGGCTCCATTCACGCCCCCAATCCGGCGGCCAAAGCGCGCATGGTTCACGCTTATTACGAAGGATTGCTCACGGAAGCACGGATTGAAAATAATGTTGAGGTTTTGCAAGACGCGTCGGCCGGCGCTTTCGCAATTCTAGGAGCCAATGTGAAGGCCGGGGCAACCGCGTAAAAAAATTTCGGCTGATATTTGACTAAACAGTTAACTAGTACATTTTCCTATGAATATGTTAAATGATTTCCAGAACAATTCCTTAACCTCAGCCAGTCCCTTCGTGGCTGCCTGCGCCGCGTCCTGCCAGAAACTGCTCACCGGGATACAAAACATCCGGCGCGTGATCCTGAGCGAGTTCCGCGAGAGCGGATTCGGCCAGGATCATTTGCTGCAACTCGCGTTAAACGAAGCGGAGGCGTTGGCTCATCAAACGGGTTTCCCGCTGCTGACGTTCCCAACGCTCGCGCGCGAGAAACTCCAGTCCGTGGTGGCCTGGCGGCTTCGCCAGCAAAGGGTTCGCCACACCTCCTTTGCCAGGCTGACGGCCTAAAGCAAACGAAACAGTAAATCTTTACTCGATGTCCTTTTGTTCCATCACCTCTCGTCATAAGGAAGCTATGCGATTTTTGATTCCACACTACCGCGTTTTTACCATAAGCCTGCTGATCGGCGCCGCCGCGCTGGCGGGTTGCTCCCGGCATCCGGCTCAATCCAAGGCGGCCTTGCCGGCCGTGACAGTCGCCCCCGTCGAGCAGAAAGAAATAGTCGAACACGATGAGTTCACCGGTCGAATTGAGCCGGTGGAAACGGTTGAGATCCGGCCGCGCGTTTCCGGGTACATCCAGGAAGTAAAATTCCAGTCGGGGCAACTCGTTAAAAAGGGGGACCTGCTCTTTCAGATCGACCCGCGTTGGCAGCAGGCCACCTTTGACCAGCGCCGGGCCGAGTTCCAGCAAGCCAAAGCTCACCTCGAGAATGCCCGCCGCGAAGCGGAGCGGACGCCCCAACTGTTAACAAACAACGCGATCTCGCTCGAAGAATCGGATGCTAGACAATCTCGTTACGAGGAAGCGAACAGTGCAATGCTCGCGGCGCAAGCCGCCCTGGATTCAGCCAAACTGGATCTCGATTATACGCAAGTTAGAGCGCCCATCGGCGGACGGGTGAGCCGGGCTCTGCTCACGGAAGGCAACTACGTCAATGGTGTTGCCGGGGCGGCGACCGTACTGACGACCATCGTTTCGGTGGATCCGGTCTACGTGTACGCCGATATGGACGAAAACTCGCTCTTGCGGTTTAACGCCCTGGCAGTCTCGAAGAGGCTTGAGGCCGACGGTAACGGGAGGATCCCCGTTGAACTGCAGCTCGCCGACGAACAGGACTTCCCCCACAAAGGGTATATCGAGTCGTTCGACAACCGCCTTAACGCGGATACCGGCAGCATCTTGCTGCGCGCCGTCTTTCCGAATCCAGATGAACGAATCGTACCCGGACTTTTTGCCCGGATTCGTGTTCCTTTGAGCGACCGACACCCGGCGCTGCTGGTGGAGGAACGAGCGATCGGAACGGACCAGGCCCAAAAATTCGTGCTCACGTTGACGAGCAGCAACACGGTGTCGTATCGACACGTGGAACTCGGGCCGGTCATCGGCGATCGGCGGGTGGTTCGCAACGGCTTGGCCCAAAACGAAGAAATTGTGGTGAATGGGCTGCAGCGGGTCCGGCCAGGAATGCCGGTTGCCCCGCAGCAGGAGGTCGCCGAAACAACCGAACATCGCCTGGCCAAACGTTAAGCGCTTCGTCCAACCAACTCCGTCACGGGAATTAGTCGCAAGACAAAAGAACAGGGGCTTTTTTTCTTATGAACTTTTCGAGCTTTTTCATCCGCCGGCCGATTTTTGCCGGAGTGCTTTCAGCGGTCATTTTCTTGCTGGGGCTGCTCTCGATGTGGCGGCTGCCGATCAGCGAGTATCCTGAAGTGGTTCCGCCGACCATCGTGGTCAAAGCGAGTTATCCGGGGGCCAACCCCAAGACGATTGCCGAAACCGTGGCCTCGCCTCTCGAGCAATCGATCAATGGCGTCGAAGACTCCCTTTACATGTTTTCGCAAGCGACTCCCGACGGGGTCATGACGCTGACGATTACCTTTAAGCTCGGCACCGACGTGGATAAAGCGCAGGTCCAGGTGCAAAACCGGGTCGCCCAGGTTCTGCCCAAACTCCCTGAGGATGTGCGCCGGCTGGGCGTGACCACCACCAAGCAATCGCCCGATCTCACGATGGTGGTTCACCTCTTCTCGCCCAACGAGCGTTACGATGAGGTGTACCTGCGCAATTACGCCACCCTGCAGGTGCGGGATGTCCTGGCGCGAATTCCCGGCGCGGGCGATGTCGAGGTCTTTGGCTCGGGCGATTACGCCATGCGCGTGTGGCTGAATCCGGAAAAGGTCGCCGCGCGGAGCCTGACGGCCAGCGATATTGTCAACGCCATTCGTGAACAAAACGTGCAAGTGGCGGCCGGAGGGATCGGGCAGCAACCGGTTAAACAGCCGGTCGATTTCG
>DASRFK010000156.1:0-5591 GCA_035651635.1 Verrucomicrobiia bacterium | reverse complement strand
GGGCGGTTGATAACGCAGCTCAGTTTCCGGTGACAGGGGAGCTTCCTGTTTGGCCAGGATGCGGTATTGGCGGATTTGGAACGAAACTTCGCGCCCATCGTAAAGGCCTTCGTGGGCATAATCCTCTTTGCTCATGCGGGCACGCAGCACCAAACCGCTGGGCAACTCCAACTCGACGCGGAGCATGACCCCGAGAAAGAAAGTGTGGCGCAACACGGCGTGATAGCGGTATTGCGTCAGGTCGGAGGAAATTTGGACGGCATAGGGCCGGAACCCAATCCGCAGCTTCTGGCCATCGGGCCGGCCGTGCGCGGGAAACTCGAGTTCGCCCAGGCGTGCCACGCCGTCGCGCACGACGGGTTCGAGAATATTCATCACGCCGATGAAGCGGGCGACGAACTCATTGGCCGGCTGCTCGTAGACCTCGCGGGGCGCGCCGACCTGTTCGAGCATGCCCCGGGAGAAGATCACGATCCGGTTGGATACTTCCATGGCCTCCTCCTGGTCGTGCGTGACGAACACCGTGGTCACATTCAAGTCGTGGTGCAAGGTCACGAGCCATTCCCGGAGTTCCTGGCGGATCTTGGCATCGACGGCGCCGAAGGGTTCGTCCAGCAGCAGCACGCTGGGTTTGGGGGCCAGAGCGCGGGCAATAGCCACGCGCTGGCGCTGGCCGCCGGAGAGCTGATGGGGGTATCGCTTCTCCAGTCCCTGCAAGCCGAACAAATTGAGCAACTCGTCAATACGGGCTTTGATTTCCCCGCGTTTCCATTTCTTGACCTTGAGGCCGAAGGCGATGTTCTTAAACACGTTCATGTTCTTGAACAAAGCGTAGCTCTGGAAAACAAAGCCGATGTTGCGCTGCTGCACCGAGAGATCATTGACGCGCCGGCCCCGAATGAAAACGTCGCCCGAAGTGGGCATCTCCAAGCCGGCAATCATGCGCAGCACAGTGGTTTTGCCGCCGCCACTCGGTCCGAGCAAAGCCATCAACTCACCTTCTTTGACCGAGAAAGAGACGTTATTCACCGCGGCGACGTCGCCGAAGCGTTTGGTGACATTGCGCAGTTCAATACTCATGCGGCTGGGGACAACTCGACCGGCAATGGTTTAGGCCCGGGAGCGGAGGCCACTTGTGCTTTGGCGAACTCGCGGGCCTGCTGCCATTCCAGCCAGGTTTTAATGCCCAGGGTGACCAGCGCGAGCAAGGCCAGCAGACTGGCGACCGCGAAAGCGGCGGCGGAGTTGTATTCGTTATAGAGCTTTTCAACCCGCAACGGCATGGTCTCGGTCTGGCCGGTAATGTGGCCGGAAACGACAGAGACAGCGCCGAACTCGCCCATGGCGCGGGCGTTGCAAAGGATAATGCCATAGAGCAATCCCCACTTCACCGAGGGCAGGGTCACATGCCAGAACGTTTGCAGACCGTTGGCTCCGAGGGTCAAGGCGGCCTGTTCCTGCTCCGTTCCGGTTGCTTGCATGACCGGTATGAGTTCGCGGGCCACGAAAGGAAAGGTGATGAAGATGGTGGCCAGGACAATGCCGGGCACGGCAAAGATGATTTTCAGGTTATGCGCGTCGAGCCAGGGCCCGAAAAAACCCTGCAGCCCGAACAAGACCACAAACATTAAGCCGGCGACCACCGGTGAAACCGAGAAGGGCAGATCGATGACGGTGATGAGCAAGGACTTTCCGGGAAACTCGAATTTGGCGATCGCCCAGGCTGCGGCGAGTCCGAAACCGACGTTGAGCGGCACGCTGATGGCCGCCACTATCAAGGTCAGGAGGATGGCCGACCAGGCATCGGGACTAATCAGCGAGTTCCAATAGTATGCAGCGCCTTTGGCAAAAGCTTGAACGAACACATTGATCAGCGGCAGCAGCAGGAAAACCAGGGAAAAGGCCAGCGCCAGCGTGATCAGCGTCCATTTGATCACCGGAGACTCTTCCGTGCCGCGTTGCGATTGTCGAACCGCCGCGCTCCGATTGGATTTGTCGCTTCCGGCCATTTCAGTTTTGGAATCGGCTCGACCATTGTTCGAGCAGGTTGATGGCAGCCAGCAGCAGAAAAGAAAAAACCAGCAAGACGACGGCTAAGGCGATGGCGCCGCCGTAATTATACTCCTCGAGGCGCATCACAATCAGGTAAGGGGCGATTTCCGTTTTAAACGGCTGGTTGCCGGAAATAAAGACGATCGAGCCGTACTCACCGATTGCCCGGGCGAAGGCGAGGGCAAAGCCGGTCAGCACCGGCGGGAAAAGCGAGGGAGCAATAATACTGACAAAAGTGCGCAGCCGGCTGGCACCCAGGGTGGCAGCGGCCTCCTCGACCTCGCGTTCGAGGTTTTGCAGGACCGGCTGCAGCGTGCGCACGACGAAAGGCAGGCCCACAAAGGTGAGGGCGATGACCACGCCCAAGGGGGTAAAAGCGCCGCGAATTCCCAGCGGCACCAGGTAACGCCCCAGCCAGCCGTTAGCCGCGAACAAGCTGGACAAAGTCAATCCCGCGACCGCAGTGGGGAGCGCAAAGGGGAAGTCGACGATGGCGTCGATAAACCGCCGCCCCGGAAACTCGTACCGGACCAGGACCCAAGCCAAAAGAGTTCCGAATAGAGCATTGGCGACGGCGGCGACCAAGGAGGCGCCGAAAGTCAGTTTGTAGGCGGCCAATGCGCGCGGAGTTGTTGCCAGATCCCAAAAATCAGTCCAGGACAATTCGCAGGCGCGCAGGACCAGCCCGGCGAAGGGGATCAGCACCACCGCACTGAGATAGAACAAGGTAAACCCCAGGGTGAGGCCTAACCCGGGCAGAGCATTGAAATTTCGTCGCGCCATGATTGCTCAGCGCCCGTGGGCCGAAAGGCAAGCCGATTGCCGGAGACCCGGTTGAGTGGCGTGAGCAGCCGGCAGAATAGTCAAGTCAGCGGGCAGAATCAAATGTTCGAATTTGGACCCGGTCGGTCTGAGTGCGACGGGGGAATGCGAGACCTCCGGATCGCGGGAGTCCCGAAGACATTTTCCCCGCGCTTCCCGGGCGGACGGACTGCGGGCCGGCACGTGTCGCGCTGCGGGGCGAATGCTCCCGGTCGGAATTCCTGAGGCCGGAAACGAGATAAGGCTCATCGGCGCGCCTGCTGGAGCTGATCGAAAATACCGCCTTCATTGAAGTGGAGTTTTTGCACCTTCTGCCAGCCGCCAAAGACTTGATCGATGGTGAATAATTCGACATTGGGGAATGCTTTGGCGTACTTCTGACGAATCGCTTCGAGGGTCGGGCGGTAGAAATGGCGCGCGGCAATTTCCTGGCCTTCGGGTGTGTACAGGTAATTGAGATAGGCTTGAGCCACTTCGAGCGTACCGTGTTTAGCCGTTACCCGATCCACCCAGGCAACGGGCGGCTCCGCCAGGATACTAATCGAAGGCGTCACGATTTCGACCTGGCCCTTGCCCATTTCCTTGAGCGAGAGCAACGCCTCGTTTTCCCAGGCAATGAGCACATCCCCAATCCCGCGCTGAACGAACGTCGTCGTAGCGCCACGGGCACCGGTATCGAGAACAGGCACATTCTGGTAGAGTTTATTGACGAATTCTCGCGCCTTGCCGGGATCGTTGCCGAATTTCCGCAGCGCAAATCCCCAGGCCGCCAAATAATTCCAGCGAGCGCCTCCGGAGGTCTTCGGATTGGGCGTGATGACCTGTATCCCCGGCTTGATTAAGTCGTCCCAATCCTTGATCGCCTTTGGATTGCCCTGACGCACCAGGAATACAATGGTCGACGTATACGGGCAGCTGTTGTTTGGAAGTCGCTTTTGCCAATCGACCGGAAGAAGTTTGCCGTGCTCGGCGACGGCATCGATGTCGTAAGCCAGCGCCAGGGTCAGGACGTCCGCCGCCAGACCATCAATGACTGAGCGGGCTTGTTTGCCCGAGCCCCCGTGGGACTGTTGCACATTTACTTTTTCGCCGGTCTTGGCTGCCCAGTACTTCCCGAAAGCCTCGTTAAAATCCTGATACAGCTCGCGCGTCGGATCATACGAGACATTGAGGATGGTTACGCTCTTCTGCGCGCACGTCCCGACCATGGGGAACAAGCTCAGGCCGGCTGCGAGCAGAGGTATTTCACAAAGCACGCCGACTCGATTTATTAACGCCGGCGATTTAGCCCGGGACGGGCGGAAATGGCGCGTTCTCAGGGTGCGGTTTAAACTTCGGTTTGGAATCTCGCCTTTAGGCGGTTTTGGCGCCGGGCCGCCTAAAGGCGGGACTCCAAACCCAGGTGCCCACGCAAAAGCGGATGTTTTGAGAGTGCCCACCAACCTGTGAACTATCCGAACCAAGGCGTGCAGGTGTTTCATGGTCGGTAAAAGTAGGGTTGAATCTACACTATGTCAATAGAGAAACAATATTTTGCTCTCAAACGGCTTTTAAATGCGTCCTGAGACCCTGTTCCGGCGGCGAGGACGCCGCCGGAACCCGCAGGCGAGGACGCCTGCGCTACAATCTGGTTTCAAACGACACTCGTGACCTTGTAGGAAAGGTCGCGCAATTACTTGATTGTCTACCCCGTTAGTGTACTTAGGCATTGTTATTTTATGAAACTGTCGTTGCGCGGTGAATATGCTTTACGAGCATTATTGGTTCTGGGGCTCGAATACGGCGATTCAGTCGTGCGCATTCAAACCATTTCCGAGCACCAGAACATTCCGAAACGGTTTTTGGAGCAAATTCTCAACGATCTTAAATCCGCCGGAGTAGTGCAAAGCCGGCGGGGCGTTGCCGGAGGCTACCGATTGGCGAAGCCTCCGGAGGAAATCACTTTGGCGGTGATCGTGCGCCATGTAGAGGGAGCTTTAGCGCCCGTGAGCTGCGTGAGCGAAAGGTTTTACGAAAAATGTTCGTGTCCGGATGAATCGCGTTGCGCCATCCGGAGCGTAATGAAAGAGATCCGGGAAGCGGTGGTGAAAATCGCCGAAAGGGTGACGATTGGCGAGCTTTGCGAACGCTGGCGCAAGCTGCAACAGGAACCGATGAGCGAGCTGGATTTTGTGATTTAAGACGCGCAAGAGAGCAGTCTCAACCAAGTTTGCCGCGTTTGCGTTTGAGTTCTTTTCGTAGTTTGTCCAATGGAAGAGTGTTGAGCACGTCTTCCCTGGTAAGACCGGCTTTGCGGGCGATGCCCGCGCCCAGCCGGAGGTAGCCCGCCTGTTCAAAGCGATGGGCATCGCAGTTAATGACGCATTGGACGCCTTTACTTTTCGCATAGGGCCAAAGCCGCCAATCCATATCAAATCTGGCCGGGCTGGCGTTGAGCTCGATCCAGGTCCCGGTTTCGGCGCAAGCATCGATGACGGCTCGCTGATTAACTTTATTGGGTTCGCGTCCAAGCAACAAGCGGCCGGTCAAGTGGCCGAGGATGTGAACGTAAGGATTGCGAGCCGCGGAAATAAGGCGCTGCGTGATTTCAGACTCGGTCTGATTGAAACTCTGATGGACGCTGGCGATCACCACATCCAGTTCGGCGAGCAATTCGTCAGGGAAATCCAGAGTTCCATCCCTGAGAATATCGACCTCGGCGCCGGTAAGGAGGCGAA
>DASRFK010000155.1:0-9293 GCA_035651635.1 Verrucomicrobiia bacterium | reverse complement strand
GTGTAGCCGGTTTCGTCTCGGTTTGCGGTCGGCTACACGCGGCCACGGATCGGCCAGTTTGGATCAAAGCGAACGCGGGTTTGCCCACCATGACGGACGGACTGGCGAAGTACGACACAACGCCGGAAGAATTTGCGCGCTTTGTGCCGGACCTGATCGCCGCCGGCGCGAGCTTCATCGGCGGCTGTTGCGGGACGACGCCGGCATTCGTGCAGGCGGTGGCACGAAAACTGACCACGTTGCGCGGCGATGCCCGCCCACCCGGCGCAGCCAGGACCGGCTCGGTGGAAAGGCAAATTGGCTCACTCAAGCCGCAGCCATGACCAGCCGCGAACGAGTTCTCACCCACCTGCACGGCGGCACGGTGGATCACCTGCCCTTAATGCCGATCACCATGATGTTTGCGTGCGACCAAATCGGCGCTCGGTACCGGGATTATTGCACCGATTACCGAGTTTTGGCCGAGGGACAGATTCGCACCTCGGAAAAATTCGGCTTTGATTACGTCAACACGATGTCCGACCCGGCCCGGGAAGCCGCCGATTGCGGCGCACCGGTCGAATATTTCGAACACCAGCCAGTCGCGCTGCTGGAGGAGCAGGCGCTGCTGGCCGATAAAAGCCGGTTGGCTTCGCTGAAAGTCCCCGACCCTTTAGGCGGCGGGCGAATGCATAACGGCATTCGAGCGGTCGCGCTTCTGAAAGAGCGAGTCGGCCAGGAAATGATCGTGGAGGGCTGGATCGAAGGGCCAATGGCCGAAGCCGCCGACCTCCGCGGCATTAACACCGTGATGTTGGATTTCTTCGATGACCCGGGCTTTGTTCGGGACTTGTTTGGTTTCGTCGTTGAGCTCGAATTATCCTTCGCCCGCGAACAAATCCGAGCCGGAGCCGATGTGATTGGAATTGGGGACGCAGCCGCCTCGCTGGTCGGGCCGCAAATTTACCAGGAGTTTGTCTGGCCATACGAAAAGAAGCTGATCGAAGGAGTGCGGCAGTTCGGCGCCAAAGTCCGACTCCACATTTGCGGCAACACCAGCAAGTCCCTGGAACCGATGGGCAGACTCGGGTGCGACATTGTGGACCTGGACTCACTGGCGCCTCTCGGGGCCGCGCGCCAGCAAATGGGACCCGACCAGGTCTTGCTGGGCAATCTCAATCCGGTGACTGTGTTGCGCAACGGCACCGCCTCGTTAGTAACCAGCGAGGTCGCCGAGTGTCACCGGCAGGCTGGCCCGCGCTTTGTCGTGGGCGCCGGCTGCGAGGTGCCGCGGGATACTCCGGCGGCCAATCTCGAAGCGCTTTGCCGGTACGCCCGGTCGCACCGGCCTTAGAGTTCATGAAATGAGACGTGTCCTAACCAACTTGCTTTTAGCGCTCGCGCTGGTTTGCGGGCTCAACTACACGGCCCATCCGGATAAAGTCTCGATTCGCGATCTCGTGCTCTCTTATCCCGGCGATGTCCCGCTCTCACCAACGGCTATCGCCGCCAGCCCGGATGGCAAGCGGCTTTATTTGGCCTGCGAGACTGCCAGCCAGGTCGCCGTTTATGACATTGCCGGGCGCGAGTTCGTCCGGCGCATCGAGCTTCCCGCGCCGCCTTCGGGACTGGCACTTACCCCGGACGGCCAAACCCTTTATGTGACCTGCGCCGCCCCGAAAAGTTGGGTGTGCGTTGTTACGACTACCTCAGGCAGAGTGCGGGCCCGCCTGCCTTCTGGCTACACGGCTATGGCTCCGGTGCTCAGCCCGGACGGGAAGTTTTTGTACGTTTGCGAGCGATTCAATCACACCGTTCAGATCCTGGACCTGGAAAAGCGCAGGGAAGTTGGCCACATCCGGGTGGACCGCGAGCCGGTGGCGGCAGTGCTCAGCCCCGACGGCCGACTCCTGTTTGTGGCCAATCACCTGCACAACGGGCGCGCGGATACAGGAGTTGTCGCGGCCAGTGTCAGTGTCATTGACACGGCACAACGAAAGCTGGTCAAAAACATTCCTCTGACCAACGGCAGCACGCTGTTGCGTGGGCTGTGCATCTCCCCGGACGGCCGATACGTCGCGGTGACGCACGTGCTCGCCAGGTTTCACCTGCCGACCACGACCGTCGAACACGGGTGGATGAACGACAACGCCTTGAGCTTGATTGACGTCGCCGATCTCAAACTGCTGACCACGGTGCTGCTGGACGAAGACGGCCGCGGCGCCGCCAACCCTTGGGCAACCTGCTGGAGCGGCGACGGCCAGGTTATTTGTGTCACCCACGCGGGAACCCACGAGGTGAGCCTGATCAATGCTCCCGCCCTGCTGGCCAAGGTCACGGCTTTGCCGCTGCGGCCCGACGGCGCCGGCAAACCGGCCGCCTACTCCGAGGCCGCCCAAGTCCTCAGCGATGTGCCCAATGACCTGGGTTTCCTCTCCGGATTGCGGAGCCGGGTGAAACTGCACGGGAAAGGGCCGCGCTGTCTGGCCATAGCGGGGTCCAAGGTGTACGCGGCAAATTATTTTTCAGACTCACTCAGCATTGTGGACCTGAGTTGTGAGGCGCGGTCTTCAGCTACGATTCAGCTGCAATTGCCCCTCGAGCTGATGCCCACCCGAAAAGGGGAGATGTACTTTAACGATGCCACGCTTTGTTACCAGGGTTGGCAGAGCTGCGGCAGTTGCCATTCTTCCGATGCGCGCGTGGATGGCATGAATTGGGATTTGCTCAACGACGGGCTGGGCAATCCGAAAAATGTGAAGAGTTTGTTGCTGAGTTTCCGCACCCCGCCGGTCATGTCACTGGGCGTTCGGGCGGACGCGGCGGCAGCCATTCGCGCAGGACTGCGTTCGATTCTATTCGCCAACCCGCGCGAGGAAGTCGCCTCGGCCATTGACGATTACGTCAAAAACATGAATCCAATGCCTAGTCCATTTTTATTTCATAACCGGCCCTCGGCGTCTGCCGAACGCGGACGAAAGCTGTTCATGTCTGACGAGCTGGGCTGCGCCCGCTGCCATCCGCCGCCGCTCTATACGGATTTGAAGCCCCACCCCGGCGATGCCGGGAAGTTTGACCAGGCCACGGACCAGTTTTATACGCCGACCTTGTTCGAGCTTTGGCGAACGGCTCCGTACCTGCACGATGGATCGGCGGCGACACTGCGCGACTTGCTGCAGAACCACGGACGGCCAAAATCGCCAGGCAAAAACTCGAGCCTGACGCCGGCGCAAACAGACGACCTGGTGGAGTTTCTGCTCACAATATAAAAAAAAGAGCGACCCAGGCGCAGGTCGCTCTTTGTCTTCCTAAACAGTCCGCCTCCTTTGAGTCGATTGTTCGAGCTGAATTCGTTTTAACAGGAACCGAGCGCGAAGCTATGGGGTAAACAACCCACCCGTTATGGCAAAAGCGGAAAGCGAAAAATCGGAAAAGCGAGAAGGCGGCAAATTGGGGAAAAAGTGAGAGTAAAAAAGGTGAAAGCGATTTCCAGAAGTCAAATCGCAAATCGCCAATCGCCAATCGCCAATCGCCAATCGCCAATCGCCATCAGTGGCCCGAGAAGCTCACGGGCTGGACGTGCGGACGCTGGATTTCGTCGAAAATGGAGGAGCGATTTTGCGCCGTGTACACTTCGCTGGTGAAGTTATGATCCACAACCGCACGTTCAAACAACGAGCCCACATTTTGCCGGGGCACAGTGGCAAAAACTGTCTCCGGTGAACTCGGCTCGACCGCAAAACTTCGCGGGCTGGCATCACTGCGTTCTGAGGACACCAGGCCAACAACAAGCAAGCTGCACACGGCCACGCCAAAAGCTCCGGCGACCAGGGGTTTGGCTTCAAATCCATCCCACACTCCGCGCAGCCAAGGAAGGCGGCCCAGCAGACGTTCGATGGGGCCAAGCGCGGCCGCGGTTTCGCTCGCCTGAATTCTGGCGATCACCTGGTGTGAGAAGTCGTGGAAATATCCGGGCGGCGGCTGTTCGTGACGCTTAAGCGCCAACAACCGGCGCAGGTCTTTAAAATTCGACTGCTCTGGACTCATACTACTCATTTTAAATAATCTGACAGGTGAGCCTGCAACTGCTGCCGCGCATAAAATAAGCGGGAGCGCACCGTACCAATATTACATTCCATGATTTCAGCGATTTCTTCGTGCGACAAGCCTTGCACGTCATGCAATGTCACGACCAATCTATGAGGTTCTGACAGCTTTTGCATCGCCTCGTTCAATTTTTCGTGTAATTCCGCCAGGTTGATTTCCCGCCGCGGGGTCTTCTCGGAAATCAGCGCCACCAGGTCCGGATCGTGCTCGGCGTTGAAATCCAGATCGTCCAGGCTCAAATGGCACCGGTTTTTTCGCTGCTTGAGAAAATTGATGGTTTTGTTGACCGCGATGCGATAAACCCAGGTGTAAAAGCTCGAACCGCCTTTGAATGATTTGAGCGCCTGGTACGCTTTGATGAAGGCCTCCTGGGCCAGGTCGTTGGCATCCTCATGATTGGAGGTCATGTGGTAAACGGTGGCGTAGATGCGTTCCTGGTATCTGCGCACCAGCTCGTCGTAAGCGCCCAGATCGCCCTGGCGGGCGCGCTTAACCAGTACCGCTTCATCAGGAACCGGCGGGGCGTCGACTCTGGCCGGTGCCTCGGGCTCGGTGGCAACTTTGCGAGTGGCTGGTTCGGCCATAATCATAGGCCACCCTCCCGCGCGGCCCCAAGTTTCCCCGACTGGAGTGCCAGGTAATCAGTTAACTCGAACAAACCGGAGTGACCGCTCGACTTAGGCAGAAGATGAATTGCCTGGCGCGCTTTGGCGAGGTACTGGTAGATCACCTCCAACGAAGCACTCAGCGTTTCGTACTTCGCCAATAACTTCGATGCCGCGGCCATTGAAGCCGGCTGCCAGGCCCGCACCAATTCCCGAAGCTGTTCGCGTTCCTCCAGGTCCGCTCGCTCCCATGCCACCAAAACCGGCAGCGTCAACTTGCCTTTCGCCAAATCTGTCCCCAACGATTTGCCGGCGGCAGCTTCCGACCCAAATAAATCGACGCAGTCGTCATACACCTGGTAAGCAGTGCCAAAGGCCAAGCCGAACTGCCGGAGAGCTGAGCGCTGCTCCGCGGTAGCGCCGCTTAGAAAGGCGCTCAAATCGCAGGACAATGCAAAAAGCTCCGCCGTTTTCATCTCGAGCACCCTGAAGTACTGCTCGCGGCTGAATTGGAAGTCGCCTTTGTGCTGGGTTTGAAGAATCTCTCCGGAACAAACGGTGTTGGTCGCCAAGGCCACGGCCCGGCAGACTTCCGGCGTTGGGAAACTGGCAGCCAGCGTGAGAGCTCGAGCAAACAGGCAGTCACCAAATAAAACCGCCAGATCATTGCCCCAGTTGGCGGCCAGGGTCAGGCGTCCGCGGCGAATCTCGGCCTCGTCCATGATATCGTCGTGGACCAACGTCGCCAAATGGACCATTTCGATGATCACCGCCACCGTGACATGCGACTCTCCGGGAGGACCCAACGCATGCGCGGTCAAAGCCACTAACGCCGGCCGCAAGTGCTTGCCCTGGCCCTTGAGCGCGTAATCGGCGTAGGGAACAATATCCGGGTCGAACGCCTTGACCTGCTGGACCAGACGATAGCTGACCGCCTCCAGAAACGGCTCAACTGGATCGATAATATGCTTCCAGGAGTGAGCCGGCTGGGTGCGCGGGGTTCCCGTCGGAGGCGAGGAAACCACTTTGGGATCAGCCGCTAACATGCTGCAAATAAACTAAGATTGGCCAGTACCCAAGTCAAACCCCATATCCCCTGATATCCCTCGGCCGATGGAGATGTATCGGGACTTCGGTCCCCAGGAAGGGGATTCATTGAGGATCGAGCGTTGAGCATTTTTTATCGTCCATTGGCGATCGATGGAAATGGCAAATGCTTATTGTTCAATGCTCAATGCGGGAGTAGAGAGTATCCGCGCACAAGCCAAAGCCAAGAATCTCCATTCACATTTATGGTTTCGGAACCGTGATTTTCGGCTATGTTCTGTCCGTGCCGGGGCTTTTCGGCGCCGACTCTGCCGGAGAAGCCCGCGAACCGATTGAAACCTCGAGCGCTCGCTTTGTGTCGACTTTTGCCTCCCCATTCGCCGAACTGCCAGTGCTTAACGAGGTTAAAGTGCCCGATTTGTGGCAGCAACAGGCCGTCGCTGCACTGCGAGCAGGTGAGGACGTAGTGGTGCAGGCTCCCACCGGGGCGGGTAAGACGCTGATCTTCGAGCTGTGGTCAAACCAAGGCAAAAACCGCGGCCAGGCCATTTACACGGTGCCGACGCGGGCCCTGGCCAACGATAAGCTGGCTGAATGGCGCGCACGCGGTTGGGACGTAGGCATTGCCACCGGCGACCTGGCCGAAAACCTAAGTGCACCCGTTTTAGTAGCCACGTTGGAAACGCAAAAGCATCGGCTGGTGAACGGTGATGGCCCGGCCTTGCTGGTTGTGGACGAATACCAAATGTTGAGTGACCTGGACCGGGGACTCAATTATGAGTTGGCGATCGCCCTGGCGCCGCCTGGGACGCAGCTCCTGCTGTTGAGCGGCAGTGTGGCCAATCCTCAGGATGTCGTAAAATGGCTGCATCGACTGGGCCGCAAGGCAATGCTGATCCGGCACGAACAGCGGCCCGTGCCGCAGGAAGAAATCCACGCCAATAGCCTCAGTTATCATTTGCCGAATGAAATTCGCGGCTATTGGCCTCGACTAATCGCCAAATCGCTCGCTGAGGATCTCGGCCCGATTCTGGTCTTCGCGCCGCGGCGTCAGGCAGCCGAAGCGCTGGCGGGCGAGTTGGCGCGTCAATTACCCACTCCCAATCCTCTTCAGCTCAGCCCGGAGCAGAAGCTTGTCGCGGGCGAGCACCTCGCCAAATTGCTCAAGAGCCGAGTTGCCTATCACCACAGCGGGTTGAGCTACGGCGCGCGCGCGGGCGTGATTGAGCCTTTGGCCAAGGCCGGGCAGCTCCGGGTCGTGATCGCCACCATGGGCCTGGCCGCGGGGATCAACTTCTCGCTGCGCAGCGTGGCCCTGGCCGGCGAATCCTATCGCCGCGATGAAGTCGAGCAACTGCTTAAGCCGGATGAGCTGATGCAAATGTTCGGACGGGCTGGGCGCCGTGGGCTGGACGAAATGGGCTACGTCATCGTCACCGCAAACGAACTGCGCTTGCTCGACGCGTATCCCGGCCATTTGTCTCGCAGTGCCGCGGTGGATTGGCCCACGCTGCTGGGGGTCATGAGTGCGGCGGCCGACCGCGCTCGCGACCCCTTTACCGAAGGCGTGCGAGTACAGGAACGGCTCTTCGCGACCAAGCCCATTTTACTCGGGGTCGAGGAGTCTTTGCGACATCCGGAAGTTCCCTGCGGTTTGCGTACGGATGCCGAGCGCGCGCGTCACGTGCGCAAAAGAGTGCGCGAGATGCTGAACAGCCAGGGACATTGGGAACCGACCCCAGCCTGGGTGCCGGTGCCGTTGAGCGACATAGTGACGCCGGAATCTGTGTTTCGGCAGCGGGCCGCCGGACCCCACGGAGCGGCACCCGGCGAGACAATGAACGGCGAGAGCCATCCCGGCGCAAACGCAAACATCCAGGGGCATGCATTTGTAAACGTACCTCGATTCGTGCCTGCGCTCACCGTGCCGGCGGCGTTGGAAAAAGTGGGCACCGGCAGCCTCGCTGTGGCCGCTGAAAACGCGGGCATCAAAACCTACGGCCGGGCGCTCACCGTAGCCGAGCACCTGGCCGGCGACCGGGTAGTCATTGCCAAGTGGGTACGGCGGCTAACCAACTGGAATGGCCGCCAGGCGACCCTTTCGGTTTGGCGCGATCAAATCGCGCCCTTAGTTGCCGAAGGTTTGGCGCGGCAGAAGACACCCCTCGTAAACTTCGTGCAGCAGTCTCAAAGAATCGTGGCGGTAGTCAGCATCGCGCAGCTCACGTTGCGCGTTCCGATCGATGCGCATGGGGTGGCGATCTGGAAGCCAGTCGAGCGCGAAGTCCTTCCCTATGATTGCGCCCAATGTAACCTGGTGCAAACCTGCAAGAGCCTTTCGACCGCCACCGGCACGGCGATGCTCTGGCGGCGGCTCGGCCTCGTTGATGCCGGAGGTCAGCCCACGCGGCGCGGACGAATTGTCAGTTTCTTTTCACAAGGCGATGGTCTGGCGATTGCCGCCGCTCTCGAAGATGAGACCTACCCCCTCGAAGAACTCATTTACGATCTGGCCAATCTGGATGGCGGCTTTCGTTTTTGCGGCGAAGACAACCGCTGGGGCGGGCGGTTAGCCATCGTCTGTCACGAGCGCTACGGACTGCAATCCGTCCCGGGCTACCTCGAAAATGGCGTTCCGCCCAAATACGGTGCCGGGGCGGAGCGGGTCGTCGCGGCCGTGCACAAGAATCCGGAGAGCAAGCACGCCTGGGTGACCGATCTGCTAGGACCCGGCGACATTGACCGGGCCATCATCGAGTGGCGCAGCCTCATGCGCCAAATCGCCCACGCGCCACACTTGGACTGGCCGCGCTTCGAGCAATTGCAAATCCTTGCCAAGGCCACGCTCAACGAGACCCAATCCCCTACTCTTACCGATCTTCCCCCGCTGCAATATCATCAGACCAAACGGGTCGATCATCGCCTGTTCTTAAGAAGGCATTGACCTGACCCGCCGGCGCGCGGACATCCGATGTCCGCAGCAATGCACCAAGCCAAGCTGGCGCAAGAGGAGAGCCTGGCGCCAGGTGGTTGCCGGTCGTTCCTGCGAGCAGAATGCTCGCGCGCCGGCGCGCGGACATCCGATGTCCGCAGCAATGCACCAAGCCAATCTGGCCCAAGGGGAGAGCCTGGCGCCAGGTGGTTATCGGTCGTTCCTGCGAGCAGAATGCTCGCGCGCCCGGCGCGGACATCCGATGTCCGCAGCAACGCACCAAGCCAATCTGGCGCAAGAGGAGCCTCTGGCGCCAGGGGTTATCGGTCGTTCCTGCGAGCAGAATGCTCGCGCGCCCGGCGCGCGGACATCCGATGTCCGCAGCAATGCACCAAGCCAATCTGGCGCAAGAGGAGCCTCTGGCGCCAGGGGTTACCGGTCGTTTCTGCGAGCAGAATGCTCGCGCGCCCGGCGCGGACATCCGATGTCCGCAGCAATGCACCAAGCCAATCTGGCGCAAGAGGAGCCTCTGGCGCCAGGGGTTATCGGTCGTTCCTGCGAGCAGAATGCTCGCGCTCCGGCGCAAGCGTAGTTAGCTCTCCCGGCTGCGCTCACCACCCCGG
>DASRFK010000154.1:0-5493 GCA_035651635.1 Verrucomicrobiia bacterium | reverse complement strand
TCAACGGCCACTCCAATGGCATCAAACAGGTCACCTTTTCGGAGGATGGCAATCTGGTTTTGAGCGCCGCCTTCGACGGACAAATGCAATTATGGGATTGGCAAACCAAAACGCGTAAGGCGACTTTGCTTAACTCGGCTCCGATAAGCTCTGGCGCGCGCTCCCATGATGGCGAGCGGTTTTTTCTGCGCGATGAAGACGGGCGCTTTGAGTGTCGCCAGGTTCAGAATTCGCAGCGGCTGTTTGGAATTGAGTCGCATTGTCTGCAAATGGCGGTGAGCCCCGTGGAGGAGGTGGTCGCAGTAAGCCTCGATTCCGAAGCGGAAGCCACGGCTAAGTCCCGCCCGCCGGACAGGACCAAGGTGCTCGACAATCGCTCCGGCCAGGAACTGTTTTCGTTGCCGGACGCCGGCCGCGTGCTGAGGTTCTCCCGCGATGGCCGGTTGTTGGCCATTGGGAAGTATGACGGCCAGGTGACGGTCTGGGATTTAAGAAGGCGTGAGGTCGTGGCGCGACTGCGTTGCAAGGAAAACCGTTTCGATCTCGGCTTCTCACCCGAGGGCGGCCTTTTGGCTGTGGGCGAGGGAGACGGCACGCTGTCGGTTTGGGATCTTTCCAGCCAGCAGTTGGTGCGGAGCATTCAAACGCTGCAGATTGCGGTGTGGCAGATTGCCTGGTCTCCCGACGGGCGGCAGCTCGCCACTGCCGGCAGCGATCAGACCGTGCGGCTATGGGATTCCTCCGACCTGAAGGAAATCCGCGTGTTTCGAGGGCATCGCTCCGAGGTCTGGTGCCTGGCCTTTTCGCCGGATGGTCGGCGGATTGTCTCGGGCAGCAAGGATCAGTCAGTGAGGATTTGGAGCCTGGCGCCGGCCGGCGAAGAGCAACCAATGAGCACGACGATTGCCTTCTGGGCATGGCCGATCTTTTCCAGCGATTCTCATTATCTTGCGGCCGGCCAGCAGAATGGCGTGGGGGTTTGGCGAGCGCGTGATGGACAATCGGTGTGCTGCCTTACCAACACCACCGATCCGCTGGCGTTTTCGGACGATAACAATGGATTGTGGGTTTCGGCGGAGGGAGCCATCGAGTTGCATTCCTTGAGCACAAGGGGAATTGTGCGCTCGCTGTGCGCCACCAATGCCGATCTGGGAGCGGTCCGCGCCCATGATGTCTGGCGACGAGGCCAGCTTCTGGCGCTGGGATACAGCAACGGCCAGATCGCGTTGTGGGACCTTAGCTGCGGTGTCCAATTGCGCAGATGGACGGCTCATCCGGGGAATATCACTGCCGTAAGCTTCTCGCCGGACGGGGAGCAATTGTTATCGACGAGCGAGCAAGATCGGACGGCCAAGGTTTGGGATGTCCACACCGGCCGATTGCGCCACGGCCTGGAGGGGCACAAACTGGGGATTTTTGGCGCTGCGTTCTCGCCCGACGGCAAGCTGCTGGCCACCGCTTCCCCGGATGACACCTGTCGGCTGTGGAGCGCCTCAACGTTTGAGCCGGTTGGCGTGTTAGGCCGGCATCGGAGCGGCGCTTACAGCGTTTCGTTCGGAGCTTCGGGGCGCAATGTCATCGTGGCGACCGGGGATCATCGGGTCAAGCTCTGGAGCCTGCCGACGTTGCGCGAAATGAGCGGTTTTGAAACTGATCCGGTGGTCGTTTTTTTCGCGGGTTTTTCTCCGGACGAACAGAGCCTTGCCACGGTGAGCTTTGATGGAACGCACAATCGATGCGTGCTCCGGTTGCTGCGCGGAGAGCGGTTTTGATAGCGACGTGCTTGGCTGTAACCATGCGGTTGAAAACCTCGGATGGACCCAGATTCACACCGATTCAGAGGGAACAAAATGCTTGATTTGGGATCGGCACTGTTCACCTGGTGGTGAGCCGAAATCAATCGTGTGGATGGTACGCCTCAGCCTGTTTCCAATCAGTGTGCCTCCATGTCTATTCTTGGTCTAACTGCACCGTTCCGGTTTGGACGAGTAAGGGGTTATTGAGCGATCGTGGAACTCACGCCGGAAGAGGCGGGTGCCCGGGACTCCAAGGCTTGCTCGTAAGCGGCCAGGCCCCTTTCCCGCGGCCCGCCGGCCGGGAGTGAATCCACCCAAGACTCGGCTGCGTCTGGGTTCTGTCCCAACCAGGCAATCAGAAGCTCGCGGGTGGCCGCGTCGCGCAACGGTGCCTGGGGGAATTGAGCCACCCAAGCGGCTGTTTCGTCGGGCGAGGTTTCAGCCCATCTCTGGACGATGGAGACTACGGCCCGATCCTGTTGTGGACCTGGTGGCAGATCCTGCGCGGCCAGCGTCGCGGCGGCCACCGGTTCCTCTTTGGCGGACCCGACGGCAACCGCGCTCACCAGCCGGTCGCGCAACTGGGGGTCTGAAACCTGCAAGGCCCAGCTCACGGCGTTGGTGAAATCGGTGCTCGACCATTGGCTGGCGGCGTGCACCAGGAGATCGTCCCGCTGCGGAGTTGGAGGCAAAGTACTGGCCAAGTCCACTGCCTGTACCGGGTCAGTGCGTGCTGCCTCATACGCAACGGTGACCTTCGCGGCCAGCTCATCCGGGCCGTTGGGCAGCGCCATCGCCCATGCGGCGGCGGTCGGTAGATCCCGGTTCGAATCCGCGATGGCGATTTGTTCCAATGCAGCCCTGCGGATCCGCCCTTCCGGTTGCTCCGAGATCCACTCCCGCGCGGCGGTGGGATTTTCTTCAGCCCAACGACGGACCAGGCGCGTCCGCAATTCATTTATCGCCGGGTCAGAGTCCTGGCCAAGCGAATCGAGTGTGGAACGAAAAGCAGCAATGGCGACCGAGTTTGCGAACTTCTGTGTGGCTTCGTCTCGCAGGTCCGGATCAGCGTTGCCACGCAGTTGTTCCAGCATGGCAGCGAGCTCCGGGGGCTGGTTCGACTCGGAGGGATTTGCCTCAGCGACAACTTTATTCCGTGCAGGAATCGGCGGAGGCGCATCGAGCTTTGTTTGCTGAGTAGCGGCAAGCGGCGCCGCCGTGTGTGGGCGCCGATATGAGTCGAGGAGGGCTGACATCGCCAGCAGGGCCGAACAAACCAAGATTAAAGCCAGCCACTTTAACATATGTGCAGCTTCCCCGTTAGGTCTTAGATCAAGGCACGACCGACAGGCCATTGAACGTGACGGTGGTTAGTACGTTTGAATTACCCGAGGCAACGGCGAAACCAATATATGGGTTGGTCGCCATGGTAATTCCGCCCGAGTACACGAGCGTCCAATTCGTTCCATCGGTCGAATCATAACCACTGAATGTGCTGGCCGACCGCGTCAGGCGCACCCAGGTGTTGGGCAGCGTGGAAAGACTGGAGGCAGTTGCCGAACTGCTCCCGCCGGTGGATCGGCGGCGCTGGAATCGGAACTTGCCGTTAGTCGAGATTCCCATGAAGGCGTAGCGCGAACCGCTGGTCAGGCTTTCGCGGATCATGACGCCGAACCGGCCGTTGGGAACGGAATTGGAGAGTGCACTGATCTGGGCGGTGATGCTGCCGTCACCGGTCAGAGTTTGGTAAAGGAAATGGAAGTTATCGGCTGAACCGCTGAGATTGCCTGCGCCACTGACGACGTATACGCCGTTGGAGACGCTTGCAGCGCCTTCAGCTGTCGGGGTGCCGATGTCCACGCTTTGCCAGGGCGGGGGAACACCGGTCACATGCACCTGAATGGGTGCTGAAACGACGTTTGTGCCCGAGTAGATCGCCACCGCGGTGAGCGTGTAGTCACCGGCGGAGGCGTTGCTCCAGATCAGGCTGTACGGGGCATTGGCTGCCTCCCCCAACAGCGTTGAGTTTTGATAGAATTGTATTTTTGAGATCGAATTCCCATTAGGCGTGACGGCAGCGTCCAACTCGATGGTGGCCGGATCGTTGAAACTTGCGCCGTCGATCGGGTTGGTGATGGTGACGAGCGGAGGACTTTGCGCCACGACAGTGAGTTGAGCCACGGCAGTGGTCACGGAGCCCGCGCTGTTTGATACAAGAGCGCTATACCCGCCGGCCTGGCTCGACTGCACGTTGTTTAAAGTCAGGCTGGTGCTGGTGGCCCTGGTGAGCGCCGTTCCGTTGAAGAGCCATTGATAGTTGAGCGGGGTGCTGCCGTTGGCAGCGACTTGAAAAGTTGCCGTGCCTCCCACCGAGACGGTCTGGCTGGCGGGTTGGCTGACAATGGAAGGAGGAACCAGGACCGTCAGCTGAGCTACCGCACTGGTGACCGAGCCGGCGGAGTTTGAAACGATAGCTTGGTACGCTCCCGCCTGGCCCGGCTGAATGTTGTTCAACGTCAGCGCGCTGTTGGTGCCGTTTGGGAGTGCGGCTCCATTGAACTGCCATTGATAGCTAAGCGGCGCTGTCCCCGCCGCGCTTAACAGGAAAGCCGCATTGGCTCCGGCCACGACCGTTTGGTTGGTGGGCTGACCGGTAATCGTTGGCGCAACGGCAGAATTGGTCGCGGGTGGCACGGTATAGGAAATCTCAGGCGACGGAAGACTCTCCAGACCGCTGGCGTCGTACGCTGTGACGGTAAAGTAGTAGGTGTCGCCTTGAAAGAGTCCGGACACGGATGCGTTGGTAGCCGCGCCCACATCGGCTTTGTTCGTGTATGCGCCACTGGCCCCTCCGTAATAACGGAAATAGCCCGTCACAGCCGGATCTGAGCTCGGGTTCCACGCCAGTGTCACGGTTTGGGTTGGTTGCGCGACGGCGCCGAGTGCCCCCAGCAGAGAAGTCAACGCGAACCAGCGCGGAAAGGCTAACGCGTAGCTGTGGTGGTTCGTTCGCCCGAATGGACTGACGCACCCTCTTTGTTTTAGCCTCTCCCGACTTCTGAACGTTTTCGCGGCAGCTGCCTGCGGCGGCACAGTTTTGATCTCAATTCCCATGATTGTCCTCTCTTGGTAAACTGACGTCTTCTCCCCGTGACAATGTCTGTGCAGCGGATGCGAAGCTCAAATGGGGCGGAGCCCTGCTTTTCAGGCAAAGTCAAATCGGACCGCGAGACAGCTAAGCAACTGATAGGAAAGGACTGGCTGCGCGGCGGACTTCAATTTTGTAATACTTTGCGCCGCGTTTTAGTTTGTCGTTGCTTGGGGTCGGATCGAGTTTTATGGGATCCATGGGATGAGCTTTCGCACAATCTCGCGTCGTCCTCGTCCGAAAAACGAAGGCGCCGCCTGCCTAATCGATAGACAATCCAAAAGATGCAGCTGCGCTATTCTTTCGGATCGGAGGGAAGGATTGAGAGGGTTAGGGCAAAATTCGCAGGCGGAAAAAGCGGTGGGTTGACGCGCTCAGCTCATTGGTAATCGAAATGGCTTGGCCGTTGCCGAGGAGAGCCGGACCGAAAGAAGCCCAACCGTTGGTGGCCAAATCATCTTTGTACTCGAGTTGATAAGTTTGTTGGATGCCAGCGGGCCAGACGAAGACATACTGAGTGCCATTCAAGCTGGCGGCGCTCAATTGGGG
>DASRFK010000153.1:0-3379 GCA_035651635.1 Verrucomicrobiia bacterium | reverse complement strand
AAGGTGGGGAATCTGAAATTTTCAAAAGGGACCCCCATTTCGACCCGTGGGGGTCCCTTTTGACCGTCCGATGACACAATTGGTAATCCGTTCATCCATTTTGGCTTGGGCAGTGTCAGTTCGAGCTTGGGAACCAGGAACGCGCCGCAGACGAACTCATGCGGGCGTATATGGGCGCAGGGCGAAAGATCTTCGATGCGCACGATGCCAAGTATTTCCATTTCCTTTCTAGCCGAGCAAAGGACATACGATGAACGGGGTGCCCAACCAAAAGTTGCAGGCGACGCTGGCTTTCGCCTTTCTGTTGGCCCCTGCTGGCCGGCCCAGCGCGCCTGAACTTTTTCGGTTAAGCCCATGAAGGTTGTTAAGGGGACAGCAATAATTGCCGGGATAGCCGTTTGGTTTTATGGAATGCTTTTCTTTGGCTTTCTCTTTTCTGGGGTTGTGCCGGATGGGGGTGACCCCTTTCTTGCCAAATTGGTCTTGGCACCATTCGGTAGCGTGGTATTTGAACCGGCTGCCGATAGGACGATCTTTTCATGGTTGGTGATGGGCATCTGGCCGCTGGTTGGCGTCTTGGTTGTGTTGCGGCGCTTCCTGGTTTGCCGCGTTCTCGCATCAGGGATTTTGCTCTTGAACTATTGCGGCATTATCAGCCTGACATGGGACACTGATTGGTATCACGTGGCGAAGGTCTGGAATTCCGAGTCCGCACCCATAATCGTGTTTCTGACGGTCTACCTTAGCAGTCAGATCTGTCTGTGGTTCTTTCTTTTCTGGCGGCGACGTGGGCTTAACCCATCTGGTGCAAGCAACGGCGGTAGTGCACGTGGAATGGCTTCGGGGCAACTTACTGCCGCCGTGCCTGACCAGAATTGTTCGGCGGTGCGCTAAGGTGCAATGGACAAGCTATGAGGATCCTAGCTTTAATGATTGTTCTGGCGATGTGCCAGATTGCTTCGGCTGGCCAAATCGCCGACTTCTATTGGCAACATCGCAACACCAATGACCTTGCAAACGGTGGCGGCTTTTCAGGTCCTAATGTTCCTGCAACGAATCACGGCATTACCGAAATAGGTATTGAGCGCACGGCATGTTTTGGCACTTGCCCGATTTATGTGTGCATTATTCATAGCGATGGTAAGGTGCTGTATCATGGCGGAGCCCACGTGGATAGAATTGGGGAGTGGGAGACGACCATCGATCCGTATAGATTTCACCATCTCGCGAACTTCATTGTTGAATCCGGGTTTTGGCAGATGCAGGACACTTTTGCCGCCGGCGTGACTGACGGCGACACGGTATACACAACGTTTCTGATGAAGGGCCAGCGCAAGGTATTCAGAAACTACGCGAACAGTGGTCCATCGAAACTGTGGGCGCTACAGCAGCTGGTTGACGGCCTGCTTGTTGGCGCAACTTGGCACCCCTCTGTAACCGGAGGAAAGGAAAACAAGTGAGACCGGAGATCAAATTGCCGAACCAAGCTGGTGCAGGCAGCTGCGCGGTCAAGTGGTTATTGCATGCGGATGACTATGGCGCGCAGTGCCTGACCAGCGATCGTTAAGTCTATGCGCCCGCTCCCACATCCTCCCCGCGCAGAATTCGACGATGATTCTGTTGAGGTGCTTCGCGCGTGGGTGATCGACGGCGGACTAGAGATCTCGCTTCACCCCTCGCACTGGAAGAATCAACCGGATCAGTGGGGTCGTCTGCTCGCAGACGCCGCTGAGCACATGGCAGACGCCATTTCCGAGGAAACCGGAAGGGAGCGTTCGGAGATTCTCAAGCAGATTACCGACTCGTTCCGTGACTTCCTAGACCACCCGTCGCAGGATCGGGGTGGCGAGTTCTTACCGTGACATGCCGTGGAGACACCTAACAAGCCAGACGGAGCTAACCGACGCCAGCCATCCGCCTTTTCAAGGGCGGGTTCGGGAGGCTGGCGCTGCTGGTTCTACGGCGGCGGTAGCTCATCTGGTGCGTTAGCGCATTTATGAACCGGCTGAGCGCATTGTTCATTCTCGGTCTTGCCATGGCTGACGTCGGATGCGACAAGCAAGATCGAGCGGTTGCAACTTTTGTCTTCCCACTCGGCACAACAACTCGCCTTGTGCTTTATAGCTCCGGAAAGTATGAGCAATTGATGTTAGCAGGTGGAACCCCGAATTTTCCGTATAAGCGGTCCTGGGAGTATCGCATTACGCTACGCGGAGTTGAACGAAGGGAGCGAAAGTCCCCCATTGAAATGGGCTCATACCTCCGAAGCTCCACGAACATAACCACGGCAGTTAACCGAGATCCCCGACAGCCTCCCGATTATCCCACACAACGGGTTTACCGCATAATCATACATGACGGCCTCGAATATCTATTCGACGAGCGCGGGGGGTGGGCACAGCGATTTGAGGAGTCAAAGGACACGAACCTGTTGCGTTATGCGTGGCGGCAAGAAAGGCGCTAACAATTCCATGCTGGCGAACTGGCACCCCGTTTGGGTTCGCCGGAGTTTCGACTTGAGTTTCTGCGTTAGTCAGGTCTCCAGCGCAGGACTCCAGGTGCCAGTCGCAGATGTCGTTCGTCAGGCCGCCAGTCATGTGGACACCGCAGAGAGTTACAGAGCGTATCGCAAGCGGTTCTTTGTTGCCTGATTCGATGTTCGAGACGCTCGATGCAGACGTACTTCTCGACGAGCGTGATGACTCTTCCGACGACGATTGGGTTCGTGCTGCCGAATATCTGCAGTATGCTTGGTATCGTAATCCGGATGCCGCTCGCGCTACTCCTGCGGTTGTTGATATGCGAAAGGCTGCCTTCAAGCGCACCTTCGAGGCTTCAGGTGGTCACCACGACCTAGCAGCAACGGTTTCAGACGATTTTGATCTCATTTGCAGGCGGGCATTGCTTGGAGTCGAATTGCCGTTTATCTCTGCTCTGGAGCAGGCTTATGAAGCACACCGGTTTCCTATTTGAAGGGCCTAACGAGAGTGCTGGAGGCAAGGGCGGGATTGCGCCTTTGTTTCATGTTTCCCGTTGTTCGCCCGCCCTGCCTCAGCACAAACGTTGGGCTAGAAACAAACTATGAAAGTCGAAGCAGTCGCGCCGCCACCAGGGATCGAGAAAGCCATGGCGAAAGTGCTTCCGCGGGTCAGGGAGTACTTGGAGTTGGAGGAGGGATTCAACCCGACGGATCTTAAATATACATCTTACTTCGTCGCGGAAGGATCTGAGGCTTTTGTGTATCCGTATTGCTAACCCCACCTAGTCAGGGCGCGCTTGAGTCTGCGAAGATGGCGGCATGGCAAAAATCCGATCGACTCGACAGCACTTCACGGCTAGGCAACGCGCCCAAATTATCCAGGATTACCGTCAGGCTCAG
>DASRFK010000152.1:0-87770 GCA_035651635.1 Verrucomicrobiia bacterium | reverse complement strand
GTTCGCGCGTGTCAAAAGGCGTTGTGCCCGTCAAAAGTTCGTAGAGCAACACGCCCAGACTGTAGATGTCGGTCCGCGTATCTATGTCCGCGTTCATGGGGGACATCTGCTCGGGACTCATGTACGCCGGCGTCCCAATTAGCATATCGTGAGCGGTGAAGATCGTTTTGTCCGTCAACTGCTGTCCCCCGGTGGCCTTCGCTACCCCGAAATCAATCACTTTGGGCGCCGGCCTCCCGTCGGTTCTTGTAGTGACGAGAATGTTTGAAGGCTTGATGTCCCGGTGAATGATCCCTTTCTGGTGCGCGTGCTGGATTGCGTCGCAGACTTGGGTGAATAACTCCAAACGGGAGCTGGTTGGCAGAGAGTGCTGATCGCAATAATCGGTGATTTTTATACCCTCGACCAATTCCATTACAAAGAAGGGTCGTCCGCCATCGGTCATGCCGGCGTCGATGACGCGGGCGATATTGGGATGGTCCATCAACGCCAGCGCCTGCCGCTCCGCCTCAAAGCGCGCAACCACGCTTTTGCTGTCCATGCCCGGTTTGACGATTTTCAGCGCAACTTTGCGGCGGACAGGTTCTTTTTGTTCGGCAAGGAAAACGATGCCCCACCCTCCTTCGCCTATCTGTTTTAGCAATTGGTATCGTCCAATCCGATCACCCGGTTTTTCGATGGCGCCAACCTGCTGAACCCGTTCGCTTGCGAATGCGCTCGGCAATTCATCTAAGAACCGTCCCGCTCTGTCGTTGGCACGGAGCAGTGCTTGGACTTTGCGACGCAGATTCTCGTCTCCGGAGCAGGTGCGGTCGAGGTAATCCTGGCGAGCTTCGGGAGGAAGCCGCAAAGCTTCCGTAAAAATCTGCATGGCGCTGTTTGATTCGGCGCTCATTGGCACAAGGCGGAAATGTCGGGAGATTTAAACGCTTATCCGTTTTCAATTTCGTTCAAAAGCCAGGCGCGAGAAAACGTCCAGTAATTCTTGACGGTGGTAACGGAAATCGCCATCACCTCGGCGACTTCCTCATTGGTCATGCCGGCGAAGTACTTGAGCTTTACCAATTGGGCTTCAGCCGGGTGCTCAGCGGCCATTTTGTCCAAGACCTCATGCACCGCCAGCAAGTGTTCGTCAGCGTTCGGTGCCGCAGGGTCGAATCCATCCAAATCCACACGCCGGTAACGTCCACCATGGCGCTCGGTTCGTTTGCGCCGGGCTCTTTCTATCAAAATGCGTCGCATCGCCTCGCTGGCAGCATGAAAGAAGTGCGCGCGACTGCTAAAAGTGGGGTTCTGATCTCCGACTAATCGAATCCACGCTTCGTGAACCAGCGCCGTGGGTTGAAGCGTCTGACCGGGAAGTTCCCGAGCCAGCTTGACGGCCGCATTGCGCCGCAATTCCGCGTACAGGAGGACAAACAAATCCTCCGCAGCCCCGGGTTCGCCGCGCTCCACGGCCTCTAATTTGACGGTGGCATCGTTCACATTTGTTTCGGACCACTCGATTATAAAGAAACAATTAGTCTGGTTTGCGTGGAAATCAACTTGAGAATTGGCCACTCGGACGGCTTCAGCCAAGCAGATAGAGATTGGCACGACCAACGTTCCGTTGCTTCGGGCCTCGCACTAACCGGTTCGTTCGGAGCCATTCTTAATTGCCTTTAGGATCACCGTCCTTGGAGTCTGGCTCCAGCGGTTCTTCATCAATTTCCGGGTCCAAGACAGACGAGCCGGGTTTGAGCGGAGGTGTTTCCAAGAAATCTCCCAGCCGCTCGTAGGCGCGAAGCAGCGCCTCAACCTTGCGCCGTAATTCAGCATCGCCAGCGCAGGCTCGATCCAGAAAGGCCTTGCGTTCCGCCACCGGGTGCTTGAGGGCCTCGGTAAATATGGGCTCATCCTGACTGGAATCAGCGCTCATATACAAGTCGCTCCGGTTTTCAGCAGACGCTGGCGCACAGCTATTCCCAAACAGGCATTGATTTCATAATTCGTGCTCAGCTTCCTCTCTTTTAGTGCGAGAAATCGGAAAAAAAAGGCCATCGGAATACTCAAATTGTCCTTTTTTCTGCAAATTTTCGCACTTAGTGGGGTGTAGCAATAGCAGGGCATTCAACCGGGAAAGCCCGGCGACGGGAACGAGCCGAATTGCAAAAAAGAAAGGCAAAGTATGAAAACATCGTTAGAAGACAAAGTCGCGGTCGTCACATTTCGCGGCGAGTGGCCGACGCAGCGCCGGCTTTAACGGACGGCGGACGGAGTTGAAGGATGCGGCGTCAGAACTTCACATCTCGCGAGAAAAGGCCGAAACAGTGACGATGGTGATCTGTACGTAATTGTCAGCGTGCAGCTTCCCAAAGAAATCAGCAATGAGGAGCGGGCGGCGTGGGAGAAACTAAGCCAGGTGTCCGGTTTCAACCCAAGGAAACTGACCTGATTGCGTGAGTCCAAAGACTCCAATTAGATTTATGTTGAGCGCAGGTTTTGGCGACCGCCAGTGGCTTGGGCGACTTGCCATCAGACGCCTGAGTTCAATGACATAATTTTGTTATGAACAACATTTCCGAACTCGACAACCGTGGACTTGTGCTGATTTGCCCACATTGTGGCAGACGCAATCGACTGGCTTACGAAAGGCTGGGACAAACGTTCCGTTGCGGCAACTGTCAGACCGAACTGAACCCGCCCGGTGAACCCATGGAGGTCAAGAGCGAAGCTATCTTCGACGCTCTGGCCAGTCATTCTGCGCTAACCGTGGTGGTGGATTTTTGGGCGGCTTGGTGTGGGCCTTGCAAAATGGTCGCACCGGAGCTCGCGAAGGTTGCGGCTGAGGGGGCGAAACAATGGCTCGTGGTCAAGGTGAACACCGAGGAGTTGCCGGGTCTCGCGCAACGATTTCGCATTAGCGGAATTCCCACGCTCGCACTCCTCCAGGGCGGAAGAGAAGCTGCGCGTAAATCCGGAGCGATGCCCGCCGCGGCGATTCTGCAATTCATCCGGCAAAATTCAATCTGCAGGAGCAAGTTATGACACTCGCAGCTGAGCATCAGCTTCACGCCATTCAACTCTTTGAGCCAGACGGGGAAACGGTCTATAGCATCGAAGCGGCAGCGCATATCGCTCAGGTGACGCGTCGGTCAATCCTCGTGTATTACAAACACGGCCTGGTTTCACCGGTCGGTGATCCGGAGGGTGGGGGATACTACTTCAACGACGAGGCCATCCGCACCCTGCGCCGTATCGAATACCTCCGCAGCCAATGTAGCATTAGCCTGGTTGGCATTAGAATGATTCTGCATTTGATGAACGAAGTGGAGGGTCTGCGGGCTGAGGCGCGATTTTCCCGTCAGTAATTCGGGCGGGTAAACGGTTCCTGCACTTTAGACACTGGAATACCCTCAGACCGACGGGGCAAGTCCTCACAGCCAGAGCCCTTAGTTCTGAAACTCATCAAACCCATTTTGTTGGGGAAAGAATCCGACTAAAACCGGCGTCGGGTCTACCAAGCCCGACCGTATTGCACTGGAGGCAGCACCGCATCTTTTTGACGCAGAGTGTTTGCCGCAACGCGTGGCCAATAAGGTTCGCGTAAAAACTCCCGGGCCATCAAAACGATGTCCGCACGACCGTTGCGAATAATCTCGTCGGCGTGGGTTGGCTCTGTAATGGAACCGACTGCCGCTGTCGCGATGCGGGCCTCGCGCCGGATGCACTCGGAAAAAGGGACTTGGTAACCAGGGCCGACAGGAATCTTCGCATGTGGCGCGGCTCCGCCCGAACTGCAATCAATCAAGTCCACCGCCTCGGCTTTCAATAGTTTAGCCAACTGGATGCTTTGCTCGAGGTCCCAGCCTCCTGGCACCCAATCTGTGCAAGACAGGCGCACCGCAAGCGGAAGCCTTTCAGGCCATACCGCCCGCACGGCACGAGCGGTTTCCAGCGGGAAACGGATGCGGTTCTCGAACGCGCCGCCATAACGATCCGTGCGATGGTTGCTCAATGGCGAGAGAAATTCATGAGCGAGATATCCGTGGGCGAAATGTAACTCCAGCCATTCCACGCTCGCTGTCAGTGCTCGTTTGGCCGCGGCCACAAATTCAGACTGTACGCGCGCAATATCGGACTCTCTCATCGCGCCCGGAACTTTTGTCAGGTTACCCCCGAATGCCAAGGCGCTTGGCGCAATCGTTGGCCAACCACCAGCGTCGTCTGCGAGGGAAGCGTCGCCCGCCCACGGCGGCGACGTCGATGCCTTGCGACCGGCATGTGCGAGTTGAATCCCCGGCACCGCCCCATGCTGTTTGATAAAGCGGTTGATGCGAGCAATCGGTTCCAGGTGTTTGTCCGCCCAGATTCCTGCGTCGGCAGGGGAAATTCGGCCCTCGGGCGATACAGCGGTGGCCTCCGCCACGACAAGGCCAGCGCCTCCCACAGCGCGCGAACCCAGGTGCACCAGATGCCAATCGGTCGCCACACCATCCTCCGACGAATACTCGCACATGGGCGAAACGCCGATGCGATTACGTAAGGTGATCGACTTAATGGTGAATGGTTGAAAAAGATGTGCTGGGCTGCTTGAATGACTTGTCATCGCAATGCCATTATAGGCGTGTTTTCCGTTACGACCGAGATCAAAGCTGGCGACAATGCGAGCGGATTAGCGAGTTAAACCGCACGCTCCCCCTCTCGACGGCTATGAAGCTTTGATTTTCATTTGGTTGAGGTATCGGAACCACGAAGACTAGACCATTTTTTCAGTTCGTGGCCTGGCTCGGCTGTAATCAAGTGCGTGACTCTTGGTTCTTCGAGAACGAATTGATGGACTCGCTCCTCCAGCTTACGGTCGGCCCGAGTTACACGGTCGTGCTGCCGCAAGTGTTCCAGCCACGATTCGACGAGGAACAAGTTAGCGTTTTCCTCGATCCTGACTCAGTGTTTTGCTTTGCCCTTCGTGGCCGCGGGCCGGGTGGCTTGATCCATCTGATCGAGCTCGGCCTCCTCGACACCTTCTTCAACGAGCCTTTCATTGTCGCTTCGCCCCTCGTCGTCCTCATCCTCGCCAGGACTGACCGGAACTTTGCGGCCTTGTGATCCAGGCACCGGATCCCAGCGTTCAGATTCTGGTGCGGCTTCCAGGGCGGCTTGCTTAGGGTCCAATTCTGCCTCGCCGGTTAATTCCCTTCTGGCCGTCGCCAAATCGGATTTAGACACTTCCCGAGCCGAACGACCAGCGAGTCTGGCCAGTTCCGCGGCACGCTTCCGCACCATCTTCCTGGTTACTGTGCCAATGCCGGCGGAGTTGATCATTACTTCACCCTTCTTTAAAGGATTGCTCTTCATATACATTTTGCATTTCGGCGTGATTCCGTGCTTCGACAAACTACAATTATAAGTGCCACACAAACCCTCGGGGGACAAACCTTCAGGAATGGTTTCGTCTTCAGGCGAATCATTCATTTGATGCGCCTGTGTCAGCATTTAGCTTGATGGACTTTTTCGCGAAACGTCGCGAATTCTCGAAGCTTCGCAAGTTAACTTACGAAGCTCGTCTCAGGCATTTGGTTTTTTTCAGGCTGATATGGCAGATTTTCTGCAACTCCACTTGGCACAACTCTAGCATCAGCGAACTAAACCCAGAGGCGTTGGTAAATTCACAAAGCCTCAGAAGGGAAGAGACGAATGGTGCAAAACAATAATCGACGAAACAGTTTAGAAAACATGTGTTGACTGATGTAACTAAAGCCAAAAACTTGAAAACGAGGTATGAAACAAACAATTCGCAGCACAGTATCAGCCGCCCTCTTGCTAGCTGCGGTCAATCCCGCACTGACCGCGATAGCCGGCGACGATCTTCGGATGGAAGCAGAGCGGGCAATTAAGGCTCTCACGAGTGCCGATTCGGGATTAACAAACTTCTTCAACGGCTCGGTTGGTTTCGTCGTATTCCCTAGCGTCGGCAAGGGAGGCCTTATTAGTGAGCGTGGGAAAGGGGTCCTCTACGAAAAAGGAAAGCCTATAGGGGAAGCCACACTCACAGAGGTCAACGTTGGACCGCAGGCCGGAGGCCAATCCTTCTACGAAGTTATTTTCTTCGAGACCCCCGAGGCGTTGTCAAACTTCAAACAAAGCAATTTTGAAATGAGCGCGGAAGTGAGTGCCGTTGCCGCTGCGGACGGTGCAGCGGCAAATACCAGGTATAAGAGCGGTGTGACGGTGTTCACCCTTCCAAGAACAGGGCTGATGGTCCAGGCGACAATCGGTGGCCAAAAGTTCAAATATAAGCCGTTAGACTGATCTGCTTCCGGTCGCTCGCAGGACACGCGAAATTGATGTCCAAGAGTTTGTGAGACTTTTTCGTTCCAACGAGGTGCCCAATTTCTCGAGGAGACAGTTGAGTTCAAGATCCCTTATCCGTTGCCTGTCGCCAAGGACGCCGGGATAACAGACTCGCGCAATGGAGCGCGGCCTGGGAAGAGCCCTTGGCCGCGCTTCCCTTAAAACTCAATCGACTCTGGCCATTGCTGGCCGAGTCATTCGTGTCTCACCGGGAACGGTATGGCCGAGATGAGGCTCGTTCGATAACTTTTTTGCGAAACGTCGCGAATCCTCGAAGTATCGCAAGTTGACTCACGAAGCGCTTCTCAGGCATTGGATTTTTCAGGCTGATCCATCTGATTCCCTGCAGCTCCGCTTTGGCACGGGTCTAGCATCAGCGAACTAGACCCAGAGGCGTCGGGAAATTCACAAAGGCTTAAAGAAGCAAAAAGACGAATCGTTCAAAACAACAGTGGACGGAATAGTTCAAACAGAATGTGTTCACGGATGTAATTAAACCAAAAAACTGGAAAACCAGAGTGTGAAACAAACAATTTGTAGAACAATATCAGCCGCCCTCTTGCTAGCCGCGGTCAATCCATCACTGAGTGCCATAGCCGGCGGTGACCTTCGGACGGAACAACAGCAGGCAAGTACGGCTCTCACAAGTGCCGATTCGGGATTAATAAACTTCTTCAACGACTCGGTTTTGTGCGCCGGGGCGGCGGCCCCGTTGGAGGCCCGCGCACACCCAATGCTACCGCTCACCAACAGTGTATCGACGGAGGAGTTCAATCTTGGATCCGAGAAGGCAAGCATATGGGAGCATAGCATTGGCGAAGGCTTTCGGTCCACGACGCATTCGTTTGGTCTAAGCGCCGGGGCCACCTATGGCTTTTCAAGCTTTGGCAGCGTGCAAGCTCACGACTTGGCGCTCATCACTCTCTCGTATGGTCACATGTTGAGCCATGTTTGGGGTGAGGGCCATTGGTATCGGGGCAACCTGGAATTCCGGCTCGAATTATTCACCGGCGCCCAATTCTCCCCCAGCAGGGAATGGCTCGTGGGTCTGACGCCGCACCTGCGCTACGACTTTGCAACGGGAACACGGTGGATCCCATTTGTTGACGGCGGAGCTGGTGTGACAGCCACGAGCATCGGGCCTCCTGATTTGAGCGGGACGTTCGAGTTCAACCTCCAGGCGGGAGCGGGAGTCCAATGGTTCGTGAAAGACAACATGGCCATCAGCCTGGAGGCGCGTTATGTCCATTGGTCCTGCGCTGGAATCAGCAACCCGAACCTCGGTCTCAACGGCGTAACAGGGTTGCTGGGTATAACGTTCTTCTTTTGAAACGCCGTTACGAGCAAAGACTATGCGTCAATCCTCGTTGTTTCATTGCAAGCTGGCTCTTGTCCGAGTTCGTTCGTGGTGATCAACGCGGAATTAACATCCTGATAGGAGGAATATATGCTTAAAATTGCCATAATCATCGGAAGTACACGCCCTGGTCGCAACGGGGAAGCCGTGGCCAGGTGGGTCCACGAAATCGCCAAAAAGCGCACCGACGCCGAGTTCGAACTGGTGGACATCAAAGACTACAACCTGCCCCTGCTGGACGAGCCAATTCCATCCATAATGGGCCAGTATTCCAAACCGCACACCAAGGTATGGGCCGCTAAGATCGGCTCTTTTGACGGCTATGTCTTCGTCACGCCCGAGTATAACCATGGCATCTCTGGCGCGCTCAAGAATGCGATTGATTTTCTATTCCGCGAGTGGAACGACAAGGCGGCTGGCTTCATCAGCTACGGCGGGGCCGGCGGAGCACGCGGGGTCGAGCAGCTACGGTTGGTGTTGGCCGAGGTCCGAATTGCTACGGTGCGCAACCAAGTGCTGCTCTCCATGTTTACCGACTTTGAAAATTTCAGCGTCTTCAAGCCGGCTCCACAGCACGAGAAATCGGTTAACGAGGTATTTGATCAGGTCATCGCTTGGGGCGGCGCGTTGAAAACGATGCGCGAGAAATGAGCACAAGGTGCTTTACAGTCAACTCCTTCAAGGGATCGTGCGCAGCGGGAAACACCAAAAACCAGTTACCAACAGCTTTGGGAGAGCCCACAACAAATTTGTGCTCATTGCTTGGGGAGGGGAGGAGCCCCTTTCGCCGCTTCTTTCCCCCCATCTTCCCACCCGCCGGCAAGGGCCTTGTAGAGAGCGACGACGTCAAGGCTGACAGCGAGATCGCTTTGCACCAGTGCGTCCTGGGTTTGATAGAGGGAACGTTCGGAGTCCAGCACGTTGATGAAATCGGCCAGACCGCTGCCATAACTCTGCCGTGATATTTCCAATGCCTGCTGATTGGATTGCACCGCGGCCATCAGAGATTGGCGGCGAATCTGTTCCTTTGCATAACTAGTCAGCGCATTTTCCACATCCTCGAATGAAACGAGCACTGTCTGTTCGTAATTGGCCAGTGCCTGTTCCTGGCGCGCGTTTTGAACCCGGATATTTGACCGGATGCGGCCGGCAGCAAAAATGCGCCATTGTACGGTGGGGCCGACGGACCAGAACGAACTCGCGCCGGTGAACCATGTCGCCGCACTGACGCTTTGGGCGCCAATGTTGCCGGTGAGCGAGAATTTTGGGAAAAGATCGGCTACGGCCACGCCGATGCGGGCGGTACCGGCGGCCAACGCGCGCTCGGCCTGCCGGATGTCGGGCCGCCGCCGCAGCAAATCGGAAGGTAGCCCAACCGGCACTTCCGGCGGAGAGGCGGGGATGGGTGCCTCCTTCGACAATTCTTCCAGTACCGCGCCTGGAGGTTGACCGAGCAGGACACCAAGATGGTAGGCGGAAGCTTTGAAGCCGCTCTCGAGAACAGGGACTTGCGCCTCGGTGGTGGCAAGGAGCGCGGCGGCCTGGTCAATATCGAGTTGGCTGCTGAGGCCTACCCGGAAACGGTCTCGAGTGAGGGCCAGCACATCCCGCTGAGCTCGAATGTTCAAGTCGGCGATGGCGAGCCGACGTTGAAAGCCCCGGGTTTGCACGTAATTGCGGGCCACCTCGCTCAGCAGCGACAGTAGCACATTGCGCCGGCCATACTCCGCGCTGGCAATGTCCGCATTGGCCGCCTCGACGGCGCGACGTGTGCCGCCAAAGACGTCAAGTTCCCATGCCGCGTCGAAGCCAGCCTGATAAACGTTGTTTACGAAGGGAAAATTCGGGGGCAACGGCAATGAGCTGAGTTGCGGGCTGTTCTTACTAACCCTCTGGTTCGCGTATGAGGCGGAAGCGTTTAGGGAGGGCCATAGGTCCGCGGCTACGACGCCCCGCGCGGCCCGGGCCTCCCGCACCCGCGCTGCAACCACCCGGAGATCAAGGTTTGACCTTACCGAGCGCGCTATTAACGAATCCAACTCGGCGTCGCGAAAGTTCTTCCACCACTCCGCTTCTGCGGCCGGCTGATTAGTCTCACCCCCGGCCAGCGCCGAGGCCCATTGAGCAGGAACAGCGGCCCGGGGTGGGTGGTAATCAGGTCCGACTTTGCAGCCGGCCAGGGCCACAAGACAGATAAATGCAAACGATTGAAATCCTTGCTTCACGATTTGCTGTCCTCCCCGCGCCTATTTGCGGCACCGAGCAAATTCAGGATGTTGTCCACTGTGGCATCGATGCCGACCGCGGTGTTGAGCATGGCGTGATAGAATTGGCGGCCAGGCCATTCTGCGTCGAAATAATGCCTGATAAATTCCCTGCGCTCCCGGTCCACAGTGTCAACTAGGTCAATGGCTTTGGCCTTGTCCTTGACGACTTGCAGCACGCGATGGAACCTGACGTCGCGCGGAGCGTACAGGAACACACAGAAGGTATCGGCACGGTTGCGCAGGAACCAGGCCGCGGCGCGTCCCACAATGACACACTGGCCGACCGCGGCCGATTGCTCGATCACCTGTTGCGACAGACAAACCAGCCGGTCGGCATCCAGCAGATCTTCATCCTCGAAACGGGCGCTGCGCTCGGAACTGCCGCGCCAGAACACCTTGGCCAGCCGATAAAGCGTCGAGTCCTTGCGCTCCTCTCGGCGTTTGCAGACCTCGGGATGAACTTTTGCTATACGGGCGATCTCCTCGGTCAGCGCGTGGTCGAGCAGCTTCCAGCCGAGCTGTTGCGCCACTTTTTCGGCGATCTCGCTGGCCCCCGCGCCGTATTCGCGTTCGATGACCAAAACTCGTTTCATGGCTCCCCGCGTCTTTAAATGCATTTACCCCCATCCTTAATGCACCACGACGGGGCCGGCGGATTTTACGCTGCGGAATAGCAGCACGCCCAGGATGCAGATCGCACAAACCCACGCGATGACATAGAATAGTTGAACAAAAGCCCAGTAATTTACCTGCTGGACCACAGTGTTGTTGATTGAAGCCTGCGCCCGCAGCAAAGCGTCCGGCGGGCCGAAGTTCCCTTGGAACACGCCCTGCAGGACTCCTAATCGCTGCTGGAACACCGGGTTCAGCTCGGATACATGCCCCACCAGGAAGACCTGGTGCGCCTGGGAGTAACGGGAGAGCATGGTCGTCACGAAGGAAATGCCTATGCTGCCGCCGATATTGCGCAGAAGGTTTTGAATTCCAGTGGCGCTGCCGATTTGGTCGTTGGGCAACGTGCCCAGGGCCATGGTGGTCAAAGGTACAAAAATTAACCCTATTCCAAACCCGTTCAGGATGTTCGGCGCCAGGATGTTGCTCATGGCCACCTGGAGGTCGAACCGGCTGAATAGCAGGCTGGAAAATCCGAACACCAGGAAACCGAACCCCACAAGGAAGCGGGGGCTGATCCGGCGAATCAGTAACCCCACAAGGAAAAGGGCCGGGAGCGAGCCCAGGCCTCGCGGGCTGACGGTCAATCCGGCGTCCAAGGCGCTATAACCCAAAAGGGTCTGCAGGAATAATGGCTGCAACGTGATCATGGCGTAGAGCACGGCGCCGAAGCAGGCGTACAATCCGCAGCCCACGGCGAAGTTGCGGTTCTTGAGGACCCGCAAATTCACAATCGGCGCGGGCGTCCAGAGTTCCCAGGCAATGAAGCCTATCATCGAGACAAGCGAAATGCCGGTGAACCAGCGCAACCAGACCGCGCCAAACCAATCCACCTCCTGGCCTTTGTCCAGGGTGATCTGCAGCGTGGCCAACCATAAACTCACCAGGCCAAAACCGATCAAGTCGAGCCGGCCGCGCCGAGCAGCGCGAATATAAGGGGGATCTTCGACGAGCAGAGAAATGAGGAACACCGCCAGCGCCCCGACCGGGATGTTGATGTAAAAAGCCCAGCGCCATGAATAACTGTCCGTGAGCCAACCCCCCAGCGTCGGGCCGATGATTGGAGCGAATATGACACCGACCCCGAAAACCGCCGTGGCCACACCGCGCCGCTCTGGCGGAAAGCTCTCGAGCAGGATTGCCTGCGAGAGGGGTTGAAGCGCCCCGCCCCCGGCGCCCTGCGCTATCCGAGCCACGATCAGCATTCCTAAACTGGTGGCGGCCCCGCAAATAAAGGAGGAACAGGTGAAGATAATGATGCAGGTGATCAAAAATCGTTTGCGCCCGAAGACGCTCGAAAACCAGGCGCTCGCCGGCAACACAATCGCGTTCGACACGAGATAGCTTGTCAGCACCCACGTGGCTTCTTCCCGGGTGGCTCCCAGGTTGCCCGCAATGTAAGGCAGAGCCACTGAAGCGATTGACGTGTCGAGCACCTCCATGAACGTGGCCAGCATCACCGCCAGCGCGATGAGCCACGGATTGGCGCGCGGCCGCCACATCTCCGCAGCAGACGCTTGCCCTGGATCTCCGGCAGGGCTCATTTTACCCTCACCTTCGGCTCGACCGACAGGCCGGGCTCGATGTCAAGCTGCGGATCCAACGGTTCATCGAATACGATCTTGACCGGAACTCGCTGCACCACTTTCACATAGTTGCCTACCGCGTTTTCCGGCGGCAGAAGGCTGAAGCGGGCTCCGGTCCCGGGCTGCAAGCTGTCCACCTTGCCTTTATACTCCCGCTGGGGATAGGCATCGATGTGGATCCTGACTGGCTGGCCCGGACGCATGTGGGTCAATTGGGTTTCCTTGAAATTGGCCAGTATCCATACATCCTCCGGCACAATGGCTAACATAGACTGCCCAGTCTGCAGGTATGCGCCTTGCTCGACCGTGCGGCGGCCCACACGGCCAGCCGCAGGGGCCACGATTTTCGTCCAGAAAAGATTGAGTTCGGCCAACTCCAGACTGGCCTCAGCCTGTTTGATCCCGGCGGCGGCCGTCTCGACGCTCGCGCGGCTGAGCGAGACCTGCGCTTGCGCGGCTTTCACCTGTTGGCGAGCGGCCTCAACGTTGGCGCCACTAGAACGGGCTTGCGCTTGCGCGAGATCACGCTGACTCTGCGAAACCGCCAGGCCTTGCACGTCCAGGTAACGTTTCCGGTCTGCTTCCGCCCGGAGAGCCTCGGCTTCGAGGGCCGTCGCAGCGGCCTTTTGCTGTTCTACCTTGGCCTCATCCACCACCACCTGGGCCTTGGCCTGCTCCGACTGGCTTTGCGCAGACGCCAAATTGGCACGTGCTTGTTCCACTCTCGCCCGGAAATCGCTCGGATCGATCTCCACCAGGAGGTCACCCTCCTTAACCCGCTGGTTGTCGCGGACCAGCAAGCGAACCACCTGCCCCGACACCCGCGGACTCACGAACGTGACGTGGCCTTCAATAAACGCGTCATCGGTGTTCTCGTAAGGAGCGATAAACAGCAAATAGTAGACGATGGCGCCCGCGACCAGAATGGTGGCGCCCACGCCAAGGAGAATCTGCAGCCGGCGCCTGCGTTTGCTGGGCGGCGGTAAACCCGGTTTGGCCGGTGGGGCTCCAACGTCGGCAGGCTGGTTGGCGGTCTTCTCGGTTTGTGTGGTAATCCCTTCCATCATCTTTAAACCCGTTTGCCACGGAGAGTGCCTTCTGAATACGGAGAGCGACAATTTGCATTCTATCACCAAGATTCCGCAGTCGGTGGGTAGCACTTCTCCCACCGTTGCTGGGGATTAAGGAACGGAACTCGACTGCTTTGCTATCGGCTTAAAGTCCGCGCCGCCAATGCCGGAAATGAGGACAAGAACAAAAAGATCAAATCCAGGTCCAACGAAAACCCGACCGCAGAATCGGCAAGCTGAGTGGCTCCGCCTGTGTTTCCCCTGCAGCCCGCAACTTGATTTTTTCTTTCTATGTTTCCGGTAGTCATTTTTTCGATTTCACAAGATCGGCTGCCGATGCTCCTTCGAGCGACAGACCGTAGCCAACCTCTCGTACGATGCGCTCTTTCAAAGGCTGAATGAAATGGACACGCGTATTGCGGCGCGTCACTTCAGGAGCTTTCAAGTATAATTCAGCCAACTCCCGCGCCCGACTGAGAGCCTTTCCGTTTTGAACAACCTCAGCAACCACTCCCCATTCTTGCGCGATCCGCGCGGGCAATGGCTGAGGATTCATCAGGAAAGCCTCCGCGCGTCCCGGCCCCCCGCGATAACTCCAAGTGGTAAAGACTCCATCACCGGGCGCAATGCCTGCGACAAAGTGGGCCACGTCTTGGAAGGTCGCACCTTCCGCGGCCACGATGACGCTGGCCAGCAGTGCGTAGTCTGAGTGAACATGGGCACGTCCCTCGATAGCCGCGATGACCGGCACGCGTATGTTGGCTATATTCTCCAAAACCTGAACACCTTCGTCGTGAACTTGGCTCCAAACGCCAGGATCGGAGGCATCGCCGAAGGAGGACCAATCAACATCAGTAATGAACTGCCCACCGGCGCCCGAGAGGATTACGATCTTGTTGGCTCGGTCTTGCGAAATCCGGTAGAAGGCATCAACAAATTCCGTGTGAGATTGCGCGGTCATGACGAACGGCCCGCCGTCGCTGTGGAATTGGGCGACCAGTATGCCTTTAGGGTCACGTGTCAGCTTCAAATTACCGTAGGAAGCGAAATAATCTTCTTGATGTGCTTGCATTGCGTTTTTCCTTTCTTTGTTCGAAATAAAACCGACATCTTCATTAGTTCGTGTGTGTAAAACATGTTCCTCAGGCCAGCGGGACCCGGAACCTATCACACGCCCCGACAGTTTGAGCATTGCTAGACCCATGCCAACCTGATCGAAGGAAGTTTTCGCCTTGAAATTCGCCCGTTAACCTAATGGAACTGGGAGTTTTCTCCGCCAATTCAAGGGCATTTTGAAAGAAAGCTCGCAACAGCGGTGCTGGAACCGACGTGAATTGATCTCGAAGCGCTGAAATTAAAATCGCGAAAATCGCGAAATCGCGAAGAACCGCAAATCAAGTCGAAGCGGGGGTAGAACGGAATGGAGACGGCTTCAAGAATTGTCCCTCGGAGCCTTGACTTGATGTTTAGCGATTTTTAAGTCCTCGGATCTTCGACTCGAGCGTCGAGGCTGGCAAGCCAAACATTATTCCAAAATCAGACCGAATCGGTTCGCGTCGCGCTGATCCCGCGCTTCGAGGAGTCGAAGCAATCCTTTTTGGTTTGAACGGTCGTATCGTGAACTCAAATGTCTTTGAATGTGCTCCGGCGAGGCAAATCCATTCCTTCACCTTCGACAGTCTGATTTGACCATCCGGCCTGGCCCAAAGCTTCCAGCCGCGCAGCCTGTTCCAGACGGTCCACATCGAAGGCGGCTTCCGGCGCAGGAATGCGTGACAGGTTCTTGTTATGTTTGAGAATGATTTTGCGGGCGCCCTCGTCTCCCGCCAACCCGGCCAATTCGGAGAAATATTCTCGGCTGAAGAGAGCGGGGACTCCGAGCGTGTCCTCATACTCGCAGGCGACGATGCCTTGGTTCTCCTTGCGGTGGACTTTGACCAGTTCGTCCAGCGTCTCGGCGGTGATCAAAGGTTGATCGCAAAGCATGATGACTACGCAGTCCGGGTCGTTTGCCTCCGATGTCACCGTGCCAAGCCCGGCACGGATGGACGAAGCCATGCCCTCGGCCCACGCCGGATTCAAGGTGACGGTGACGGGCAGCCCCGATAACTCGGTTCTAAGCTGCTGTTCGCCCGCGCCCAGAACCACCACCGCCGGACGACAAACCGACGCCAGAGCAGTCTCGGCGGCGTGACGCAGCAGGCTTCGTCCGCGGAACGGCAGCAATTGTTTGGGCTTGCCCAGGCGGGTTGATGTGCCTGCAGCGAGAATGATGAGAGCGGTTCCCGCAGGGCTTGGCGGGTTCGAGTTTTTAGTGGGTTGGCGCATGGATCGGCCCCTTTTTTTCCCGCAGCAAACCCCCGGGGCGACCAGTGATAACAGCCTGGATTTCCGCGAGAATCGACAGCGCGATTTGTTCCGGGTTCTCCGCCCCGATGTCCAGACCGACCGGATTGTGAATTTTTCGCAGCAGATCCTCGCTCGTCTCCAATCCCGCCTCTTGCAATTCCTGCAACATTTTGAGGGTGCGCTCCCTTGGCCCCATCAAACCCAGGTAGCGCAAATTCAGCGGCAGCACGGCTTGGAGAAAACCCAAATCCGTCAAAAAATTGTGCGACATGATGACGACCGCAGTGCGCTGGTTTAGCCCGAGCGTGGCAATTTCCTCCGGCCGGACCACCACCACGGAGTCTGCCTCCGGAAACCGAACAGCCTGCGCATAAGCCGGACGGGCATCCGCCACGGTCACATGAAAGCCAACCTCCTTGGCTAGGCGAACCAGGGGATGCGCGTCGTATCCAGCCCCAAAAACCACCATTGGTGCCGGAGGGTGCATCACCTCCACAAATACTTCGACCTCGCCGCCGGGCAGTTCGAATTCCATTGTCCTTGAACGGTTCGACGAAAGTGCTTCAACCGTGGCGGCGTTTATTTTGGCACGCAGAACTTCGTCATCCACGCGTCCCGACACTTTGCCATCCGAGTCCAACATCCATCGGTCACCCAACCGGACTTGAACATGGCCTCGGATTTGAAAGATCGTCGCTACCGCGCCGGAATGCCGTCGGTGGAAAATATTTCCGATGAAGCAAATCAATTCCTCCGCCGCCGAACCGGGCCGCAGCGGTTCCACCAGAATATGCACCGCCCCCTTGCATCCCAGGCCCACGCCAAAAATGATGTCCTCCTCCGCCGAAGTGTCGTACGTCACCAGGATGCTTTCCCCCTTCCGGGCGGCAACCTGCCCCTTCTCGATTAAATCGCGCTCCAGACAGCCGCCGCTGACGGAGCCAGCCGACCCGCCATCTTCCAATATCAACATCCGCGCGCCCGGACGGCGGTAAGTGGAACCGGAAGCCTTGACCAATGTTGCCAGCGCCAGCGCGTTCTCCGGGTGGAGCGAGCAAATGCTGAGAATAGCGGCGAGTTCTTTCACGGACAGTTCCCGATGCCTTTGCGCTAGACGTTCAGTCCATCCGGCGCCGGCGGCATCGAGCGCCGGCGGCTCCGCTGCCCAGCACGAGGCCGTGCTCTGGTTGCGAAGCTGTTCCTTTCATAGGAGATGCGATTTCCTTGTGGTTCTAACGCCCGTTTACATTTTTCGCCCGAAACCTGAAAACTGGTCTTTTCGGGCAATAGGGAGTCAGGAGAAGTTTTTAAGCTCATGACATTTTCCTTTGTTAGGAGCGCAACCAATTGTGAAGGACCCGCGTCATGATTGGCATGATGGCCCAGGTCAGGAGCGCGATCATGCAGCCATTAAAGACCGCAGTCCTCAGAAGAAAATTCCACGGCAAAATTACCGGGCCAAGAGTCACATTCAGAACTGTGACGACCGGCAAGACCCCCAAGAATGTAGCGATGAACATTTTCCATCGGGGTGGTGGACTCGAGGAACGAAACCACGCTTCGAGTCCATGCAATTCCCGATGGATCGGTTCACCTTCTGTCAACGTTCTCACCTTCGCCTCCCAAGCTTTGAACATTTCGGACTCGAAAAATGCGTCACGTGCTTTCTCGTCGGCGAACGTCCGCAGGAGGCCGAATTCGCGAGAGTTTGAGCCTGGCGGCGGTGTGAGCATGTCGGCCCCCAAAACGCCGTCCTGGGAAAACGACTTTTGGAAAAAATCCAGCAAAGCCGCTTGGAACTCGCCTTCGCGACCAATTTTAACACGACGAGTGATCACGACGTGAATTGGCATAAATCGGCTTCTCCCGTTAAGGACCTTAATAACGTAACTGACTCACAGTAGCTTCTCGATCGTGATCGGCAGATCGCGCACGCGCTTGCCGGTGGCATGATAGACGGCATTAGCGATTGCTGGCGCAACTGATACCGCAGTAAGTTCGCCCAAGCCCTTGGCCCCTATTGGGCTTGCTTCCTCGTCGAACTGTCCAACGAAGACAACGTCGAGCTTTGGAACATCTGCCGAAGTCGGCACGAGGTAGCCGGAATAGTTTCGGTGAAGAAATCGACCCAGCGCGGGGTCAGTTTCGGACTGTTCAAGCAGGGCTTGTCCGATACCCCAAATTATTCCTCCGATGGCTTGGCTGCGCGCTGTCTTTGGATTGATGACCTGGCCGCAGTCGTAAGCTCCGACAAATCTGCTCAGGCGCACGACACCGAAGTCGGGATCGACGATTACTTCGGCGAACACCGCAGAAAAGCTAAAAACCGCCTTCGCTCCTTCGGGGCTTGGCTCGTAGTTTCCATCGCCCGTCAGTGAAGGAAGGTTGTTCCGCGCCAGCAGATCGACATAGGTGACTTCCAGGTTCTTTTTCGCATGCACAAGCCTGCCATCTCTAACGATTACGTCGTCAATATTGGCGTCACCGAAAAGCGCGCCACGCCCGGAGCAAGCCAGCTCGATTGCTTTGTCACGCGCGGCCTTTGCCGCCAGCATAACGGACGCGCCGGCGTTAGCCATTGTAGCTGAGCCGATACTTGCGTGCGACTGTGGTAACCTGGCGTCACCAATCCGCACGGTCACTTTTTGCGACGGCAGTCCAAGCGCGTCAGCAGCGACTTGCTGCATTACGGTGTAGGTGCCGGTACCTATCTCATGCGTCCCCAACTCAACCAACGCTGAACCATCTCTGTTCAGCGTGACTCGCGCACGTCCAGGCCAGCGCCAATGGGTGTAGATTGCGCCTGCCATGCCTTGCCCAAGAAGGTAACGACCGCGGCGCATTGAGCCCGGCTCGGGTGTCCGCTTTTCCCAGCCGAATCTCGCCGCTCCATCTATCAGACACCTACGCATAGCACGCGAAGAGAAAGGACGACCGGTGTCTGGATCGACCTCAGTATCGTTGAGCATGCGCAACTGAACCGGATCGACACCAGTGGCATACGCGAGTTCGTCCATCGCGCTTTCGAGCGCAAAATGTCCGAGCGCCTCATGCGGGGCCCGGAGCGCTGTCGGAGTGTTTCGGTTGACGTGGACGATTTTATGATTTGTGGCGATGCCGCCAGTGGCGCTCCACAGGGAGCGCGCGCAAAGGGCCGCATACTCGATGTAGTTGTCGGACACGGCGGTCGGCGAAATGCTGTCGTGGCGGATGCCGTTCAGCCTGCCTTCGATAGTGGCGCCCAGCGCGATTGTCTGCACACTCGCGGCCTGGTGGCCCGCCATTGAATACATTTGCGCGCGTGTGAGCTGGAAGCGCACCGGCCGCCTAAGCACCTTTGCGGCGAGAATCGTCAGCAGGGTGTGCGGCCACACGTAAGCCTTGCCGCCGAAACCTCCGCCGAGGAACTGCGACACGACATTAATCTTTTCCGGTGGTATGCCGAGCACGATCGACACCAGATCCCGACAACCAAAGATGTGCTGGGTCGTTTCATACAGCGTCAATGTGCCGTCGCCATCCCAAATCGCAGTCGTTGCGTGCGGTTCCATTTGATTGTGGTGGCGATCTGAAGTGCTGTAAGTCTGCTTCATTCTAACAGGGCTCGCCGAAATTGCGGCATCGGCATTTCCGACTGACGAGGAGACGGGCCACAGGAATTGCGGAGGCTGAACGGCGTCCTTCAGCGTCTGCGAACCGAACACCACTGGGGGCTGAACTTCGTAATCAGTCCTGACCAACGTGCCGGCATAGGCTGCCTGGGCAAGCGTTCCGGCGACAACCAAAGCAATCGGCTGGTCAGCGTATAGGATTTTGTCGTCCTGAAGGGGCAGATACGACTGCCCGTGCGGATGTAGGTGACTCCAAGGTTTTGGTGTCGGATTCATGAGCAGCATATTGCGATGCGTGAATACGGCGAGCACGCCAGGAGCTTTTTCGGCGGCAGTGGTGTCGATCGCAGTTGTCCGGCCGTGAGCTATCGAACTTGAGACAAACGAGGCGTGAACCGCGCCTTGAATCGAAATGTCTGCTGTATAGCGTGCTGCGCCAGTCACCTTAAGGCGTCCGTCGAAACGTGAGAGAGGTTGTCCGACTGCATTCATGCGCGTGCTCCTGCGATTTGCACCGCGCGGAGTGCGACGCGCTGAGCAAGCTCAATCTTAAAGGAATTGTGTGCGAGCGGGCGAGCGTCTACAAACGACGTGGCGATCGCTGTTCTGAGTGCCTGGACATCATCGAGCGATACACCCCGCAGGGCCGATTCGGCCGCGGTCAGCCGCCAAGGTTTATGTGCGACACCGCCCATCGCGAGCCGCACCGATCCGATCCGCGAACCATTGGTGGCGACTGCGACCGCGGCAGATACCAGAGCGAACTCGTAGGACTCCCGATCACGAAGCTTGAGGTAATGCGATGCGCGACCCTCGATCCTATGGGGCACTTCAATCGCCACAATTAGATCTCCGCGATCAAGCACGTTGTCACGGTTCGGTGTGTTCCCCGGCAAGCGATGAAATTCAGTGAACGAAATCGTCCGATCGCCGTTCCGCCCGCGAACCACGACTTCTGCGTCCAGGGCCGAAAGTGCTACTGCCAAGTCCGACGGATGTGTAGCGACGCATTCGTCAGACCATCCAAAGATCGCGTGAAGCCGATTGAGACCATACCGGGCGGCGCAGCCGGAACCCGGTTTCCTTTTGTTGCAAGGAAGGTCATCTTCGTCGCGGAAGTAGGCACAACGCGTGCGCTGCATGATGTTGCCGCCCATTGACGCCATGTTTCGAAGCTGGCCGGATGCGGCGAACAACAAGCTTTCGGCGATCACCGGGAATCGACGGCGAATCTCTTCATCAGCGGCCACATCACTCATTCGAGCCAATGCTCCGATCCGCACGCCGCCATCGCGTAATACTTCGATGCGCGCCATATGAGGCAAACCATTGATGTCCAAGAGGCGATCGGGAATCGCCTCGCGGTCTTTCATCAGGCCGAGCAGATCGGTTCCGCCCGCAATGAATGCGAGGCGAGGATCTTGAGCGTGCGCAGCAATTGCTGCGGCCGGATCCGCCGCTCTGGAATAGGTAAAAGGATGCATCGTTCAACTCCCTCGCGTCGCGTCAACCACGGCATCAACGATGTTGGGATAGCAAGAGCAGCGACAAAGATTACCGCTCATGCGCTCACGAATTTCGGCTTCGGAAAGATCGGCCGTCGTGAAGGGCTTGGTAACGTCCGGTGTGGCAGCACTCGGCCAACCTGCTTTTGCCTCTTGGATCATCGCCACCCCCGACATGATTTGGCCCGAGGTGCAGAAGCCACATTGAAATCCATCATGCTCGATGAATGCCTCCTGAAGCGGGTGGAGCCGACCTTCCCTCTCCAACCCTTCTATAGTGGTGATCTGCTTTCCTTCGTGCATCACCGCCAGAGTCATACAAGAAAGAATGCGCCGGCCTTCGATGTGCACCGTACATGCTCCGCACTCGCCGCGGTCGCATGATTTCTTTGGACCAGTCAGACCCAATTCCTCACGTAATGCATCCAGCAGTGTCATACGCGGCTCGACTTTTAATGAGCGAAGCGCACCGTTGACCATCATGCTCAAATGCACGCGCCAGTCGCCTTGCCTTTCTTCTGTTTTGCTCTCGTTCATATCGTGGGCCGAAGCTCGACTTCGGCGTGAAAGTTTTTGGTTCCACCTATGCAGCCGAGAGACTGCACAAATAAATACACCACACTAAAATCCAGCTTCAGTGGACCCCGGAGCCTTTCACGTGCCCGACGATGTCACTATTGCTAGAACAGTGCCAATCTGGTCGAAGAGAGCCTTCGCCTTGGAATTGTTCCGTTAATTCAATGGAGCTGGCCTTTTTTCCTGCGATTTCACTATGATTTTGGAAGACAGCCACAAGAGCGGTGCTGGGAACTGGCGCGAATTATCTCGAAGCGACGGAATTAAAATCGCGAAAATCGTTAAATCGCGAAACTTCGCGAATCAAGCTTGCCCCTTGCCTCAGGTGAGAGGATATGAAAGCGGTCCGGGATATGCCGCGAGCTTGAACTGGTGTTTGTTAATTCTGAGCGCTCGGATTTTCGATTCCAGTGTGGAGGCTGGTATGCCGAGCTTTACCGCCGCGCCGGCTGGGCCGGAAACTCTGCCGTGTGTTTCAGCCATGGCGCCTTCGATCAATGCCCTTTCGTCTGTCGCAAGCCTCTGAGACAGCGGACGGACAGTGGTTTCGGTCGGCGGGCCTTGTCGCGCGAGCCAGCTTTCATCTACTGAGAACGTTTCGGTCTCGCAAACGATGACGGATCTCTCCACGACGTTTTGCAGTTCCCTAATGTTGCCGGGCCAACGGTAGGATTGAAATAACTCCAATGTCTTCCGGCCGATACCCGAGAGTCTCTTCCCCATGCGGCCGGCGAAACGGTGAATAAAATACTCGGTTAAAATCGGGATATCTTCTTTGCGCTCGCGCAGGGGCGGCACTTCGATCGGAAAAACGTTCAGCCGGTAGAACAAGTCGCTGCGAAATGCGCCGGACGCAATTGCCTCCTTGAGGTCGCGATTTGTCGCTGCGATCAGCCGCACGTCCGCTCGGATAGGCTGTGTTCCGCCTACCCGCTCGAATTCATTTTCCTGCAATACCCGTAATAACGCGACTTGCGTCTCCGCTGTGAGCTCACCGACCTCGTCGAGAAAAAAGGTGCCTCCCCGCGCCAGTTCGAAGCGGCCAAGTTTCCGTTGCATTGCTCCGGTGAAAGCACCCCTTTCGTGGCCGAACAATTCCGAATGGATTAGAGAAGGTGGTATAGCTGCGCAATTCACGCTGACAAAGGCCTGCCCCGCACGCGCGGACCGTTTATGGATGGCCCGGGCGATTAGCTCCTTACCCGTGCCGGTCTCGCCAGTGATCAAAACGGTGGAATCGGTGGGGGCGACCTTGGAGATGCGAGACAACACCGCCCTTAACGGAGCCGAAGTGCCGATAATTTCCTCGAACATGGACGCTGCATCAACCTCTTCGCGGAGCGCCACATTCTCTCTTTGGAGCTGATCTTTCAATCCTTCAATCTGCCGGAACGCATTTTTCGTCGCGGTCACGTCCGTCAGCGCACCGATGTACTCGAGATTGCCGTTTTGGTTCTTGACTGCGTGCATGACAAGGTGGACATCCTTAAATGACCCATCAGACATCACAATACGGTGCTCTGAATCTATGTCTGCACTGATTCTCGCGGCGTCATCTATTGCCCGCTGCACTATGTCGCGGTCTTCTGGATGGACGATTTGCCATACCAACTCGAGCGTCGGCTTGGTGGTTGGAGCGATACCCACAATTCGGTAAGTTTCCTCCGACCAGAAAAGTTCTCCGTTGGAAACATTCCAGCCACAGCTTCCCGTGTGGCTCAATTTTTGTGATTCAGCCAAATAGGCTTCGCTTCGCCGCAAGGCCTTCTCGGCGCACTTTTGTTCTGTGAGATCGAACACGAAAGCTACACCCTCGTTTCCTCCTTTCTGGAACAATGCGCCACCGACTAGCACCGGTACCCGGTTGCCTTGTTTCCCCAAGAACTCTTTCTCATACGGCTGGGCGGTGCCCGCCTTCTTTAAGTCGTTTAAGGCGCGTGCATCGCGATCACGCCATTCGGCAGGTGTCAGATCTGTCCAACGCACGCGACCTTTGACGAGGTCTTCACGGTCGTATTGCACCATTTTCAGAAACGAATCATTGGCCTCGACAATCTCACCTTCGAAATTCCAGATGAGAACCCCCATTTCTACCGTGCCGAAGGCCACGGCGTTCACGCGGATTCCTTGCTTAAAGCCAAAATCGAAACGACTGAACGCCGCCACGGTCCGGTCCACCATCGCCTTCACATCGACCTCACGGCCGACATCCTTTTTGACTAACGTCCCTTCGCCGCCGGACTTTTTGATGGCATCCAGCACCGCCTGGCCCTCGCTTTCGCCCCGGCCGGCTACAACCACTTTCGCTCCCACCCGGCCCAGCGCCAGGGCTGCGGCTGCGCCAATTCCGCAAGTGCCACTCGTCACAAGGGCCACTTTGTGTTTAAATGAAGTATCCTTGTCCATTCCTTTTCATCAAATATTCAGTTTTTTGCTTTCCGGCAGCGGCCGATCAGATCGGCTGCCGACGCACCTTCGAGCGACAGCCCGTAACCATCACCCTGAAGGGCGCGCTGTTTCTTTCATTCGTGTCCTCTCTTGTCACCTCAGTAGTGCGATATTTTTAATAAAATAGGCCAATGCTCGGGCATGAGGAAAAGCGATCTAGATCTAACTGCCAGAATTCAGCCGAAAAATGGTCAAGAGAAAATGGGATTCCTCTTCAGGCTTTTATCCCAGTTTAAGGAACCTGGTTCAGGTGGATAGCGGCGGCTGGCGAGAAGACCTGCGACCTGTCACATTAGGTGCGTGGCAGCGTTTGCCGGTAGGGGATCAGGGTACACATTCATACCGCATTGACGTTTTGTCGAGGATTTCTGGAGGATGCGAAAATTGGTGGCCCAAACGAATCGAAATGACCAGCCCGTGGAGGCCGCTATTTAACTGCCCATGTCAGATTACTCGCCCAAGAAGTTCAGATGTTGGTCGAGATTTCAGGGCTCACGAAGCACCCCGTTCTCGAGAAATCCACTCGCGAATGTAAGCCGGGCAGTTTTGGATTCTTATGCCCGATTCCTCGCATTGCGCCAGGAATCGGACCCCAGACCGCCCCGCAATGGTCACTTCTGCCAAGTCCAGGGCGACTCGCCGTTTTTCAGCCCTTATCAGGCTTTCTAAGTCGGATATATTGTTGTCTTCAATCCGACCACTCAAAAGGAAAACGGCATAGTCTCCCTGAATGGTTAGCGTGATTTTTAACATCCAATCACATGCCCGGAACCATAATTGGTTCTGGAACAATTCTGATGTGGGCCTCGATCCAGGAGCTTTGGCGCTTTTCGATCAAATGGCGGGTCCCTGCTCCAGGAGAGAATTCGCGGACGGCTTGGTATTAATTTTTGCCTTCGTTGCACCATTAGCGCGCGGACTCTCCCGTGTAGCGGAAGGAGCTGCCTGGGCAGAGAGCTCCCGCTCAGCTTGAAGCCAATGGCTTAGTGCCAAGCCATCGGGCCGACCGCCTTCGACCCAGAGATCGTAGGCGCGTTGTTCAATACGCCTTCTTAATTCGAGTTGGGCGCCCCCATCCAGATCAATTATCGTTGCAGTTTTTACGATTTTTGTTCGCATTGTGGTCTTAGTGATCCCTTTCATTTCGCTGCTTTTGTGGCCGGGTTAGCAAATCGACTTTTTTCGGCAATTTGGTTGCCAGAGCAGGACCGCAGGTGGTTGGCTTTGATAAACCAACCGCAAGGACTTAGCGACTGCAACAGCAGATCGTCGCCTCGAACATCTAGCGGCGTAACAAACGCGGCTACTATTTCCAAGCAAACCAGGAGCACTTTTGCCATTTTCATTTTGGTACCGGTCGCGGTGCCCGAGTTTTGGTGCTCGTCTTTTCACTTCTTTAAGGCCTGTTGAACTCTCCCAACGCCTCTGGGTGCAGCTCCCTAATGCTAGAGCTGTGCCAACATGGAGTTGCAGGAAATCGGCTAAATTCAGCCAAAAACGCCCAATGCCTGAAACGAACGTTGGCGAGATCACTCTCGAACCTTCGAGAATTCGCGACTTTCGCGAAAAAGTTCCTAGCGAATCCCCTCACACAGAATTCCTAAGGAGGTCGTGAAACGTCACTCGTTAATGCCCCAATTTCGATATGAATAATGGGGCGTAACGGCCGCACCCATCGTTGCTTCATCCATGGCGGCCTGCGGAAGCGACATTTTGGGTTGGACGAGCTCATCGGCCAGACGATCCCCAACTGGCGGGTTCGCTTCAACGATCAAGTCCAGCTCATTTTGTGCGGCAAAACTCAGCAATTCATGATCAAATCCGCTGCGCCTGGCATCATAATATGCGCGAGTAATCACAACGGCCGGTTCCCTTGACTGACGGCGAAGATTCCACCATTGCAGCCATTCCTTGAGAGATTTGGGGAGTGTAGGCGCACGAAGAGCTGCAAACACGATTACGTCGGCATCAATCGATTCAATAAGCGCCTCGTCGGCGGCCAAGGGCAATTTCAGAACCCCGACACACCATGGCTTGATATCCCATCGGGCACCGCCTCTGGCCAAAGACATGCAACGGCGTAGTATAACGACCGCTCTGGCTGCGGAGGCGACATCGTCGTAGAAAATAATCGCCTTCATGGTTCCACGCCGACGAGTAAATCCTTTCTTGTAGGCCATCGCAGGGGTTCCTCCGTTTGTCGCCACGAGGCGGCCTGGTTCGTTGCAGAGCGCTTGCTGTTTGGTGGTGACCTCGGGCTGCCAAGCGCACTCTACCCAACCCAAGGGCAACTTGTGACCACTCGGGATGTCTGTGAAAAAATCGTTATCACGCATTTCAGGTGGCTGATCAATACCATTAGATGAAGTGCTCATAATAGACCATCCCCTCGCTAGAGTTGTACCAACTTGCCCACAGCACCAACCCTGCAAGCGACGCTGCCGGAGTTGAAAGCACGCGGCATGACCGCCCCCAATTTCGTGAAACTTCGCGAATTCTTGAAGAGTCGCGAGTTAATGGTTCGTAAAAAACCTCTCAGGCACGAGGCTTTCTGGGTGAATCGCGCTAATTGCGGCCATTCCACGCTGTGGCATGGCTCTAGCATTCGGTGATCAGACCTAGGGGCGTTGGAGAATTGCCGACAAGCCTCAGTAAAACAATGGAACACGCATGGATTCAACTCATCGAAGGAGATTTGGACGTGAATGGCGAAAAGCTTTCCCCCGGCGACGGAGTGTCAACCGATGAAGTAAAGGAAGCCTCATTTTGCGTCCGAAAGGGACGCGCATTTTCTGTTGTTCGACCTCAACTAACATTCAAACAAATAAAAACAAAAAGAAAGGAAACGTAATATGAATCAATACCACAGACCCTACACGCCCGAAGATTCTGCAATTGTATTCATCGACTTTCAGCCGCAGATGCTCTTCGGCGTTGCCAACGCAGATCGCGCCACGATGATCAACAACGTAACCTTGTTGGCTAAAGTCGCCAAGGAATTCAAGGTGCCCACAGTGCTCACTTCTGTGGAGACCGAATCCTTCAGCGGTTATGTCTGGCCGCAGTTGTTGGACATTTTTCCGGGCCAACCTGTGATTGAACGCAGCTCGATGAACTCGTGGGACTCAATGGAGTTCCGCAAAGCCATCGAGGCCACCGGGCGCAAGAACATCATCATGACCGGCCTCTGGACCGAGGTTTGCGTCACCTGGCCTACGATCGAAATGCTCGGAGCAGGTTATAACGTTTATGTCGTTCAGGATTGCTGTGGTGCGACTTCACCTGACGCACAAGAGGCGGCCCTTTCGCGCATGGTGCAAGCCGGCGCAGTGCGGTTGACCACGATTGGCGCCTTACTTGAATGGCAGCGCGATTGGAAGAACAAGGAGCATTACGACGCGCTTATGAAACTCCTCCGACCCCAAGCGGGCGCTTACGGCGTTGGCGTTGAATACGCCTATACGATGGTCCACCACGCACCCCAAACCGCTCAAAAGCCACAGATCGTGCCAAAGAAAGTTACCGGCGACGGACACACTTCGAATCGCGGCATGACTCCTGTCGCCGCTCACTGAAACCACCAAGTTAAACAGGAGTTAACGGAGTTAAGTCTTCGTAACTCCTGTTGCTTTCATTTTTCGTATGAAAAACAAATTTCATTTTTTCAGCGTCGTCTGCGCCGGACTGGTGATCAACGCCTCGGCTGCCGACACCACGACCACGCCAAAGGAAAACGTTTTTCCCGCCAAACCACTTGGCATCACGCTTTCCATCAAAATGGTCGGCCCATATATGGAGCCAACAGACCTCCAAATCATCTGCCTTTTCAAACATAAACAGACCGGCGACACCTACCAGGGCGCTGCCAAGGAAACGGACGAAAAGCTTGGCGGCATTCTCTCCTCGTTGCGCAATCGCGGAGAGTTTGCAGGTGAAACGGGCGAAACATTCCTATTGAACCCTCCCAAGGGTTCAATCCCCGCGAGGCAGTTCATGGTGATTGGCCTGGGCGAGGAAAATGACTTGTCGCTCGACACGCTGCGAATCGTCGGACGCATTGCGGCACGCGAAGCCGTCCGGCTCAAAGCAAAGCACGTTGCCTGGGCACCGGTCATCCGGGACGAAGGCAACACTGCGATTGATGTGGGAGAGGGCGATCGCGCCTTTGCCGAGGAGATGCTTGAAGCCTACGACACCGAGAAACGTCTCCAGGCGCAGGGCCTTGCCCCAAAATTCAGCATCGAATCAGTGGTGATTGAAGCTGGACCGTCCTTTTTCGATGAGGCCGTGAAGCAGGTGGGCCAAGGCATTGATTCGGCAACCGTAGAACTGCAGAAAAGGGACACAACCCCTTTCGCATCTCTCGCAAAATGAACGATGCGTCCCGCCCTGCTCATTTCCGTATTCGCCGTGATGCCGGTGGTTCTATCGGCTCAGGAATTGAAGCCGGGCGCGGAAATTCCCTTGCAATCCCCTACTTACAAAATGGTGCGATTTGACGAGGATTATTCCTGTTTGACGAACCCGGCCAACCGCTCGGATTGGTTTGACCTCGCCAAATATATCCCTCTTCGAGAGGACGACCCTTTATGGTATGTGAGCCTTGGGGGTGAGTTACGGGAACGCTTCGAGGGTAATTACGATCCTAATTTTGGAATCCATGGCTTGGGCCCCGACTCCTATTTGTTGCAACGCGTCACGCTGCTGACCGATGTGCATTTAGGGGAGCGAGTCCGCTTCTTCGCCGAGGGTATCTCCGGGATCGTTGCAGGCGAGTCCCATCCACCTCCCCCCGTTCAGCAGAACCCCATCGATCTGCAGTTCGCGTTTGTTGATGTCGTCCCCTACCTGACGGACGACGAGCGTCTTACGTTGCGGGTGGGACGCTTCGGCATGAGTTTCGGCGCAGGACGACTCGTTGCAACACGCTCCGCTCCAAACATTCCATTCCGATTTGACGGACTTGAGGCGCTTTACTCGCGGCCATTTTGGAATTTCACCGCTTTTCTGACGCGGCCCGTTAAGGATTCGGGCCATATTGACGCGGAGGATCATTCAACCACGTTTTGGGGGCTTTACGCTACGCATTACTTTGACGCCCCGCACAGCGCGGGTTTGGATCTCTACTACTTCGGCATTCGCAACGAACATGCCACTTACGCCTCCGGTTCGGGGGACGAACTTAGGCATTCGTTTGGCGCACGAGAGTTCGGCGCCTGGCATCATTGGGATTGGGACGCGGAGCAAGTCCTGCAGGTGGGAAGCTTCGGACGTGATTCGATTCTGGCGTGGACAGCGGCAATTGATGGTGGTTACACGTTCGATGCAACCTGGCAGCCAAGACTAGGGCTCAAGACGGGAATCACCAGCGGCGACCATGACCAAAAGGATGGACAACTGGAAACTTTCGACGCGCTCTACTTCAAATCGGGGTATTTCAACGACGCCAGCCTCATCCGACCACAGAACATTATTGGCGTCCATCCGAACCTCAGCGTTAAGCCGACCAAGACCCTGACGATTGACGGAGGCGCTAACTGGTTTTGGAGGTATTCCCGACACGATGCGGTTTATGGGGTGCCTGGGTTCGTGGCGATCCCGGCGCGGAGCGACTCGCCTAGTTATGTCGGCACAGCCCTGGACGCGAACGTAACGTGGCAGCTTCAACGCCATATTACTGTCCAGGCCTCTTACGTCCATTTCCTCACCGGGACCTATGTTCACGAAGCCGGCGGCAAGGACGTCGATTACGTCTCAGCAACAATCAGTTTTCTGTTCTGAATATGATTGCGAGCGCTGGTCCACAACCCATTCACGTTGCCATAACCCGGCGTATCAAGCCTGGCTACGAGCAGGAGTTCCAAGCCGCGTTAAAGGAATTTTTTGCCCACTCCCTGACTCGCCGTGGCGTGCAGGGCGCGGCCATGCTGGTTCCGCCACCTGGCTCAAGCTCGACGGAATATGGAATCCTTCGCTCGTTTGCCAATGCGGCTGAGCGGGATGCCTTCTATGCTTCGCCATTATACCTCGACTGGAAAAAGCGAGTGGCCCCGCTCTCGGACGGCGAGCCTGAGGCTCGCGAACTCCACGGCCTCGAAGCGTTCTTTCGCCAGAACAACCATGCGCCTCCACCCCGGTGGAAAATGGCAATCGCAACTTACCTCGGAGTAGTTCCAGTGGTCATGCTCCTGGCATTGACGCTCGGTCGCTTGCTTCACAATTGGAATTTTCTCCTGAACAACATTGTCTTCAACGCCTTCGTGGTGGCGCTCCTGACGTGGGTCGTCATGCCACTTATCACGAGAGCCCTCCAAGGTTGGTTACATTCCGAAAAAGAAAGGACATCTATATGAATACATCACTTGTTCCCGATCTCATACTCCGCAACGGACGCATCACCACGCTAGATGCGAAAAACCGCGAAGCAAGTAATCTTGCCATCAAAGACGGACGTATCGTTGGCGTGGACGACGCTGAGGAATATCAACGAGGACCGAACACGAAGGTCATCGATTTACAAGGTCGGCGCGTGATTCCCGGACTCAACGATTCCCACATGCATATCATCCGCGGGGGCCTTAGCTACAACCTCGAGCTTCGCTGGGACGGTGTTCCCTCCCTCGCGGACGGTTTGCGCATGCTCAAAGAGCAGGCGCAGCGGACACCGCCCGGCCAATGGGTCCGCGTCATCGGCGGTTGGAGCGAGTTCCAATTCGCCGAACGGCGTATGCCCACGCTTGATGAAATCAACGCCGTCTCCCCCGAAACGCCTGTCTTCATCCTGCACTTGTATTGCCGCGGCATGTTGAACAAAGCCGCGCTGCGGGCCTGCGGCTACACCAAAGACACTCCCAATCCACCGGCGGGTGAAATCCAGCGCGACGGAAAAGGCAACCCCACCGGACTCCTCATCGCCCGCCCCAATGCCGGAATTCTTTACGCTACCGTCGGCAAGCAACCCAAGCTGCCGCCTGAACAGCAGATGAACTCTTCCCGCCATTTCATGCGCGAGCTCAACCGCCTTGGCCTCACCAGCTTGGTGGACGCGGGCGGCGGCTCTCAAATCTACCCGGACGACTATGCGATCATCGAAGAACTGCACGAGCGAGGAGAGATGACCGTTCGCATGGCTTATAATATTTTCACGCAAAAACCCAACCAGGAGAAGGATGATTTCCTGCGTTGCATGAAACTGACGAAGCCGGGCAAGGGCGACGATTTCTATCGCTGCAATGGGGCGGGAGAAATGCTGGTTTATTCGGCGGCAGATTTCGAGGATTTCCTGGAACCCCGGCCCGACCTTCCGTCCAACCTGGAAAAGGACTTGAAGGAGGTCGTTTCGCTCTTGGCTACAAATAGATGGCCGTTCCGTATTCACGCCACCTATGACGAAAGCATCTCCCGGATGTTAAACGTGTTCGAGGAGGTCAATCGTGAAATCCCTTTCAAAGGAACCAATTGGTTCTTCGATCATTGCGAAACCATCTCGGACCGCAGCCTCGAACGAGTCAAAGCGTTGGGAGGCGGGATTGCGATCCAGGACCGCATGGCCTTCCAAGGAGAGTACTTTCTGGATCGCTATGGCAGTAAGGCTGCGGAACGGACGCCGCCAGTTCGGAGAATGCTCGATTTGGGCATTCCCGTGGGGGCGGGCACAGATGCAACACGCGTGGCCAGCTACAACCCCTGGCTTTCCCTGTTCTGGCTCGTGGCCGGGAAAACCGTTGGCGGCGCTGCGCTCTATTCCGAGGCAAATTGTCTGAGCCGGGAAGAAGCGTTGATGCTTTACACCAAAGGCAGCAGTTGGTTTTCCGGCGAAAGCGGCAAGAAAGGCGCGCTTGCTCCGGGGCAATTGGCGGACCTGGTTGTGCTCACTGACGACTATCTGTCAGTGCCCGAGGAGCAGATCAAGAGCATTGAGTCCGTGCTTACGATTGTTGATGGAAAGATCGTTCACGCGACCGAGGAATTCGCTTCGCACACGCCACCCCCAATTCCGGTTTTGCCGGAATGGTCGCCGGTGAAGGTGTTCGGCGGTTACGGCGCGCCGTTGGACGTTCGCAAGGCTGCGCGAGCAGGTGTACCGATGCCGCAGCATCAGCACGATGCCAAATGCCATCATCATGGCTGCGTCCATGCGGGCCATCAACTTCTCGCGGGCATCGAGGCCGCTCGCAATCGCTATGCCGGCTTCTTCGGATCGGGCTGCGACTGCTTCGCTTTCTGAGCACCGCGAAACATTCGCGCACCAATTATGGATCTCTTCAGAAAATCGCTTAGCGTGGAACCGGGCAATAAGCTCGAAACGTGGGGACATTTTCTGCTTCGTGTGTCGGCGGGCTTGATGATTTTCTACATTCACGGCTGGCACAAATTGGAGGGATGGATTGCCTATCTCCAGAACGGAACACCGTGGAAATTGGCCGAGGAAGTTGCTGGAATGCATTTCCCCGCACCCCTCGCTTCGGCAGTTGCGGCAACGCTGGTGCAGTTCATCTGCTCCTTGTTCATCATCATTGGATTGTTCACGCGGATTAACGCAATATTGCTATTTGGCGCGCTGAGTGGCGCCATTCTTCAAAACCTTCTGGCAGGCCGCGATCCGCAACTTGCGATTTTGTATACGCTCGTGGTCTTGACGCTCGCGTTCATGGGTGGCGGCAGAATATCCCTCGATGCCAAGTTATTTGCAAAAGCGGAGCAATCAACCTCGCGAAATGCCGGAATGGGAAGCGAGTTGAGGTCAGCCTGAAAGCGAATCCAACCGAACAAGAGCCCGAAACCAAAATAACCCGGCAAAAAGCTAAACAGGGATGAAATCCACGATTAACAAAGCCAGACCTCAGCCCAAGATTTATGAAACTGAAGTAGGAGGACCGTTATGAATAATGAAACCACACCACGACAACAGCCGGGAAGCCTCAAATCTGCGGCGCTACCAGCTGGGGCTGTGGCTCCAGATTTCAGCCTGAAGAGCACGCCGGATCAAGCGGTCAAATTGAGCGATTTCCGTGGACAACCGGTCGTGCTCGCGTTTTACCCGGCCGATTGGAGTCCTGTTTGCGGTGACCAGATGGGGCTCTACAATGAAATTCTCCCGGAGTTCAAGAAGTTGGGAGCGGAACTGCTTGGCATCTCCGTTGACGGTGCCTGGTGTCATACGGCCTTCAGCCGGGATCGCAAGTTGCATTTCCCGCTGCTCGCCGACTTCGAACCGAAGGGCGCGGTGGCGCGTCTTTATGGTGTGTATCGTGAACCTGACGGAACCACCGAGCGGGCGCTATTCGTGATCAATGAGTCGGGTGTTATCTATTGGAGTTACGTTTCTCCCGTGGGGATCAACCCCGGCGCGAACGGAATTCTCACAGCACTGGAAGAACTTAATAAGGACCAAAATGAAAAATGATCCCACCAACGTCGTTTCCAAATCAAAACTGCTTTTCCCACGAGCCAAGCACGATCATATTCAAGGGCCAATAGACGCGCCCATCGCGCTGGTCGAGTATGGCGATTACGAATGTCCTTACTGCGGACAGGCTTATCCCATCGTCAGAGCTATTCAAGAGCAGTTGGGTGATCGCCTTTGCTTTGCCTTTCGCAACTTCCCTTTGGCCAACTCTCACCCGCATGCTGAACACGCGGCAGAGGCCGCCGAAGCAGCAAGCGCACAAGGAAAATTCTGGGAGATGCACGATATGCTATACGAGAATCAAGTGGCGCTTGATGACGAAAGTCTCGCTCAATACGCCGAGGCTCTGGGTCTGGATGCCCGGCGCTTGATTGGCGAAGTATTGAGCGGCGCGCACATGGTGCGAGTGCGTGAGGATTTTCAAAGTGGAGCGCGGGGCGGCGTCAACGGAACCCCCTCATTTTTTATTAATGGTGTGCGCCATGACGGCGCGCCAAGTTTCGACGCGTTGCTCGCCGCGCTCGTCCAACCCAATGCGCGATGACCGAATAGTCACGGTTGTCGACCGGGATGGAATTGGTTCAAGCCGGCTTAGACGTCCAAATCTACGAGCGCTCCGATCGAGTTTTCGCTGACCGAGGAGATAGCATCGTCATGCGCCCGGGCTGGTACTGCGCCTCTGGAATTGGCGCGACGGACTAATTAAGCACGGATGTTAGACGTCGGTAGCCGCACTGCCATTTAATCTATGAACCTGGAACTAACTGACAAGACAGCCCTCGTATCGGGCTCCACCAAAGGGATTGGATTTGCCATTGCCACCGGGCTGGCACGCGAAGGCGCACGCGTAATCGTGAACGGCCGTTTGGAGAGCGCGGTTGCTAAGGCGAAAGAGCAAATTCATCAAACTGTGCCGGATGCCAGGACCGAAGGCTTCGCGGGGGATCTCTCCACGGCGGCGGCGACTGAGGAGCTGCTCCGGCGGTTCCCGCTGTTGGACATTCTGGTCAACAATCTCGGCATTTTCGAGCCAAAGCCCTTTGAGAGTATTCCCGATGAAGATTGGCGGCGGTTCTTCGAAGTCAACGTGCTCAGCGGCGTGCGCCTGAGCCGTGCATATCTGCCCGGCATGAGGGAGCGGAACTGGGGGCGCATCGTTTTCATCAGCAGCGAGAGCGCGATCAACACCCCAACTGAGATGATCCATTACGGCATGACGAAGACCGCGCAGCTTGCTGTTTCGCGCGGCCTTGCCCAATCGTGTGCCGGCACAGGAGTTACGGTGAATGCGGTGTTGCCGGGTCCAACCCATTCCGCCGGTGTGGAGGAATTTGCGGGACAACTTAGCGGTGGTAGACCTTTTGCAGAATTTGAAGCGGAGTTTTTCAAAACTATTCGTCCGTCTTCGCTCTTGAGGCGGTTTGCGACGACCAAAGAGGTGGCCAATCTGGTGACTTACGTATGCAGCCCACTGTCCGCCGCGACCAACGGTGCCGCCCTCCGGGTAGATGGCGGAGTGGTTCAAGCATGCTTCTGATGATGTCTAAGGAAGAATTGCGGACTCGCCTCTTGAGAACCTGGCAACTCGTGAGTTCAGTGATTCGTTTCGAAGAGGGAGAGATTCGGGACCAGTTGGGTTATGAGCCTTCCGGTTTTTTTAATCTATACCCCTGAGGGGTATGTCTGTACGGTGTTGGGTGCGAAGAATCGGCCCGCGCTCGCAATTAACGATCCTGGGATTGCGACCGATGCTGAATTTGCGAGCGAGGCTAACGGAAATTGAAGGAGACATCATGAATACTCTTGGCTTAAACGAACAACAACTGCAGAAAATGAAAGCCGAGCCGGGCTTCATAGCCGCGCTGGACCAAAGCGGCGGCAGCACCCCCAAGGCCTTGGCCGCTTACGGAATCAAGGAAGGGGCGTGGAGCAACGACGCTGAGATGTTTGCGATTGTGCATCAGATGCGCTCGCGCATCATTACCAGCCCCAGCTTCACTGGCGAACGGATTCTTGCGGCGATCCTGTTTGAAAACACTATGGACCGGGAAATCGAGGCGCAGCCCACGGCGGATTATCTGTGGAACGTGAAGCGCGTCGTCCCTTTCCTGAAAGTGGACAAGGGCCTTGCGGATGAGAAAAACGGCGTGCATTTGATGAAGCCAATACCTCAGCTTGCGGCGCTGCTCACCAAGGCCAAGGGCAAGCACATTTTCGGCACCAAGATGCGCTCGGTGATTAACCAGGCCAACGCCATTGGGATCAAAGAAGTTGTCAGTCAGCAGTTCGAGGTAGCTGCTCAAATCCTTGCAGCGGGCCTCGTGCCCATAGTCGAACCGGAAGTGGATATTCATTGCCCCGAGAAAGCCAAGGCCGAAGAGTTGCTCAAAGCGGCCATACTTCAGAAACTCAGCCAACTGCCAGCCGGGCAATCGGTCCTGCTCAAACTTACGCTCCCGGAGCAAGACGACTTTTACGCCGATTGTGTCAAAGATCCGAAGGTGGTGAGAGTGGTTGCATTGTCGGGTGGTTATTCGCGAGCAGAAGGGAACGAACGGCTGCGCCGAAATCACGGCGTTGTCGCGAGCTTTTCACGGGCTTTGGTTGAGGGGTTGTCGGCCCAACAATCCGATGCTGAATTCAACGCCCTGCTGGATGCCGCCATTCAGAGCATCTTTGAGGCATCTACGGTTAAGAAGCCCGCAGGACAGTGGGCGGGGAACATTCAGTCGAGCACGAAGTGAAACCAACCGCCTGACCGGATTGTGAGCACGTTCGAAGGATTGGTCGCCACATTCCTCGCATCAAAACCGAACTAAGAAACCCATGCCTCAAGGCGCTATCAGAATCGCCCCTTCAATCCTCGCGGCCAATTTCGCCCGCCTGGTGGAGCAGGTTACCGAGGCTGAACGCTTTGGAGCGGACCGCATCCATGTCGATGTGATGGACGGCCATTTTGTGCCGAACATCTCGATGGGCTCGGTTGTCGTCGAAGCACTGCGGAAGGTCACGAACCTGCCGTTGGAGACTCACATGATGATTACCGACCCCGATCTGTTTCTGGATGAGTTCTGCGCGGCGGGATCGGATTCATTTCTGATTCATTGGGAAGGCAACCTCAACCTGCACCGCACCGTGCAACGCATCAAGGCGGCAGGCAAGGGTGCCGGGGTGGCAATCAACCCAGCCACGCCGGCTTCGGTGCTGGAGGAGATCCTGCAAGACGTAGACCAGGTACTTGTCATGACGGTCAATCCGGGCTTCGGGCACCAGCATTTCCTTCGTTCGACCCTTGCCAAGATTCGGCGTGTGCGCCAGATGATCAATCAGGTCAAGCCGGAGTGTAACCTGGAGGTCGACGGGGGCATTGACCCGGAAACAGCTCCACTGGTGGTGACAGCTGGTGCCAACGTGTTGGTGGCTGGAACCTCGATTTTTTGCGACAGCCAAGGCGTGGCCGCGGCGATGAAGCGGCTCCAGACAGCCGCGAACAATGCGGCGAGTGAAACACAAAGATAGGAAGAGCAGACGATGTTTTTGCCCTCAACCAGCCGGAAGTAATGATTGGCCACGCCGCCGAGCTGATTCAACCGGGGAGCAGCCTCACGGATGAACCGACGAGGGACCTTATACGGCGATTGCTGCACCATCTTGTGGAGTGAACCGACCGAATCACCAATCGATAATTGAAACCAAAATTATGAAAACACTGAATAAGGACGTGCAAGAAGCACCGAAAATGTACGAGACTGAGAACGACATTCCGCAAACAAAGCGAGCGGAACTGAACAAACTCATGAATCAACGGCTGGCCGACGCTGTGGATCTTCAATCGCAAATGAAACAGGCCCATTGGAACGTGAAGGGCCCTCACTTCATAGGCCTTCACCAATTGTTTGACCAGATTGACGAGGCTGTAGAGTCGTATGTGGATATGATCGCCGAACGGATCGTGCAATTGGGTGGGATCGCCGAGGGAACTGCACGAGTGGCGGCCTCCCGCTCCCGCTTAGAAGAGTATCCTCTCGACATCGCGGATGGAGCGTCTCACGTCGAGGCGGTGGCTCGGGCGCTCTCGACATTCGGACACGACGCCCGCAACACGATCAATGAGGCAGACGAACTGGACGACGCCGACACGGCCGATATGTTCACCGAGATTTCTCGCGGCATTGATAAGTGGTTGTGGTTTGTCGAAGCCCACTCCCAGGCGACTAAATAGCAAGGCATGAAGAACGATCCATTAAACAAGGGTTTTCTGATATTCCGCCGGTGTCGGCACGGCAAGTGGTACATGCCGTAAACCCAACCGCATTAAAACAGACAGGTAACGCCGTTAATTCAGACCTTGAACGACCATCATCGAGTGGAAAAGGCCGAGCGCATTGAGTCGACGGAGTCGCGGCTCCGTCCTGACACGGTTTCGCTTGTTACAATTCTCCTCCTCCGCTCAAATCTTTTAGTGTGGCGCTCGCGGCGGTTCAACCCGCCCAAGCAACCGTCAGCGCTTTGCGTGGCTAAGAAAGGCGCCAATGCATGGTTTCGTTGAATGGGGTACTTCGCATGGCTATCTCGGTTTGTTCGTGGTTTTAGCGGGCGGTGTGATAATTCCCTTGCCCGAAGACACCACGCTTTTGTTCGCTGGTTATCTCGTATCTCGCGGCCAGTTGGCCCCGCTCCCCACGTTGCTGGCTGCGGGTTTCGGGTGCATGACCGGGATCTTGATCAGCTATCTGATCGGACGGTCCGCTGGGCTAATGTTTGTAAATCGGTTTGGTCACTACGTTGGAATCACGCCGCAACATCTGAACCGAACCACCGAATGGTTTCACCGCGTGGGCAAGTGCGGACTGTTGCTCGGGTACTTTGTGCCGGGCGTGCGCCATCTTACAGCTCTGATCGCCGGTTCTTCCAAGGTAAGGTTACCAGTTTTCATCCTTTTCGCCGGCTCCGGAGCCCTGGTCTGGTCTACGTTGTTCTTGACCTTGGGATACTGTCTGCGAGGAGAATGGAAGCGAGTCGGCGCCGATTTTAACCAACACCGGCTGGGTGTCGTCATCGGCGTGATTCTAATAATGAGCCTGTGCTTGGTTTGGGACTGGAGGGTGAGGAGGAAAAGGCGTCTGTCTCAGGCAACGTATGCGCTCGGGCGGTAACGGCAACCGAAGACCAAACCCCAAGAAATGACCCACGTGGTGTCACGTGATGGGGCTGGCCTAAACCCGTTGTTGGTCGTGCGTGGCCGAGACGAGCCGCAAAGCGCCGCGGTGATTCACTGAGGAGTTCGGTGTAGGCACGCAGTGGGTACACTTGCGCGAATGCCTGACTTGTGGCCACGTCGGCTGTTGTGATTCCTCACCACGGCGCCACGCGACCAAGCACTTCCACGAGACGCGCCATCCTGTGATGCGTTCGGTTGAGCCGGGCGAGCACTGGACGTGGTGTTATATTCACGAAGTCGGGGGCAAGTTAGCGGAAGCTCCGGTCTCCGGAAAGAAGGGTTAGATTATGGCGGCAGGACTGCGGGGAAAAGTGCGGTTCAATGTTAGCCCGGTTGTTGGAGAAGAGCCCTACGCCATTGGGAGGCAACTTGCCGCGCGCGGTTTTGCCCATTGGAATCGGCGGCAAATCATTGAGCGTCTCGGCCCAAAAGTCGCTTCTCTGATGACGTGAATTTCACGATACGTCATGGACCGCGGGTTGTAAGGCGATTTCCCCTCAATGTGACATCGAGGGCGGCGAGGCCCCTGGCGCGCTCCCCCACGCGGTATTCGGGCGCGGCCCCATCTTGAGAACCAGCGTGCCTCCGTTCACCATATCCGAGTGCTCAAACCACGGCTTGTTGAGCGGTTTGCCGTTGATCGTAGCAGATTGAATATACTTGTTGGCCGCCGTGACATTCCGGGCCGTTATCGTGAAGACCTTTCCTCCCGCCAGCGTGAGCCTTGTTTCCTCGAAGATCGGACTGCCGATGTCATAGACCGGACGGCCCGGGCAGACCGTGAAGAAGCCCATGGCACTGAACACGTACCATGAAGACTCCTCTCCATTGTCTTCGTCTCCGCTGATGCCCCGCGGCCCGGCATCGAACCAGATCTTCATGATGTCGCGCACCCGGCGCTGCGTCATCCAAGGCGCACCGGCATAGTTGTACAGGTAGGGAATGTGAAAGGCCGGCTCGTTGCCCTGCGCATACTGCCCGATCAAGCCCGTCATGTCCGGAAACTGGGCCTGGAAGAAGTATTTAGAACCGCCTCCCCGGAACGGTTCTGGAGCACCGCTAAATCCCTCGAATTGGTCTTGAAACAGGGTGTCCAGCTTGGCCACAAACTTGTCTCTTCCACCTATCAAGTTGATCAGGCCAGCCACATCCTGTTGGACGTGGAAGGTATAAATCCATCCGTTCATTTCCGTGTAATATTCCCGTCCTCCTTGGCCTCCGCTCCAGATCGGGCTGTACTCCTTCTCGTCGAGCACCCAATTACCGTCCTCCGACTTGGGCGCCATGAAACCAACCCGCTTGTCGAATACGTTCTCATAATTGTGCGCCCGCTTCCAGAAATACTCATAATCTTCCTGCTTGTTCAGCGCCTTGGCCCACTCGGCCATGCACCAGTCGTCGTAAGCGGTTTCCAGCGTTACCGCGACCGCCTGACGCCGCTCGAATGGATGGACCTCTTTGACCGTCTCCTTCTCGCCCTTCTTCAGCGCGGGAAAAAACCCCTTTTCCAGATACACCCGGTCCAGCGAAGTTTGCGGGACATCCCGCCAGGGCAGGAAAGTCTCTTCCATCTGCATCTTCTTGAATGCCTCATAAGCCTTGGCCACATCGAAATCGCGGTAGCCTTTCATGTAAGCATCGAGAGCCACCGCTATTATGTGATGGCCGCTCAGCCCGCGATTAATGGCCATCATCCGGCCCGTTCGTTCGTAAAGCGTCAGGAAAGAACGTACCAGATCGACCTGTTCCTGCGGATCCAGGAGCAAGTGCAGCGGCTCGAGCGAACGATAATTGCCCCACATTGCGGCGCCGGCGCCAATCGGATAAAAACCGTGGCCGTCCGCCGCGTGTACCTGCTGGTCAAAAGAACCGTAATACTTGCCGTCCTCAGTCACGTCGGAAACACTCGTCAACACCCGGTAGAGGGAGGTGTAGAAGATGGTGCGCTGGTCTTCGGTTCCTCCCTTCACTCTGATTTTGCCCAACGCCCGATTCCAGGTCGTACGCGCATGAGCCTGCGCCCGATTGAAGTCCCATGCCGGGATCTCGCGATGCAGGTTCTGGCACGCCTGATCCAGGCTGATACTGGAGATGCCGATGCGTATGCCAACCTGTCTGGCCTGGTCCGGCGAAGGGTCCACCATGATTCCGAGGCCACCGCTTCCCCCTTGTCCGCGCCCCCGCGAAAGCGGCACGTTGGTCAAGGTCCGGAAAGAGGAAACAGGTCTTGAGAACTCCGCATAGAAGTAGCCGCCCCTGCCACCCCTGCCGCCTCCGCTGCTTCCGGTCAGCGCGGTATTGTTCGTCAGGTCGATCTTTCCGCTCTGCGGCACGCTGAACCGCACATGCGCCACCGCACCTGCAGGGAACGTGAGGCGGTAATAAGCGGCGTGCGCGCTTACCGTGTATTCCACTCTGGTGTCGTATTTCTCCAGGATCGCTGCATAGTAGTAAGGCGTGACCGTCTCCAGATCATGGTCGTACATCGAAGCGGACTTAGCCGGATCGGTCTCCGCAGACCCGGTCATTGGCATCAGGGTCATTCCTCCGGCGGGAAACCCGTAGATCTTATCGGCCAGATACCGGTCTGTGATTCCCGGCGTAGTAATCGGAGAGATCCGCATCATGCCGTATGGCATTATGACGTTGGGAGAGGTCGCCGACAGCAATTGACCGATCCCGCCAATATTAGGGTTGACGTAGTCTACCGGCTCTTTGTTCTGCTGGGCGCTGGTACTTAGCGCAAATGCCAGGACGGCAAAAGCTCGAATCGACGTGTTTGCTAATCTTAATAAACTGCTCATTGCGGTTCCCTTCTTGGCAACGCCGTACTGGCCGATATGCGATCCTCATCGTCACTGCACGGACGCCGCGACCGAAGGCAGAGATTTCAGTCCAACGCTGTTGACGCTGACGATGGAATAGCCGTGTTTTTCGCCCGCCTTGGCCGATTTGTCCACATAACGCATCTGAGGCAACGGCTGGCTCGGTGTGTCGTGATACGTCATGGACTGGAACAACGGGCGTCCGAATTTGCCCACCGGCTTCTCCGGCAGCTTCGCCAGTTCCTGTCCGTCGCGCAGCACAATGAAGCCGCCAATGCCGCTCTCGACATCCGCCTCGGCACTCCAGACGATTTCGGTTCCTTGCTCACCCTTCGCCGACACGTGCACGTGGAACGGAGCCGGTGGCGGCGTTGTGTCGCTTGTCGAGCCGGTCTTCACGTATTCCATCCATGCTTTGGCCACCGCTTCATTCGGCAACCAGACCGCTTCGGCCGGGTTACCTTTGAAATCCGCCGCTGGTTTCGCTTCGTCGCCGAACAACGGCGCCAGCCACGCCTTGCTCGTGTCCATCGGCTTGAGCGTTTGGTCCTTGCTGCCTTTGTCCGGCAATCGCATCGCCAGACAGGCATCGAGAAATGGGATGGCGAGATAGCGCGAATCGCCGCACTCATGGCCGGTGAGCGGGTCGGGCGCGAATCCGATGAGTCCTCCGTGGGCGCGGTATGCCTTGAACGTCGCGATGTTGCCCAGCCACGGCCCCTTCATCTTCTCCGCAGCGGTGCGCGTGTCTGGATCTGGCAGCGGTTGCTTGGGTTTTTCCTTCACCCCCGGATTCGTCATCATGGGAATTCCGTAAACGGAGGCGGGCACTTCGTGGTCGGTGAACTCCGGGTGGGAGAGGAACATGAGCGACGAACCCGAGCGCATCCACACCGCCACGACCCGGTCCGGGTGCAGTGCGGTCATCACGTCCGCCCAGATGCCGCCGCCCGAATGGCCCCACAACGCCCACGGCACCTTGTCGATCTCCGGATGACCGGCCTGGCTGGCGAATTCACCAAGCGCCTTGAGAAAAGTTTTCTCCGAACCATTACGCGGATCGAACCATAATTCCGAAGCTCCGGGAGACGTGTCGATTTTTTCATTCTGTACATGATAACTCGAAGCCCAGAGCGCGCAGTCCCACTTCTTGGCCAGCGCCTGCCAGTGCAAATCTAAGGCGGCGGTGGAACCTTCGATGGATGCAGTGGTTCCCGCGCCGTGCTGATGAACAATGATGCCGCGAATCGTTCTCACACCGTCGGGAATCCAGAGCGTGTAGGTAACGGCCACCTGCAATTCGTTTGCGGCGGTCGAGGCGGGATAATCAATCTTCAAATATTGACCCGCTCCGTGCGTTCTACCCGCGAAGCTGATCAGGCCAAGGACGAGTACCAAGGAGTTTCCGAATCGCAATTTGTTCATGATCAATTCAATTAGCTTTCGCGTCGATGAAATCCACCACCGGCTTCGGATCCTGCTGCCCGATCGCAAAATGGCCCTCGCCCTGTCTGATGATCACCGTGAAATTTCCGCCGAGTTCCTTGTATTTCTTCTCTGCCACCCGCGTGTCGCGGTCGAGCCATGGATCGAGGCTCCCGCAAACGTGCAGGATCGGCACGCCCGCTTTGGCCAGCGGAGCTAGATTGTCCACCAACCGCTTTTTTGCATCATCCAACGGCGGCAGGTTGCCCGACATGATGCTGCGCAGGGCGGGGTTCTCCCCGTAAATACAGGAAACTTTGTCGGGGTTCTGGATGGCCCAGGCGTAGGCTTCCCCGGCTCCCGCGCCGACACCTATCATGGCGGGTTTCCTGGAAAAGCCGTGGTCGGTCATGTTCTTATAGACGGCGTCCCACTCCGCTCGAACCGGCCCTCCCCCCAAAATGGGAGCAGCCACGATGTAGTACCCCTTGGCCAGCAGGGCCAGATCAAGAGCTGAGGCATCCGGTCCGATGCGATCCGCCCGGAAGACCCAAGGCTTCCCAGTCGCCTCAGTCTTCGGCACGAGCACCGCCATACCGGTGACTCCAAACGATGACTTGCCAGCCTTGTCGTAACGGTCGTAGCACGGCGTGAATTGCGGCCCCCGGCAGGCGGCGTATGTATCTTCTTTGGGGAGGTAAATATAAGAATTCTCGGTACTATAATAATGGGATTTGGTAAACGTGTCGTCCACGATCTCGGGCCGGGGCGTGGTGTCCGGCTGAACGTGCTGTTCAATGAAGTCGGCAATGGGCTTGGGATCGATCAAACTGTGCGGATGATGGCCGGTGCCTTCTTTAATCATGATGCTGATCCGGCCGCCGCCCTGATGATAGATGTTCTCGATGACTTTCGTGTTTTTCTCCAGGACAAAATCGAGGGTGCCGCAGACGTTCAGCAGGGGCACGTCGTGCTTGATCAGTTCACCAAGTCTCAAAATATCCTCCGGGTAGATCCCGGGATTGTCGGCGTAGATGCACGAGACTTTGTCCGGGTTCGAGGTTGTCCAGGTGTATTCATTCACCCCGCCTTTGCTCATGCCAACGAAGGCCGGTTTCTTGGAAAGCCCGTGTTTCTCCGTGAGGTAGGCGTACCAGGCGTCCCACTGCTTGCCCGGATACTGCCTGCCCGGATCGGGCGTAATGAACGCAATGTAAAAACCACGGTGCAGCAATTCCACCTCGGCCTGGGGTTGGTGGTCCCAATAACAGCCTCGCCACGACCAAGGATTGCCGGGCGCCGGCTTGTTTGGAACGACCACGATGCAGCGCCGCTGACCCTTGGCCGGAGTGCCAACCGCAAAGCCTTCTTTTTCCGGCCTCGTGAAAGGAGTCACGGCCAAGGTTTCGTCATCCATGGTGAAGTCGTAGCGGACGAACCCGTCATGCCAGGTGCTCTTGCCGCCATCGAAGGTCGCTTCGGCCCCTTGCATGGTTCCTACGCAACTACACACCGAGAAGACGACCGCCACCATGGCAAGGAGTTTTGCCCCCCTGGTTATTTGAGAACTCGCATTTTTCATAATTCAAAAAGCCTCATCGCTTGATGTTCAGGATAATTCACTCGCCCGGCTGTAGTTGAACAAAGTGTTGTGTGCTTCCTGGGGTCTGGTGGCAACGCGGTTTTCGTGAACCACTATAACCGCCAAACCAAACTGGCCCGATACCGAATTTGCAAAGCATTCCCGCGGTGATTTTTTGTCGAGGCCAGGGGCGACAGCATTAAGAGCTGCCAACTGGCTCAATGATTACGTCTTTGGCCCTCGATTTCGGCGTGACCTGCAGATGTGTAATCTTGCCGTTTTCGACGTGGCCTTCCACCGTCGTTTGATAGGGCGCGTGGAGTTTGAAATCGGCGGTCCACTCAGCCGGCCAAGCGGGCAGCAACAGGATGCGTTTGCCGTCGCATTGCATCAACATCAATTGAAGCGTGATCATGCCCGAGCCGCCGCACTCAGGATCCCAAAACCAACGAAACCGCTGGCGCCCGTAAGCGGTAAACTCTCTCACGACGACCCTCTGAGCCTCCTTGGTCAGGCCCAGGATCGCGGCCTGCGTGCCATCCTGCCCCCAGCCTCTATCCATTGGAAACCGCCGGGCATTGTAAGTGTCCCGTGCCAGTTTGAGATCACCTTTGCCCACACCATAGAGGCGATAGGGATAGGCCACATAGAGTTCAGGGTTTTCGCTATTGTGGGTTGCACCGTATTTTTCGGCGGGCAGAACGGTGAGGCGGCCATCGGCATCGCCGACGCCATCGGGAGGCAACTTGCCGCGCGCGGTTTTGCCCATTGGAAGCGGCGGCAAATCCTCGAGGGTCTTGGCCCAATAGTCTCGCTTCTCTGACGAGGTGAAGTTTTTGGGCAAAGCCAACAGTCGCGGAATGACGCTTTTTAGTCCGGCAATATCAGGTGTGGGATTGACTGCGTCCACTTCATACGTTTCCAACGATTGAACTGGTGCCATGTGGATTTTGCCCTTGGAATCGCGCGGCCAGTGGCTCGCATAGAAGGTGACAATGGCGTCAGCAAAAGGAACAAGTTCCTTGGCATAGCGCGAGTCCTGGGAGTTGTCGTAGACATCGAGCATTTGCGTGATGATTTCGAGCGTGCCCTGAATATGGTAGCGCACCCATGGGCTCTCAATTCCACGGTGGGATTGTTGAAACCGAAATCATGAAGGTTGGGCAAGCCCCAGAAATACATTGTTTCGGGAAAATACGCCCCATCGTGGTGGTAGTAAACCCGTGTCCGATCCTTCTCCAACGGCAGCGCTTTCAAATACAAATCAAACCAAGGCTCGAGCAAGTCATAGTCCCCTGCTGCGATCAAAGGGTAGTAAATAAGGCGGGTGTCTTGGTTCCAAAAACATGCGCCCCATGCTCGGTAATCGGGATCATGGTTTGCCCCGGTCGGAACCGTGCCCGGCGGCAGATCATGGCCCACCGTGAACGCGGTCTCGTTAAACTTGATCGGCTGCGCCCCCCGACCCGCGCACGCGGTCATGAAGCGCTGCACAGCGTAGCCCTGGGTAACTTTTCCCGTATCCGGTGTACTCGTCACGTTAATCCAACTACGATTCCAAAATTCTTTCCACCAATTCTCATGCGCCGTCCAGGCTTTGCTTATTTTAATCGCATCAATCCTCTTAATTTTCTTGTCCAGATCAGCACGCCAGACCTCGGGCGATTCCGTTTGCTCGGTGAGCGCATAAATATCAACCTGTTGTGAGTTGGAAGCCTTCAACGATTTTAACGTCTGATTATCGCTGCTTACCAGATTGTCTCCTTTCATGGTGAGGCCGAAGCAGCGGTGCATTAGTGGATCCGGATAGTTAGGCAACAATGATCCCAAGTGCTCTTTTTCAAAAACCATTGGGTAAATGCTATGCGTATTAAAATGGCACGAGGACACTCGGTTGCCTTTTGACTGGAGAATGGTATCCGGATAGAATGTTAAACTGTCAGGGTAACCTCCCCATTCAAAGAATCCCAATCCGGTTCGATCAATAGCTCGAGTATCGAAACTAAATTCGTTTGTCCTCCAGACTTCAGATGTGGCTTTCACCAGGCCGGGAGATTCGGTTTGAACTTGCACGTGCACCACCGGGTTATTCGCATCCACCCAAATGCGGGCGAGATTGCTCCCTGCTCGGAGTTCCACCTCACCGGTTTCCAATTTCAAAGTCTGGGCAAATGAGGCTGAACTTCTAAACGGATTGGGATCCAGATCGACACGTACCCGGCCAAGCTTAAGCAGTTGCCCATTTTCACTCCAAGCATCTGTTTTCGCAATCAGCAATACAATACTCCCGTTTTGCTCGGTCCAAACATTCGCCGTTAAATCGCCGTTGCCAATCGGCATCGAATCGTTTTCATTGGTGCCGAGCGTCATCCAAATCACGTCATTCCCGGCAATGAACGAATTGCCGTCGCTTGGAGAGGCCATCGCAGTGGTAGCAATTGAAAGGAGGATAAGGACAATGGGAAACGAATTCATTCTCATCTCGTCAAACCCTACCATTTCGGGGTAGCCCAATTTTATCCCCGTTTTTGGGGATACACCTGGAATCGCAGAATTGTGGCCGGAAAATAGGAGGCGCCGGGGTCTTCATCCTGCAGTAAACAGAAGCCACCCGTGCAACCCGCATTGAAATTCTATCGTCAGTGACCCTTGGCGTTTGCTTGAGTTCTGGTTGGACTCCCAGAGAAACCTTCCCTCGTCGTCCATTTCTCCAACAACGGTCCCCTTGCGCCATAGATCGGGTCCAACTTTGGCAAGGCAACTCGTTCGATATTTCGGTCGGCATTAGGTCGCTCGACTGGTTTTCCGTAATTCATGTCCCAGTCCTGTCCCTCCGGATAAGCGCCGACCACCCCAAAGTCGGCACTGGAGCGGAGTTTCTTGTGGGCCACTCCCGCAGGTATGATGATCACGTCCCCTGCCTGAATCTCCAGAGCCACGCCTTTCTCGCCACCCAACTGCACTTTTGCCCAACCGAGGTAAATCCCCAACACTTCATGGGCAGTGCTGTGGTAATGGTGGTATGGATAAATCCCGTTGCGCCAACTGCCATGCCATTGGTTCGATTCGAAGACTCGCTCGAAAATGGAGGCTGGATCCTTTTCGGGTAATTCCACTGCCTGGCGATAGACCAGGAGCTTTAATTTGCTATTGGGAAAGATACCGTCATCCTTCAGTTCCTGCGCAAGAACGTCCGGCTCTTTGACTTTAAGTAATGGTTCCGTTTTAGGCATTTCGACTCCTGTGAAAAGTTACGCCAATATACGCCGGCAGCCAAATTGCATTGCTGGGTTGAGGAATCGGCGATAGCGTTGATGCTGGCTGGTTCGGTACAACAAAAAAGCCGGTTTAATCCGGCTCTTCTGACACACGTTCTACACCTGAGAACATAAGCAAGATACCAGAACGTCGTTTCGGCGCATGTCACCAGTTGTGGGGACAAGTGCCGGCATTGAGACACGATGCAGTTTGCCACTTTGATTCGGCGCGGACACCCCGAGCGGAATGTCCGGAGCACGGAGATGCCAGCCGATTATAAGCCGAGATCCGCAGGCAATTATGTTGTTCTTATGAAGACAATAAAAAGAATCGCACTATTTCTCGCCGCGAGCGGGGCTTTGGCGACGGCGGCCGACACCGCCAACAAGGCGCCTGGCGTCGGTTATACGGACAAGAAATTCTATTTTGCAGCCTGGGGAGTGCCGCGAGGTTCCGGCGAGACCCAACTGGCGGGCATGAAGCGGCTGGCGGAGGCGGGCATCACTGACATTCTCCCTGAAAATAAGACCGCTGCGCAATTGACGGTGTTGGTTGACTTGGGGAGCCAAGTCGGCATCCGAGTTCATGCCTGGCATTGGATGATGAATGTGGGCAACGCCGCGGAGTGCCGTCAACACCCGGATTGGTATTCCGTCAACCGGCTCGGGCAGAGTTGCTTCGATTTTCACCCTTACGTCAATTATTACAGTTTCCTCAGTCCCTTTTCTCCAGGCGCGCGGGATTATATCACGAAGGGGGTCAAAGAGGTCGCGCAAGTCAAAGGGCTGGCCTCCGTGCATTTCGACTACATCCGCTTTGTGGATGTCATCCTCGGGGCCCAGTTGCAGAAGCATTACCGGTATACAAACGGGCTTCCGTTGGTGCAAGACCGGCTGCTGCCCGAGTATGACTTTGGTTACCACCCGCTCGCCCGGCAGGAATTCAAGGCGAAGTTCGGCGTGGACCCGATGGATATGCCCGACACGGCGGAGAATGCCGCCTGGAAACAGTTCCGAATGGACGCCATCTCGTCGCTGGTCAATGAGTGTGTGCAGATCTGCCATGAAAATGGAACGCTGGCATCGGCCGCCGTCTTTCCTTTCCCTGAATTGGCTCGGGAATACGTCAAACAAGACTGGCCGCACTGGGACCTGGACCTCGTTTTCCCAATGGACTACAAGAACGACCATAATGGGAACCTGTACTGGGTGGGTTTCGCCACCAAACAGGCGGTCCGCGATCTAAAGCCCGGCCAGCATCTTTTCACCGGATTATCAGTGGGCAATTACGGAGACGACATGGCTGATTTCGAGGAAGCCATCCGTCAGGCGCACGACAACGGCGCCGTCGGAGTTTCCTTCTTCAACCTCAACTCCCTCCAGGACGCACAGTTGGCCGTCATTAAGAAGTGCAACGCAGCCTATAACAAATAGTGCAATGGACCTGTGCGGGCTCTATTGCCGGCGAAATCGATGGCATGGATAATGCCGAGCGGCTTGAGAGCCGCCTCATAAAAGGCAATCGATCGATCGAGATCCTGGACGGTTAAGATGACTTTGGTGGAGTAGCGTTTCCATAATTTCGATTCGCATTGAGTGAATGGTCGCATTTAGCGGTTCTGGACCGGGACATTCAGTCGAGCCCATGTCGAAAACCTGGTCGGTTGCTTGCCTGCTATCTTGTTTGCGAGCTCAATTCGGTCGCGGGACTCTGAACCCAAATAGGTGTGTGCTTCGAAGTACCTGAACATCGCACCGATCTCCGCAGCTCCAGGAAAGAAAGTGGCGAAGGCGTCGGCCGGGACCTGCGTGAAGGAGAAGTTGTGACCCTGTCGATTTAGCGTGTCGACGATTTCGTTGAAACTCATGAAATCACCGACGAGGGGCAGATACTGGCCATTCCCTGCCTGATCCGGGTGTTCGAATGCACCGACCACGATATTGCCAAGTTCGGTGATGTCGCCCATGTGAATGCAACGTACACTTGGATCGAGCGGGAGAGACCAGCGCCTGGATCCGTCAGCCTGCTTTTGCGGAGCCAGGGCGCCTGCGAGGTTCTGGTAGAAGAACGGCGCGATCACGAACGTGTGATTAGCAAACCCCGCTTCCGTTACCACGCGATCGACCTTCGCCTTGCCAGTAAAGTGGGGAACGTCGAACCTGCCTCCGCTGATCACTTCTACATCAGGCAGAGTGGACCAGATAAAGTGTTTAACCCCCGCAGCTTTGGCTGCGCGTACCGCCGCCGTTCCTTGCGTGAATTCGTCGGTGCCCTCTAGCCCAGAGGTGGTGACTAAAAAAACGCCGTGTGCCCCTTCAAATGCGGTCTTGAGTGTTTCCGGCCGGTTCAAATCTGCTTCGACGACTTCGTCGGCAAGTTCGCCATGCTTGCCTGGATTACGGCTCAGAGCGCGCACCTTGAATTGGCCGTTCGCCTGCAGGGCACGCACCACCGCACCGCCTTGATGTCCTGTTGCGCCGATCACAGCAATTAGTTTCTCATTGTTCTTTGTTTTCATGATTTTCACTTTGTTAAGGGGTGAGTTTCTTCTCAGGCCTTGCTCATTTCTCCCGCAGCGCTTTTAACGCGCCGCCCCAAGCAATGACCTGGTCGAACATTTCATTGACCGACTTCTCGTGCCGGGCAAGCGGCTTGAAGACGCTGAAGTTTTCAAAGTCGGTAAACATGGAGAGCAAGACCTGATTGCGCACCGTGGCGATTTGAACCTCGGCCAGTACCAGCCGCAACTGCTCGACGGCACGCGCGCCGCCGGCACCGCCATAGCTGACGAAGCCGGCGGCCTTGTTGTTCCATTCAGCGAAAAGAAAATCGATCGCGTTCTTGAGTGCACCGGAGATGCCATGATTGTACTCGGGCGCAACGAAGACGTAGCCATCGAAAGAGCCGATCCTGGCGGCCCATGCTTTGGTGTGAGGCTTACTGTATTGTCCCATCGATGGCGGCATTGGCTCGTCGAGAAGCGGGAGATTGAAATCTTTGATGTCCACGAGTTCGAACTCTGCGTCGGCACGCTTTTGGGCGATTTCATAAACCCATTTGGCCACGGCCTCGCCGTTGCGCCCAGGCCGTGTGCTTCCGATGATGACCGCGATTCTTAATGCATTCATAGTTTTGATCTTGTTAAGTGAATTGCTGTTTAACTGAGCAAGGACGGCCATCACTCAGGAATGAACCGTCGCGGGTCTGGTCGTGACTTGTTGACTGTGTGGATCCAATTGCGCGGGGGCGCCAGCCAGGATTCCGGCAAAGTTCTTGCGGTAATTCCATAGTAAGAAAAGCGCCAAAGCCGAAACGACAATTGCCATCGGCAAGCCGGCTGGCGCCATCAGTGCATGAAAGCAGACGATGTTCACGATTACGGGACCGACCAGAGTCAGGCCCAGAGGCGTCCACCGGCCAGTGAACAGGAGGAGGCCTCCCACGACTTGGAAAGCGCCGATAATATAGAGATAGCGGCTGACAAACAGCGCCGTCATGAAATCACGCGCGGGACCTTCCGGCGGTGGCGGCATCGGAATGAAGTGCAGAAACATGTTCGAGCCGAACACGACGAAGATCAGTCCGAGCAGACTGCGAGCGATAACTGTTGCGATCTTCATATGAATTCTCCTTTTGTTGTTATGTTTCGGGTGAAAACTCCAAATCACGCGGCTTTCAATACGATTTTGCCACGCCCATGACCATTTTGACTCAATTCGTGAGCGCGCCGGGCTTCCGCCAGAGGAAGTACCGTTTCCACCACCGTCTTTACCTTGCCGGCATCGATCAGCCTTGCGATTTCAGTCAGGTTGGATGAACTGGGATGCCCGCCATAGAACAGCGCGCGAACTCCGTATTTCACAGCCAGTTCTTGCAAAGGTGGCTGAACAATCGAAACCAATATTCCGCCTTTCTTAAGCGCTTTGAACGAACGCTCCTGAGTGTCGCCGCCAATTGTATCCAGGACCACGTCCACATCGTGCACCACGTCTTCAAAGCGCGTCTTCTGATAATCGACCGCTTTGTCTACCCCCAATTCGCCTAGAAACGCTTGGTTCTTGGAGGAAGCGGTTCCAATGACATAGGCGCCTTTTGCTTTGGCGAACTGCACGGCAAAATTGCCCACCCCTCCGGCTGCGGCGTGGATCAACACCTTCTGACCGGCCCGTAGTTGCGCCACTTCAAATAAGGTCTGCCATGCGGTCAGGCCCGCCACCGGCACGGACGCCGCCTGCACGTGATCTAACGTGCCAGGTTTCTCGGCCACGATCGTTTCCTTGGCCACGGCGTATTCCGCGTAGCCGCCACCTTCCAGTCCCAGGCTTGCATAGACTTCATCGCCCCGTTGGAACCGGGCCGCGCCGGGACCAACCTCTTCGACCGTTCCTGAAACATCCGAGCCGAGCGTGGCCGGTAAAGTGAGCGGAAGAAAATCCTTCATGTAGCCCGCTCTTATTTTCCAGTCGACCGGGTTGACCGAAGCTGCCTTAACCTTGATGAGCACTTCGTTCGCGCCTGGTGCGGGACGCTGCATTTCCACTTGCGCCAGAACCTCTGGTCCGCCGTATTGATGAATTCGTATCGCTTTCATGATTCTTTTCTCCAGTTCTTGCGTTGCTGTGATCTTGTTGATCATCTGATCCCATCTTCCCCCACGTGCTTGAATCCGCCCAATACCATGATGCTTGCGCAGCCATGCCTTTTTGGCATAATGGCTCGCAATGGAACTTCGGCATCTGCGGTATTTCCTGGCTGTGGCTGAAGCGTTGAGTTTCACCAAGGCGGCCACGCAACTGCGCATTGCCCAACCAGCGCTAAGCCGGCGAGTCCAGGACTTGGAGGAAGAAATCGGTGTGGACCTGCTCAAACGTAGTCCGCGCGGCGTTATCCTCACTGCGGAGGGAAACCTGTTCCTGGAGAAAACCCGCCAACTCTTAAAACTGGCCGATGAATCCGTGGAGCAAGTGCGCGCATTGGCGCGAGGACAATACGGCGAACTGCACATCGGCTATTCACCGTCGCCCACCGTTGAAATACTGCCCCTGGCGCTGGCCGCGTTTCAAAAGGCGTTTCCGCAGGTCAACGTCCTGCTCCACGATGCTTCGCAGCGCGAACTAGCTGAGGGACTTCAAAACGGCACGCTGGAACTGGCGATTACCCCTGGAACCACAAACCTGCAGATCGAGGGCATCGAGTTTGAAGTGTTGCGCAATTACCCTTTGTCTGTGGCGCTGGCTCGAACGCATCCGTTGGCTCGGTTCAAAGCCATTCAGCTCGAAAAAATCGGGGCTGAGCCAATCGTAGGCTTCGCCCGCAAAGATTACCCGGACTATTTTCCTTTTATTGAACGGCTCTTTTCCCCTCTGGGCGTGAAACCCCGGCTTGCTGTGGAATGCGACAGCGCCAGTTCCCTCATCACAGCGGTTGAAACGGGACGGGGCATCGCGCTGACCATCCCGGTTTTCAAAATCGTGAGCGGAAACAGGCTGGTTTTCCGCCCGATTGCCGGCTCAAAAGAAATGATACCGGTCGGCATCGCTCGCGCGACGAACGGAGATGTAACGCCTGCTGGTGAAAAGTTTTGCGAATTCTTGCGAAAGACTTCAAAGGGAATTTAGGCTCCCTCACGCGTCGGTATCCGTGCGTTAACCATCCTGATCTCCACTATTTTACCGGGTTGTATCAGTTTGCTCTCAACTTTGCCGCAATGCCCGCGACGTGCTTGCCCTGAAAGCGGGCCATCGTCAGTTCCTTGGCGCTAGGCAGGCGAGAACCATCAGGAGCTGCAATTGTTCCAGCTCCGTAGGGACTGCCACCACGCACTTCGCTAATATCCATTGTTTCAGGAATCGCATAAGGGAGACCCACGTAAATCATGCCTTGGTGAAGCAAGGTAGGAATGAAAGTGAGAATAGTAGACTCATTCCCACCGCCGGTGCCGGTGCTGGTGAAAACACTCCCGACTTTTCCGATGAGCGCCCCTTTAAGCCACAAGTCTCCCGTCCGGTCGAGGAAGTTTCGCATCTGTCCGGCCATGTTACCAAAACGAGTGGGGGTTCCGAAAATGATTGCATCGTATTGAGGCAGTTCGTCAGGCGATGCAATCGGGGCCTCCTGATCCAGTTTGGCCCCATATTTCCTGGCAACCTCTGGCGCCATTGAATCGGGCACCCGTTTGATGACAACTTCGGTGCCGCCAGCGGAGCGCGCGCCTTCGGCAACGGCTTTGGCCATGATTTCAATGTGGCCATACATCGAGTAATAGAGAACGAGTATTTTTGTCATGATTCCTTCCCGGTTGTTTTAATCAGTCTGCACCAAATCTTTCACGCCATTGGGAAACATTGCGCGTGCGACTTCCACCGTGTCGCAGAATTCCCGCAATAGCTTTATCTTTCCGTTTTCAGCAATGAGCCGGCCTCCGTAGAGCTGCCGGTAGCGGCGGCCCGTCTTTTTAATCACCGCGTCCACCTCGTATTCACCTGAGACGTGATTTTCGTCTTCACCTGGGAAAATTTTGATGTTCTTAAACTTAAAATTGTCCGCGCCGTCCATGACGGGGGCAAAAAACCGCCTCAGAGCCTCCGGTCCTTGATAGCGGGTCGGAAGGTTGACAGACCCGAAGTAGGGAAATTCAATTCCGCCATCGTTTGCGAATAACGCTATCGCCCTTTCCATCTCACCCGCGGAAATGGCTGCGAGGTATGTTTCGAGCAGTTGCTTTGCCGTTTTCATAATTTGAAGATTTTCCGGTTGTGAGTGGCACAACGTTTTTTACATTTCGTCCAAACTGCGGATTTTTCCAAGGAACATTCATCAGGAGTCGTTTGGTGGCTAATGCCATTTTTTTGGTGTTGCTCATACTTTTGGTAATACCTACGGTGAGCCAAGTGGAACTCCGCCATTTAAGGTATTTTGCGGCCGTGGCCGCACACGGAAGTTTTAGCCGGGCGGCAAACCAGTTGCACCTGACGCAACCGGCATTGAGCCGACAGGTCAAAAGCCTTGAAGACGAAATCGGCATCATCCTCATCGTTCGAGGCCAGAATAACATTTCCCTGACATCGGCAGGGGAAGCTTTTTATGAGGAAGCGAAGGACATTCTGGCCCGCGTGGACGTAGCGGTTCGCAGGATCAAAACGCGCCCGCAAGGGGAGAAGCTCCGCATTGGCTACGTTCACTCGCTGACCGCCAGTATCATGCCGCGAGTCGTTGAACGCTTTCGTTCTCACAACAAGAATGTTTTTCTGGAACTGTCCGATCTCACGACAAATGAAATGCCCCAAAAGGCCGCCGCGGGACAGATTGACATGGCTATTTTGCCAAAAAGTTTGGAGCCGCATTTCAAAGGATTTCAATGGGTGGAATTGCAACGGCTTGCGCCGGTGCTTGTTTTATCGAACAAGAATCCACTCGCCAAAATGAGTAAGATTCATCCCGAACAGCTTCGCGACAAGGAACTACTCGGCCCGGGCGCGGATAAATACCCAGAATATGTTCCGCGGCTTAGAGCCATCCTCAAAACGTTCGGAGTGAAACCGCATTTACGTGACGAAACCTCGGAGGACATAGCCGCTCTTTTCATCGCCATCGAAGCGAACGCGGGAATGGCGGTTCTCACAGAAGGTGTTTTACCCATGCTTCCCGCCGCTCTGAAAGTGCGCCGCTTCTCTCCTGAATTAGCTTCGTTATTGATCGCGGCGGGAATGCCAGTCCTTCGGCCCAATCCCCATTCCGAAGCCTTCCTGAAACTCCTTTTGGAGGAAATTAGCAAATCCTCGCGCGGTAAATGAAGAGGCTCATTTCTTTGCACGCATTGGAGGCCCTTACGTCGGGCGAGGGCGCTTGAATGGGTTTCAGCGCGAATAGTTGATGTGATGGCGAATGTCTTGGCGGTGGTTCAATGCTTGGCGAATGCTCCGGCTAATTGTCCGACCAGACCGGCAAAAGGCATATCGAGGGCCGCATACAGATCGCCGGCCTTTGGACTCGAGTTATCCTTGAGCATTTCTACGGCGACGGTGCAATAGTCGATGACGATCACGCCCGCTTGAACCATGCGCAGCAGCCCCGTAATGCGCTTGGTTTCGCTGAAAGTGCCGGAGGCGTCAATCACGCCATACACATCGTAACCCATTCCCGTCGCATGGATGGCTGGAAGAGCCAAACACACCTCGGTTGAAACACCCGCGATAACGAGCTTCTTGCGACCGGCAGTTTCCACAGCTTTAGCAAACCGGGGCTCATCAAATGCATTGACCGTCGTTCGCGCAATGATCTGGACCCCGGGCAAGGCCTCCGCCAGCTCCGGAATCGTTGGACCCCACATCTCCGGCGAGGTAGCGGTCACGATGGTCGGAACGCCCAACACTTTGGCCGCTTTCGCTAGTGCGACGACATTATGCTTCAACTCCGCTACAGGGATATCTCTGACTCCAGTGAACAGCCCAACTTGATGGTCGACGAGAATTAGAGCGGCGTTGTCCGGCGTAAGTCGCTCCTGGTATCGTTTCGTATTCTGGGATTCCATAGACTCGGTCCTTTAGTTTATCGCAGTATTGGCAGATCGCTTTTATGCTTTTGTACGCCGTTCGAATTGGAACGGTCGTCGCCTCTTACGCTACCTGCAACACAGATGCGGCGGAAATACCTTGTTGCTTGGCTAACCATGCCCATCGGGCATACTTGGAGGAAATGGAACTCCGTCATCTGCGATACTTCGTGGCCGTCGCCGAGGAACAGAACGTCACGCGCGCGGCGGTGAAGCTCCACTTGTCACAGCCGACGTTAAGCAGGCAAATTCGGGATTTGGAAGATGAACTTGGTATCGTGCTTTTCGACCGCGGCGCAAAAGCCGTGCGGCTCACCGAAGCCGGCCGCGTTTTGCTCACTGAAGCTCGCATAGCCTTGCAGGGTGTGCAGGATGCCGTGCAAATGGCCAAGGCCGTCGCCGCAGGAAAGCGCGCCGAAATCCACGTCGGTTACGCGCCATCATTGACGGTCGAACTCCTGCCGCGTGCGCTGAGGTACTTCCGGGAGTCCAACCCTGGCGTGCGCGTACAGCTTCACGATTTATCAACCCGTGAAATGTTGGATGGACTGAGAGAAGGAAACCTCCAGGTGGCTCTGCTGGTGCAGGTGTCGCTGAAGGCTCTGGCGGGATTAGTTTTCGAGGGATTGCAGTGTCAGCAGGTTTGCGTGGCCGTTCATCCGGCTCACCCGCTGGCGCGAGCGCATAGAGTTGGGCTGGAGCAAGTCGCCAAGGAGCATCTCGTCGCGTTTACGGTTGCGGACTATCCAGAGCATCGGGCGTGGATCGACGACTTGTTTGGGCAACTGAACCGCTCGCCGCAGATCGTCGAGGAACACGACAGCATCACCAGCCTCATCGCGGCCGTCGAATCGGGCAGAGGAGTTGCTGTGATTGCACAGCCGCTTAATGGTCTTGGAAGCCCGCGGTTGAAAATTCGCCCATTGCAACCTGCACCACCACCTCTTGTGGTCGGCATCGCGTATTGCAAGAAACCCCGATCATCAGCTACGGACTCGTTTATTGACTCAGCCAGGCGAACGAAAGCTTGCTGATCGAGGTTCGCACAGAGCGTCGCGAAACTGCGTCTGAAACTCGGATCTTGAGAGTTGTCGTTCAAGGTATCGATACCGGGGGAAAGGACCAGCGCTGTGGTTTTCTCACTATTCAGGTTAAAGCGACGCATTCGCACATCACTCAACAAATGAAAATCACCGGCGAAGCACTTCAAAACCTTCGCCGGTCGCTGGACAAGTCTCGGTGGCCCAATTGCAGTTCAAATAAAGCATCGGTTGCCTGCCGGATGAACTCTGCAACCTCTGTTGGTTGTGAAACGTAGACGGTATGGCTGCGAGGCACTTCAGTAACGTGCGCTTTTGCCCGTCGGGCCATCGCCCTTTGAGCCGGACAGTATTGATGCCGGCTGCATTGGTACAACAAAAAAGCCGGTTTAATCCGGCTCTTCTGACACACGTTCTACACCTGAGAACTTAACCAAGATACCAGAACGGCGTTTCGGCACATGTCACCGGTTGCGGTGCCAAGGCGGCATTTAGACACGAAAAACCGTTTCGCATGTTCTGCAGAAGCAGTGGCGGCTTTTGCTCGTTACGCCGACCAGCTTTTGAGCCATACTGAAATCGTGAGCTGCGGCGCTGAAAGACACAGCGACCTTAGTAAAGCCGAAACCTCGTGAAAGGTCACACAAATGAAAACACATGAAACCGCGACTCCAGTAAAGGCATTTGATCGCGCCTATATCAATGGCCAGTTCGTCACACCGCATGGAACCCAGGTCGTCGATCTGGTGAACCCGACCGACAACAAGATTATCGGCAAGGTCACCATGGCAGACGAAATCGACACCCGAAAAGCCATCGCTGCTGCGAAAGAGGCCTTCAACGCCTTTTCGCAAAGTAGCAAGGAACACCGGATGGACTGCCTGCAGCGGTTGCACGACGCCGTGGCCAAGAGAATGGATCAACTCGTTGAGGCGACGGTGGTGGAATACGGCGCACCGCAAGACCGTGCGAAGGGCTCCAACAACCTCGCGGCAAACATTTTCCTGCACTTCAAGAAGGTCCTCGAGGATTTCGACCTGGTCAAGACTGTCGGCACATCTAAGGTCGTGATGGAGCCGGCCGGCGTGGTGGGCATATTTACGCCATGGAATTCGAGCGCCGGCTCGATCGCGATCAAAGTGGCACCGGCAATCGCTGCCGGATGCACGGTCGTCATCAAGCCCAGCGAGATGAGTGCGATGCAAACGGAAGTGTTGATGGACGCCTTTCATGAAGCCGGGTTGCCTCCCGGCGTTATCAATGTCGTGACGGGCCTTGGCGAAGTCGTCGGGACGGAGTTAACGAAAAGCCCCGACATTCAGAAAATCGCTTTCACCGGTTCGACGCAGATCGGAAAACTGGTCGCCAAGAACTCACTGGACACAATGAAACGCTTCACGCTTGAGCTCGGAGGCAAGTCGCCTAACATCATCCTGGACGACGCCGATCTCTCAACGGCGATCCCGATGGCCATCAACGCCTGTTATCTGAATAACGGGCAGGCCTGCATTGCGGCTTCGCGTCTGATTGTGCCGGAAGACCGCCTCGAGGAAGTGAAGCGATTGGCCAAGGCGGCCGTCGAAAAAATCAAAATAGGCGATCCAAAGGATAAGGACGTCACCCTCGGCCCATTGGCCAGCACAAAGCAGTACCAGCGCGTGCAGGAGTACATCAAGTCTGGGGTCGAGGAAGGTGCGGAGCTCGTCATCGGCGGGGAAGGTCATCCCCAAGGACTTGAGCGGGGGAATTTCATCAAGCCCACCGTGTTCGCAAAAGTCACCCGCGACATGCGTATCGCGAAGGAAGAAATCTTCGGCCCCGTCTTGTCGATACTGACGTACAAGACCGAAGCCGAGGCCATTGAAATCGCCAATGACACCGAATTCGGCCTTATCGCCTACGTAAGCTCGGCAGACCCTGAAAGGGCCTACCGGGTCGCGCGAAAACTCGCTGCCGGCCGCGTCCTGATCAACACAGTAAGCCACGATCCGTTTGCTCCCTTCGGTGGGTTCAAACAGTCGGGGATCGGTCGGGAAGGCGGGATCTTCGGGCTGCAGGAGTACCTTGAACCCAAAGCGGTAATCGGCTAACCCGAGAGTTGATCCAAGTTATCGGCGAGCGATTGGTCGAGTTGATCACTCACGTAAACGGTTTGGAAGCAGTTACCGTGGAGCCTTTTGATAGCTCGGCCTAATGGCCCTGACCTCGGAACTTTTGTATTGAGGGGCCTGTGGCTTTGATCATGACGAATATTAGATCGGCCTTCTTCAGCTTCATATCCTCCACGGAGTGGGAGGTGATTATGGAAGCCACGGTGCCGGCCTTAGTCTTACCACGACTTCTGAAACAACCGGACCCAGGACTCGCATTCACGTTTCACTTTTGCCGGCGCCGCGCTTCTTCGAGCAGCATTCGCGAAAAGGTTTCGGCGTGTCGGTTGGGGCGTAGCGCCGAAATGCCGATCATCACTGCAGTGCTGTGCAACACCGGCGCAAATGGTCGGGTAACGAGGGTCCGTGGCATGATACTGATGATGCCTTCGGTTAAAATTGCCGCTGCACGGTGCGCCTCCAATTCCGTGAACAAGGTTGAGAGGCCATCATTCACAAGCGAAACGAAGCGCGGCGAAACACCGAAGGATTTAAGTAATCCGCGCACGTGCGGCACGTATTCGGGATAATTGCCCCTCGCCAGACCGATGAGGGGAAGATCGCGCAAGCGCATAGGGGGAATTCGCTTTAACTTTGCAAGCGGGTGCGTCACAGGCATGATCAAAACAGGCTGCAAGCGGTGCAACTCGGTCCATTGGAATTCTGAAATTCCCTTCGTTATTGAAATGCCGGGGCTGATTACCAAGTCGAGCCGTCCTTCGTCAGCCAATTCGTTAATTTCCCTTGAAGAAAGATCCATCAACTCGATGCGCACACGCGGAGTGGTCGATAGAAATCTTTCCAAAACGCCGGACATGATACCGGCAATGATGGAGGGGGCGTAACCTAAACGTAGCGTCTCGTTTCGCGCTTCGCCCCGCACTCGTTGAACGGCCTCATTCGCACGGGCGATCACTTCGCGCGCTTCCTCACAAAATAGATGGCCTGATTCAGTGAGCTTCACCGTGTTTTGGCCGCGCACGAGAAGCGACACACCGAGTTCTTCTTCGAGGTCCTTCACCTGGCGACTGAGCGCTGGCTGGGTCAGGTGCAGAACCTCCGCCGCACGATTGAAAGAACCGTGCGCTGCAACGGCGATGAAATAGCGCAGGTGGCGAAGTTCCATAGCGCAAAGGTAGCTCATACCAAAAGTATGAACGAGGTAAAAAATAAAGCATTGGGCAGTTTCTTACGCCAGGGATATTTTCGTATGTGTCAATTGACGGATGGAGAGTTGGCGATCTGCAACTCCAACAAAACCTTGAAACAATTAAACTGATTTATGAGGAGCTCGAAAAAACAAAGATCAGCGGTAATCACCGGCGCCGGCAGCGGTCTTGGTAGGGACATTGCGCTCGGCCTGGCCGCAAAAGGTTATCGGGTTTTCGGCACCGCGATAGCGAACGGTGAGATAGCCGATCTTAGGCAGGCGTCCGGCGGGAAAGTCGCGTTGAGTATTTGCGACATTACTGATGAAAAGAACGTCCAAGTCTGGGCGCGCGGCTTGTCGGATATTCTGGGTGAAGACGGCCTCGACCTTCTCATCAGCAATGCTGGCATTCTCACCCCAGGGCCGATTGAAATCTTGCCGCTTGCCGCTATCCGGCGCGAATTTGAGGTCAACGTCTTCGGCGCCATGTCAGTCATTAACGCGTTCTTGCCAGCACTTCGCAAGGCACGTGGACGCATCGTGCAGATCAGCACGTGGACAGCCAGTTTGCCGCTCCCATTCAACGGACCATCTGGCGCATCGAAGGCCGCGATGGAGGTGTTTGCAACTGTTTACCGAGCTGAATTGAAACAGTTCGGCATCGACGTAGTGGTTGCACTGGCGGGCAATATGAAAACCGGGGGCCCCGAGAAAACAGCCGCAGCCCTCACACGAGTCGCCTCTGGAATGACGCCCGAACAACGTGAGCTGTATGGACAATCTTTTAAGTCATTCACATCCGCTCTCAATGGCATGCAGAACAGCGGTCTTGACTCAGCCTCCGCCGCCAGCAAGGTGATAGATCTAGCTGAACAAACGCCTGCGCCAACGCGGGCAACGGTGGGTCAAGACTCTGAAGAAATTCTCAAACTCGTCCGTGAAAAATCTGATGCCGAATTGGACTCGATTCGCCTCCAACTCGTCGGTCTTAAATAAAACAATGGGATTCAGTCATGATTGAAATAATCGATAGCAACGATAGTCGCGCCATTCGCAACAAGAACAATGTCCTTGGCTTCTACGATCTGGTGATCAATCAGAAAAAGTCTGAGGAATCCGTCGGCAAATTCATCAGCCCAGGCTATATCCAGCACAACCCGCTTATTGCGGACGGTTCAGACGCGCTGGGGAAATTTTTCGCCCAGATTACCAGTAGCCGACCTCGTGCCCGCGTTGTGGTCCATCGCATCATTGCTGTCGGCGACTATGTATGGGCGCACGTGAATTTTCTGAATCTATTCAACGATGATCCGAACGATACGGGTATCGCGGGAGTTGACATCTACAAAATGGATGCAGAAGGCAAGGCCATCGAGCATTGGGACACGCTGCAAGTGGTTGGCGACCCGAAGAACTCAGCGCCGTTAATCGGCCCGAACATCCCCCGCGCTAATCCAAACGGAATGTTCTAAAAAAACGTAGCTTCGAATCATCATCGCCTGATCAAATTCACCCAGGAAGAACCAAAATTCTATTCATGAATACAAAAGAAAGCAAAGTTGGTCTCGACGCGCTGCTCACTCCAGAGAATTCCGTCCTCATCTTGATCGACCACCAGCCGTTCCAGTTCGCCAACACGCGAAACATGGATCCGACAATGATTCTCAACAACACCATCGGACTCGCGAAGGCGGCGAAAGCGTTTAAGGTGCCCACGATCCTCACTACCGTCGTCAAGGATCGTGGCGGCAACCTTCCGCAGGCGCTTCAAGCCGTGTTCCCCGATCAGGTGCCGATTGATCGAACGACGCTCAATACCTGGGAGGATTCACGCGTGGTCGATCTTGTGAAAAAGACTGGCCGCAAGAAAATTGTTTTCGCTGCGCTGTGGACGGAGATTTGTCTCGCATTTCCGGCGATCCATGCGCTGGGCGACGGCTACGACGTTTATGTTGTTACGGACGCATCAGGCGGTGTCAGCGTCGAAGCTCACGAACGTGCAATTCAGCGCCTCGTCCAGGCTGGCGCAGTGCCCCTCACTTGGATGGGTGTCATGAGCGAGTGGCAACGTGATTGGGCCCGGGAAGCGACGGTGGGGGCCGTGGCCGAGATCAGTTTGGTGCACGGCGGTTCAACCGGTACCAGCCTCGCGTGGGAATTGCAGCTCCTCACTTCTGGCGGACAGAAGCACTAGCACATGGCCAGCTCAGGCCATGTTGCAGTCTAGTATAACGCTCCATTTCACGGAGAGGGCGGGCCATGCCCATTTCTTCGCCGGACATTTTCTGAAAGAACGTCCAGTCGGCAAGGGTGTGAATTGGGTTTCATATTGAATCATGTTTCGCGTCTGAAACCACCTGAACGCTGTGAGCAAAGGTGTTGGCAGCTGCCCTCACATTACGAACCAAACTAGCTATGACCTCCGGCACTCGACCCGACGGCAACCGGCCACCCGACGCCGAGGAAGCGACCCAGGCTGTGTTCGTAAATCCTTGCGGCCAAGACCAGAACTCTTCGGTTGAGGGTCGATTATTTCCAGTTGGGTTATACAAGGTGGAACTACCGAGGCTGCGAAGCCTCAGCCCGACCCTTCGCGCATGCTATCGGTCGGCCGGAACTCACCAAATAAAAGAGTATCGCCGACGATGCCTCAACAAAGGCTTCGTCGGCGACTAGGCTAGAACACTAAAAGCCAATGAAGCTGTCGACAGGCTTCTTTGTGCTTTTCATGTCATTGGCAACACAAGTGATGGCTCAGGACATGACAAGCTCAAGCGAACATTCTTATTCGCCTCCGGCGTACCAAGTGGTGCGGTTCAGGGAGAATTATGAATACCTCAGCGATCCATCCCTCCGACAGGACGCTATCTTCACGATCGAAAACGGAAAGCTCGCAAGCATGCGAGTCTTCCTAGTTTCGAAACCGAAGACGAAATGATCTGACATTTCCCATTTGGTTTCTTGCCCACGACCAGCCTCAGGCTCTCCAGAATGCCGCCGGTCGCCTCGCCTGGGGTTCGGGCCCGCGCGGCGAGGCACCCGACTACACTGGCTTGGATGTAATCATCGTTCACGATGGCAAAATTGCAGTGCTCTACATGTTCCTCGATTCCATGCCCTCTACGTTTTAATTCGCGCTTATCACGGCCCTAATCAGCGAAACTGACTCCGCATGTTGGATGTCGTTTCAACTGAAAATTGGGTTGGTAATTGGTTCTTGGATAAAGGCGCTTGCTTTTTTTATGGCTGCAGCGCGATTCTCCATTCAGTTTCGCTCGGTCACTCGAAATGAATGGGACACCTGACAAATCTGCCAATGCGAGCAATGAGCCCCAAGCTCTAAATGCCGATCTGGTTGCGCAAACTGAACAACTTAAGCGACTCAATCAACAACTCGTTGAGAGTGATCAACGATTGCGGCTCGCTATTGAAGCGGGCCGAGTTGGTCTCTGGGTTTGGAATTCGACGGACTTGAAAAACGCAGGCGATTGGTCTCCCCGTTTGAAGGAAATTTTTGGATTACCCCTTGAAACCGAAGTTACACACGAAATCTTTCTCCGATGTGTCCACCCAGACGACCGGGAGAGAGTCAACAATTTGGTGCTTGAAGCACTGAAGGGTGTAAACGCCGGACGCTACGAGACCGAGTATCGAATCATAAATCCAGATGATGGCAAAGAGGGGTGGGTTGCCGCGCGTGGGCAAGCTTTTTTGGGGCCGAGCGGTGAAGCGGTTCGTTTCATCGGCACGCTCGTTGATATTACTGAGAGGAAAAATGCGGAAGTTTCCCTTCGCCACAACAACTCGCTTCTTGAAGGACAGGTTGCGGAGCGGACAAAGGACTTAAGTCTCGCGCTTGATGAACTTCGGCGAAGCAAAGCATACCTCGCCGAGGCCCAACACCTAAGCGCTACGGGAAGTTTTGGTTGGAATGTAACGACTGGTGAGCTCTACTGGTCAGACGAGACCTTTTGTATTCTTGGCTTTGACAAATTGAGCAAGCCAAACCTCGATAGCGTTTTCGCCCGCATTCACAAAGACGATCTCAGCTTCGTAAAGCAGCAATTGGACGAGGCTTCCCTGAGCCAAAAGAGCTTCGATTTCGAGCATCGACTAATCATGCCCGATGGCTTCATCAAATATGTCCACGTGATTGCAAAACCCGAAAAATTGGCCGACGGCCAACTTGAGTTTGTCGGCGCCGTCATGGACATCACGGAGCAGAAACTTCTCGAAAAGCGTTTGCGACGAAGCGAAAGAAATCTTGCCGAAGGTCAGCGGTTGACGAAGACCGGGAGCTGGGTTTTGGATTATCTAACCGGGAACACGGAATGTTCGGTTGAGACCTGCCGCATCTTTGGATTTCCTGACCCGCCGCCTTTTCCGCAATACAGCGAGTTTCGGGAACTGTTGCGTCCGGAGGATCGCGAAGCGGTCGAGCGTGGTCTTCGTGATAGCTTTGAGACCGGCGAACCACGGCCGATCAAATACATTTTCATCCTCCCGGATGGCACCCGCAAAAACATAGAAGCAATTTCCCAACCCGTGAGAGATGACGAGGGGAAGTTGAAGCTAATGGGAACGGTGATGGATGTCACCGAACGAGTGAAGGCCCAAGAAGCACTACAGAAAAGTGAAGCTTACCTTACTGAAGCCCAAAGGCTGAGTCGCACGGGAAGCTTTTCATGGAAGCCTGCCAGTGGCGAAGTCCTTTGGTCTGCCGAAATGTTTCGCATTTATGGAATCGATCCAAGCGTCAAGCCGACGTCGGAATTTGCCCGCCAGCGGATTCATCCGGATGATATCGGAACCTTAGTCGAGACACTCCGGAGCCCACTGCAGGAAGGCAAAGATCTTGAATATGAACATCGACTTTTGCTGCCGGATGGCACGGTTAAATGGGTCCAAATGGTTGCCCGCGCCGCCAGGGATGAATTGGGCAATTTAGAATATATCGGTACGTTGATGGACGTTACGGAACGAACCCAGGCAGCAGAATCGCTCCGCGCTTCGGAAAAATTTGCCCGAGGTCAGGTCGAGGCGCTCAAAAGCACGATGGACGCATTGGCGATGGAAGCTTCCCCCGACCGCCTAGTGGAGCATGTATTGCGGACTATCACTACACAGTTAGGGGCACATAGCTGTAGCGTGTGGCAGCGCGAGGTCAACAACTTGATTGGTTTTCAGTTTTCTTTCGAGGATGGCAGATTCGTGACGAAATCCGACCTGGTTCTTGCCGGGATCCCTCTTACCTTGCCAATGGAGGAATTCTGGGGATGGCCTGAGGTTGTCCGAACGGGCAAGCCCGGCGTGATCGAAGACATTCGCGAATTACCATTTTTCTCATGGCAAGAACGTTTGGTTTCTCTTGGCGTCATAACTATCCTTATCGTCCCGATGTCAATTTCCGGCCGGGTTGATGCAGTCATCTCCATTCGTTTTACCCAAAAGCGCGTGTTTAGCGCCGACGAATTGGAACTGGCCCACGCACTGGCAAATCAAGCCATGCTGCTAATGCAGTTGACTCGTTTTTCAGCGGAGAGCCGCGAATCCGCCGTGATCGCGGAGCGAAATCGCATGGCGCGCGACATTCACGACACGCTGGCGCAGGGATTCACCGGTGTCATCATGCAACTGGAGGCGGCAAAAGGCGCGACGGTGCAGGGCAACCTTGCCGAAGCAGCGAATCGGATTGAGCGGGCAAGCGACCTTGCAAGGTCAAGCCTTGGAGAAGCCCGCCGGTCAGTTCGGGCGCTGCGCCCTCGTTCGCTTCGCGCCGGCAAATTATTTTTGGCCTTGGACGATTTGCTCAAACGCATGGCGGAAGGCACGAATCTTAACGCAGAATTCCAAGCAGAAGGCGATGAGGCGTCCATGCCGTCTGACTACGAAGAGGATTTGTTGCGCATCACCCAAGAGGCTCTCACCAACGCTGTCAAACACGCGGACGCCCGGAATTTCAAGGCAACATTGAACATTGGTGCAGATAGGATTCAGCTTCTCCTTGTGGACGACGGGCGCGGCTTTGATCCGCAGAAAGAGCATGACGGTTTTGGTTTGATCGGCATGAAGGAACGGGTTGACCGGATGGGCGGAGAGTTCATAATTCGCACAAAGCAAAGTGTCGGAACTGAAATTCTCGTTGTGTTGAAACAACGATCCGCGCTAAAGCCGGAAAAAGGAATTGAATAGAGCAAAAAAAGCGATCCGTGTTTTAGTCGCCGACGATCATACGGTCGTTCGTGATGGCTTGGTTGCAATCATCAAACAAGAGAAAGATATGGACGTGGTGGCCGAAACCGGTGACGGCCGTAAGGCGGTTGAACTTTGGAAAAAACACAGGCCGGATGTTACGCTGATGGATTTGCGGATGCCGGAACTGGACGGCGTGAATGCCATTTACGAAATCCGCGCTGCCGAACCAAACGCCCGAGTTATTGTTCTTACCACATTTGACGGCGACGAGGACATTTATCGCGGAATGCGAGCTGGCGCAAAGTCGTATCTCCTAAAAGATGTAAGGCGCGAAGAATTATTCCAGTGCATTCGTGAAGTTCATGCCGGTCGGACATTCGTTCCGGCCGCCATCGCCGCAAAACTTGCTGAACGACTTCCGGGGGAAGAACTCTCGCCGCGTGAGAGCGAGGTTTTGAAACTGCTTGCGGAAGGGAAGCCAAACAAACTCATTGGCGCAGCACTCGATATTTCTGAGGTAACGGTGAAAAGCCACGTCCAGGCGGTATTCAAGAAGTTAAATGTTTTGAGCCGCACCGAAGCAATCGCCGTGGCAAACCGCCGGGGATTGCTTCGTCTCTGAAAGCAAATTTCGATACGTAAATCCTTTTTCCAGCCGGATCATTTAGTCCGTTTTCCGCCTCGCCTCCTACTTTAGAAGGAAAACTCTTTCCTTCCATTGTTCATTTTCAAATTCCGCGCGCCTGATACAACTTCAATTCCGGTTATTTAACTGGAAAGTCGCTCAAAAAGCGGACTGAAAAGCTATCCGGGCTTTCGACATGGGATGCCACGACTGAAGCGGAGACGGTAAACACAGATTTGCTCGAGTTCCTAACCAAAACAACAAAAGGAAAATACAAATGAATCAATATAATAAACTCTACACCCCTGCTGATTCCGCAGTTGTATTCATAGACCATCAGCCGCAGATGCTTTTCGGCGTGGCGAATGCGGATCGCGCCACACTCATCAACAACGTCACGCTTATTGCCAAGGTCGCGAAGGAATTCAACGTGCCTGCGGTCCTGACCGCTGTGGAAACCGAGTCATTTAGCGGCTACGTCTGGCCGCAGTTGTTGGACGTTTTCCCCGGCCAACCCGTGGTTGAACGTACCTCAATGAACTCTTGGGACTCCCAGGAATTCCGCAAAGCTATTGAGGCCACCGGGCGCAAGAATATAGTCATGACGGGCCTGTGGACCGAAGTTTGCGTCACTTGGCCAACGATTGAAATGCTCGGGGCAGGCTACAACATTTACGTTGTGGAAGACTGCTGTGGAGCCACATCGCCGGCCGCGCAGGAATCCTACAGGACTTCTGATTGCACGCCCCAATGCGAACATCCTTTATTCAACATTGGCTAAGGGGCCAAAGCTGCCACCCGAATACCAGAGGAATTCGACGCGCCACTTCATGCGCGAGCTAAATCGTCTTGGACTCACGAGTATTATTGACGCGGGGGGCGGCTTTCAGAATTACCCCGAGGATTACGCCGTGATTGAGGACCTCCACAAAAGAGGCGAGATGACTCTTCGCATCGCATACAACCTTTTCACTCAAAAACCGAAAGGTGAGAAAGAGGATTTTGCCCGATGGGTCAAAATGACCGCGCCGGGCAAAGGTGACGACTTCTATCGCTGCAATGGGGGAGGCGAAATGCTTGTCTTCTCAGCGGCCGATTTCGAGGATTTCCTCGAACCACGCCCCGACCTTCCGTCATCGCTGGAGGGAGAATTAAAAGAAGTCGTGAAGCTCCTTGCTGCAAACAGATGGCCATTCAGGCTGCACGCCACTTACGACGAAAGCATCACGCGCTTTTTGAATGTTTACGAGGAAGTGAATCGTGAAATTCCTTTCAAGGACTTGAACTGGTTCTTTGACCACTGCGAAACCATTTCCGAGCGTAACTTGGAGCGGGTCAGAGCACTCGGTGGAGGAATCGCGATTCAACACCGCATGGCGTATCAGGGAGAATATTTCATCGACCGCTACGGCAAAAAGGCAGCGGAACGGACGCCTCCAATTCGCCGAATGCTTGAACTCGGAATCCCCGTGGGAGGCGGCACCGACGCAACGCGCGTTGCAAGCTACAATCCCTGGGTTTCCCTTTACTGGATGGTGACGGGAAAAACCGTTGGCGGCGTTCCGATGTATTCGGAAAAGGATTGCTTAACTCGTGAAGAGGCACTGACGCTTTACACGCAAGGAAGCAGTTGGTTTTCAAGCGAGCAGGGAAAGAAGGGAGCGCTTTCCGTGGGGCAACTCGCCGATTTTGCTATTCTCACGGACGACTATTTGTCGGTGGACGAAGAGGAAATTAAGGAGATCGAATCGGCCCTCACGGTCGTTGGAGGAAACGTCGTGTATGCCACAAGCGAATTCAGTTCGCATGCACCGCCGCCTCTTCCCGTATTGCCTGAATGGTCTCCAGTGAAAGCGTTTGGTGGATACGGCGCGCCGCTTGATGTGAAAAGAGCAGCGAGAGCCGGAGTTCCGATACCGCACCAACACAACCACATCTGCACCTCACACGGTTGTTCCCATGCGTGGCACCAGCTAGTGGCCGGTGCCGAAGCTGCCAGAAACCAATTTGCCGGCGTTTTCGGTATTGGGTGTGATTGTTTTGCTTTTTAAACACATGCGTCCCGAAACAGATAGATGCCTTGTCGCAGCAGGGCATGTTTTTTTGCGCGTAGCGGCTGGACTGATGGTTTTTTACATTCACGGTCTTCATAAATTGGAAGGCGGTATTGAATATTTCCGGAATGGAACGCCTTGGGTTTTGGAGCACGAAGTCGCAGGAATGCGCTTTCCTGCACCGTTGGCGGCGGCAGTATTCGCCACCGCCGTCCAATTCATTTGTTCATTGTTCATCATCGTAGGTTTATTCACGCGACTGAATGCCCTGCTTTTGGCAGGAGCTTTGGGAGGAGCCATCGCCCAAAACCTCCTCGCCGGCAGGGACCCGCAGCTTGCCATTCTTTATACACTTGTTGTCATCGCAATTCTTTTATTGGGTGGCGGGCCGCTTTCACTCGATTTGAGGCTTCGTGAAAAAAAGCAAGCATCCGTTTTGTAAACCATGCCGGTGTAAGCGTTTCCAGCCTCGACTGCCGCCAGAGCTCCGTGGACATTTTCGGTTGGAATGACTTTCAGATGAATCGTTTGCCACAGGCGTTTCCGTTCTAAATATTCCCTTGAGTAGGTGCCAGCAGGCATAGTGCTTGGTTCCGCTAACGCAATTCGCTTCACTATATCACCGGCAAGGTCCTTGGGAGCTGAAATGGCTGCCCCATCGTGTGCGGCTACGACGATATTCCTTCGACGATTACACCCTGGACTGAATCCATGGTGGGCGCTGCAAATGCGACGCTCGCCTTCTTCCTGTGACTTTGGTTCTCCCGGTTAAGGCTTGACCCGGTTGAGGCTCGGAATAGCTGCTGAAGAAGACAACGCTATTTGTTCGGCGAATTCTATTGGGGACTTGATTGCGCCAGCGCTGTGCAAGCTAAGGCGGTTTGCTCCGAATATTCCCTATGAGCCCGACCACGTTAAACGTGCCTTACAGATGATCGCGATGAGCGGACGTATTAAGGGAGCAGAGTTGATGCTCGACAGAGAACGATTTCGCACGAGGCCGGACGGAAATGTGTGCCTGTTGCTCGTGGACCACACCTGCAAGGCTTGGCGCTCCAACCCGAGGGAGAAGCCAGGCAGGCAGCGGTGCGTAGCTTTGTGACCGAAGTCGCGTGGAAGAACCCAGAACCGGCCGCCCTGGGTGCAGACGTTGACGGATGAGACCCAACGAAATACCGCTATTCAGAAGGTCGCCGGCAGTGGATGCAGATCGATGCCGCCAAAGCCAGGGCCTGGCTCCAGCCCAGGCTGAGTTGCGTGGTGAAGGCCACATAGTGTTTTCCCGGGACCAATAGGTTCGTGAGATTGCGGTCGCCGATCAAGACACCAGGCGTGCCGCTATCGGAAGGATCCTGACACAGGAAATAGCTCAGCTTCTGGTCGCTTAGGTTTGGCCCGAAATTCGTGGCCGAGTGGCGTTTGACGTCCTGCGGGCAGACCAGAACCTTTGGGGTGCTCAGTTCGTTGGACATGACCTGAAAGGTGGGGAAGACCATCCCTTTAGCGGTTAGCTCCCGGGAGCCCCCGTTGGTGCCAGCCACCTGCATTGGCAAGTGGTCTTCGTTATCCAGCGCCCATGTCTCGAACGAAAGCCCGATCTGCTTCAGGTTATTTGTGCAGTTGATCCGCTGGCATGTGTGTGCTGGTGTCAGAGCCGGAAGCAAGATGGCCGCAACCAGCATGAGGACCACAATGGTGATCAGGAGTTCGAAGACGGTGAAGGCCTTGGTCGGGCTTCGTTCCGCAATCATGCCTTCTGGTTTAGCAGAGTGGATGCCAATTGGGTCAAAGCGTTGTAAGTGGTTCGTGTTGTTGAGCCCCTTGGTTTGGTCTGCGTGCAGTACACGCAAATTGCGTGTTTTTCACGCCGGCGCCAGGTTTACGATTTCGGAAACGAAGTTGTGCCTATATCCAGCTTGCCTGCAAAACCTCAAATTGACCCCGACGGCTTACTCGTTCATTCGTTCGGATGCTGGTCCCGATATTCTTGGGCTGCAGCTCTCAGTGTTTCGGCGTTGAAGAGGCAAATTCGCTGCTGAAAAGTGGCCGCCTCTGATCCCAATTCGATGTCAGCATAGAGACCCCCTGAGTGTGTTTCGATCATTTCCAAGCAGACTTTTGATTCCAATCGCAGAATTTTTTCCTGACTCGTCAGAGCCCCTCTCAGCACCGGCAATCCGGCTTTTCCAGTCCGCGCTATCACATACAGCGCCCGCGGGTCGGGCGGGTTTTCAGCCATTAATCTCTGCAAAGCGGGAATGGCATCTGCCGCGTTTTCCCGCAGCGCGTCCAGAGCCGCAAGTGCTTCCATGCGCTCATCGTAGGGCTTCGTAACGGAAAGACGTATTCCGGTGTGCGCGATGATCCAGGACGTCCAGCCATTGATAAATTCCTCGATTCTGCTGGGTTTCGGTGAGCCCAGACGTCGGACGATGAACGGCACTGCCTTGGGACCGATTTGCCTCACCGCCTCGGCTGCTTTAGCCGGCGTTTGAACACTGTTTAGGTCTAGATCGCGTAGCCAGGAGCTTAGGCCCCTCCCAAGATACGTAGGCTCGTGTGGCCAAAACAGGGCAGCAGTGAGGGTGAGTGCCACAGCCACGAAGGCCAAGAGGATCATTTTGCGGCTCTTACCCCACTTCTGCCGCGGAATTGGGAGCTCTTGAGGTTGCGGTGTGGCAAGGCTCATTGTTTAACAGTTTAGCCCACCTCTAGTGTTCGCGATCAGCCGGGAAAATTATTTAGGCCGTATTGGTTCCGAAGGTCCTCGTTAAGCATATCGTAAACTCGGTTCATGGCCGGCCGACCACCAAACAGGTCGACCGGATGTGTCGGAAGGGTCCTTACTAAATCTGTTTCGATGCCGCGAAATCGGGCTTTCTTGCCCAGAATTATCAGATCGTTGGCGTCTCGGCTGAGGTCGAGGTGGCATATGCGTGGGTCAAATTTCAATCACCATCCCTGGATCCAAGTCGGCACAGGCTTCGCGGGTAAACCCGTTGGTTCGTCATTACCCGGGTCGCGCCGATCCGGTAATCTCCGGATGTCAGCTTACCTGGCATCGCTTTTATTCTGCGGCCCCGCAGGCCTTTGCAGATCTCGCGGACCTGCTGCGGCTGCCGAGCTTTTCCAACGATGTGCCATTGCGTCCGCGATTATAGTTCACCATGGCGAGGGCTGCGAGATTTAGCCAAGCCTCGTCCTTTGAGTGCTCCAGCAGTCGTTCGCGAGGAAAGAACTTCCGCCCGTTCGGAACTGGCTTGCCCGCCGGTCGTAACAATCCCGCTGAAACCAATATCGGGATGTAAAACGCCTCCACGCCAAGTACCCAGGCCGCCTCTTCGACGCTGAGAAGGGCTGGACAGTGCCGTAGCAGCAGGAATTCTTCTTTCTTCATATGATTCATTCCGTAGCAGGACGGGCGAATCACAACGTGCGATCGCAAATAACTTTTGCGTCCACCGAAACGCCTGTTTTACCGGGCGTTTCACGTGGGCCTAACGGTTGCCTGAACGCTTCGGGTGCTGGTCCAATTGCACTCACACAGCGCGGTTGGTTCCGCGAGCGATGCCTTGGGCTGCATCGAGAGCTGTTCTTTCAGACGCTCACTGCGCTGGCGATGAAGTTCGTTTAGAGAAAAATCTTTCACTATTTGCGCAGTTCAAGGCGGCCAGCCGTTCGGGTCACGCCCATAGACTTCTTGGTACGCTCTCACAATTTCTGGAGGAGGACGATCCATCGCCTCGCTACAAGCTTGGTTGTGGATTTTGTCCAATCTCGCCCTGGCCTCCTCCAGTTCGGCTTGGGATTGGCGCTCCTCCTGCTCCTTGGCAAACGCTTCAGAAGGCGAGTAAGGCCCTTCTTGATTCGCCATCGCCTGTCGCAGCGGCGACAAGTCCACCAAATACACCCGGGGGAAATGGTAATTCCAATCAGCGCCCAATGATTTCAATCTTCGAAAAATCATACGATAAACCGGCGTGAGATCCGTCCGGCGAGAAATCCAGATGGAGCCCATATAGAAGCGGAACTCGCCACTGAAGTAACATTCATCAACTGGGCCCGCAATGCACTCGTCAAGGAATGCCGAGGCGCCGCGAAACGACCCGATATCCACAATACGCCGATCTGAGGCTATCACCTCATGATTGTCAGAGAACACGTCCCAAAGGCACAACCCGACGAGTTCAGTCACCTCTTCCGTGATGTTGATTGGGATCTCTTTCCAATCCGCCAGCACTTGTTCCATTGTGGGCTCCGGCCGCAGCTCGGGTTTGGGATCGCCCGCCTTGCGTTGGGGGAAATCGCGGCGGAGCTTCTCAAGGTGTCGATGCTGTTTTCGTCTCTCGTTTAGTACCTGCTGCGGCGAGGGATGGAAACAGACGAACAGCGATGATTTCTCCCATCCTTCAGGGGCGATTTCTTGCATTACATCAGCGCCGGCGAATCCACGCGGGAATAGCCGGTCAAAGAATTCCTTCAATTCTTCGTCTGTGAGTCTTTTGTCGTGCAAGTCGTCCATCTACTTGTTTTCTACGGGAAATGCGACGGCCAGTATATATGACCCTGTCAAAGTCGGGCCCCACCCAAGAAACTCGTCAATTTCTGCTCCGGTCCTTTTGTCGAATTGCCACCCTCCGCAAATGATCCGATCTTCGGTAACTGCGGTCACTTGAATGGGCATTGGAATTCCGCTGCTCCCGATGAATCGGAAGACGGTTTCGCCGACCGCAACGTCGAACAGCGTCTTGTGGATCATCGCCGGGATTGTCCACGTTCCACGGTTCGTTTACACGAGCTCAACCGGTCGCGCACTGATAATGAAATTCAGTTCGGCGAGAGTAGCGTAGATCTCGTGGCCATCAGCTGTAACGTACCTGACCTGTTCGCAGGTGCATCCCCTTTCCCCTGCTTGAACAGGACCCACTACTCCAAGGCACCCTCGGCAAAGCCGGCTGGGCTTTGGGCGAAGTAATGTGGAGTTGGTAACGATTGCAGCGTTAATCGTGGATTCCGAATGCTTCTCAGGTGTTTTTTTGCGCATAATTCTTGCTGGTTTTCGGCTTCAGTTGTTTGCCAAATGTCCTCAGGGTTGGGTGAAAGCTTGCGCCGCCAACAGCGCGTCGCAGATTTGCCATTTACTCGATAGTCCGAAGCCTCGTAGTCGTTGCGGTACGCTGTGGTGTACCTCAGCCATTTTGCTAGCCGATCTGGCCCCTCTCCAATCCGACCAACTCGTCTCGATGCCTCCTGAGCAACTTCTTTGCGAGCCGGTCGGCGATTTGGTGGGTTTCGGCATCAATTCCGAACATTTGCCCAGCAATGGCCCAGCCTCCCGGCTCATCCGTTACCGTGCCGAAGCGCGCCTTCCTTTTCGGATTGGAAGCCACCACAAATAGCCAATTGCGCTCCTTATCACCGACGATATCCCGGTACACGGCTTTGTGTTTTGTGTCCTGCGACTTCCTGATAAACGGATTACAGTTACGGCTCTTAAGGAGCTTATCGAACTCGTGCAAAACCTCAGCATTGCCAGTCGGCAGCTTCGGCTTTAAACGCGCCAACTCGACGGTCAATTTGCTACCCAGCGCTGTGCCGATCGCGAGCAAGTCGATCAATCCGATTGAGTTAACTTGGTACGCCTCGAATTTCTGGATGGTTTCCACTGAAACGTGCGCGCGTCGCGCTAGGCTCGCGAGGGTCATCCGCATTCGTTTACGCCTGCGTGTAAGAATCCGGACCAGCAGTGCCAACCCCGAATAACTGCCCTTGGGCTCTGCGGCTTTGCCGGCAGCGCCACGGCGCCCCGGGAATTTCTTTCGCGGGATTCGTTTCGCATCAAGGCGGGACCAGGAAGATTTCAAAGTTTCTTTGAGCACATTGGCCACTCGATTCCTGTGTTTCAGTTTTTCGCGCCTGGAGGTTGGATCGAAACACCTGCCGAACCAGCAACATTCTGCGCCATTGCTGCCAATTGAGAGCCGATCTCGAAGTATTCGTGGTAAGGGCCGTAGATGGGCATCGCTCTTATTTGCTGTTCGGTGAGCTTGCCTGCATCCTTGGCCGCCTTGAGACTGCGGAGGAGGTACGCCTCACACGCTGCCACCCAGCATATCTTGTCGAGGTCCTCGGCAGGAGCATTCAGGTCCCCGATGCGTATGGCATGGCGAGCATTTTTCCGAAGGCGCAGGGTGCAATCGGTGATATAGACGTCCTTGGCCACGGTGCCGAACCGCGCTCCCCATGCATCGTCAGCGCAGGCTAATCCCAAAACTTGCACTTCGATCCAGCCGCGGGTCGCCTTGGAGACCGGGTGTTTCGGGTGCCCGGGTTGCGAAAGCGAATCCGTACCGGCATCATCTTTGCGTAAATTGAACAGCTCCTTCGCGGCGGCTACTAGCTCGTCGTAGAACAAGTCAGGGTTCTCGTCAAAGTAGTCCTGAAACCCGGGGTATAACGGTAGCTGCTTAAGCACCTCTGTCGACAATTCACCAGATTTATGCGCGGCCCGGATCTGGCGAATGCGGATTAATTCCTCTGCCGCTAAGGTGCAGTAGCCGGCCAAATCATCCGTGGCGAGTTCCAGTTCTTTGGCTTTGATCGCGGCCTTCGCCTGTCGCGTGATTTCGTCAATGAGTTGTTGTTTGTATGTTTCGACACTCACGCGCTTAATCTCTGGGCCGGCTAAATCGTGCCGTATCGCAAGGCCCTGCATCAGAGTGCCGAACCAAGCCTTTGTATCCTTAGTTATCGAGTCCGCGTTTATTTGCTTCATAATAGGATGATTCCGTCGGACCCGTTTGCGATGCTGATAGTCAGATATAGTCTTGGCTCGTCATTCACTGTCGACAAAACAGCTGGTGGAAACTCCTCTCTGCTGTCTTTCGCTCATAGCGTTCATACTTTCCCGAGCAAAACGGGCACAGCGGGGATGGATTTCATACTGCCCGGACGCGTTTCTCGTTGGCAGTACCAGTCAATAACAGACCTCGGCCTATAAAATATTAGACGCCCACGTCGCACATGAGGGAGCATTCTCCTCTTGGTCTCTTTCCTAATCCATTGCAGGCTAGGCCGACTCAGTGGGTCCCAAATGATTTCCAGCAATCGTTGCGCTGTTACCAGTCGCTCCAGTTCTGGAAGTGGCGAAGCGTCCATAGCTGTTCCGGAGGAACTCAGGCATATAGCTGGCTCACATGGCCCGGTTCTGTCGGTAGACATAGTTGTCATTCCAAAGCGCGCTCGATGTTTTAGAATCTCACCTACACCGCAATTGTAACGCGCAGTCTCTGATTTAGCTTGAGGTGTAATTCCTGCCAACTTGTTTCCCATTTAACGCGTGTATTTCCCAAACGCCACGATCTTTTCCAGGAATTGGGACAGCGTTAGGTGTCGGGGCCATGTAATAGTTGGCGGGGGACGATTGCTCGATTGACCGGCACACCCGACTACACCTACTGTAACGAAAAGGTGCCTTGCTCGGACACTTCGATGATACTCAGGATATCTAGATGTCGTTTCGTGGTGTTTGCGGTTGTTGCCCCATGTTTCACGCGGTTGCAGGCCAAGTATTTACAAACGCCTATGGCGTTCGTTTTGCACGATCACCATGTTGCGCTGGAGGGGTAATGCTTTGATCATGCACAAGTGTTTGGCACGTATTTAGTTGTGCGGAAAGCGCGAATCCAGCCCTTCAGATTATCTAGGGAGAAACAAGGCATCCGGAATGATTTGCCGAATTGGAATTGTGCCAAGTCCTCCTGCGGCCTACTCAGAACCAGCGTTTGCCGCCGTGATCGGAGCCGAATCCTCAGCGACGCCTTCTTCAATTCTCTCAGCGTTTTTTAGAGCTCGTCGCCGCGCCACAAGGCGCTTGTTGTAAGCCCTCCTATACGCAGCCAGGTGTGCAGCAACTTCAGCCTTTTTGGTAGCACGGCTTTCGGATTCTTTGGCGGAGGCCACCGTGGTAAATACTTTCATTGTGTTGCAGGCCCTACAAATTGAGCGCTTCACCTGCTTCGTCATTTTGGTGTCGAGCTTGTGGCCGGCCGGGAGATGCACCTCTAATCGAGGTCCTTTCAACAAGAAGGGCAGAATCCTCCAGTACTGCCCAGACTGTTCTTTCGACACCAACCTTTTGTAATATTCTTGAAATACGCCAGTGCCTCCCCATGCCTCTGTCGTTCGGACGCTCATAAAAAGTTTATAGTGCATTGAGAGCGCAGTGCGTCTCAAAGCATTATGCGGGAATTTGATTCCCCAACGACAGTTCGGCAAATGAATTCCCTTTTCCGCCAGCCGCTTGCGCTCAGCTTCCCCCCTGGAAACCGTAAGCTTGTCGCTATACTCAAATCCCGCCAAATACTGAATTATGGCCCTTTCCGTTTGGGTGAGCTGAAAACCTGTGTTGGTGTACAATCCTGCCGACCTTAACGCTTCGACCATGATGATTGCGTTTTCATACAACTCGCTCTCTCTGCCCGTGTCCATCTTATCAACGTATTCAGGCGTGATTAGCAATCCCTGGTCGGAGTCGAACGACGCCACGCTTGTCCAGGTCACTTCCTTAACGCGGCTTCCGCACCAAAGCGCATGTACAAAGAATCCCGCCTTGACACCATCGAACACCACAAATGCTGCATCAATCAGCGCTTGAACCTGGGGAATTGTCAGCGCCGGATTTCGTTCGCATGCGAAATCTATCGGATCCTTGTTGAGCGATCTGGCTTTTCGTATCGAAGCTTCCTTTGCGATTTCACTGGCATTCAACGCCGTCTCGATGATCGATCTTTGGGACCACAGCCTTGGTTTTCGTGTCTTCGGATCACGCGAACCGTGCATCCAATTTTTGAACGCCCTCGCGACGCTTAAAAAGTTGTATTTCATATGCGGAGACATTGGCCGTTTGATTTTTGAATCGCATAGCACGTTCCACCTGCCTTCGGGATTTGGGTTGTTGCGAACCCATTGCTTACCTAAGTACTTGAGTGGGCCTGTTCCTTCTATCATGCCGATGAGCATCTCATCTGTTAGCTGGTTGGACTTGATTCTCCCGAACTGCGCCATGATGTATCCGAGCACATATGCGCAGTTCCGCCTGGACTCTGTTTCCATTCGCTGAACCTTCTCTTCGTAATAAAGTCTCGCTGCTGCATCTACTGTGGGGAGTTCCTCGGTGTGCACGCGGAAGTCTGTAACCTCAGCGTGCAACACCAACTCGGGAAGATGCTCCACCCAATCAGGGTGTTTGGGTTCGAGAAGTGTCCAAAATAGTTCCTTGGCGCGAGTAATTTCCTCTTGTGACAACTGACGGGCTAACTCCAGTTCGAAGAGTTCGGCATCAATTTCGGCGCACTTGGCATCAGCCAAGGCCCGTGTACTCAGCTCCCGTTTGAAGGCTCCAGCCTTCTGCATTTTGCCCTCAAGACGCCGAGGTTCGACCAAGCGGACGTAAACGGCGAATTTGCCGTTGCCTAACTTGTACACCTTTGGGTGTTTCTGGAGGTGGCTCTTTCCTCGGCCGGGGCTGCGTTCGAGTTCCGCCGGGAACGCTTCCCGCAGCAATGCTTTGTGCAACCTTGCTCTTTCTGCATTGGAAGAGCTCTTCCTGAACAGGCGCCGCGCGTACCTGCTTGGTTTGAATCCTGTGCGGATAAGTTCCTCATAAAATGGCTCTCCATTGACAATGCTGTTGAATTCGAGCGCCAGCAAAGGCTTCAATGAGTCCGGGCTCACATCAGCAGGAGAGTTCGAGGCCTTCCACAACTCGATTTTCCCGAGCTCAGAGAATTTACTCAGGAAGAAGACGGAGACCTTGTCACCGGGTGATTGGAGCCTTTTAATAAGCGCGTTAACATCCCGAAAGTCATCCAGCATGAATCCACTATTACAGGCGAGCCCACGATTAAGCTTCCGTTCTTTGTTCATAACCATTCTCGTTTCTTTGTTCCCGCGCGTGATTACCCGGTTACGGTGAGGTCCTCAGGGTCAGCGCCTTGCGGTGCGGGCTCCTGGGCCTGTTCATGTTTTAATCGATAGGCGCTCTTCTTCCGGATTCGCTGTGCGAGTTGCAGCAGATGTTCCGGCAGGACATCCCCGTACACCTCCGCGATTATCGGCGGCCCGGTTTTATCTCCGATCAGCTGCGCAATATCTGCGTCCGAGAAGCCGGCTTCGCGTGCCCTGGTGACGAAATACGATCGAAGCCCGTGTGGAGTGGCGTGTCGAATTCCTAGTTTTTTGCAGGCTCTTTTGAGGACTCGGCGGTACGCGGAATCATCCATCGGTTTGGAGGAGTTGAACGGTGCCGGGAAGAGCAAGTCCGACGTTGCTTGCTTCTGCATATGGTGAAGCAATTTTTCCATTTCGGGCAAGATAGGAACCCACGGCAGAATTCCCTTTTTCGACCGCGTAACTGCAATCACCATTTCATTCCATTTGATGTTGCTCCACCGCACCTCGCGCGCTTCCCCGATTCGCAAGCCACTAAACCCCAGAAACGCAGTGAATGCTGATTTCTGTTGGTATCCGTTTTCATTCATCCAGTTCCTGATTCGCATCAACTCGCTGGGAGTTGGCGCTTTTTCTCGGCAATGGACTATGGTCGCTTTGTCCGTGTAACTGCCGCGGCCGGAAATTGGATTTGTGTTCAGTTGGTTGCGACGTACTGCGAGTTTCAAGGCGTTCGAAAGAACGGTAAGTTCCATATCCACCGCCCTGGTGCCGCCGCGCGTTTTTTTGACAACCGCCTTTCCGCGCACGGTGAACCTTGCCACGTACCCACCGGCAGTACGCCACCCAAGATAGCGGTCGCAATCGGCCAAGGTGATTTGGGCCGCCCTGATTTTACCAAAATAGGCGCGGAGCGGACCGAAACAATATTTCTCCCCTCGAATAGTCCGCTGCGCCTTGGGTCGAAGTGCTCTTTTCTTGATAATCGGACACCCGGCTTCGAGGTATTGATCGATCGCGGTGTCAACCACCAGAGTGGAATCTTTATGCGTGGCGGGTCGTACTGTTATTCCGATCTTCTCGTTATACCGATCGTTTTCCCATTTGTGCAACCAACGCCTGGCAAGATGCATCTTGGCAGTTTTCGTGCTACGCCATGTACGCCTACCCCCGATTTCCACGTGCGCGTAAATGCGGTTGCCCTTCCGCCCAAACTTCTCACCAACAGAAACGATCTGCGGCGACTTTTTCCCTTTTCTTCCCAAGTCTTTCATTTGACTCGTGTTTGGCAGCGATCCATCGGCAACCAAAAAACGCGAACGGTGACCTGCGTGGGAAGAGCTCTCGGGACGGTTTGCGAGGCGCTCTGTCGAAAACCGAGCACGGATTTGCTGGTTCCGGCCACCCGAGCTTGAGACTCTTGCGTCGAAATCACCGCCGCCAGAGCCACAAACGCCAATCAGGCACCAAAGTGTAACGGCGCCGCCCAGCCATCTCTTAAGCGAAGCAATTGCTCCCATGGAACGGCGTGAGTTGTTCTATTCTCCGACGAAGTCCTCAAGGTCTGATTTCCGAATCCGTTTGACCCCGTCGATTATCGTTGTTCGCAGTCCATTATTTCGCCAGCGCCAAAGCTTCGTTCTCGAAATTTTAAATCGAGCTTGGACTTCAGCAAACGTGTAGTACTCCTCGCTGTCATTTTTGCTCTTTTGCGTCGCCATCGATTGCCTCCTTTAGTGTATACCACTAGTGATACACACTATACCCGTACGTCTCACCTTGAGATCTGTCAACCAGGGTTCGCCCTGTTCAACTTGTGCGACCGGGGACCTTTTCGGGTCTGGCGCTAAGTGATTAAGGCCCGGACCTCAGCCGGGGAAGAGAGGGAGGCTAAGTCAAGCTGAGGCGTTGCCATTGAGCGCAGAAAGACATCCGCGAAGAGCCTTCGGACTGATCTCATGTCTCCTAATGCGATTAACAATTCTGATGAACTCGAAATTGAGGTTAGGGTCGGCTTTAAGCAGTTCACGAAAATGCTTCAACGCGGTTCTCTCGTCTCTTCCCGTTAGTTCTTCAACCCTCACATCCAGAGCTTTCGCCAATTTCTTCAGCAGTGCGGGCGGGGGATTGCGCCTACCCGTTTCAATACGGAACAGGAACGAATGGTTCATGGCTACCCGGGCGGCCAAGTCGCGAACGGAGAGGCCTCTTTTCAGCCTCATTTCGCGAATAAATTGGCCCACGCCACTCGACATCATATGCAACTCAACCTTCGATATCTAAGGGACCTTCGATATCTAAGCAACTTTGATTTTGTCCACTGTCGCCCGTCCATTCAGCCCGGGCGTATGAACGGTCTCCTGGTGTTCCACGCATTGTGATTAGGCCGCCACTTGAATTTCCAAGCGGATCCGGTCTCGCTCTTGAAAAACCGTGATGAGGTGACCACCAGAGGGGACGTCCCGAATCGCCTGCAATGCAGGAGGTCGGATTGCGTCCGCGACCACAACGAGCGACTGTTGAGCTAATCTAACATGCTCATTCAGCCGTTGCACTGAGGCCCCAAGTCCGTTGACTAAAACGAAGGACGATTTTCGTTCGCAGATGCTCGGCCATGCGTTCTCAAATTCCCGATCAAGCGGGGCTCCCAAAAGATTATCGAGGTAAATTATCCCCGGCACAGGCACAAACCAGTCCGGAAGATGTCGATCCAGCCCTTCGGTGTGGCGTTGGCGCGAGACCGCCCGGGAGCTGTGCCCCAAAGCGTTTGCAACAAATGTGACGGCTTCGTCATTATCGCCTCGGACCAGAATGAGTCCATTCGGCCCTCGCAGTATCGTTTTCAGTTGGCTGACGATGGTGGCATCATGCGCGAGTTTGGGATTTTCCAAGCTCGGGTAGACCCTAAGAATTCTGCGTTCATCCATGATCTCGATGCGCCGATTCGGCGGCAATAATTCCATGCACCGAAGAATCGCCTCCACGGAAGGTTGTCCGCTGCCATGGGTCCAATTACCCAAAGTGCTTTTTGGTTCGCCAATAAGGCTCGCAAGGTCAGGCAATGTGAGCGGACCATGCGTTTGCTCAAGCTCGGCACGTAAGCGCCTAAAGAGAACCGTAGCGCGTACAATCCAAGGGCCCGGTTCCGAATCAAGGCCCTTTTCAAACCGCGACTTTCGCTTTTTTGATGTTTCATTCATACCTTCGCGTTTGGCATGGTTTTGGGCAACAACCCGGAAGCCTTCCGCTTTGGATTTTGACCAATATTTGCAATCCCGGTCGACTAAGGGGTGGAGGTATCTCAAATCATAGGCGGTTAGCTCATGAACCGACCTTCTTGTTGGCTAACATTGAGTTGCAGGCTCAAACACTCGGGGATGCACCTGCAAGAGTCTGCAAACCAGACCCTCTGCTGAATTCGCAGAGGGGCCAGTTGCCCGGGACGGCTGAGAAAAGAGTTGTTCACGCTTTCTTATATCGAGGTGGCGACGGCCAAAGCGTGTAGAGTGCGCGCTGGCGCCATGAGCTTATTTTGCTCGGGACTGCACCCTCGACATTGCAACCAAATCCGTGCTATTGGCTTGTGATATCAATGCTCACGGGCCGAGCTCGGATGGAGCCATGTGAGCAGGAGAAATCACTATGAAACGACGCGATTTTCTGAAGGCCTCGGCAGTCGCCGGGGTGGCCACAGTATGTGGCACACAGGTAGCGGGGGCACGGAGTCAAGCAGTTGGAGACAATTGCATGCCAAAGCTCACGCCGCCGGAAACACCTGCCGAGTTGAATCTGTGCCTGCAATGGTGGGGGATTCCCGGCAGCGAAATAAAAGAGAAGCTCGATTTCCTGGAAGCAAACGGGTTTGGAGCAGTGGAGATACCCACAGGCGACTGGCCGCTCAAGAACGCTGACGCGATGATCGAGGCGATGAAGGGGCGCAAACTATTCCTGGCGACCGCGTGCGGCCCGAGCAATTTTGCCTACGCTGAACCGGAGAAGCGCGAGGCTGAAGTGCAGAAGTTCCTGCCGCTCCTCGAGGCGCTCGGCAAGATGAGGTCGGTCGGGCTAATCCTCTGTCCCGCACGGGACAAGCTGAGCGAGCCGGGCTACCTAAGCGGGAAGGAACTGCGAAAGGATTTCGTCCAGAACACGGGCAAACGACTAGCGGAACACGCAGCTAAGCACGGGACTTCGATCGTGCTGGAGCCGCTGCGCCGCCAAGAGACGCCCTTCATGCACCTGGTGGCTGACGGCGCACGCATGGCAGCCGATATTGGTCCCGGCGCAACCGTGATGGGCGATTTCTGGCATATGGTCATCGAAGAGACAAGTTTCATGGGCGCATTCATCAGCGCAGGCAAGCTGCTGAAGCACGTTCACATCGCTGGGCTGAAGGAGCGGGTCATCCCCGGCGTTCACCCCGATGAGGACCAGTATGTGGACGGGTTCAAAGGGCTCAAGCTCATCGGCTACCGCGGCGCTGTAAGCTTCGAAGGCGGCTGGCCAAAAAACCCGGCGGACCCGAAAAAGGAAATCCCGCAGGAGGAGAAGACAAAGCTGATTCTCAATATGGTAAGGTTTCTCCGCGACCAGTGGTCGATGGCTTGGTAAAAAGGCCGTTCATCGTCCGCCGGACTTTCAGGCTCAACTGCATGAGGGTGGACCTGCAAATGGGACCAAGGAGGCGGGATGGATCGGCTTTGAGACCGAATTCGTTGTATTATGCATTCTTGTTTCTGGTCCTCACCCATTCTAAAGAGCACCCTTCTCGACTGAATCGGTTTGATTTGCCAAGGGGGTCTAAAGGAAGAAAGACCTGCTTTTGAAAGACTCGTGACTGAGTTTGGCGGGGATTATCTGCACGCATTCGCTGGAATTGATTTTCGAACTGTAACAATTTGTTCGATGCCGCCTCGCTCAAGAGGCTGCGGACTACATTCGAAACAGGCCGCGCTTTTAGTAGACACATCCTTCTCAATAATCAAGCGGATGTTTACGGTTCGCACTTTTGAAATGAGACAAAATATGCCAAGTTCAGAGAACGTTGAACCTGGCTGAGTACAGAGATCAGGTCGGCAAGATTCCGTACGGGAAACGGCTGCCCAAGGCGCTGTACGTCCATCGAGAGGGGCTCGCGGGTCTCGACGCGGAGTTGGGGACAGTAATCGATCAAGTGGTGGCTCGGTACCAGGTTTCCCAAGAGTTCAATCTAGTAAAATTCAGGACAGATGAGTTGAAGCTGTCGTTCCTTGCCTACCCCGAGTTCGAAACTGATCCGCATCCGGCCTTGAGACACGCGATTACGATTGACCTGGCTATGGGGAAAGCTCGTCACACGGATTACGCTGGCAATGCAAACCCGCCAATTCTCCATCGGAAGGAGTCTTTTCTTCCAGGCGCGCATCCGTTGCGTGGGGATTTTGAGTCACTGACCCGAGCGGAGGAGGAGGCTGGCCTTTATGAAAATCCTGAAACGATTGGGTTTAAGCTAAATTGGGAGAGGCTGCTGGAAGCGAAGGGCCTCGCTATCGAGGGCCACCGTTTAATTCAAAAAAGCAGAGTAGAGGCCGAGCCGCAATCCGAGGCGCAGGACGATTTTGAGGACAAACCACCAGCTGTAATCGTTGAGAGACACAAGACAGCGCTCACAAGATACGAGCTATCAAAGCCGGTGAAGAGCCTTCTGGAGTATGGGGTTCTGCGCAGCGGGATGAGTTTTTTCGATTATGGCTGCGGACAAGGAAGCGACGTTAAGGGGCTGGTAGGCTTGGGATACCAGGCTGACGGTTGGGACCCCGTGTTTCGACCGGAGAGTTCAAAGCGTGAGGCTGATGTGGTGAATCTTGGTTATGTGGTCAACGTTATTGAGGATCCGGCGGAGCGCATCGAGGCACTCGTGGATTCGTATCGGCATGCGAAGCGATTGTTGGTCGTATCCGCGCTGATAACGGAGACGGTGGACACTGGCCGAGCCACTCAGTACCGGGACGGAGTTTTGACTCGATGGAACACGTTCCAGAAGTTTTACGACCAGCAGGAGCTTCAACAATTCATCGAGGATGCGCTGGAAACGACGGCGGTGCCGGTCGGGTTGGGTGTTTTTTACGTTTTTCGCGACCCGTCGAATCAACAGGATTTTTTATCAGCACGGAGCCGGCGGACGATTGATTGGACGCAAATCAGCGCTCGGTTGGGATTGGGTGGGCCGCCGGCAGACCGATGGGAAGCGTTATACGCCGAGAATAAGGAACTCCTCGATGCATTCGGCAGTGTGGCTCTGAGCCTGGGTCACCTGCCAAGTGAGGCTGAGTTTGGCCAGGCGGCGGAGGTGGTACAAAAACTTGGCTCTTTGAAGCGGGCCTTGCGGGCTTTTGTGCAAGGGAGAGGCGCGAAGGAGTTGCGTTGGGACGAAATGGCGGCGCGGTTTGGGATCGGGGTGCGCGCGAGGCCACAGTGGGAATTACTTTGCGAGCAGCACAAGGACTTGCTTGAGGCGCTTTGGAAAGTTGCGATGGAGCTTGGGCGTATGCCCGCACCGGAGGAGTTTTCTCGCCAGAGCGATCTTGTTCAAGCAGTGGGGTCTGCGAAGCGAGGCATGGCCTTGCTGGAACGAAAGGGGGGCGGCAATTCGCTCAAGAAGGTGGCAGAGGCGAGGCGGAACGACCTGCTGGTTTACCTTGGGTTGGCGAATTTAAGGAAGAGGGTTCCGTTTGGACATCTTTCACCTCGGTTGAGGTTGGACGTGAAAGAGTTTTTCGGCAATTACCAGCGTGCGTTGCAAGAGGGATTGGAGTTGCTGTACGCAGCGGGCGACCCTGGAGAAATTGAGTTGGCTTGCGAAGAGTTGAAACTTGGCTGGCAGGATGAGCAGGCTCTTTACGTGCATCGGAGTGTCGTGGGCATGTTGCCGGGAGTGCTCCGGGCTTACGTGGGATGTGCGACGGCATTGTTCGGCGACTTGGCGCAAGCAGACCTTGTTAAAATCCACAAAGCGTCGGGCAAGGTAACGTTTCTCGGGTATGATAATTTCGAGGGAGAAGCGCTACCGGAGCTGCAGCATCGTATTAAGGTCAATTTGAAAACGCGGTGGGTGCAAGCGTTCGACCATCGCGGGTCGGGCCAGTTACTTTATTTTAAGGAGCGGTTTTTGGCACCCGACCATCCGCGATTAGGGGAGATGATGAGCTTTAGCTCGAAGCTGCGAAAGCTTGGAGTTCGGGAAGAGGTTGGGTTTGGCCCGACGCGAGCGGAGCTTACGGCTTTGTTGTACCAACGGGGGCTGAATAAAAACTTGAACAAGAGGAGAGGTATGCCTGAAGGTTCAAAAAGGTGAGGGGGCAATTAAGAGGGATGGGTTGCCGTGGCGGAGCTTGATTGCAAAAGCGTCCCAATTGACTCTGAAAGATTCCAGATGGGGTCGGCCCCTCCGTCTTTAAGCATATCGAGCAAACGAGGTAAACCAGCGACCGCGAGGCCGTTGGCGCAAGCCATCATACGCCGCGGTTCGGAGACAATTTGGACGTCGCCTGTCTTGCTTATCGCAATCATCATCAAGGTATGAATGCGCCAGGGGTCGCTTCCGAAAATTGATCCTTCGATAATCTTGTAGGTTTCATACTTGGACAAATCAAGTGGTTCAAGATTAAGCCTCGCACCCAAACACGCCGCTAAAAACCACATATCAACCATTCGAGGAAATGGGGATTGATCAAGAACGGCCCGGCCAGCCGTTTGGCAATACTTCTGAAACGAGTCCCGGAACTCAATCGGAACGGTTATGTCGATACCTTGAAATGGATTGTAATAGCGGTCTGGCATAAGTGCTCCTATGTTTTGGGCTGCTCCGCAGGTTCAACGTCCAGCCTTCTTTCGCACACGGTGCAATGTTGGCGGTGATTGCAATTACACATGAGCACTTTCCGCCGCTCGGTTTTTGGATCATTGACGAGCATGACGGGAAAATGAGCCGGGTTCGTGAGCGTCATAGTCTTGCCCGCCGCATCGTCAATGAGTTCCTCGCATCCAAGAATTTCATCGTGGGTTAAGAACAACACAAGCTGTGTGCTTTCGCGAATCGCTGCGCGAAGAATCGCGCGCTTTACGTAGCCGCTGGTCATTCCGAGAGGCGTGTCGATGACGTTTGGGGCCTCGACTTCACTTATTCGAGTTAAAGCCAAAATGAAAGCGAGCGTGAGGGCACGTCTTGAGGCACCATTGAGGTCACGGTCTGGATTTAAGGTGCGGTCGTTCGGACCAAAAACTATTATGTCGAAAGACGGACTAATTTCGCTGCGCTTAATAATGGCTCCCTGCTCCGGGTCAGCGCCGATCATTTCGAGAAAAACCGAATTCATGAGGTTGCTGACCTTAGTCAATTCCTCATTGGTAATTTGATTAAAAGCGCTTTGAAGCACTTGAATGTATCCGTATTGCTAACCCCACCTAGTCAGGGCGCGCTTGAGTCTGCGAAGATGGCGGCATGGCAAAAATCCGATCGACTCGACAGCACTTCACGGCTAGGCAACGCGCCCAAATTATCCAGGATTACCGTCAGGCTCAG
>DASRFK010000151.1:0-16821 GCA_035651635.1 Verrucomicrobiia bacterium | reverse complement strand
AATGCGTGCGCCGTTCAGCCGTGCGTAGTCGATGGCCGCAACGATGGCCGAGTCGCTGCTCAGCTCTGCGCTGTTGAAACACTTACAGGCCATAAGCTGGACCTTCCAGGCCACGCCCACCACCCCTTTGCCATTGTTTCCCACCGCGCCAATGACTCCGGCCATAATCGTTCCGTGGCCCTGGTCATCGTTGGGATCATTCGTACCTGCAAAGCTGTTGGTGCCATGACCGCCGTCGACGGAATTGACCCACGTATTGGCGGCGAGATCCTCGTGTGTGTAGCGTATGCCCGTATCGAGCACTGCCACGATGACATTCGGCGCGGAGGTCACCACGTCCCACGCCGCCGGCGCATCGATGTCGGCGTGAGGTAGTCCGCCAGCCTGCCCATAGTTCTCCAATGCCCAGAGGCTGCCGTCCACGAATTTCGGGTCATTGGGCATTGTGAGATCCAGATGCCGCAGGTAATCCGGTTCGGCAAATTGTACCAACCCGCTGCGTTGGTACTTCGCGACCAAGTCCAGCACCGTTTCACCCGCTGGGACCGACACGATTTCCAGCCCACCCGACGTTTCAAGCCGATTCATGACTTTGGCCCCTTGCGCGACATGAAACTGAGCCAGGCGCGAAGTAACTGTTCCCGCCGCCGGCATGATCAGGATCTGATCGGTTCGATATTGGCCAGCGAGTGGCGCTGGACCAGTATCAATTGTGCCGCCAAGCCCAGATGGATTCCAGCAAGCCAGAACAATTACGCTGAGTTCGAGTAAACCCTTTAGAACGTGTTTCGAAATGGTACCCGCCGATCTCACGCGACGGAGCCTTGCTCGTAGTATCTCCAATTTCCGCCTCGTTGCCTCAGCGCCTACTATGCCCGCTGCATTTTCGAAAAGCGTCATGGTTCAGGATCAGGGCCGGAGACAAGGCTGCCCAAGTTCGCTTCAATTCGCAATGAGCAAGGAGGTGCGATTAGTGTCGGTCGTGGCTGGAAGCCGAAAAAAGCGGCAGAAGACTGCCGCAGTCCAAAACGCAAGCGCGACACGGGCGCGGGCCTCGAGAACCGAAGCAGCGATTCATGAACTGGATCGGGCAAATGAGTCCAGTTCGGCATCAACCGGTTGCCTGAGCTGGTTGCGGGGAGATGAGCCATTTTGTCCCAAATACATTGTGCATTGCCGATTCAAATCGCGCAATATTGTCCCTATTTTACGTTTGCACGGAAATGCTATTTATAACGCAATATGTTATACATTAATTACTTATAAATTCGACGTGGGGCGCACGACTTTTGGCACGCGCATGGCTATCTAGAGCAGCGTAAACTTGATAAAAAGAAAGGTTTTCTGATATATGAACAATCTAGCAAGATGGCAAAGACCTGAACTGTCCGTTTGGCCTGGTTTCGGCCGGCTCACAACCCTTCGTGATGAGATCGATCGCCTTTTTGAGGCCCCGTTAGCCGAGTTGGCGCGCTCTTCTCAATTGCTGAGTGGATGGACCCCGGCGTTCGACGTCTATGAGGACAAGGATAATGTATACGTCCGTGCGGAACTGCCGGGGATGCGCAAGGAAGACATCGACCTGTCGCTGCACAATGGCAGTTTGAGCGTTTCCGGCGAGCGCAAGAGCGCGCACGACCCGAATAACAACGCCGAGGTATATCGCTCGGAGCGGTTTTTCGGCCGGTTCCAACGAACGATCGGCCTTCCGACGCCGGTAGCGGTGGACCGCATCAAGGCCCAGTACAAGGACGGGATTCTCAACGTCACTTTGCCCAAAGCCGAGGAAGCCAAGCCCAAACACATCGACGTGAGCGTGAGCTGAGCCGGAACAACCGAACCGAACATTTAACATTCAACGAAAGGATTTAATTCATGAATGCTACTTTGCAGAAAGAACCTCGCGCGACCGAGCGCGCAACCACATTCATTTCGCCCGAAGTCAACATCTTTGAAACCAAAGATGGTTATGTTCTCGAAGCCGAAATGCCGGGCGTGAGTAAAGAAGGGCTGGAGATCACCCTCGAGGGCACCGAATTGACCATAACTGGCCATCGGCAACTACAACCGCCTCCGGGCGAAGCGCTCTTCCGCGAATCGCAGGAGTCCGGGTTCCGTCGCGTTTTCGAATTGGACCCGGCGATCGATACCGCCAAGGTGAGCGCTCGGATGGAACAAGGCGTCCTGACTCTGAGTCTGCCGAAGTCCGAACGCGTTAAGCCGCGCAAAATTAGCGTCGACTGAACCGCAGCAGGTTTCGGAGACACCCCAACGATCTCGCGGGTCCGCCAGGACCCGCGGGATTTTGTTTAGACAGGAACTAAAAACCAAAAACTTAGAATTAGGAACTCAATTCCTACGGTTCCCATTTCACCTTCGTCAAGCGCTTCACGGCGACCATCTCCACATGGCCGTCGGCAAACGCCACTCCGACCGTGGATCCGTGGCGTGGCCGGGCCAGAATCAGATCGCGGCCGCCGCTTTGGTTCCAGCCGCCTTCAATTTCGAAAAACAATACCGTCTCAGCGGGCGAAGTGACGTTCTTGGTTTCAATACCGGACAGGCTGGCGTTAAAACCATAGTGACAGCGTCTGGCCGGGTCTCCGACTGGACACACGCAAACTTGCGGGCTGCCCAGGTACTTACCCAGGACGTCGCACCAATTCTCAGCCTGCGGGAACCGATCCTTGTTGTCAGTGGCGTACATCATGCCGCCGAGCGCCAGCTGTTTCATATTATTCATGCAGTTGATTGATTGCGCCCGCCCTTTGGCGCGCGCTAGAGCGGGCAGGAGCATGGCGGCCATGAGCGGCAAGATCAGAACCATCACGCCGGAAACCACTGTCCCGGCAATTGCCAGCCCATTGCCCCGCAGCGCTCCCTTGCTGCGATTGATCCTCACCAACGCCGCGATCCCCAGCACCAGGCCAACCAGCGCGGTAAGCCCCATGGTGAAGAAGCCCATCACTCCCAGTACAAGCGAACCAATCGCCAGCGCGCTCGTTTTACCCTCCGTGAGGGGGACAGCCGGCAATACTGGCGGCGCGCCTCCGCCCTTGGGAAACAATCCGCTGAACTCGCTCAGCTCGGCCAGCGTCTTCCATTCCGCACTTCCCTCAGTCTGCGCTCGCGTCTGACCGTTCACCCGGCCTTGCTCGATCCAGGCACGAATCTGTTCAGCGCTTACCGGTCCGTATTGCGCATTATCGGCTCCAATAATTTTATACATATCACCGAGCTGGTACGCTATTGCACCTGTAACCGGAAGAATTTTTCGCTGCCGGTAATCGTGTTGGTATAGGGCGAGGTGGCGCCATTCACCGAGGCATAGGTTCCATTAACCGAGACGGAACTCTGCAGCGTTCCCAATGACCACCTCAAGACCACGTTATTGCCGTATCGGGCGACACCCAATTGGCTCGAATTGGCAAAGTGCCCGGCGATCTGTTGCGGATTCAGAGCATAATTGTAGAACGCCACCTCGTCGACGGCACCTGAAAATCCATAAAAGGCGTTGTCACTTCGCTGGCCCAGAACCTCCGGCGACGCCGCGACTGTCGGATCGCCGTTGACGCCGTTGGGAACAAAGCCGGACGAGGCGACGCTGGTGCCGGCGCTGCCCGCAACGCCGTTGACGTAAAGCTGAATGTTCGTTCCATCATCGGTCAGCACCAGGTGGTACCACGAGCCGGGCACGAGCGGGATGTGTCCGAAGTCGCTCTGGAAATACGCCGGGGCGCCCGTCCCATTAAACAGCACCAGCGTCCAAGCCCCGTTCCCGCCATTGGGATGTTGATAGATCAGCCAACCGTAAAGCGCTGTGCTGAAGCTAAAGTTGTAGAGGGAGGAAAAGACTGTCCGATAATTGCCATTATTATCATTGGAATCGGGCCGGACCCAAGCTTCCGCCGACCACGGCCCATGCGGGTTGAGTTCCAAAGCGTAAGGGATGCTCACGACCCCGCCATTGCCGGCGGCGGTATTGGTGTCGCTCAGGTCCGCCGCCAAATCGGTGTCGCGCGGAATTCCGCTCGGCACGCCGAAGGTGATATTTCCGCGTGAACTATCATAATTTCCATCAAAGCTGCCCACGGCATCGACGGCTGTCGAGCTGCCCGCCGCCTCATCCAACCGGTAGTAGGCCACGGGATCGTCGGCCACCACTACCTTCGCGTAGCCGGTCAGCGGAACTGTGACGGCGCGAGGCTGAACGGACAGGTCTGCCGTGGCGCTATCAGCCGCCCCAAAGGGCCCAGTGACGTGCGCATAATAGCTGGCCGAATCAGCGTCCTGCACTTTATTGAGCCAGAGGGTATCGTTAGTTGCTCCTGCTATGGGAGTGCTGCCTTTGAACCATTGATACGTGATGGGCAAAGCACCGTTGGCCACGACGCGGAAGGCGGCTTTGCTGCCGGTAGTGCGGGTAATCGGGCCGTAAGGATCATTCAATATATTGAGATTCGTCAACACGGTGAGTGTGGCGATGGGACTGTTGGTCGAGCCCACGCTGTTGGTGACGGTAACGGAAAATCCTGCCCCGTTGTCCGCAGGGTAAGCCGAAACGAACGAATAGGCGCTCGAAGTCGCGCCGGGAATGGCCCCGCCATTCTTCTTCCATTGGTAAGAGAGCGGAGCTGTGCCGGCGGCCACCACGTTGAAATTCACCCTGGTTCCGGAGTAGTTGGTGGTCGAAGTCGGAGCCGAGATCAAGTCGGGAGGAGTGGGAGGCGCGCGAAAAGAGTTTGTCCCCACCTGGTAATGCGCGAGGATCCGGTCAGCGCTCAGTGCGTTGGTGTAAAACGCCACCTCATCGACACCTCCGGCAAAAGCGCCGTGGCCGGTCTGAGGCCCCGAACCGATGCTCCCATCATACCCGGCAACCGGGTCGACGGCTTTGTACACAATCGCACTAGTCGTGGCCGCAACGCCGTTGACGTAAAACACAGCGTTAGTGCCGTCCCAAGTGACCGCCAGATGATACCACTGCAGCAGTGTTATCTTGGCACCGTTTAAGGGGTTGACTGTTGTTCCCCGGATGAACAGTGCCCACGCACTGCCAGGTCCTGCCGTTTGGTAGAAATTCCAGCCGGAACCCGCGGTGGTGTATGCGCCGGAATACGCCCCGGACATCGCCAAGGGCGAGGTGTAATCTGCCAGCGAATCTGTCGTTGGCCGGGCCCAACATTCGGCGCTAAACGGAGCGCCGGTAACCCCGTCACCGTTCGTCGGCGAGAGCAGAATATTATAAGGAATGCGCACAGTGCCGGGACTGGAGCCGCCGTTAAACAGTACCGAGTTGATATCGATTCCGGGCAGCCCCAACTGTGGATAAGTGCCGGCGCTGTTCTGCACGTAGGCGGCGTCCAAGCTATTGCCCGAAGAGTCCGCTGCGGTGCTGGCCGGAGGCACCTCTTCGAGGCGGTAGTAAGCAACCGGATGATCGGCCAGGACGGTATCAGGGTAGGTGGCGGCCTGAGCAGCACCCACTGTTGCGAGCACGGCCAGTGAAAGAGTGAGAGTTTTCATTGAAGTGGATATTTGCGCCCTAAGGTTTGCGCTTCCTAGGTCAGAAGCAATCCTGCACCGGCATGATAATTGGTCAAGCAATTAAAATGCTTTGTGCCGTCAGCAACGATCCCTCAACCACTCAACCCGATTTTATCGGCTTATGGAACGGTGAGTAAAAGCGTTGGTCGCGCACAAACGCTCAATTTCATTTCTTTTCTGAGTCGGTTGGTTATGGAGCCCGCTTCGCTGCGAGTCCACGCCGCCCGTAATCGAAAAGGATTACTTCAGAGTACCTCACGCGATACGCGCCTCTCTCCGTCCCGTCCTTCGCGTTCATTCGCGTTCATTCGCGGTTTACACCTTCGCGGTCTTCTTCATGGGACTGCGACCCGGAAGAAGCTGTGGCTATTGGTGAAGGGCAGGTTGAAGCTCTGGAACAGGCTGGCGCCCACCGGCGTTGTGAAAAGCGGACTCCAGATTTGTGGGGACAGGCTCAGGCTGGTTTGCACGGTGTAACTTGGTCCTGGCGGCGCAAACAGCGTCAGTTGGAGCTGGCTCCCATCGGTCTTTGCATCCAATAAAGGAGTATTGTTAATCAAGACCGCCTGCCCATCATCGGATAAGACGTCGAACAGGGGCGTGCCATTGGGTTGGTTGGCGGACAGGCCGGAAAGCTGCAGGGAAACGATCGTTGAGGCGCTGACGGGTTGCGCCTGGAAGTTAAGCGTCGCCACCGTTTGCGTCGCAGTGAGGGTTTGCCCCGGGACGCTCGCCAGACTGGCCTGATATTGGCCCAAACTGATTTGCTTGAGGGTTGCCAGGCCGACCGGCGGGCCGGGATTAGCCAGGCTTAGATTGGTTAATCCTCGGGCACCCAAGGTGAGATTGAAATTCAGGTTGGTAACGGGTGTAGTGGAATTCATCACCACGCTGACGGCTCCGGTTTCACCGGGACGGAAGATAGTGGAACCCATTAACAACTCGAGGTAATCGCCCACGGTGACAGTGAATGACCTGGTGCCCGATAAAGTCGGATACCCGCTATCGGTGACCCGGACGGTAATGGTGTTCGTGCTGCGAGCTTGAGCACGGGTCGGGGTCCAACTGAACACGCCGTTGGTGGGATTGATGCTCGCCCCACTCGGCGCGCCAGGGTCGAGGCTGAAGGTCAAGGTCTGTTTCGGAAGATCGGAATCTGTGGCGATGTTGGTGAAACTCAGGGGCAAGAGCACATAAGCCGTCTGGCTGCCGATCGGGGCGAGCGCGGGTGGATGGTTGGTGGCAATAACGACAATCGCGAACGTCTGCGAATCCGACAACGGCGGGGTGCCATTGTCGGTAACAGTGGCCGTCACGACGTTGGTGCTGGGAGCTTGCGCTTGCGTGGGGGTCCAAGTGAGCAATCCGGTTGCCGCATCAAGACTCAAGCCCGAAGGTGAATTCGCGCTTAAATGCCAGCTCAGCGTTTGGAGCGGCAAATCCGGATCGGTAGCGGTCAACTGCAACGAGAGCGTCGAACCGGTCGTGAGGCTGACAGGCGAGGTCAGGGCCGTCATGGAGGGAGCGTGATTGATGCGCGTGACCACGACATTGAAGGCCTGGGTAGCGCTCAGGCTCGGCGAGCCGTTGTCGGCAACCACGACGGCAAACCGGTTGGTAGTGCCGCCATCCCCGACACTGGTCTGCCAGGTCAGGTGACCCGTTTGGGGCGCAATTAACGCGCCGGGCGGCGCGCCGGGCAAAAGACTCCAAGTAAGAGCCACTCCCGGTTGCGAGTCGGTGGCGGTGGGGGTGAAGCTGAACAACCCGCCCTCGGTGAGAGTCTGGGTTGGGATGAAAGTGATAACAGGTGGAGAATTGCTGGGAGCAGTAGTGGTTGTCTGGGCATCGGCCACCAGGTGGGCGGGCTCCTGGTTGCCGGCCAGATCCGTGGCGCGGCTAAAGAAGGCATAGGTATTGTTTGGAGCCCCGTTGTAAATGGCAGCGGCAAGGGCGGTATTGGTGATCCAGGCAGTGAACGGGCCGCCATTGACCGAGACATAGATATTGAAGAACGCGATGCCGCTGCCGCCCTGGTTGTCGGTGCCGGCCCACTGGACAGTAAAGCTTGGCTGAGTGCTGGCCGGCAGAGCCGCGACCAAGCTGGTAGGCGGGTTGGTATCCACGCTGTTGGTCACAACCGGCGCATAGACTAATCGATAAGTGCCGGCGCTGTTGTAGTCGAGCAGGTGCACGAGGTTGGTGTGGACCGGCACAGTGGCGCCGCCGATGAAGTTTCGGTCGGTCGTCCAGACGTTGGTGCCAAAAGGGACTTCCGAATTGTTGGGGCGGAAAACATGAGCGAGCTTGAACAGCCCGGGACCTGGATCCCCGAATTGCAGGTAACTCCAGCCGCCGGGAAGGGTGGCGGAGACATTGATGGTCAGGTTTGTCCCGTTGAGTGCACCGGTGACAACGGCGTTGGTCACGGCTGAAACCGCAACGACCGAGCCGTCACTCAAGTAAAGGGCGTCCGGGAGAAAATCGGGGTCAGACACGTCGTTGACCAGGAAATCGGCCCGCCCATCTTCGAACGTGCCGTCGGCATCCACGATGTGAGTCAGTTCATGGATTTCGACGCTGCGCACGAGCGAGAGCCGTGGCTTGCCAAATTGATCGACCTGCGAGAACGAGGCCGAGAAATTCGTAAAGCTGCCTTGGAGGGAAGAAGTGAAGAGCCATCGCGCGATCTTGTTCGTAGCGGGATCGATGCTTCCAAAGTCCGCCGTCAACGCCGGTGTCGCCGGTTGGTTCTCAACCTGCGTACCGAGGATGTTGAAATTGATGAGCAGCCCTTTGACATTGTCCACTATTTGCGGTTTGCCGCTGCTGATCGAGAGGGAATGAGCGGGCCCGTGACCCACATTGTTGACCTGAACGGCCAGGGAGTAAGGAATGCTGGGCTCGATTTGCGGCGTGAACGGATCGTCGGCAAACACATTGCGATCGTGGAAATAACGAACCACCAGTTCCGGTTGTGGAAACACCTGGATGGGTGCTGCCGCCAATGGAACGCTTACCACTGTTCCACTCTGGCTGTAGCTCAGCGTGCCACCTACAAGATAGATAGTCATGTCGCTGGAGGGAGCCGCATCGAGTGTGGGGATGAGAGTCCAGGTGGCCGTGCCGGTGGTCGAGCCGGGAAGTGTGCCGGTGCCGTCGACGGCGGTCAGACCGGAAAGGGAGGGTGCCGCGACGGCAAAATTCGTCGTGACAATGTTCCCGTTCAAGTCGGTAATCTGGATATTCGCCGAAACATTCTGCAGCGGGTCGGTGACGTCGTTGTTGATTTCCAAGGTGGCGTTGAAAGCGTCGCGGGTGAGCACGCCTTTTTGATCGAGGCGAATGCTAACTTTTGCGCATACTGAATTGCCCGAATCAAAAGGCCTGGGGCGAACACTGGCCGCCGGCGGGCTGGCATTGCAGGCGAAATGATATCCGGGCGGCGGTTCGAAATCCGTGACGATCCCGAGTTGACCCAGGTAATCAAAATATTGCTGGGAGGTGATCCCGCCAGTTCCAGTGCCAGGATTATCCGGTGCCAGGTGATAGACTTGTTTGTAAAGATCCACCAGGTTACAACCGGTTGAGTCGAAAGCATAATACGCCGTGCTCTTATCCACGACATTCGGGCCGCAGAGATAATTCCAAAGCATTTGGGCTGTGACCGAACAGGTACCGCTGCCGGCATCGAGTGGTGTGGCTGTTCGCGAGCCGAGAGAGCCTGAAATCTGAGGGCTCGCCTGGTTGAGGCGAGTGACCAGCACTGGGACGGTGTACGAACTGTTCGCTTTGAGCTTGCCCAGGTTGGTTACCAGCGCAGTCATTTGCACCCAGGAGGCAGTGGGGAACTGAAGCGTAACGCTCTCGGCATCAATCAGGCCATGGTTGGCGATGGTATAAAGAACCTGGAACTGGTTGCCCGGGTATTGCGACAAATCCAACGACGCAGGTTCGATCGTCACGACCGGGATTGGGACTTGCGTCTCGAAAGTGCTATCGATCTGGAACGTGTATTGGTCGGGCACGGTGGTAGGAGTAACCGTGAAGCTATAGGTCACTGTTTGACGGGGTAGAAACGCGGTCACGTTGGTCGTATTGCCGGCCGCAACCAGCGCTGACTGGCGGAACGGTCCGTGAGTGTCCGCGCTGACATCCACCGTGTAATATGCCTCCGTCAGATTAGTGAATGAAGCGGTCCCGTCCGCTCCCGAGAGATTAGTGGCGACTGCCGTCCCGGTAAGCGCATCGCTCACCACCACCTGGGCATTGGTAACCGGCGGGGAACCGGAAGCGAAATAAGTGTATTCGTCCTCGACCTTGACCAGCATATTGCCTTTGGCTCCGGATACAGCGCGGAACGAGTAGGTCACTTGGGTCGCCGCGTTGGTACTTTGGACCACCAGGTTGCCGTTATAATCGCCAAGCGGCAAATCCGAGGCCGGAGTGAGCAGGATGGTAACCACCGTATTGAAACCCGGAGGCAGGGGTGGGAGTTGATTTGACGAGGCCAGCGACAGCCAAGGCACGGCAGGGGAAACGACCTGCAGCGGCCCAGTGGGAACACCGCCCTGGTTGGAGACCGTGAAGGCAAACGGCGTTTGGGTCCCGCGCTGCATGGCTCCTTGCAATGAAGTTGGATTCACGACCAACTTCGGTCGCAAGGCATCAACTTGCACCACGAGGACGAGGTCCGCGGTAGCCCCTTCGGCGCTGGCGACGTGGAGGATGACGGGGCTTTGAAACACCGAAGCGTTCAGGGCATTGATGCTGAAATTAAGCTTCGCGCTGCCAAAGGCATCCAACCGGTTAGTGCTTAGGCTGACAGAAACCGAAAGACTGGGTTGATTGGTAACGACCGTGACCGTTAGGCCGGTCAACGGAATATCCGATAGATTGTTAACGGTCGTCGAGTTGGTGATGCTCGTTTCTTCGGTCAGGTCCACCAGCGACACGGGGGCCACGTTCATGCCAATGAGCACAAAGCTATCCTGCGCGGGTGGATTGGCGGCGGTGGGAATCGCAGCCGATATCTGATATACGCCGGCCTCGTTTGGAAGCGGTTGGAACAGGTTGGTAAATGTGCCATCCGGGGCGGTAAACACGTTAAACGCGCGGTCGGTGCCTCGAACCTGAATGTGAATCGTAATAGGCACGGAACCGGCCGGGGTCGTGCTGCCGCCCAGGACCGCCCGGCCGTGCATCGGGATGGGCGTGTTGGCCAGGGCAGAGTGGATGTCCGCGGTGATGGTGGCCGTATAGGCGGCGTCGACGGTAAGCGGAGTTGGGCTGACGAAGCTGTTATTGTTCTCGGAAAGTTCCAGAACATTGTTATTGCCGTCGGCTTGCGCAATCAGCCAGTAGGTTCCCGGAACGGCGGGAGCCAGCAAGGCCACGCTCTGATCCAGGAACTGTCCCACCCCCAGCACGCCGTTAAAGTCCGCCACGGCGGAAAGGGTTCCGCTACCCGCGACGGGCGAACTGGAAACAAAAATCTGCTGGACCATATCCCCGTTGGCGGCGAGCAAGCCCTGGTTTTCCAGCCGCACCTGGGCGTTGAGGAGCTGGGAAGTGAAGACGTGGTTCGTCGCCAGCAGAGAGGAGATCACCAGGTCCGGCAGCGGAGTCAGAAGCGAGTTCCGGCTAATTGAGGCCGTGTTGTTATTTTCGCCGGTGCCGCCGGGGTTGTACTCAAAGATATTGTTCTGTTGATCGGCGGTGACTGAAAAGACGAGACCGCCGGCGCCATTGGAGCTGAAGGGCAGGGTGAAATTATAACTACGGGAGACCGCGGTTCCGTTGGTGAGCGGTCCGAGGACGTTCTGATCAAAATAAACCGGGGTGTCCAGCAGGATTGCCCCCAAACTCGAATTACTGATGACCAGGCGGTCATACCAACTGCCCACGGCGATCGCATTGCCGCTATTGGTATCCTGCCATTGGACGGTCAGGTTGGTCCCGGACCCGAGAACCGAAGGCGTGACGTTCAACCCGGCGACCTGCAAATCCGGGTAGGAAGCGATCCCGGAAACCACGGTTGACGTGGCCGCATTATTGCTCTCGGCGGTGCCGGCCGGATTGTACTCAAATACGCCGTTGAAGACATCCGCTATGACTGAGACCCGCAGGGTGCCGGCGCCGCTGGCGCCATTGGGCAGGGTGAAATTCACTGAACGGTTTCGCGCCAAGCCGTTGGTCAGCGGTCCGAGGACGTTGGTGTCGTAGAGAACCGTGGTGTTCAGCAGCGTCACACCCAGAGTCGCGTTGCTGATGATCACCTGATCGTACCAGCTGCTGCGCGCCAGCCCATTGCCGCTGTTGGTATCCTGCCATTGAACGGTTAGGTTGGTGCCCGAATTAAGCACCAGCGGCTGCACCCCCAGGTTGATTACTTGCAAGTCCGGGTAATTTGCAATGGAGGAGATCGCCGAAGTGGTGACCGTATTGTTGGCTTCGCCGGTTCCGCCGGCATTGAACTCAGGGACCTGGCCGAACGTGTCGACCGCGACTGAAACCAACAGAGTGCCGGCGCCCGCTGTTCCGTCGGGTAGTTGAAGCGTCGTGGACCGGGCGCGTGAGCCACCGGGCGGGATGGCGCCGTTGCCTGAAATGGCTGGGTCATAGTAAATCGTGGAGTTCATTAGCGTTTGCCCGGTATTCGTATTAACCACAGTGACCCGGTCGTAAAAGGGGCTTCCGGTCTCAACGGTGCCCGTATTCTGATCGTTCCATGCGATGTTGAGCACTCCCCCGGAGAGGATCGGGCCAGATGAGGTCGCCGCCAGGCCATTGGGCACAAGGTCGGGTGCCGAGAGCACGGTGATGGTTTTGGTGTTGTTCAGCTCAGAAGTGCCGCTGGGATTGTACTCAAACACCTGGTTGGCGGCGTCCGCGGTAATCGTGATAGCGAAATTGCCGTAAGCATCGGAGCTCGTGGGCATGGTAAAGGAAAGAGACCGCGAGCGGACATCTCCCGGAGCGATCGAACCATTTCCGGCATCGAGGAGATTGTAGTTGGTGGTGGTGCTAAGGATGACCGCTGAAGTGTTGGTGTTGCGAACCACCACGCTATCCGTCCAATTGGTCGCCGCAAAGCCGTTGCCGGAGTTGGTCAATTGCCAATTAATCGTCACGACCGACCCGGGCAGCCAACGCGTGACAGGCACGGTGGTGGACTGGGACACCTGCAAATCGGGATAGGGCGCCAGGGCGACACTGATGGAAGTGCTGGTTGAGTTGTTGGCTTCGTTGCTCTCGGGAATCGCGTTCTGCGCGTCAACTGTCACGGTGACTTGGAGCGTTCCAACGCTGTTGGTGCCGTCCGGAAAAATGACGGCCAGTTGCCGGTTGCGCGTGGTTCCGGGAGCAATCGGGCCGTTGCCGGGATCGGATTCGTTGTAGGGCAGGAAACTGTCGACCAGGACCTGGTTGGCCGCATTGCGGATGGTGACGCGATCGGTGAAGGAACCGCTCGTCGGACCGGTGCCATTATTCTGATCGGTCCATAGAACCGTAGTCGAGCCGCCCGATTGAAGCCCGGTCGAGGGCGAAACGGAAGGAGAGGCGACGATCAGGTCGGGCGATACGTTGGTGGGGAAAAGCTGCACGGGCGGCGCTTGCGGGTTTGGCACGAGATTGAACGAGTAGCCACCCGACGGTTGGGGATCAAAGATCCGTCCCTCCACGGTAAGCGTATAGGTTCCCGATTGGGGCAAGGCAAAAGTGTCCACATCGTTGTTCACCCCTTGAGACATGACGATGTTCCCGGCCGGCCCGTACAGCCGGGTATAAGGCTGATACGTAAAGCCACTAGTGGCCTGCCCGTCGAAGTAGTAATGGTCGCCGGCCACGCCATTGAATTTGTAAAACACGGTGCTGTCGGCCGGAGCCAGGGTATTGGTGACCACCGTTCCGGGAGTGAACGCGGTCGCGCCGGCGAAGTCGAGCAAGCGGAATTGATAACCTCCCGTGACGATAAAATTATTGCCGGCGACCGCCAGCACATAGGATCCAGCCGGCAAATGCAGGGCGGGGTCGCTAATGTCCGCGCTGTCCGAAGAACTGAACGAGCGCCAGTCCAGGACCTGGCCCCAGGGGGCATCCAATCTCCAATAGAAATCCGAAGTGGTTAGCGCGTCAAAATAGAGAGTTGAGGCACTGGCCAGAGTGAAGGTGTAGTACTGCCGGACCCCAGGCGTTGCGATGGTGTTGCTGATGGTCGTACCCACCGTGAGGCTGTTGGTGGGGTAAGTTATGGGCACAAGGTTGAAGCCATAGCTGCCACTGGCGTGAGTGTCATAAATACGGCCTTCGACTGTCAGGGTGTAGGTACCGGTTTGCGGGAGGGTGAACGTATCGAAATCGCTGTTAACGCTTTGGGTCATGATCACGTTGCCCAGCGGCGCGTAGAGCCGGCAGTAGGGCTGGTAAGTGAATCCACTGGCGCCTTGTCCGTCAAAATAGAACTGCTGACCGGCCGTGCCGGTGAATTTGTAGAACACAGTGCTGTCCGCCGGAGCCAAAGTATTGGTGACGGCTGTTCCGGGAGTAAACGCGGTGGCGGTGGCAAAATCGAGCAAACGGAACTGATAATCTCCCGTGACGACAAAATTGTTCCCGGCAATCCCCAGCACATAGGATCCCGCCGGCAAATGCAGGGCAGGATCGGCAATGTCCGCGCTGTCCGAAGAACTGAACGAGCGCCAGTCCAGGACCTGACCCCAGGGAGCATCCAATCTCCAGTAGAAGTCTGCGTTGGTCAGCGCGTCAAAGTAGAGCGTTGAAGCCGTTGCCAGGGTGAAAGTGTAGTACTGCCGAACACCTCGCGTCGCGATGGTACTGCTGATCGTCGCCCCCAAGGTGAGGCTGTTGGTGGGATAGGTTATGGGCAACAGGTTGAACGCATAATTCCCGCTGGCGTGTGTGTCATAGACCCGGCCTTCGACAGTCAATGTGTAGGTGCCAGACTGAGGCAGCGTGAACGTATCGACGTCGCTGTTAACGCTTTGAAAAAAGAGAATGTTTCCCAGCGGCCCATAAAGGCGGCAATACGGCTGATAAGTGAAGCCGCTGGAAGGCTGACCGTTGAAATATAAACGCTGCCCGGCGGTGCCGGTGAACTGATACAAAACCGTGCGGTCCGCTGGGCTCAGCGTATTGCTGACCAAGACTCCCGGCGTCATCGGGGTAGCGGAAGAAAAGTCCAGGAGTTCGAATCCGTAATCACCGGCTGCGCCGGTGATGGACAGCTGATAATTACCGGCCGGCAACGCCAGCGATGAGTCGGAAATATCCGCGCTGTCCGAATTGGGAAAGCCTCGGTTGTTTACGACGACGCCTTGGGGACCGGAGAGCGACCAATAAAAGTTGGCGTTGGTCAGGACGTCGAAACAGAGCCGCGCCGCATTGGCCAATGTAAAAACATAGTTCGTAACGGCAGTGCCTGTGGGCAGCGTGCCAATGATTGGAGTGCCGATGGTCAAAGCCGCGCCGGTAAACGGGGTGCTGGAAACATTTCCGTCCGGCTGCAGATTGAAGGCATAGGTTCCCAGCCCGGGATCACCAATGTACCCCTCGATGAGCAGGGTATAGGTTCCGCCAGCGGTCAAGCGGTTGGTCCCGGAGTTACCGCTGGCCAGCGATTGGGCCGCAAGAATGTTGCTGAAAGGGTCGATGAGCCGCCAATAGGCGTTCGGAATGCCGCTCGAGCTTTGGTAAATAAACGAGACTTGGTCACCGGGCGCGGCAGTGAACCGGTACAGGTCGGTGCTGTTGGCTGCGAAATTGTTCTTGCTGACCGGTGTGCCGGGAGTGAGAGGAGTCGCCGCCGCCAAGTCTGACAAGCGAAACTGGTAGGGACCGGTGTTGTCGGTGATTCCCAGAACGGTCAGAGTGTAGGCACCCGCTGGCAAATTCAATATGGGGTTGCCGATCGATTGCGCGTCCGACGAGCTAAAGGCGCGGCTGTTGACGATGTTTCCGGTAGGGCCGTCCAGAGACCAGCGCAAGCTGCTGGTGTTGGTCAGGGCATCGAAGTACAAGCGGGAGGCCGAAGCGAGGGTAAAGGTGTATTGCTGGTGCTGACCGGGAGAATTGACAGCCCCGTTGATGAGGCTTCCCAGCGTCAAGGCCTGTACTCCGTCTGTCACTGGGACCAGGTTGAACGAATAAGTACCGGAGCCAGGATCGCCGATGTAACCTTCAACCAGCAAAGTGTAATTGCCCGCTGGAAGTAATAGAGGACCCACGACATTGGCCAGGCCAACGGCAAGCGGCACGTTGCCATTGTTGTCGAGCAACCGCACGTACGTATCAGGCAAGTTGGCAGAATTCAGATAGTCGAAGAGAACATTGGTTGGCGAGGCGAGTGTGAACTGGTAGGCAACCGTGGAATTGGCCGGAGTCAAACTGGCGTTTACCACGGCTCCGAGTGTGAGCGGCGCCGCCGATGCGAGATCGAGCAAGCGGAATTGATAGCCGCCCGTATTGTCAGTTGTCGCCGCGACGGTCAGAGTATAATTGCCGGCAACCAGGCTTAGGACGGGGTTACCGATCGATTGCGCGTCCGAACTACTGAAGGAACGGGTGTTGACCACGTTTCCAGTCGGGCCATCGAGGGACCAGCGCAGGTTCGACGTGTTGGTGAGCGAGTCAAAATAAACACGCGCGGCCGACCCAAGCGCGAAGGTATATTGCTGGTGCTGACCAGGTGAACTAATGGCGCCGCTGACAACGCTGCCCAAGGTCAAGGGCTGGCTCCCGTCAGTGACGGGGTTCAGGTTGAAAGAATAGCTGCCCGTGCCATAGTCGCCAATATAACCTTCCACCAACAGCGTGTAATTGCCGGCCGGCAGCACCAGAGGGCCCACGATACTCCCAAGCCCTGTACTGATGGGCATGTTTCCGACGGCGTCGAACAACCTCACGTAGGCATCGGGCAGGCCGCTGGAGCTCAAAAAGTCGTAAATGAACTTGCCGTGCGACGACACTGTGAACTTGTAGGCGACTGTGGAGTTGGCGGGATTTAACAGGCCGTTTACGACAGTGCCCGGCGTGAGTGACGTCGCAGTCGCGAGATCGAACAACCGGAATTGGTAGCCGCTGGTGCTGTCGCCCGTGGCGGAAACCGTTAAGGTATAGGCGCCGGCGGGCACGTTTATCACGGGATTACCCACGTTTTGGGCGTCCGACCCATTGAACGAGCGGTTGTTGATCACGTTGCCTAGCGGTCCATCCAGAGACCAGCGCAATGCGGACGTATTGGTCAGCGAGTCG
>DASRFK010000150.1:0-2576 GCA_035651635.1 Verrucomicrobiia bacterium | reverse complement strand
CTGAGCCTGACGGTAATCCTGGATAATTTGGGCGCGTTGCCTAGCCGTGAAGTGCTGTCGAGTCGATCGGATTTTTGCCATGCCGCCATCTTCGCAGACTCAAGCGCGCCCTGACTAGGTGGGGTTAGCAATACGGATACTAACGAGTGGATCTGTTGGGTTACCTCGGCCAAGCAAGAAGCCACCAGAAAGCGCCGCATCGACGTTGGAATTGATAAGATGCGGGGAGGCATGCGTAGGCCGTGCTGTTGGCCCGGATGCCCACATCGTTAAACTTTGGCGCTCGGCTCAATCAAGTCTTCCACCGGCCACATCCTTTCCAGGTCATCGGCAGCACGAATCTCCTCCATCAGCTTGGCTCGTCTTTGCTCCATTGACCTATCTGCTGCGTCCTGTTTCTCGATCAGGTAAATTCTGCTTGGCGACAATTTGAATTTCCTGGCCACCTCGGTCTGAGAAATTCCCTGGTGCGCCGCAATTCAAGGACTGCCGGTTGCGTTCTTCAATCGGGATCATTCACTGGTTTTCCTGAAGACGCTGCCCGGTTGTATCCCCTTCAACCTGAATACCGCCTTTCACTACCGGAAAGCTGGCGAATTAATTCCCGTGGGTGAAAGCAAGAGCCACCAACCTTTTAGAGTCCTGTGGTCTGAGAGTCCCGCCCCTCAATGCGATCGGCAAACGCATCCAATTCGCTCCCTGCCTTCGGCACCCCGGATACAGAGCGTGCGTTGTTGAATGCTTGGATCCAGGCGCTGCTCGAAACTAGCGGTTAATTCTGCGGCAAGTGACTACATTGCAGCGAGTAGCGTCTACAACGTCCGAGATTTGTGTTGTGGGTTAGCGGGTTGAGTCGATCAATTCGACAGCATAAAGGTAACTTTACAATATGAAGGAGCAGAGTAAGATGCCATTAATGAACGTGGAAGTTCTTTCCCAGGGGGTGTTTGTCTGTCTTCCCAAATGGCAGAGTGGAAGCATCTCTCTTCATTCTTGTTAGGCAGCGAGACCGTCAGGAGATTTTATGAGCACAAAAATATCGGCACTAAAACGAGCGACCAGCGCATTCAAGAAAGCCGTTGGGCCCAAGCGATATGGAGTTCACGGCAAGCCATTCATTTGCCAGTTTTGTGGGCACGCCCGGTTCAAGGTGCTTGGCGGCAACATATCCGTTCTGGCTTTGTATTCTTTTGCGTGTGCAGAGTGCGGCCATGTGGAGTTGTTGCGACCAAACCACCAGTTTTGGATGACAACGCTGCCTAACACAAGTCGAGCCACCGAATGAGCGGCGACAACATCAGTTTGAAATTCGGGCACCGGAGCCCGCCGCTCATCAGTGCTCTTGTTCGTTAAGTGTGCATTCACATCACCGAGCACCAAACAATGAAAATATGAAATACTACAAAGCACTTTGGGGCGGTTGGTTGGTGAGCATCTCAGTGTTGATGACGGTTTTGTGTTTGGGAGGTGCGGCCTACGAATCGCTGCTGGGCAAATGGTGGCTCAGCCTCGCGCTGGTGGCGCTCACGCTGGGGTGTGCCCTCTTTAGCATCCGAGGCTATACGGTAACCTCGGACGCAATCTTGGTGCACCGGCTTTTCTGGGTGACGCGACTGCCGCTGGCGGGCTTGCAATCGGCGCAAGCCCTACCCAGCGGTCTTTCGTGGCGAGGTATCCGCATTGGCAACGGGGGCTTTTTTTCGTTCAGCGGCTGGAGTTACGTTCCGGGTCGGGGTTTTTTCCGGGTGTTTGTCACCGATCCGAACCACAAAGTGCTCCTCCGCTTTGACAAGCGCCAGGTCGTGCTCTCGCCCTGTGCACCGGAGGAGTTCATTAATGATCTGCCACTTGCGAGCCATGCCGCTTAACCTTCTGACGGAGCCGACAGCCGCCAGTCCTGCTGCGTGCGTTTGCGTGGAGGAATTCGTTGCTCCCAGGTTTCCTCGTAGCTCATGAAACCGACATTGCCTATTTGCTTCTCGGCGCTCCTTATTGCGGGCGTCGTGTAGGGTCAGGATTCGATGACTTTGGAGCAATTCAACGCCCTCGTCGCGACACCTGGTGACACCAACGCACTGCGCGCTGAACTGGCGTCGTTGCCATTCTGGAAGGTAGCCAAGTGCAGCACTGTTTTCAAACTCCCCGATGGTCGGGTCTTCACAGACGAATCTGTTGCGACCACGAAAACGATTGGCGGCAAATATATCGTGTGCAGCATGGACTCCCAATACGCCAAGGAACCGATGCGAGCCGTGATAGCATATGATGAGAAGGCCTCAGCCATAAGGTCCTGGGGGATTAGTGGCGGCAGTCTTGCAGTGAGCACCGTTGTTCTGTACCCCGGAAAGGGGCTCACCGCATCATCCGGCGCACATGGAGAATTTATTGAGATTTCTGTGGGAACCTATTCAGAAACGGAGTCCTTCTCACGAGTGTCGGTGTATAAGAACGGGGTGCTGTCTCTTACGCGTGATGCCAGGTACTGGCCGATGAAAGCCGAAGGAGCGGGCGAAGCGAACGGGAAGCGGCTGTTCAGCTCGGAGACGAACTCAACATCGGGGTCGCCTGCCTCCCCT
>DASRFK010000149.1:0-7793 GCA_035651635.1 Verrucomicrobiia bacterium | reverse complement strand
CTGAGCCTGACGGTAATCCTGGATAATTTGGGCGCGTTGCCTAGCCGTGAAGTGCTGTCGAGTCGATCGGATTTTTGCCATGCCGCCATCTTCGCAGACTCAAGCGCGCCCTGACTAGGTGGGGTTAGCAATACGGATACTCTGCATTGGCAGGCATCATCGCTGCCACAGTCTGAATGGCCGACCAGTCCATCAATTTTGACAACGGCGCGATCATACTCCACTTGTTGGGAAAAATGCTTTCGCAAGACCGCCTTGCGTCAGACCACCCCATTTAAATCTGCTTATTCCCGTGAGGGATCTTGGGAGCATCCGTGACATTTGACGATCATCCGTTTCCTTTTCCGAACAGCGATATTAAGCCGTCCCCAAACGTGCCTCGCCAGTTGAAATAATCATGCCCCCCATTGTATTCACGGTAAATGACTGGATATCCCTTGGCTTCCAATACGTCTCGAATGCGGTGATGATCGAACACCTGGGCTTGAAACTCGAAACGGCCAGTCTCGATGAAAAAGTGAATCGGCAGCCGCTGCGTGGACACAAATTGACGTGTCAGCCATCCTCGTTCCTGGAGGTAGTCAGGAAGCGAATCACGTTGGCCTGGGGCATACCAGAACGATCCAGACTGAGAGAGGACATTTCCAAATACTTTCGGATAGCGAAACGCGCAGAAGGCCGCAGTAAGCCCTCCGGCGCTGGACCCGGCAACAACCGCACGATGAGGATCAGAGCTAATGTTGTAGTTCTTCCTGGCCCACGGAATTAGCTCTTTGGCAATAAAATCAGCAAATGGATCATAGCAATGAAGGTCTCTTTGGCGAATTTCGTGAGAGGGGTTGGGTATTCCAATGGCAATTGTCGGTGGAATCTGAGCCTTTGCGATTAAATTGTCCAGGATCACGGGTAATGGCATAACTTCCCGATAGGCTTGACCGTCGAATACGATCAGAATGTTACAGGGCCTGACGTGGGGGGAGTAGTCCGCGGGTGTATAAATTCCAATTTCCCGCTCCGCACTCAGGCATTTGCTTTGGATTTTGGAGACTGTGATTCTACCTTGTGGCACATCAGGCAGACGCTCTATCCACGGTTGCGGCGGAGCAGTTGGCAGTTCGACGAAGGATCGCCAATCAAAGGAATGGTGGTTCAATTTATCGGGAACCGCTTCGACCCCAGTCGCAATGTTCTGATTGGTGCGGACCTCAAACCCATAAGTGAAGCGAGCATCCTGGGGAATTGGATCAGTTCGGAACCAGAGGTCCGTATCTGCCAATCGAACGAGCAATTTTTGAGCCGGTGTAGGTGGTCCGCCCTGTAAAAGAACGCTTGAAACCTCCGACCCGCCACGCCAAAGGAAGGTAACTAGAAGCAGCCCATCGTCGTTAGCGAATTTCTCAATAAGCGGAGCATTGCCATCTGCCTCAATCCAGAATCGCTCAAGGGCCGATCGATTTCCGTGGCCCAGTTCATTCTTGAGCGCAGAAATTCGAGGGCTGCGTAACTGCCCGTCTCCCGCCTCCTGCGATTCGCTCAGGTGTGGCACGCTAAAGAGCAGGGGTAAAAGGAGGTGGAGATATCGACTGGACAGGCTTCTCATGTGGATGGTGTCGCTAATCTAACCAGTCAAATCAACCCTTGTCTTTTGAGTTTTCGACATCGCGTTTCTCGATCATGGATAGGCGGGATTCGCGGGACGTGGCCTGAATTGGCACCAATTAATAGGTTTTGCCAAGACAAAGCCCTGTTGGGGCCGAGGGCCATTAGCCTGAAGTTAGGAATTTCCCTCTCGTCAACTCCACTGTGTTCGTCTCCTGCCGTTCTTGGTTGACCAGTTCCACCCGCACTTTGGGGCTGCCGTTTGCGCGGAGAAGACTGAAGCACTCTGCAAGGCTTTTGCCTGCGGTTGGAACAGCATTGATTTTTTCAATTATCAGCCCGGAAGACAGGCCGGCCTGTCCTGCGGAAGATTTTGGATAGACTTTCGTAATCCGGAGCGTGTGCGTCTGGTCGAGATCAAACATAAATCCGAGACCAACGATCGCTTTGGCGAATTCGTTGGCGTTTTCACGCTTCAAGGGCAGTCGCAGGAGCAGCGTCCAACCAATCGCTTCGGAAGAGACATCGTTTGCTGTGGTCAACACCACCACGCCCCGGCGTTGCTTCTTGTCGAAGCCAACCCACGCATGATATCTTACTCGTTGTTGGCTCGCACGGCTTCATGAGTTGCGTCGATCAAAGCGCCAGCATCTTGCCACTGCCATGGTGTCGGTTCTAAAAAGTTCAGCATCGCCAGTTTTTGCATGTCTGCTGGCCTCTCCATCCTTGCGTATTCCGGTAATGTGTAGCTTCCTACTCTCGACCAAAGTGAACTAATCTTTTGAACGTCTTCAAGATGATCGAGGGCAAAAACGAGCACCCCAGTGAAGAAACGCTCTAGCGCTACGATCTCACATTGTGGCACTTTTGAGTCCGGCATATCCTCGTCGTAAAATGCCTTTGCCTGGTGGCTGGCTTCGCAGCGCAACATCCAAAGGCGTGAAATATCAGCTGCAACGGCGGAGCCGCTTCCGTGGAATAGCAAACCCAATCGCTCCTTTAAAATCTTATGCTTCTCCGACTGAATTGGCCCACACACCAAACCCTCAAGGGCGGAAAACTTGCAGAGAAATTCTACGCCGAAGCTCTTTGACTCAGATCCGCATCGAAACATTTTTGCGGAGATCGCAATTTGGTAGCCCAGTTCTGTCTTGTATTTCGGAGAACCTGACGCAACAAGGTCAAAAAAAGTGCAAAGCCTGTTGAACAGCGCATCGCGACTGGCTGTCCACTTTTTAGGAGAATCAGAGCCGTCTCGATGAAAATGTATCCACGTTTCAGCAACGTAACGCATGAGCTTCGCACCGGGCGCATTGGCCTCGCGCAGCTTGATCACCTGACAAACGTCGGGCTGAAAGGCGTCGACGATTAGGTTAAGGCCGTCGCAAATTCCAAGCAGCCTTCTCCAGGCTTGGTAAACAGCGGTTCTTTCGTCCTCAAAGTCGTTACGAAAGTCAACGGCCACAACACCAATGGTTTTTCCAAAAAACTTTTGGAGGATCGGGATATTGGCGGCCCCTTCATAAATCTGGGAATGCAGCGGCTGCACTATAGGAGCCATAAAGAAAACCCCAGGATTTTGCACCAATCGATCCTTTGGAATTCCGCGGACAAAAAACACAATATCTCTCTGCATATGCCACTCTGCGGGCTTCGCCGGATATGTCAATGAGCTTCAAAGTGAAGAAGGCCGTGCTCGTCCCACAGTTCCGGGAATGAGCCGCACCAACTCTGCGTGCCGTAAAGCCCCGTCGCGGGTCCATTCGCGGAACGCAATTTCGACTGAGACTTCGGGTTTAATCCAGGAGAACTCGGCCATTTCCTCCGCCGTCACTCCTTCGCCAAAATGATCCACTCGCCTGTTCGGAAGGTCAGTGAACGGGCACGACTGCAGACGCAGCTTCTCAGGAGGAGCCAGTTCGAGTCGAGACACGCCGCGCAAACCCTGCGTGACCTTCCCTGCAAATCTGAATTTCCCGTCGTTAAATTTCCCCACCAGCAACACCGCCATGCCTCCGACTCGACGGAAACCACCGAGCAGGAAGGTCGCGGTTTGCTTGAGCGGCAGTTTCAGCCAGGCACCCGACCGCTTTCCAGCCTCGTAAAGCGAGTCTGCGCGTTTCGCGACCACGCCCTCCAGCCCGTGCTCGCGGACGGCGGCTACGATGTGTTCCACGGTCCCGGCCAACTGCGCTGAAAACCTGAGATCCAGTGAAGGCGTGCCCAGCACTTCCTGGAGCAAAGCGCGGCGCTGGGTTAACGTGCAGCCGGTTAACTGCCGAGCGCCGACCCGCAACAGGTCGAACGCGTAGAAGCCGATCTGCCAGCCTTTCGGCAACTGCCGTCCCGATTGCAAGATCTGGAATGCGGGACGACCCGCATCGTCCATCGCGACCAGCTCCCCGTCCAAGTGCAGCGTGATAGGCTTGAGGTGGTTCACTGCCTGGGCAATGGACGCAAAGCGCCGGGAGTAGTCGGCCCCGTTCCGCGACAGCAGGCGCACAGAGCCGCCGTGCTTAATCGCCTGCATCCGGTAGCCATCCAGTTTGACCTCATAACACCAGCCGGGCCCCTCAGGCAGCTCTTGCACGCGACGGAGCAGCATGGGCGGCACGAAAGCCGGTGGATTAACTGTAGCGGAGCGCCGCATTAAAACGCGGCAGTCTAGCAGGCGAGGACTTGGAAGAACAATAATGTTTCGAGGTGGGGCCTCCATTGTCCTACGCCCCCGTAGCCACGCGAGGCGACGACAACTAAGACTTGGGCCCAACCCAAATGCCTTACAGGTCCCAAGCCCTGAAATGAACTAGCGTCCAGATCAGAAATACCCAGGCGGCGATAGCAGACACAACCTGCGCTTTTATCGGAACGTGCCTCTGCCATGCAAGACCGCCGAAAGTGAACACGCTTGCGAAAACTACAAACAGTAGCCAGAGCGTAACCGCACCGGCGCTCTCCAAAAGCTTTCCCCAGCCCCTTAGAGTTGGCAGGAGCAACGAGAAAATAACCGGAACGACAAAAAATAGACCGCTATACGGCAGCGTTCGAGACGGCGTCGCCGTGCGGCGTCGTTCAGCCAGGTCCAAGCGCTCAAGGCAACCGGAAAACATACGCATAACAGCCCAATGCCGCATAAGACGCGGCAAGATAGCAAGTCTCGACTCCACAAACAATGCCAAGGATCAGCTCTGCCCCGGCGCAGGGGTAATGCAGTCGGTCCAGGGAACGTCAGAAGGTTTCCAACGCGCCGCCTCAATCTCCGACAGCAACAGAGGCTGGCCAACCGGCACGACATCGCGTTCCCCGGCGAACACGTTCCCGTTGCCGTCTTCGCCCCGGGCCATGGACATGGCAGTCTTTGTGAAGCGCCTGCCGTTGAACTCGAACACTGCGCCGCGAGCGAGCAGGTAGAATTGCATGGCTTATTGCGGGGTCTTTTGGACTAAAACTGCCAGTCTGCGACCTCGCGCCACCGGCCTTCAAAAAGACAAATAAGCGTTGTCGCGAGGTTCGCCGCGGCTGGGTCGTTAGGCCTCATTGTTTGTTGAAAGTCAACTGTGTGTGCCCGTCTATACTCAAAACGACCACCTTATCTCCAGAAACACTCACAATCTTGTTGCTCTCCACGGTGCTGCTGCCAATGCCATCGACAATGTATCCGTCTTTGATCTGCCACGTCCCTCTAGCTGTCTCAACACCGTCTGTCCTAACCACTATCGTTCCGTCGGATTTATTCTCGACAACCTTGCCTGGGTGTGAATCCAATGACCACAACCCAACAATCTGACGACGAATAGCAGTATCGCTTGTGGTCGTCGTGCAAGCCGTCACTGATAGGCTCAATGCAAATAATATAAGTGTGTATTTCATAAATGTGTTACTGATGCCGAACGGTCCGCACCAGCGGCCCAGCGCCACTGGCGCAGTATGCAAGCAGAGCGGATGCGCTGGGTCCGCTGCGTGCGGTGGTTATGCCGATTTGCGGGAACCATGTAGGACCTTCAATAATAACCAGGTCACCAGAATTGCCAACGCGCCTTCGATAATCAGCCGGGCAAAATCAACATGCTCAATTGACCAGGTATCCATATAACGATGTAACTCAAGCCACCCCGTCAGACCAAGTGAAGCCCATTGGTTCGGTCCCGTGGCCACCCAACCTTCCAGCGCGAGAGACATCCCGATGAAAATGAGGACCGCCACAACGGTAAACGAAGCGCAATCTCGGAATGTCTCACTACGTTCGGGCATAACGTTTTCCTGAGCGACCGCCTCCGAAAATGGGAGCCCGAGCGCATGCAGTAATTCCAAACCGGAATCCGGCACCGAGCGCAGCAGCGAAGAGGCGGCTCGGCTCAAGGAAATGGTTAGCGCACATTTTGCTCCTTTGCAGAGACGACCTCGGTGGGCACTTCCACGCCGTGCTCGCAAAAACGGATGATCCAGGTTCGAGTTAGGAAAACCGCGTCTCCACTCGGCAACTCCAGTTCGATGTATTGTTCAAACCTAGAACCACGATCTTTCTCGCCGTCAAACAGAGCCCGACGCCCCCTAAAGAGAACGTTACGATGGACAACAGTCCTCACCCCATTTTCCAGACAGTAGACATCATATCGCTTGCTCGTGTCGATTTTGCCGACCCCCGTCTTCTCCGGTTGACGATCGGAGGGCGTTGATTGAGGATCAAATCGCGATGGCATATCGATTTGCGCTAACCATTGGATCAACGAACGACCGTTCGTTGATCCACTTGAGGCGATTTGTCATCTACCACTCTCATCATGAACTGGTTATACGCCTCCCAGCGCCGTGGTCAACCCTGGAGAATAATCACCGTTTAAGTCGGATCGACCTGCGAGATTCCTGCACCAGGCGTCAAGCTCCGAAGTCGGTGCCAATTGTTTTCATTCTGGATTCGGATCCCTTCAGATTTTTGCGCGGGGGCCTAGCCCAGCGACCAACCAAGCGAAATTGCACCGGTGGAGATCCAGAATAGAAGTGCCGTGACAAACCCGCACCAGGCCACGACCGCGGTGCCCACGCGCACCGGACGTCGCCGAAGGGCAAAGGGCGCGAGTCCGCCCAGCAGAACAGGCAGCGCCACGGCGCTCATTTGTAGTCCTGCGGTAAATCCTCCGCCCGGGTGGATCATTGGCCCAAGCCAGGGGCCAAGAACGGCCAACCCCGCGGCTCCAAGGCCGACAACGATAAAGCTTGTCAGGGGAACATGGACACTGTCAGCGACGTGGCCAGCAGAATCGCAGTGGCGAACAGGCCGAGGCCGGCTGCTATCCAGCTGACAACACGGAATAGGTCACGATCGAGCCGCAGGTGGACGGTCGGCGAGGTGTTTTCGTGCATCGGGTTAGGCGGGGAGAACCGGTCGATCAAAGCAGTCCATCCAGCGACCCAGACCGTCGTTATCGGGAGCACGACACTAAGCACGCGCCAAGCTTGCTCGCGGAGGTGAAGCCGCACGGAATAACTGTAGCTCGCATACCCTCCGCTCTGGCGATTCACCACTAATCCGATCAGATCGTGGTAGCTTGTCCACAGCCAGAACCCTGCTGCCAAAGCCAAGCCGGCGACAACCCCCACAACAAACCCGATGCTGACCCTGGCCAGCAGGCTTCGTCCAGCCATCCATTTCGGAAGGCAACAGCCCAAGAAGGCGCCAAGGGGGAAAACAAGCCAGGCCGAGGGCAGCCAGATGAAGCAAAGATAGAGAAAGGGGTCGTTGTGCCGGGGGAGAAACAGTCCCCAGAGAACTGAACCCGCAAGCAGGATGGCCCCTCCACGGAAAGCGGTGGTAAGCTGGCTGGCGAAGGGGGAATCGGAAGGTGGTGACGCGGACGTGCTTCCAGGCAGGTTCATAGGCGGGTTAGGTGGCGTGGTCAGGATTCTCTTGGGGCAATTTGCTGGTGGCCGTTTCACTTTGCGATTCGACTGACCTAAAAGCTGGCCCTCCGGATTCTAACAGTCCCGTTGGTGAGATGCAGCATCCGGGAGAGAACGTTGGTTCCTTGCTGTGAAACAGCGTCCCACTCGATGAACAAGCTCTTCAAGTTGACCAAGTTCGTGAGCGACGACAACTCTCTGTCCCCAAAAGGGTGGACGAGATAAAAGTGGGTTTTGGCATTTCTCCTTGTTTTTGACCCTGTTATTGTAGTATGTATACTACAATATGAAAAAGA
>DASRFK010000148.1:0-5833 GCA_035651635.1 Verrucomicrobiia bacterium | reverse complement strand
ATACTTCATACGTGGACGCAGTAATGGTGTCCTTTGGACACCGGTTATTGTTTAGTACGCGGGGGGTGCTCGTAACACTCCCCGCCCGATTTCGCCCAATGCTAACAAAAAAGCCAAAAGGGCTTAAATGGGAGTATCATCTGGCCCCAGCGAACCCGTCTCTGAATCACAGATGGGCCTGACCGCCGGACTTGCACCCAATCTGACAGGGGATACACTCAGTGCGTGAGCGCGAAAGAAGCTGTCCTGCAGGCAATTCACCGACTCCCCGACGACGTCGATTTTCGTGCCATTGCCGAGGAGATTGCGTTTTTGGCGGCCCTCGAGCACAAGGGGAACAAGACATTTATTCGGGTCGAGTGGTTTCAAATGAAGACGTGCGGAAGAAGCTCGAGTCGTGGACCTCAAGCTGATTTGGTCTGAGAGTGCGATCGAGGACTTGGGGGCAATCGTTCGATTCATAGCTCTGCGGGATGGGCCGGACATGAAACGCCGCTCATCGGTGCACTTTGTCGTTCATTTTTAATGCGAGCACAGCGAGCCCAGCCGAAGTCCTGTAAGGACGATGCGAAAAAGCCCAGGGCCAAAGCGAGGGACGAGCGCCGCCCTGGGTAGCAACCACAAAATAAACACCCCCCTTTTTTTGAAGTTTGGTTTTCCGGCGCCCACCGCGCCGAAAACCAAACTTCAAAAAAAGGGACAAACGCTTTTGTGGAAAAAAAGGTCCGGCCGTCCCAGCGAAGATGAAAACCTCGAACGGAAAGGCAATTTGTGCTTGGATTACCTTAACCGGAAGTGATATTTAAAAAGAGAAGTGAGTCTGATAATGAGCAGCTTGCGAATAATGAAGGATGACATAACCCCGCCGCCAATAAACGAATGGGGCCCATCCCAATACCGTGGCTTCATCCTGGTAACCAGAATCTTACAACTGAAGACCCTATGAACCTGCCAGCGACTGGCGGTCTCTGAATCACGGTTCGGCGGCTCCCCTCGGCGCCCTCGTTCGAGTTGGACAGGTCTGGCCTTTCCGGAGTATGTTCCCGGACTAATTATGACGATCGAGCTGGAACGAGAAGAGGACGGGCGCTGGCTCACCGAAATTCCGGAGCTTCCGGGAGTGATGGCCTATGGGCGTAGTGAGGAGGAGGCCTTGGCAAAGGTGAAGGCCCTGGCATTGCGCGTTATGGCCGACCGTTTAGAACATGGCGAGGCGATCCCGGAGTTGGTGGATGTGTTCTCGGTCGCCGCATGAGCCAGTGGGGCTCGAGGAAGGCCCGACTAGTCTTGGCTGCTCTGCTGCAGATAGGCTGGCGAGTCAAGAGGCAGTCCGGAGGATCACATCGAGTGCTGGAGCGTCCCGGATGGGCGGACTTTGTTTTCGCATTTCACGATGGCGTGGAGATCGCTCCGCGGATGCTGGCCCGAATAGCTCGTCGGACGGGTTTGCGCCCGGAGGACGTCTGAAAAGAACGCCGAACGCTCTGCACTGGACGCTGGTGTCGCGTCTTGTTTCCGTGTTAGAGATCGCTGGCCCAGCGCCGTAAGTGCGCTCGCCTCTTCCGCCTGCTGGACGCGGGCGGGGACATCGCAGCGCGATGTCCCTACCTCGGGATAGGCCTTTCCAAATTGTGCGGTTGGTCTAAATTCGCCGGGGATGCCCATTCAAAATTGACGAAGCCATGAAAGCTCAGGAGATTTCACCCCGCCTGGCCGTCTGCAGTTGGTCGCTCCAGCCAGCAGATTTGCCCGACCTGATCGGCAAGTTGCAGGCGACGGGCATTCTCCGGGTCCAACTCGCTCTCGACCCTTTGCGCCAGGCGCCCGCGCGCTGGGAAGGCCTGGCCGAGGCGTTTTCCCGAAACGGCATTTCCATTGTCTCCGGCATGTTTGGTTGCGAAGGTGAGGATTATTCAACCCTGGACTCGATCCGGCTCACCGGCGGCATTGCTCCCGACGCAACCTGGGAGAATAATTGGAAGAACATTCAGGCCACGGCGGCGCTGGCGCAGATGCTCGGGCTTAAACTCGTCACCTTCCATGCCGGATTCCTGCCGCACGACCAAAGTGACAAAAACTTCAACAAAATGCTTCGTCGCCTCGGGGAGGTTGCCGATATTTTCGAACGTGCCAAAATCGCCGTCGGTCTGGAAACGGGCCAGGAAACCGCGCCTTTGTTGGCGGCAGTGCTCAAAAAGTTGAATCGGCCTAACGTGGGAGTGAACTTCGATCCTGCCAACATGATTCTTTATGGCAAAGGCGATCCAATCGAGGCGGTCGAAGTGCTCGGTGCGTGGCTGCGCCAGGTTCACCTCAAAGACGCTCGGACCACGAAAAAGCCGGGCACTTGGGGCGAGGAGGTTCCGGCTGGAACCGGGGAAGTGGATTGGCCGAAATTCTTTGCCAGCTTGAAGCAGCTTAACTTTAACGGCCCGATCGTCATCGAACGCGAAGCCGGAACTCAGCGAATCGAGGACATCCGCCGCGCAAAGAGCGTCGCGCAAAGCGCTCTGGGCTAAAGCCGAACCGCCTGAGCACCCAGGTCCATTGTATTGCCATGAATGACACGCAGCAAAAACAGCCGAAATCTACCGTCAACGTAGCCGTCGTGGGGCTCGGTTTCATGGGAGTTACCCATCTGCGGGCGTACCTGGCTGTTCCGCAGGCCCGAGTGGTTGCCGTTTGCGATGCCGTGCGGCTGCCGGTTAATGGCGTCCTTCAAGGCGTGGCCGGCAACATTAAAAAGTCTGACGACATTCATCTCGGGCCGGAGGTCAAAGTATGCCGCAAGCTGGAAGAAGTTCTGGCCGAATCGCAAGTTGATCTGGTCGACCTCTGCACGCCCACTCCGCTTCACCCCGAACAAGCCATCGCTGCTTTGAAAGCAGGCAAACAAGTTCTGTGCGAAAAACCGATCGCCCGCACTTCGACCGCCGCGCGCGAGATTGTCCGGGCGGCCGAGAGTGCCCCTGGATTTCTGATGCCCGCCATGTGCATGCGCTTCTGGCCCGGCTGGAGCTGGCTCAAGCAAGTGGTCGACGAAAACCCTTACGGAAAAGTCCTCGCCGCGCGCTTCCGCCGCATTTCCGAGATGCCCGGCTGGAGCAAACAAGGCACTTATTCGGCGGCGGGCGCCGATTTGGGCGGCGCCCTCTTTGATTTGCATATTCACGATACCGATTTCGTCCAATTCCTCTTCGGCCGGCCCGATAAGGTTTTTTCCACGGGGGTAACCGGCGCCGGCTCGATTAATCACGTGGTGACGCAATACCTTTACCCGGGCGGGCCGGCTGTCTGCGCCGAAGGCGGCTGGTTGCTCACCAAAGGCTTCAATATGGGCTACACCATTCACTGCGAGCGAGCCACTCTCGACTTCGATCTCGCCCGCGGCACTGATGCCATGCAGGTAATCGAAGAGGGCAAACCCGCTCGTTTCATCAGCTATGACGGAGCCGATGGTTACAACGAGGAAGTCCGCTACGTCGTCGAATGCGCGGCGGCTGGCACGCGTCCATCCGTTGTCACCGTGCACGACGGGTTAAGCGCTTTGGAAATTTGCGAAGCAGAGGAAAAGTCTTTGAAGACGGGCGCGGTTGTGACGGTGTAACGTTGAGCCGGCGGCGCAGATTCTCAACCGGCAGATTGAAATAACCGTTTTTACCTATGAAAAATCGTAAACGGATCCCCCGGACGCTGGGGGCCTGCCTGGTGGCCGTGTTGGCAATTCCAAGCTTCAGCTCGGCCCAGCCCGACCCCAACTACCTCGATCACGACCGGTCTCGTCCACAACCGGTGGTTATCACCGGGGCCACGCCCAGCACACCAGAGCAAGCGGGCAAAGCGCCTTCCGATGCGACGGTGCTGTTCGACGGCAAAGACGTCTCGCAGTGGGTCGCCCTGGACGGCAGCCCCACCAAATGGATCACCCGCGATGGTTACATGGAATGCGTGCGTGGCAGTGGCTATGTTCGAACGTTGCAGAATTTCGGCGATTGCCAGCTACACGTGGAATGGGCCACCCCGGTCCCGCCGCATGGTGAAGGCCAGGGCCGCGGCAACAGCGGCGTTTTTCTGGGCTTGGATCGCTACGAAATCCAGGTCCTGGATTCATATCAAAGCCAAACGTATCCGGATGGCACTGCCGGTGCCATTTACGGCCAGTACCCGCCGCTGGTCAATGCCAGCCGCCCGCCCGGTGAATGGCAGGTTTACGATATCATTTATACCGCGCCCCGATTTGATCCCGAGGGCAAGCTGCTTTCGCCCGTCCATTTGACTGTGTTCCACAATGGCGTGCTGGTTCAGAACAACGTGCAACTGACCGGCCCGACCAGTTGGCTCGAACGCGCGCCCTACCAGCCGCATCCCGAGAAACAGCCAATTTCGCTTCAGGATCACGGTAATCCGGTTCGATTCCGCAACATCTGGGTTCGTGAGCTGGGCCGTCCCGGGAAAAAAGAATTCACGCTCTCGGCCTCATTGCTGGACAAGTACGTCGGCACGTACACCTCGAGCGACCGGAATCGAATCGAGATCACCCGCCAGGATACTCAACTGGTTGCGCGGTTGAGTGGAGTCAGGTTTGTTCTGTTTGCCGAGTCCCCTACCAAATTCTTCGCCAAGACCACCGACGTCCAAATCGAATTCCCTTCGGGCGAGGGAAAACCTGACCACCTCACCTGGTCCGTCGGCGAGGGCGCCAACCAGGCCAAACGCGACCAATGATGCAGTGGGGCAGGGATGGCGCGCTGCGCCGTCCGCGCCGCGTCCAGCGGCGCAACGGTAACGGGTGGTTTGGTAGCTGCAACGTCCCGTCCTGGTAGAGGACATCGCGCTGCGATGTCCAAGCCCGTGTCCAGCCGCGCAACGGTAAGAGGTGGTTTGGCATTGGTTCCTTGTTCGTTCGGCCCGCTGAACGCGGGCCCGGACAACGCAGCGCGATGTCCCTACCGAAACAGCCCGGACAACGCAGCGCGATGTCGTTACCAAAACAGCGCGGCTGGTTTGACAACTGATGCAGATTCCCTAATCTCGATGTCGCCGGGAACAACAAATCCCCAACTGATTTTTTATGCCTGCCAAAACTGCTGAAAAACCTGCCGAGAAACCCCAGGATCGTAACGGAGAAAATAAAGCCGCCGAAGCCGCTAAAGTTGCGGCCGCCCGGATGCGCGAGCTGGACGCCGCCATCTCCAGCATCACCAAGACTTACGGTGAGGGCAGCATTATGCGTCTGGGTGATGCCCACGCGCTCAAACAAATCGAAGTCATTCCCACCGGCGCCCTGGCAGTGGATCTCGCCCTCGGCGTCGGCGGTTTGCCGCGCGGGCGCGTGGTTGAAATCTTCGGCCCGGAATCTTCCGGCAAAACGACGCTGATGCTCCACGTCATCGCCAATGCCCAAAAGGGCGGCGGCCTGGCCGCCTTTATCGACGCCGAACACGCGCTGGACCCGGCCTATGCCAAGCGGTTGGGGGTGAACCTGACCGACCTGCTCGTCTCGCAGCCCGACAGCGGCGAGGAAGCTCTCTCGATCTGCGAAACCCTGGCGCGCTCCAATGCCTTGGATGTGATTGTGATCGACTCGGTGGCGGCCCTGGTCCCCAAAGCGGAGTTGGAAGGAGAGATGGGCATGGCCACCATGGGCATGCAGGCGCGATTAATGAGCCAGGCGTTGCGCAAACTTACCGCCGTGCTCGCGCGCGCCAAGACCACCTGCGTCTTCACCAACCAGATGCGTGAAAAGGTGGGCGTCATGTTTGGCAACCCAGAGACGACGCCGGGCGGCAAGGCCCTGAAGTTCTACGCCAGCGTCCGGATTGACATTCGCCGC
>DASRFK010000147.1:0-42844 GCA_035651635.1 Verrucomicrobiia bacterium | reverse complement strand
CGGGGAGCTTTTGCAAAATCCTCAACGCCGATCAAGTCGCTTTACTTCGGCCTCCACGGTGCGTCACCCACCCGTGTCCGAGCCAACGTTGCCGATCCACGCTCACCCCGCAATCTGCAGCGCTACATCACTGGCTGCGAGCCAGCGACCTCCAGATTGTAATCTGCGCGTCATCGAGCAGTCCAGCGTAGACCGATGGTTAGCGCTGCTTGGGGTTCTCACTTTTGTAATACTGTTGCACGGCTCTGGCGATGTGAAGCAGAGTAACCGCCTGTCTCGGAGTAAGCAGCCGGCTCAACGCTTCCACGTCCTCCACGACTGCGTGGTCACGAACATTGTCCAGCAATGCGCCAAGCAGATTGACGACCCCGTCAAAATCCCAGAGCCCCGCGGCAATTCCTTGCGGGTTAACGAAGTTTCGCACGTAATCAGCCAGCTGCTCCATTGATTTGACGGTTGAAAGATCCATACGAAAAAACGTGGCGCTAACGGCGCGCATCACCTGCCGCCGCGGAGGCGATGTGTGATGCGCAATGAGGGTAAACAAATCGGTTACAAATTCCGAGCGGAAAGCGTGCGCGGCGGTCAGGTGCAGGCGCTTCGTTCGGCATCATAGTTTATCCCGATGCGGTTGGTGATCGCGATTCCAGCGAACCAGGGCGGCATTGCTGGTGTCTTCAAAAAGAAAGCTCAGGGTCGGTGATTCAACGTGGCCGTCACAAAACACCACGTTGGCCTTGCCTTGGTGACGAGTCATTGTGTTTCCGCATTCCTCTAAGTCAGCCACCCGTCTGCGCATTAAAATCCCGTTGGGGTCAAAGCCATCTGCGAGAGCCATCATACCACTTGGAACGGCCACTTCTGATTCGTTGATCGGCAGGTAAGAGTGTGTAACTGGATTATAGTGACCCTGAAGGCCAAGTTGGTTGGTCGGGTTGTTTCGTTGCATGCCAGGTCCAAATACATCGACGTTGTAACCGTAGTAACTCCACCCGTCTGCTGTGGGGATGCCGCGCAGCACGTCGGCGCTCCATTGGGCTGATGGGCAAAACCACACGCCATTGTAATAGAAATTTGTTGCGGGACGCGAGTTGCCAAGGCCCTCCTGTTCCAATTGACCGATCCAAAACCTGTCAATTCCAGAGAACCTGTTTGCGGCGGTCAGCAACACAGGGTAACTGTGATTGTCTGCCAGAAATGCCTGCAGACCGATTCCCAATTGATGCAAGTTATTGACGCATTGTATGCGCAAAGCTTTTGCTTTTCCTTGAGAAGCTGCTGTAAGCAAAAGGGCACCCAGGATTCCGACGATGGCGATAACCGCCAGCAACTCAATCAAGGTGAATCCCTTGTCAATGTTGGGCTTCCTTTTCACATTGTTTTCGACAGTTCACGTGGCCATGACTCACGATTGCGCCGAACGGCGCCGGTCAGCGAACCGGCGACTTGGAGATTCAGCATTACATCGAGACGACCTCGCCGGGTTCACTGCAGTTGGCAGGTTAAGCGACAATCTCATGGCAAATTCGGGCAGGGAACCTTTAACAACAATCGGCGCTGGCCAACGATACCGTCCAGTTCTCCATTCTTCATTGGCCGCGCTCGCCATTTGGCAGGCCGCACACATTTCTCGTCCAAAAGGTGAATAGGTCGATAAACGTAGTCTGCACCAGAGCCGAGCGCGTTGGGATATACCGGGAAAGGATACACTTGGTCGCCACGCGTGAAGGACAACCGCCCCTCGGATACGCAGAGAAATTAACTACCGACGTAAAAGCTAAGCGCAAACCCTGTGGAGAAATGTTGTGATCAGAGCGTCCTTCATGATGCCGCTTAACGCCGAGCATGAGCCATGACGAGGAGCGCGGCAATGGCGCCGGATTCCGAACAGAACCTGTCCGCGCTCCTCGTCATTGGCTCAATGCTCTGGTTGGACTTCCCTTTACCGGTTTGATGCACTGGAGCATTCATTAGCGGATCAGTCCTTGCTCCGCTGCCCCGAAGTCCCCGTCATCGGACCAAAGAGTGGTGGCGAACCCATTGCCATAGACATAGGTCCTGGCCCACCCTCCAGATGCCGTATGAAATGCCTGTCTCTCGCGAAGGAGGAGAATCCTGCCCGGATTTTCTATGCTTTTCAGTGAGCCGTGGTAAACCAGTTCGAAGTCATCGATCGAAATGCCGTGGGTTTGTGCTTGGGTCCCAATTTTTTCGGTATCGCGCAAATTGCTGGGTAGTAAGTCGTTGTCGCTCAGGTAGGGAGCGGCTGCAACCAGCGTATCAGGCATCTGGCCGTCATTTTCCTTAGCAAACTTCAACAGCGCATGTCCCCAGACCGTCGATAAACGCACTTTGCTGGCCAACATTCTCGCTTCAGGACTCATTTCCTGTCGTTCGTCCCGTTCTGCCTCGGTTTGCTTGAGCTTTTGGGCTAACTCTTCGACGTTCGTTTCCAACTGCGGATTCTCGCGTGCGGCTCTCTGGAGCATCCCGACCTGGCCACGCAACCGCAGCAGTTCCCGGTTTTCAGCTCCGGATTGCTGGGCAGGTGTCCTTAGCTGCTCCATAGGACGCTCATTCGCTTGACGAAGCGACCCAGCTTGCGCGGATTGCTCTCTCAAGTCTTGGTTTTCAGCCCGTAGCCTAATGATGTCCTGGTGCTGCAGCCAGAGAAGGTAGGCGACGAAGGCTGCGGTCAGCAGCGCGGTGAAAGTAGCAAATTTGACCTTTGTCATAGTGGCGCCTTTAATCCTCTGTCCAACGTCGCACCTCAGCCACCCGGCCCAACTAACGTCCGGCATGAAACAGAGAGCTCATCGCCGGGCTGGCTGCAGGCGCTTGTTCGCCATGTTTTCGACCTGCTTCCATAGCATTTCTTTCGCGTAATCCTCACCCAAAGTATATGACAATCCAACACCCGAGTCTTTCCACTTGAGAGCCTTCCAAGCCGGAGACGCCAGAACTTCATGCAACGCGTTGCTCGCAGTGGTGGTGGAGGGCATCGGGAACAAAAGCGTGCGAAATGTCCCGTTTGACATGCAGTAGGTGAGGTAGCTGTCCGCTGTTTCAGGTATCCCCTCTAACGAATAGCCGAGTGTCATGGAAAGTGGAACATCCTGCACAATCGCAAATGGCATGTAGGGCCAATCGGCGTCCTTCATCGAATGGAGTGGTAGTAACTCCGGTGCGCCCAAACGCGGAGCACGAAGAAGTCCTCTCTCGGTCCGCGGCGCAAACACAAAGCGACACAAATGGCAGACCTTCTGGTCCACCTTGTAATCCTCTGGAAATTCCCACTTGGCATTTCCAATTCGCTTCAGCGCGGAGCACGCAGACTCTCGACCGGCTGCGATGAGAATGTTGGCTGAACGAACCGCTTCATCAGGACGGAATTCCCATGCGCTGAGCTTTGGAAACGCCAAGATGGCTTGGTCAATATGATTCGTGTCAGCACGACATGACAGCGCGAGAAAGGCCACAAACGCGTGAATCGTTAGGCGGTGCGTAGTCATGGCGAACGCAGAGTGCAGCCGCTCCGGGCCAACGGCGAAGGAAAAACTTCCTGACGGAAACCCGGAGTCAGATGCCACGACTTGATAGCCGTTAGGCAGCATGATCTGGTCCTTTTCGTTCGGCCAATCGTTGGCGGATAAATAGTTTCTTTCGCTCCTCAATCTCATGCATCAACCGCTCAAGTGGGGCAGCTGTTTTCGGGTCGCTGAAATCAAAATCATCGGGCAACTGAGGGAATCGATTTTCCGGCTTAGACTCAAACTCCTTTAAATCTTCTTGGCACTGCTCGCATTCAAAGTGGCTCTCTTCATCTTTCGTCCCATCTGGGCTGTATATGCCAGCAGCCCAACCGGCAGCCGCAGGTGCGCCGCAGTAATCACATTTCGATTCGCGAATTTTGTTGGGGAAACCTTCTCTGGCTTCCTCCAACTGCTTTGGCGGCTTTAGAAGGTCGGCCAGATTCTTGCAGCCCTTTGGTAGCCCAACACCACGCTTCCGGTAGTTGACAAAACGCTTCATCGCGCAATCCCTAACGACGGAGGTGAGCTGCACGGGGCCACCAGCGCAATCCGCGATAGCGGGCTTCAGCGCACACGCCCCGTGTCAGGTTCAACGATTTGTTCGACTCTTTCATCGCTGTAGTTCACTAAAACTCCTGCTGCCGTCAAATCCCAGAACAGCGAGTCGGCGCGCTCTTGTGAAAGATCTGGAAAGATGACTTCACTCCCAGCCAGGATAAAGTCAGCGCACTTTTGCGCATGAGTCAAGGACGGACCGTGCTGCCTCGCACGGGTGCGCAGTCCCAGGTCACTCAGTATCGCTTGCACGATGTCTTCTCTTTTCGCATCGGGTCTCGTAAAATGCGCTACCAGGCTCACGCTAGGCGTGGCCGGACCCGGTTTCTTATGGCTCGAATCAGGGAACTCGGCAAATACGGCTCGGTCACTCGGAATGTGACAGCCGCACAGGGCACAACACTCAGCCACAAGGATACTCAGGACTATGCGTTGCGAAAGCTTCATAGTTTGGTCGAACGGTCACCGTGAGCGGCCCGGGCCAGCCGCCACGGGGATATAAATCCAGTCCGGCCAAAACGGCTGGCTCGGGTCCGCTCCACGGTGTAGTTGGATATGGAATGAACAGTCAGCAAGCAGGGCCTCTCAGATTTGCCTGCCGTTTTTTCTCCTCGTCATAAGCGCGCGAGGCGCAACGCACCTCCCATGCAAACAGCACGGCTCCCAGTCCGGCGACCGTCAGCACCTCAAAATATGGGGCGGCATTGCCGCCACCAAAGGGTCCCGGCGGAACGTTCGTAACCCGGAATGCGATGAGTGGTCGCCATAGGCAGAACGCAAGCCCAATTACGAATGGTATCCCGAATATGGCGAGAAGACGTCTGGCACGAATGAGCCGTCTTCGCGCGGCCGCTACTGCGCTATCCTCTTCAGGGTGGTGCTTCATGTGATCCAACGGTCGCGTTCACTCGCGCCGGGTAAAACATGCCAGATCTGCAGTCCGCGCGCACGCCCGGGTCGAGTGCAACCCGATGGTTAAATGGCCGCTTCGCCAAACTGGTGGTCACGCAGTGTTGGAATATCCGCATACGAATTCAGGGTGCGTGAAACCGAAATGCCGACACACTCGACATCCAGCCGATCCCCATCCGTAACCCTGTATCTTGTGCCATACGGTCCTGCGAATTCCGCAACGGATGGAGTAAAATTTTCCCAAGAACCAACAAAGGACACTCGCTCACAACCGACCAGCAGGAAAATAACACAGGAGAAATCCTGTCCCTTGTGTTGAAGTTTGATGCGAAGCTAATCATGGGAGGTCGTGTAATCCCAGGGCTCAGCCCAACATCCAGCCCATTTGTTCAGGGATGCTCGAACGGCAGTAAGCTCCGAGGCTGTCATAGCCATTTAACGGTTCCGGCCAACGAACCAGCGAAACTGGCCACCAACACGACAGTGAGGCGTCATCGCCGGGTTCGCTGCAGTTGGCTGGTTCAGCCCTTGTCTCATTGTTTCGCGATCTCCTGATAAATCGTAAGTCCGCAGAACAGGAAGAAGGCGGCAAGGAATCCTAAAGCCCAGTAAAGCAGCTTTCGACCGAAAGGTTTCGAGCTCCAGTTTGCTTTAAAGGTCTGCACGGACCAAACGGCTCCTCGCAGTATCAGCACGTCGAAAAGGCGGAAACCCTGCTCGCGCTTGGTCTTGGGGGGGTCACGCGGCACCATAATGTCTATGCAACCAACCAATGAGAAGATCCACATCAACACTGCGCTCACGCAGGCGAGAATGAAAAAGGCTCTAGTCATGTCGCTGAACGCAGAGTGCAGCCGCTCCGGGCCAACGGCGTGGGAAAAGTAGCCACGCGGAATCCCGGAGTCAGATGCCACGATTCGTTAGCCAACGTGATCATTTATCCCGGTCCCCCTTCAAAGCGGCGGTTAACTTCTGGGCCTCATCCTCACCATCAACGATGAATTTGGACGTCCTTCGTTTAAGCCAGCCCTGTTTCCACCGCTCATATTCGGCCAGATCTCGAGGCTTGTAGCAAATTGCCACAGGACACAAATAGTCACCCACCCGTGTTTGCACTCTTTGACCGGCCTGTGCTTCGTTAAACGCAAGCATGTTCGTAGCACCTGATTCAGTGTAGGTGAAAAAGACAGCGAACCTGCTATGCCCCATTGTAAAAATCCGGATGCTGTCTTGGACTATGTCCCGAGGAAGTAGGATATCCTGAACAGGAGCAAGCTCAGCACTCAGGCCGACAAACCTGGCGCAGACAAGTGCAAATCCGACCAAGATGAGTGTTCGCATGATGCCCTCAAATGGCTAACGCCAAACTAACCGACAGCGGCACAGCGAGGTAGCTCAAAAACAACGTGATGGCCGCTCATTCGGTGCATTGCCTCGTTAGCGCTCGTGGAAGCTTCAGGCTAAGGTCTAGGCTTTGGTTTTGGATTGGGCATTGCCTGAAGCTGATAACTTCCTGTCGGTTCAGACCACGTTCCACCCTTCAGATTGGAGCTGTTCTCCATGAACTCCCGACCGCAATCTTCGCAAAAGTGGTGCTCAATCTCCGTGCAGCCCGCATTAGCATTCGTCCCGGCTGGAGCCTTCTTGACGATATGGACTCCCGCCGGTCTCACTTTGCATTTCTCGCATAGCATAGAAGTCACTTTTGCCGCTAACGAAGAGCTGAGCCGATGGCGCTGGAGAAAGCGTGCCGAAGAAGCCACGGAGTGCCGAATCTGTCCCGGCTCTCCCCAACGGGAAGCACGGCGCCAGCCGGCTCCGGCGATTCATTCGGCGCTACGCGGAGCATGGGCGTTTACTGCGGGCTTGCGCCCGGTTGCACCCGCACCAGCGCATCGGCAGCTACATTCCTCAGCTCCTCATCCTTGCTAGCAGTTAGCTTCTGAAGAACGGGACGCAAGCTGATTGCAGGAGGTCCGATGAGCCCAACCGCCTTGGTAGCGAGGACCAGACGGGGGTAATCCGTCGAACTATTCAGGACTTGGGTCAGCAGGGATAATGCAGACGGGATTTCCACCCTCCTTTCAGCCAAAAACCAAGCGGCATAGAGGCGGACTCGCTCGTCTCCCTGTTGAACTAAGTGCTTAATGAACTCCACTGCTTCCAACGGTGCAGGATTCCGTTGTAGAAGCGATTCCACTGCTAACAACCTATCGTCGAACCCCCAGGCGGGTTTCTGGTTTGCAAGCCTGTCCAGCAGCACGGCCACACCCTGCTCGTCCTGAGGCTCGATTTCCACCAAAGCTCGAGCGACGCAGAACCGAGCCCAAGAGTTGCTGTCCTGTAGTGCGAGGCGCAAGTCTGGAATCGCGCTTTGGGCATTTGTGCCAAGGCCGCGCAAGGCATCCGCCGCTTCCGCCCGCGCCTGGGTGTTCGTGTCTGTGAGCCCGTTCCGCAGGCAACTCAAGGCGCGGACTTCACCAGGATGAATGCGCCAGAGAGCCTCCGCCGCGTAAACTTTTTCCCGGCTCTGGCCAGTGGCAATTACTTGTTGCAAGCTTGGAACGGCAGTTTTGGCTTGAGCCCCGATCCGGCCCAATGCCCAAACCGCGTTCAGCCGGGGCTCGGAGTGTTCCACCGAGTCGATCAACGCTGGGACGGCGTTACTGGCGGCAGGTCCGATGTCTCCAAGGGCCCCCTGGGCGATACTGCGCACCTCTGCTGACGAATCCCCAAGGGCCACGATCAACGCCTCGACTGCGGGTTCCAGACTCGTGTATGCAGGTCCCATTTGTCTAAGGGCCTTCACTGCTTTGATTTGGTCAGGTGTCAGGCTAACCGGCGGACGGATTCTGCTGGCCAGACCGGATGGGAGATTTGTGTAGACCACGATGGCCGCACGTTTGAGGAGGTCGTCGTGCAGCGTCACCTTCTCAGCCAAATAAACGATAGCATTGGATCCCTGCTCACGAAAGCCCTTAAGCTCAGGGTCGCCGTCGAAACCTCTGAAGCGCGCCAATGATAGGTTCAATTGCGCCCGCACGCTGGCCGACGGTCCAGTGAAAAGCGATTCAGCGGAGTCCGCGGCGAAAAGTGCTATTGCACAGCTGCATAAGAGCAGCAGTATCGTCAGTAGGCGCATGGGTTTGAACGCGACTCTGATCCACTTGCTGATGGGAATGTTGCCGAACATTTCGGGTAAACGACCCCGCGCCAATTCATTTCCGATTGCACGCGCAGCGTGATCGCGGGGTTCGTTTCAGTCCGATTGTTAGGGTTCATTACAAGAATCCAAGCGCCACAAATACCAAGTGGCCAGCAATGGAAGTCCGACGGCTGCCGTTATCAGACAGCCCCACGAAGCCCAGACCCGCCATGCCGATACAAGGTAAACGTCCCCGGTGCCAGCGTGAACAAATGGCGGAATAATATCGAGAATTTCGAAAGTGCAGTCCGTGCAACGGTAGAGAACGTCGCTTGCCCAATGTGCCCAAGCCACCGCCGCCAAGAAAAGCGACAAGGGCTGCAAGAAGACATAAAACACGAATGCGTTCAATCCATTCGAGTCAGCTGTTTTCGAAACGTGCATAGAACCTAACGAAAAAAATAAGCGACCGCCGCTGAGAGTAAAGACGGAGCTTGAACGGCGCGTCCAAACCCCTCTGCAGCAGCGAGCGCAAAATCGCAGCGGCGGTTCGTCTTCATTGAATCGTTAGCCGGCATAGCGCTAAAGCTTACCTGAGACGTGGAAACAACCGTCGCCCATCCGAGAACAGTCGCGAGGAGTGAAATTAAGGCTGCTACGATTGTGCGCCACTGGTGTTGATAACGCCACAACTCCCAGGAGGACAACATAAAGGACGCTGGACTGAGGAAAAGCCCAATTAGACCGAGCGCCCAAAGCTCGTGCCAATGCAGACGAAGTGAGACTGGCAAAAAAACCGAAAACACGAGCAGAACGAGATTGGTTGGAAGAAGAAATCGATCGCCACTAAATGGCAGATTCGGCAGCGGACGATGTGCCTTCATGAAATCTCGGGTCATAAAGTCTCGGGCTAACGAATAGGTCAGCGACCGGAGCCAGCTGCCGCTGACGTTGAATTTGTAACAGGCGCGACCAGCTGGCTCTGGTTCGCTGCGGCGTCCGGTTGGCCAATTCGGACTCGATTGGTCGTCTCCCCCGAGTTCCTTACCGGCAACGAGTATCCAGCCCCCGTGAACTTACTGGAGAGAATATCGAGGTCTCGACCAAACACCGCGCTGGAGCCAATCGTAACCTCGTCCTGGCCGAAACCATATTCCAACCAATAAGTATTGGGCGGCTCCGGTCCTGGTCCCACCCAAAGCCTGGCACTATTACCGCAAAGCATGTAGTTGGTCCCCAATGCCGCAACAACCACCGACACTGGCGTCCCGTTCGTAAATGCTCTATTGACTGCCAACGCACGGTCCCTCACAGACTTGCCAGAGGTTCGCCATGTTCGTGACAGTTCATCACCTGCCAACGCGACATAGGCAATCCAAGCGAGAAATACCGCGATGAGAAGTGCCCGCTGAGAGTTCATGGCCAACGGCCAGTCTGAGCGGCCCGAACCAGCCGCCTCCCGGCAACGAATTTACTTCCAGCAGAACGGCTGGTCTGGGTCCGCTCCAGACTGGGGTTATGCGGTCGTGTCATCGCAATTTTCCCTTCTTGGCGGCAAGAAATCTGGCCCCAAATCCGAGTGCCGCAATCAGCAACGTCGCTGAGACGCCAGATGTAATGGCATTCCAGGCGCATTGGCTTGTCACTTCTGAATCAATGGCAGCAACCATGGCAACGCCGAAAGGGACAATGAGGGCGAATGCGAGAAACAAAACAAACACCAGATGCCCGACTCCCCAAACCAGCGCCAGAGTCTCACTCCGCCCCCGCAACGCAGAGTAATCAGGATGTCTGAATGGAGCCACGCTAAGACGCATAAGGGTTGATCTGAGCGACTGCCGCAGAGCTTGAGCTCCGGGCGCGAAGAAGATATTCGAACCACTTACCTCCATCGAATCGCATTTAGATGGCGGCAGTTCAGCTCCAGAGATTCGTTATGCTGCTCGGAAGTCACATTGATCCTCTAGCTGCTTTTGCTTTAGTAACCCCAGAAGCCTCGGCTCTCGACTCCTGCATCGTATGCAGGCAAGTTCAGCACCGCCCATTGCATCGATCATTCGTTCCAGTTGCTCTTCGGTCTCAGGTTGCTTGTAAACGTAGCAGTGGTCGCCCTCAGCGGTATATTGAAACATGTCTGGCGCAGTTGCCCGCGGTAAATCGCAAAGGAGACAGCACCCATTCTCGACATAAAACGGTCCAGCCACGTTCTGAGGATGTGCTCCCTTTTCAGGCATAACGGGTCGGGTCAACGACCCCGCGCCAGGGATTTTTGATTTTTCAACTGACGCATCATCGCGGGGCTTGTTGCAGTCCGATTGTTATGCCCTATGTTGGAGCCTCGAAGGGAGCGGATTTGGCGCAAGCGGAATCTCGATAATGGCGCTTTGCCAGTGAGGGTGCCTCCCCTCGGCGTTTGGCCATCCTGCCCACTTCCAATAAGTTGGAGGCAACTTAATTCCCCATCGCGAAACGAACCCTCCCAATTTCCACCAAACGGAAGCACCGGCATACTTGAGGCGGATTCGACAGCGATCTGCACCACTTGCCCTGAGGAGCAGTTCCTTTGTGGTTTGATTCGCTCCCAATGAGCCCAAGCAAAACGAATCCCGCCCTTCGCTCCAGCGGTCACCCACTTTATATTCGATAAGAGCCGGACCCCGAAAATAGACTATACCCTCGGCATCGGGAGGCCTCCTGATAAACAGAGTCAACAGAGACAACTCCGCGCCGGCATCGTCAACTATTTCGGTGGGTTGCGAGCCCATTACTGTTATTTCTACCGGAGGTTTCTCCGAGGACGCTAGGACAAGCGTCAGCAGGCCGCAAATAGTTACCGCCGCGACGGTAACCGCAGCTGTGCTACGTCTTTGCATAACGCTGGCGGTCAGGCGTTGCGCGTCCTGGTCGCCAGAAATACAAGCAGGACGTGACCGCGCAGCCGCCTGCACTAGCCTGGTTGGACCACGTTCTCATGTTGCCAAAACTTCCACCATGGCTTCTTTTGCTCCGGTGGTGAACAATGAATATGCATTCGCGTTCCGCGCACTGTCGAGAGCAAGCCATCACCGCTAGTCATTGGTAAAACGTCCAAGTGCATCCCTTGTGGCAGCACACGAGTCAAACCTTGACCGACTGCATCCAATACGCTCTGGCGGTCTGCCCTATCGTCCAGCACCACGACCAACACTTGGGCTGGCGGCTCGACGACTGCCTTGACGAAACACTGCGGAAGATATGCCTCACGTATGCCAGTGATCCCGCGAACCATCGCGCCTATCGCTTCCGACAAGCTCTGAGACATTGGATTGACTGGTCGGCCCAGCATTATCGGCGTGCCCGCGGAAATCGTGAGAGGCTTCATAGCGTGGTCCAACAACCTCCCTCAGCCAATGCCGCCGGGAAACCGATCATCGACAAAGCCTCGGGAACAGCGAATTTGGTCGGCTGTCGAAAACAGCGAGGTCGCCGGCAGTTGGCTGTAGGGAGCGGGTTCGGCAAAAGGATTAGCACAGCATGTCTATTTGTGAGCTTCGGGATGGTTCGCATGCCTCTGCAGAATAAAAATGGCCACAACACGTGGCAGTCGACCAACCATTAAACCGAGGTAAGCTCCGATAGGAACGCCAAGCAGGGCGCCAATCCAACCGAAGTCTAGGTTCCCAGATAATGCTCCCACTACGAGCCCCACGACGCACCCAACAAAAGCCAGCACATGGAAAACCGAAATCATATCGAGCGTCTCATGTTGCCGACCGGTCACCATCAGCGGTGCGAGCCAGCCGTAAACGGCCCGAGAATCGTGACTGGGCAAAACGGCCGGCTCGCATCCGTTGCATGGGTGTGGTTAGCGCCCCTTACAAAACCGGCGCTTTGTGAACGCGCGTCCCAAACGTTCGGTGAAACTAAGTCTTGCATAAGCTGCTCGCCATCTTTTCAGAAGCATGCGCTGGTGCACAGTCCCTTCGTAATCCCAAAGATGCCGATGCCGCTCCGGGAACATTAAGTAATAAGGAATGCTGAAAAAGGCCAGCACCCCGAAAGGAATCATCACGATCAGACTTGCGCAGAATGCCAGAGGCGCGAGTGGCCAGGCATACCATGGCAATCTTATTGTGCCGCATCCCATCCAGATTCTCGTTGACGGTGTCGCGTTCACGTTTGCGCTAACAACGGAGACCACCGATGAGCGGCGTGCCCTGATGATCGAATTTGAAATTGACGTTATCGCCGCTCATTCGGTGCGTCGACTTGTTAGCCGGGTGTCTCAATGATGTCATAATACTCGAAGTCGAGTCCCGCATCACTGCCCAACGCAAACACCTCTTGGATCAACTCTCTCACAAGGGCTGAGGCAGCGCCGACATCCCGTGGTAGTCGATAGAGCAGGGTGGGGGTCCCTTCATGCCCGCTCTCCAAGAGCGGCTCCGTTCCGCGCCTCTGGAAAAAGCCTCGGGCCGCCTCCTCCTGAGGCACGTCACGAGGTTCCAACACGATTCCCGCCTGCCTCTCGGTTTTGCTACAGAAGAGCATAATCGGACTGCTCAACGCCTGCGCAGCGATCTCAACAACGAATGCCTCGCCCCGAGGGTGGAATAACCGCTCTACAAATCTCTCAATCTCTGCCAGGCCCGACGAGGGGAAGCGCTCTTTCTGAATACCAAAAGGTGCCAACGCTTCCGAGGTGAAACCCGCCTTCCCCTGCTGGAGAGTGGGTTTTAGCACGTCTATCAAGTTCTTGCACCCAGGAGGCAAAGTAAACCCGCGCTTTTTGAAATTCACGAACTGTGACATGCGACGCTCCTGGCTAACGTCCGCCCTCACTGGCTGCGAGCCAGTGACTCCCGGAACGTAAGCTGGGCATCATCGAGCAGTCCAGTGCAGGGCGTTCGTTAAGCAGCATCAAAGGCCTCCTCGATATGAAAGCTTAGCGGCATGTCGTCCGTCAACCTGCCGCATTCTCGAAGGATATCAGTTACCAACGCAGAAACGCCTGCCACGTCAAAAGGCAGCGACGAGATCCTGTAAACCAGTTGATAGGGAAGGTCTGTCAAGAAAAAGCCAGGCGCAGTGTCGGAGCTTTCTGGGATTTGAAGACCTCTGCGCGTGAAAAACTCCCGCACCACTCGCTCTTCCTCGCGTTCATTTGGGAAGGCGATTGATGCCCGCGGTTCGTCGCCCTTAACCCGCAGTAAAGCGAACTCCAAACGTCCGCCGGGTTCAGTGATCCCTAGCGTGAAAATCGCTTCTCCGGACTCGAAGGCTATTCGGACATACTTGCCCACATCTGGTAACCTTCCAGTAACGGTGTCGTTACGCGTCGCGGTGAGGCGCGACGGGCCGTCGATAACGGACCTGGAGGAGCGTTGCAAAAGGTCGATTAGATCCTTGCAGCCTGGGGGCAGTGTGATGCCTCTCTTTTTGAAGTTTACGAACTCGTTCATGACTGCGGTCGCTTAACGATGAGTGCAGCCGCTCCGGGCCAATGGTGTAGGAATAGAAAACTGGCTGACTCCCGGAGCCAGCTGCCACGACTGGTTAAGCAGCGGCGTCATATCGCACAAACCGCGTAATTCGAATTGGCGTCTTGAGCGCCGTCGAAACCACATAAATCCGGTGGGAAACCGATTGTTCCTGGTCTTTGATGAAACGCTGCTCCAACAACTCACTTGGAGATTTTGGCTTGCCGGCAGCGACCTGCAAAACAAGATCTTTTGCCAACTGCCGGAATTCGTCGCTTTCCCGCGCTGAATCGGCATCCGCCTCAAGCTCCAGGAGCACTCCAACTTGGGCCTTGTGAACGTAGGATTCAACGTAGCGCATCATAATTGTTGCCGCTTAACGCTCCGGCTCTGGCGACACGGGCCACTGGCTCAGGAATGAAAGCCTGGCGCAAACCGGGGTCGCCAGCAGCAAGGGGTTAAGCTGTCCGGGTTCGCTCATGTCCTCGGCCACAATCACCTCGAAACCAGGATGCTCTACTTGCATGCCGAAGCCGGCAGAGTGGTAAGTCCATTGAATCATTATGGGCCGGCCTCGGATTTAGCAGTTCCTGTCGGCCAGAGATCTTGAGAAGGCGGGTGTAGGCTTCGCCCCCGTCAGTTCGCACCGTGAGTTCGGCACGAGCCCACAATTTGCGAAATCATGCGTTAGCACCCGTTTCAATCTCTCGACCAACATCCCCAGCGCCCAACCTTCAGGGGGATCAAAATCATCCTCAAGCCATTACGCCCCTAATCTTTAACCACCTATCGTCGGCAACCCAGCCAAAATGGCATGTTTGTGAAAAACGCGGGGAAACAACCTCTCTAATGCCAAAATCTTCGGTTCTCGTGGTCGAACGCTCCAAGAACTCATGAGGCTACCGTAAGGATCCGGGAGGCCAAGTCAAGCTTAAATTCTTGTGGGTCAGAGGTTCCAAGAGGTTCCTGGGATTCCGCAAAATGGTTTGTTTTTCCAAGTTCCGCGAACGATGAGCTGGTTGAAACCTTCGCGTTTTGTGCCTGCCGGATGCACAGTAAAGTGAGAGTCTGATCGGCCAGCAATGCCCGGGCGGCAGGGAGAGCGTTGATTGTGGAGGTAGAGCATTCCGAAACAGGCCGGGTATTTCCAGGAGGAGGTTCCGATGAACACACCTTGGGCCGCCAGATTGGCGGCCTGCTAGGCCAACTGCTCCCGGGAGAAGGTCACGCTTCCTTAGGGTGGCGTAACGCCGTCTCGATCGTCTTCAAATCCTCCTCCGAAATCTTGGGCGCTGCCTTCCGGATCATTTGCATGAACCAGTCAATTTCGCCGGGTTGCCCCGGATAGCCGATATTCTCGCCGTCCTCCCGCACAACCGACGGGTGCCTGGAATTGACGATCAGATCGCCACGTGCATCCAGAAAGGCAAAGTATGGGAGACCGGCAGGGCCACCGAGCTTCTTCAACAATGCGTCCGCACCCGGATTTTCCAAGGCTTTATTCTTTTCATTTTCTTGAACCACCAGCTTTACCGGGACGAAATATTTCTCGAAAACAGGCTTGATGTCGGCTCGCTCCAAGAACGCATCCAACTTCCTGCACCAACCACACCAGGAGGCGCCGAAATGAACAAATATTGCTTTGTTTTCAGCGGACGCTTTCGCCTTCGCATGAGCCAGCACCTTGTCGGTAGAGAGAGCCTCCGCGACGGCAAGAGGTTTAGTGGTCCACGGTGGGGCCGATCTCGTAACCTCAATATTCTTGTCGTAAGGCCCGTAAGGCCAGGGTTGCAGCAACTCCTGGTCAGCAGCCTGCGCCACCCGAGGGATATTGCACCAAGGTTCGTCAAGTAATAATAACAACAAAAGTAACAACAGTCAGGGAGTTTTGGGGCAGTCAAGGAGCTGTAAACCCTTGCAAATCAAGAGGGCTCAAGCTCCAGTTATTGAGATGAGGGTTCGATTCACTTTAAAGCTTTGAAAGAGCTTGAGGCTTTCAGCTTTCAGCTGATGGCCAAGCTTCTGATTTAAGGCCTAGCTACAGGAAGGGCGCAACTCGGCACGCTAGGCGAAGCACCAGCGAGCTTTTTTTCAGCTGCTTCCTCGTAATCTTCAAGGGAATCCACAGTGACCTGGGCGCGTTTCGCGTAAGCCCAGTGAACTGCTTTGCAATTGTGTCCCAGGGCCTCTTCGGCCTGTCGCCGCGGGTAACCCGACTTCCGTGCGCGCTCCGCCCATGAATAGCGGTATGAATGCAGGGTTACGCCCTTAATCTGCAACCCCTCGCAGCGCTGCCGAAACTCGTTTGCCCGGTCCTTCGCTTTCACTTTCCGAAGATTTGGGAACAGTGGCCCGGTTTGGGGCAGCGACCGAAGCACAGCTGCACATCGCTTTCCAAACTTAATGATCGGTGGTTTGACATCAGTGTCGTCGAGAGAGGCGAGTTTTTTCCGGTCATAGCAGACCGTGCAGTCGGTCCAGTCAATGTCCTCTGCCTCGAGATTTGCCACGTCGGATTGTGAACCACCCAAATGCCAGCAGAGTTCGTAGAGCGCATGGCGCTCCTGGTTGCGCTCCCGGCCCAGGATTTTCAGGTGCTCCTCATACTTGATGCAGCGTTTTTTCTTATACCTGACCTTGGGCCAGAGTTTCGGGGCAAGGATGGGCCAGGGCAGCCATTTCATTCCAATGCAGAAATTATGCAACCGACGCATGAAGACGTTGGTGCTCACGGTTCGCGCGCTGGCCACGGTCAGTATTTGCTCGGCGGTCGTTTCCAAAAGCACCAGGTCGAGAATCGATTCCAGCGCCTTATCGTTGGCGAAGGTGGTCCACCGGACGCGATTCTCACTGTCCGGCGGCTTGCTTTGGATAATTGACTGAAGCGCAATTCGCCATGTTCGCGTGGATATTTCCGGGTCCGAGGCCGCCATGAAAATCCGGGCCTTTTGAAGGTTGAACGCGGATTCCCTGGCAGCTTCATTCTTTGCGGTGAGCAGTTCATTGGCTCGAGACTTGTCCGTTGTGCGCAGGCTCTCTCGCTGCTCGGTCAGGGCGTCCTTGAGGTAATAGATGCCCCCGCGGCTTCGATTTGGGTAGATGCTGAACCGGTTCTTCATGGCGAACTCCGGTAAGCTTAAGCGAGAACAAATGGGGACCGTGAGCCCGACCTGGGCGGATACAATCCCATTGCCGCGGTTACGCCCGGTTCAGGATTCGGGTATTCGTTCAGGTATTCGTTGGCCCCTTGAGGATTCGGAAAGAAGTGTAACCGCAACGCGTTACGATTGGAGGCGAGGGTCGGAATCGAACCGACGCATAAGGCTTTTGCAGAGCCCTGCCTTACCACTTGGCTACCCCGCCGTCCGGCTGCGTTGCGAAAATAAATCAGTTTACTCGGCAAGCAAGTTTTTACTGTCAACCGAGTTTCAGCCATCACCACCGAGTTGATGCCGCCGGCGCCAAAGTTCCTTAGGCTTGAAGATGCCCGCAGGCGTGATGATGCCGGTAATAAGTTCAGGTGGGGTGACATCGAAACCAGGATTGTAGCCCGGGCTGTCCGGATTAGCGACGCGGATGTAGGCGCGGCGGCCAGTGGGTTGGCCAGCCTGGTTCGGAATCGGTCCGCCGACGCGAGCCCCAGGATCCGCCACTACGCCCCAGGCACCCAGGACTTCGCTTTCATGTCGTTCTTCAATGGGAATCTCAAAACCGGAACGCAATTTCCAATCGATGGTCGATAATGGAATCGCCACGTAAAAGGGAATGCCGTGGCGGCGGGCGAGCACGGCTTTGGTGTAGGTGCCAATTTTATTAGCGACTTCACCGGTTCGGCCCAGGGTGCGGTCACTGCCGACAATGACCAGGTCGATTTTGCCTCGTTGCATCAAATGGCCGGCAGCGTTGTCAGCGATTATCTGGTGAGGGATGCCTTGTTGGGCAAGTTCCCACGCCGTAAGGGTAGCGCCTTGGGAACGAGGCCGTGTTTCGTCGCAGTAAACGTTAAACTTCTTGCCCTGGGTTTGCGCGGTATAAAGTGGAGCGGTGGCGCTGCCCACGTCGACAAAGGCCAGCCATCCGGCATTGCAATGGGTCAAAATATTCATGCCACTGCGGATGAGTTTGGCGCCATGCTGTCCGAGTTGCTCGCAATGGCGCACGTCGTCCTGGGCAAATTCTTCGGCCGCCGCCAAAGCCAGCACCTGTTGCTCGGCGACCGACTGGCCGGATTGGATCGTTGCCCGGATCTGGTTCATCGCATTGACCGGGTCGACAGCGGTAGGGCGGGCCGCTTTTAAAGTCTGATAAACCAGGTCACAATGTCGGAAAAACTTTTCCTGGCTGGAGCCGCGGAAAGCTCGAACACCCTGGGCAAAACCGTAAGCGGCGGTTGCTCCGATAGCGCCGGCGCCGCGGACGATCATATCGGTTATCGCGCGGGCGGTGTCGCGGAAACTGGTTGTTTTTACCAAAGCAAACTCGTGAGGGAGCAACCGTTGCTCGATCAAGACCACGGAATTGGCCGCGACGTCAAAGGAAACGGTGCGGTAATGCCGGGTTCGACCGCGAATGGTGACATTCATCGCAAAATGAAACTGTTGCCGTGAGCCGATCGGCCTCTCAAAGTGTGGAGAAACATGCCCAAGGCCAGGCGCCGAAACGGCGTAGCGGTTAGAGAAAGGGTTATAGAGTTTCCCGTTATTTGGTGTCAGCGCTTTGGCCGCACCCAGCCGGACTTAGCGCGTTTACCGCAAGTTGATTGGCCCACTGGTCGACCGGCGTTAGGTGGAGAGGCCGGTCGCTGGCCAGCCACGGACGACGCGCCAAGCCTAGCCGATTTTTATCTTCACCTTCATCTTGCGGATTTTGTCCTCAATCGTGCGGTAGATGGGATGTTTGCGCAAAGGGCGAAGGTCGGGATCTTTGGCGAGCCATTTAAAATCGCTGTACCCAAGCAGCAGTGCTTTTTCCAAAGCAGCCGCAGCGCGGTCGAACTCGCGGTTCAAGGAATAGCTGCAAGCCAGGTTGTAAAAGACAAGCGGATTGCGAGGTTCAAGCCGGGACAGCCGTTTGTCGACCTTCAAGCTGTCTTCGAATTTGCCGCGTTGGGTATAGTGATCGCCGAGGATCTGCAAGGCTTCGACGTACTGCGGGTCGCGACCAACAAGACCTTCGAGGAAACTGATTTTCACATCAAGGTCGCGCGACTCTTTACGTGAGCGCCTCTTATTGCGAGGACTACTTTTTTGCGGCATACAACGCGTCGCATTCTTCCCAAACGGCAATGGCAAGTCAAGGGCTCGCGGGTGCTCGGCCCGATCTTTTTAATTTTTTTAGCTGGAGAAACGGGGCGGAAACTGTTAGACAAAAAATCCCCTTTCTTGCGTGACCGACATCCGTACTTTTGCGGCCCTGGTTGCCGCCAGTGAATCAAACTCCGGCGCGGCCGATCTTTTTTTGCGCCGTGGCGCCACATGAAGTGTTTCGTTACGGGAGCGTCCGGGTTCATTGGCGCGAATCTGGTTCACGAACTCGTTGCCCGCGGACATCGCGTAAAGGCACTTCTGCGCGCGAAGAGCGATCGGCGCGGCCTGCACGGTGCGGAGTTCGAGCGGGTCGAAGGAGATGTCAGCCAGCGGGAGGGACTGCGCGCGGCGCTGGAGGGATGCGATTGGTGTTTTCACGTAGCGGCCAGCTACCATTTGTGGCTGGCTGATTATGGTCCAATGTATGCGGCCAATGTTGAGGGCACCCGAAATGTTTTGGAGGCCGCCGCGGCCGCGGGATGCCGGCGCATTGTCTATACCAGCACGGTCGGATGCATTGGCTTGCCCAAAGCCGAAGCAGGCCATATTGAGCCCACGGACGAAGAGACTCCCGTCAACGAAGCGCAGATGAGCAATCCGTACAAGCGCTCGAAATGGCAAGCCGAACAAGTTGCGCTGGAACTGGCTCGAAAGGGCTTGCCGGTTGTGGTTGTTAATCCCAGCGCACCCGTGGGACCTCGGGACGTGAAACCGACTCCGACCGGCCAGGTGATCGTGGATTTCCTGAACCGCGCGATGCCCGCCTATTTGGATACGGGCTTGAATTACGTGCATGTGCGCGACGTGGCGGTGGGACATATCCTGGCGGCGGAGAAAGGCCGCCTCGGCCAACGCTATATTCTTGGCAATCTCGAAGGAAATTGGACGCTCCAGCAGAGCTTTGCCGTCCTTGAGGAAATTACCGGCGTGCCGGCGCCGAAAATGCGGATTCCGTTTTTCGTCGCGCTGGCTGCGGCGCATGTGGATGAGACAATATCCAGATTTACCGGCAAGCCGCCCAAAGCTCCGTTAGCCGGCGTGCGGATGGCCAGGTACAAAATGTTTTTCTCGCCCGCCAAAGCGGTGCGCGAGTTAGGGCTGCCGCAAACGCCTCCGAAGCAGGCCTTGGCCGATGCCGTGGAATGGTTCCGAAAGAATGGTTACGTGAAAAGACGGCCTTCACATTAACCTCCGCAGAAGCTTGGAACTGGGGGGCAGCGGCAAGGCGTCTTCTGGCGCCTTGCCCGATGAACTCGGGTGAGGCGCGAAGAAGCAGGTTCTTGTTTGCGCAGTTGAAAGCGGCGAGGACTGCCGCAGTCCAAGACGCTTCGCGATTGGCACAACGGGCCCCCAAATGGGGCCAATGATGATCAATGACGCTGGCGGAGCAAAAGCCCTTGCGTTTGCCGGGGTGTGGTGAAACATTTCCGGACTTTTATGGGACACGTGAAATTGCACATTCCAGGACCGGTCGAAGTCAGCGAAAAAACCTTTCGAGCATTTTGCCGTCCGATGATGGGCCATCGCGGGCAGGGTTTTAAGGATCTGTATGCGAAAATTCAGCCGCAGCTCCAGCAGTTGCTTTCCACCAATCAACTGGTTTACATCAGCACCTCGTCGGCCTGGGGCGTCATGGAAGGAGCCATTCGCAACGTCGTAGCCAAGAAAGTGCTTAACTGCATGTGTGGCGCCTTTTCGGATAAGTGGCTTGAGGTATCCAAACGTTGCGGGAAACAAGCGGAGGCGCTGCAGGTCCCCTGGGGATCGCCGATTCGTGCCGAGGAAGTGGATAAGAAGCTCGCGACGGGCCAGTTTGACGCGCTGACACTGATCCATAACGAAACCTCAACGGGCGTGATGAGCCCGCTGGCTGAAATCGCCGCGCTAAAGAAGAAATATTCGGATGTCATGTTTATCGTGGATTCGGTGAGTTCGATGACGGCCGTGCCACTGAAATTCGATGAGCTGGGGATCGATGTGTTGCTGGCCGGAACGCAGAAGGCATTTGCGTTGCCGCCGGGCGCGGCCGTGTTCGTTTGCTCTCCAGCGGCTTTGGCCAAGGCCGCAACCCTGCAAGATCGTGGTTATTACTTTGATTTCGTTGAATTTCAGAAGAACGCCGAGCAAAGCATGACCCCGAGCACACCGAGCATTGGGCATGTGAACGCGTTGGATTCCAAGTTGGAGGATATTTTTGCGGAAGGTCTGGAGACCCGTTACGCCCGGCACCGGCGGACCAACCAAATGACCCGCGACTGGGCGGCCAAACACGGCTTCATCTTGTTTCCGGAAAAAGGTTTTGAATCGATTACACTGACCTGCGTGAATAACGGCGCCAAGCCCGGCGGCCGCGCGGTGGACGTGCCGAAGCTACAAAAGCTCGTTAAAGACGGCGGATTTCTTATCGATGGCGGGTACGGAAAAATCAAAGGGACAACCTTCCGTGTCTCAAATATGGGGGATGAGACCGAAGCCACGATGGGGCAGTTGTTTGCGGTAATGGATGCGGCGATGGCGAAGCTCTGAGGCTGCGCTCCCCACAGATTCGGGGCGACCGCAGATGGGAAATCCGGAGACTTCCCGTGAGCCCCGCAGATTCGGGCGACCGCAGATGGGACATCCGGAGGCTTCCCGTAGCCCCACAGATTCGGGGCGACCACAGATGGGAAATCTGAAAAGAGAGGCGGTCCATGACGGAATGGCGACGTCATTAGTCGCATTATGTTTTGTTCCGCGCCGAGGTGTTGCCCCTTCAGGGCAATATGACGTTATAACGGCCTAACCCAGGCCATCGGCCCGGCGGCCTCAGGCCTGGGCTATGCTCGGTCGGCCCGTTAGGCCGATCAGTCACTGGCTTTAGGACCGCGACTGAGAGGCCCTCGACAGGGATGTGGCATGTGCCGAGGTTACTCGACTTTTCCGGTCGCGGCCCAGGCACTGCCGCGCTGGATGAGTTTCTGCACTGCCGGATTGCGAATGGCTTTACCGTCGTGGCCGAAGGCTTCGTGAAACACTCGGCCCTTGCCGTACTCCACTGTGAAGACCATCGGCTCGGTTTTGTGGCTCCAATCCGAATCCGCTTCGACAAGGACATTAATGGGACCGTCGCCTTGAAGCTTGGCGTAGAGCTCGTCATCAGCTTCGAAATCTTCCAATCCATTTGTGATGGGATTTTCCTTGCTGGCGATATGAGCTTTGAAAGCGCTGCGCGGCCCGTGACCCGATTTTCCCATGACCCAGAAGCGTCCGCACATCTTGTGAAATTCGTCCCACTCCTTGAAGGACGCGCTGGACAGGTGCGCCAAAGCCAGCCCTTTGCCACCTTTGACGAATTGGACAAGATTCTCTTTGGCGGCGTCGGACAACGTAGGGCTCGAAGCGTTGTAGAAGTCCAGAAACACCAAATCATAGCGTCCCAGGCTGGAGGCGGAGTCCAAAATGCCGGGGTCCTCGCAAAGGCGGACGTCAAATTGGCCGGTGGATTCAAGCGTTTCTTTGATCGCCTGGGAGACTTCGCGCCAGTTGTGCACCGAAACGTCATCTCCGGTCACGAGCAGGACTTTGGTTTTGTGGACGCCTTCGGCCGCGGAGCCCGAAGGCTGGAGGGTTAATGTCGTCAAGATGGTTAAGACGGTTAGGAAAAGCTTGCTGAGGGTTTTTGTATTCATAGGTTTCGAACTGATTTCTGATGGCACCGTGACAAATCCTTGAGAAGCAGTCCGGTGTCAAGGACAGACCGCAGGATTGGGGTGCGGGATCGTGTTCTTCGAATGTGTCTGTCGTCCCTTCAGGACGCACTTGTGATTGTTCCGCGTGAACCCAGGCCATCGGCCCGGCGGCCTCAGACCTGGGCTATGCTCGGCCGGCCCTTTGGGCCGCACTCCGCAAATCCAGCCGGGCGAGAGGGTGAGCCCGATCCGCACCTACTGGTGATTGCCAAATTTGCCTTCACCAGCCACGCTCTGGCGCATGTTAATGCTCGAACGGTTCTCGTGTGGCATCGGCGACCGGTTTGGCCAAGAGGCGAAAGCGCAGTTGCGCGCCTTCCAGATGCTTTCCAAGGACGGGGTTGAGGTCACGCCGGTTTGGAACAAGTCCAACCGGGAGCATACCTTCATCGGGTCCGAACCACGAAGCGTGTTCGTCGCGGCCGAGACAGCCGTACAAGCGCTGGGTTGGAAGCGCAGCTGGCACGTTGACGCCGATCACATCCGGCTCGGCACCGTGGACCGGTTCATTGCCTGGTCGGATTTCTTCACGATCGATGTGGCTGATTTTATCGGCAAGGCGGGTCCCGCCACTGACGTGAAAGCTTTTGTCGAGCGCCACCCTGAATTGCTTGGGAAGGTCAGTATCAAAGGGCTCGAAAAACCTATTGTTGTCACGCGGGCCGAGGTCGAACGCGTCGCGGCTCATTATCTCATCGCGGTGCGAGAAGCCGGAAAGATCTACCGGCACATCTCTGAAAGGAAAGGCGAGGCGAACATGATCGCGGAGGTTTCGATGGACGAAACCGACGCGCCCCAAACGCCACCCGAGCTGCTCGTTATCCTGGCGCTGTTAGCTGAAGAAAAAGTGCGGCTGCAAACGATCGCGCCGAAGTTCACCGGCCGTTTCAACAAAGGGGTCGATTACGTGGGCGACGTTGCGCAATTCGAGCGCGAATTCAATGAGGACCTGGCGGTGATCGCCCATGCAATTGCCGCTTATGGGTTGCCCGCAAACCTCAAGCTTAGCGTTCATAGCGGCAGCGATAAATTCAGTCTTTATCCGATCATCCGCCGCGCCGTGGGACGCGCCGGCGCCGGGGTGCACCTCAAAACCGCGGGCACTACCTGGTTGGAAGAGCTGATTGGCCTGGCCGAAGCGGGAGGTGACGGTCTTGAGTTGGCCAAGGAGATTTACGGTTATGCGCTGGCGCACATCGAGGAGTTATGCGCTCCGTACGCGAGTGTAATCGATATCCATCGTGAAAAATTGCCGAGCGCTGCAACGGTGAATCAATGGAATGGCCCGCAGCTCGCCAGCGCGCTGCGACACATCCCGACACATCCCGAATTCAACCCCCACCTGCGCCAGCTCCTGCACGTCTCCTTCAAGCTGGCCGCCAAGGCGGGAACTCGCTATCTCGACCTGCTCAAAACCAACGAAATGATCGTGGCAAAGCAAGTCACAGAGAATCTTTACCAGCGACATCTCAAGCCGCTATTCCTTGGGTGAATGAAAAGCGCGGTCACCATCTCGCTCGTGTCGCAAGCCAAAGGCGGCCCCTTTGTGTTCTGGGAGGGACTCCAGGATGGCGGCCGCCGCGCGGCGGCGCTGGGGTTTGACGCGGTCGAAATCTTTCCACCCGCTGCCGCCGCAATCAAAACTCCGGAGTTAAGAGAATTACTGCACCGGCATGGACTTCAGGTTGCCGCCATCGGCACCGGCGGGGGCTGGGTGGTTCATAAATTGTCTCTCACCCATGCGAACCCGGCGATCCGCAACCAGGCGAAGAGTTTCATTCGCGAGCTCATCGATGTGGCGAGTGAATTCAAAGCACCTGCAATCATCGGCTCCATGCAAGGCCGTTGCGAAGGCATCATCTCGTACCAGCAGGCGATGGGCTTATTGGCGGAGGCGCTCAATGAGCTGGGCCAACACGCCGCTGTGAGAGGCCAGGTGCTGCTCCTCGAGCCGTTGAATCGCTATGAGACCAACCTCCTAAACCGAGTCGGCGAGGCGGTCAGGTTCCTGGATACGCTCTCGACGCGAAATGTCAGGATCCTGGCGGACCTTTTCCATATGAACCTCGAGGAACGCTCGATTGCAGGTGCGCTGCAGGATGGGGGGACGCGTATCGGACACGTGCACTTCGCGGACAGCAATCGCCAGGCGGTTGGTTTCGGGCACACGAATGTACCGCCGATCATTGAGACTCTGCGCCAGATCGGCTATGAAGGCTTTCTCTCGGCCGAGATCCTGCCTTTGCCCGATAGCGATACGGCGGCGCGCCAGGCCATCGAGAGTTTCCGCCAGTATACTGCCTAACGATGCTCAAGACCACTTTGCTACATCCGGATATCCTGCGTGTCTGCGCCTGCGCGGGGCATCACTCGAAAATCCTGATTGCGGACGGCAACTATCCCGCCGCGACGAAGCGGGGTCCGCACGCGGAGTTGATTTGTCTGCAACTAAGCCCCGGCGTGCCCACGGTGGCCCAGGTCCTGCGCGCGCTGCTGGCCACTGTGCCAGTGGATGCCTTAAACACCATGGGCATTCCTCCCGACGACCCGTATGCCAAATTTGGCGAACCGCCGGCCTGGGCGGAATTTCGTGCTTTGGCGAAAGAGGCTGGCATTTCGGTGATCGAGCCGATCGCCAAATGGGAATTCTACAAGGCGGTCGACTCGCCCGACCACGTCCTCACGATTCAAACGGCCGACCAGGCGCTCTGGGCTAATGTGCTGGTGACAATGGGCTGTCGCACGCCGGACCAATGATGCGCATCGATTCGCACCAACATTTCTGGCGCTATTCGCCACAGGAATATCCCTGGATCGACCCAGAATGGCCGATTCGGCGGGACTATCTGCCAGTGGACCTGGAGCCGGAATTACGCCGGAACCAACTCGAAGGCTGCGTGGCGGTGCAGGCGCGCCAGAGCTTGGAGGAAACGCGCTGGTTGCTCGAACTGGCTGAGTCGGCGCCGTTCATCAAAGGTGTCGTGGGTTGGGTGGATCTTCGCTCGCCGGGACTGGAATCCCAACTGGCCGAATTCGCTGGGAAACCAAAGCTGGCGGGAGTCCGGCACGTTGTGCAGGACGAACCTGACGATCAATTCATGTTACGCAAGGACTTTCAGCGCGGGATCGCGAAGTTGCGCGAATTTGAGCTGACCTACGATATTCTCATCTACCCGCGGCAAGTGCCCGCCGCGATCGAACTCGCTCGCGCGTTTCCCGAACAACCGTTCGTGCTCGATCATCTGGCCAAACCGCAAATTCGCGACCGGATCCTTTTGCCCTGGTCGACGCAAATCCGCAGCCTCGCTCAATGCCCGAACGTGATGTGCAAGATTTCAGGGTTGGTCACGGAAGCGAACTGGCAAGGATGGCAAGCTGAGGATTTTCAACCATACCTTGAAATTGCCTTTGAGGCGTTTGGGCCGGACCGCTTGATGTTCGGCTCCGACTGGCCCGTCGCCTTGCTCGCGGCCGACTACGAGCAAGTGTTCAATCTCGTGCGCGATTACCTCGTGCGTCACAACCAGGAAGCCGAAGCCAAGGTGTTCGGTTTAAATGCAGCCCGCTTTTACGACCTATGAGCTCGTCGATTCCAACCCGGCCGCTTGGCCAAACGGGACTCCAGCTTCCCATCCTGAGTTTCGGCGCCTCTTCACTCGGGGGCGAATTCCGCAGCGTGAAATTGGACGAGGTATGGGCGAGCGTTCGCGTTGCGCTCGATTCCGGGCTGAACTTCATCGATACTTCGCCCTTCTACGGGCGTGGGATGAGCGAAGTGCTGCTTGGGATTGCGCTCGAAGGCGTCCCGCGCGAGAGCTACACCCTTTGCACCAAACTCGGTCGCTATGACCTGGCGCATTTTGATTTCAGCGCCCGGCGAGTCGCGGAAAGCGTGGACGTGAGCCTGCACCGACTCCGGACGGATCACCTCGATATTGTTCTGTGTCACGACGTCGAGTTCGTGCCGTTGCGGCAAATCGTGGACGAGACCTTGCCGGCGCTGGGGAAAGCGCAACAATCCGGCAAAGTGCGCTTCATCGGGTTCAGCGGGTACCCGCAGAAAATTTTCCGGGCGATCTGCGACCATGCCAAAGTGGACTGCGTGTTGAATTACAATCAATACACGCTGCAAAACACCCGTTTTGCGGATGAAACAATTCCCTATCTCAAAGCCAAAGGCGTTGGCGTCATGAATGCGGGTCCCTTCAGCGCGCGCCTGCTTACCCAGGCGCCGCTTCCGGCCTGGCTAAAAGAGCCCGAATCGGTGAAAGCGGCGGCGCGAAAGGCAGCCGAGCATTGCGCGAGCAAAGGCGTGGACATTGCCAAGCTGGCCCTTCAGTTCAGCCTGGCGAATCCCGATATCACCACCACTGTGAGCGGCAGCGCCAACCCGGAAAATATTCGCAAGTGGGTTAGGTGGGCCGCCGAACCTCTCGATCAGCAGTTGCTTGGGGAAGTACTTGAGATCTTCCAGCCGGTGAAAAACATCGGGCACGTGGAAGGATTGGCGGAGAACAATTAAGCCGGCCCACGACCGCCTCACTTTCAATGAAAGCACTGCAACTCGAAAAACCGCACCAGTGGCGCCAAATCGATATCCCTGAGCCGCAGCCGCCCGCGGCGGGCGAAGTGCTGGTGCGCGTCCAGCGAGTCGGCATTTGCGGGACTGACATCAGCGGGTATTTGGGCAAGATGCCATTTTTTTCATATCCGCGCATTCCCGGTCACGAGCTTGGCGTCGAAGTGCTCGCTCTGGGCGAAGGGGTGACAAACGTCAAAGCCGGTGACCGTTGCGCCGTGGAACCGTACCTGAATTGCGAGAAATGCTATTCCTGCCGACGCGGGTTTACTAACTGCTGCGAGCATAACCAAACTCTCGGAGTGATGTGCGACGGCGGGTTGACGGAACGAATTATTCTTCCCGCACGCAAGCTACACCTGGCGCCGCGGTTGACCGTCGAGCAGTGCGCGCTGGTCGAGACGCTGGCAATCGGGTGCCACGCGGTCAATCGCGGAAACCCGAAAGCCGGCGAAAACGTTTTGATAATCGGGGCGGGCCCAATCGGGCTATCGGCGCTGGAGTTTGTAAAGCTCTCCGGGGCGCGGCCAATCGTGATGGATATCAGCGAAGCACGGCTCAGATTCGTCCGGGACATTATGCGAGTGCCCGATGCTTGGTTGGCAGCCGGTGATGATTCCGACGCAAAAGGTCTGGCCGCTTTAACCAACGGCCAAATGGCCGATGTAGTCATCGATGCAACGGGCAGTAACAAATCGATGGCCCGCGCGCTCGAATTCGCGTCGTTCGCCGGGCGTGTCGTTTATGTCGGCATCACGCAGCAGAACCTCGAATTTCCACATGCAGCGGTCATGCATCGCCGCGAACTGACGCTAATGGCAAGCCGCAATGCGCCGAGTGGCGATTTTCCGCGAATTATCGGATTGATTGAGAAAGGTGCGATCGACACACGTCCGTGGATCACGCATCACGCGGCGTTTGAGGAGGTGCCGACGATTTTCCCTGCCTGGCTCAAGCCTGAAACCAAGGTAATCAAGGCGGTAGTGAGTGTGGAGTAGGAAATCGCCGCGCCTGAGTGGTGAGACGCCTGGGAAGAGCGGTCCCGATTCTTACTCGGGACCGCAGTCCAAAACCTGACGGACTTTCTTACAGCGCCGGCGCTCGCGAAGCGTCTTGGACTGCGGTCCCGAGTAAGAATCGGGACCGCTTTTTTTGAGTTGAACCATACGACCCAAGGGCTAAAGATTCCCCTTCCGGCACGTCGGCCGGACGACTCCCTGGCAATGGCAGGCCCGAAAGTATTTGAATGATATTTAAATGCCCTAATCAGTAATTTTGTTCATGAAAGCTACCTCACTCCGCAAATTGCGCTCATTGATTGCCTTAAGCGTTATCGCGACCACGGTCTGCGTCACCGCGGAGTCCGCGGCCGAAGATGACCAACGCATGTCCTGGTTCCGCGACGCGCGGTTCGGATTGTTCATCCATTGGGGCGTCTATTCGGTTCCGGCGGGCGAGTGGAACGGCAACACCAACTACGGCGAGTGGTTCCTGGAAGAAACCAAGATGCCGGTGTCGCAATACGAGAAATTCGCCAGCCAATTTAACCCGGTCCAATTCGACGCCAACAAATGGGTGCGCATGGCCAAGAACGCCGGGATGAAGTACATCGTGATTACCTCCAAACACCACGATGGCTTTGGCATGTTCCGTTCGTCCCTGACGGATTGGTGCATCAAATCGACGCCGTTTCAGCGCGACCCGCTCAAAGAACTAGCCCAAGCCTGTCAGAAACAAGGTATTCGCTTCTGCCTGTACCACTCGATCATGGACTGGCATCATCCGGATTGGGGCATTCGACGTCCCTGGAATGATAAAGCCACCGGCACTCCGGATATGGATCGCTACGATGCCTACCTCAAAGGGCAATTGAAGGAACTCCTGACCGGCTATGGTCCGATTGGAATCCTCTGGTTCGACGGTCAATGGGAGAAACCCTGGACAGCGGAGCGCGGCATTGATCTATACAACTACGTTCGCGGGTTGCAGCCCAATATTATTATCAACAACCGCGTGGGCAAGCCGGTGGATTCGGCCAGCGGTATCGGATTTGCCGAGCGCGGCAAGGTCGGCGATTACGGCACGCCTGAGCAGGAGATCCCGGCCACCGGCTTCGGACCGGGCGTGGATTGGGAATCGTGCATGACGATGAACAATCATTGGGGCTACAACAAAAATGACCAGAACTGGAAGTCGTCAACCACGCTGATTCGAAACCTGATCGACTGCGCCAGCAAAGGCGGCAATTATCTGCTCAATGTGGGACCGACCTCGGAGGGGCTGTTCCCTGAGGCAAGCGTGGAACGTTTGGAGGAGATCGGGAAATGGATGCAGGTGAACGGCGAGGCCATTTACGGAACACAAGCTAGTCCATTCAAACGGCTGGCTTGGGGCCGTTGCACGAAGAAGGTCACTTCCAACGGCGCACTGCTCTACCTGCATGTGTTTGATTGGCCAGCTGATTCCAAGCTGGTTGTGCCCGGACTCAAAAATGCGGTGCAAAAGGCGTATTTATTGAGCGATAAGAGACACACCCTTGCGGCGCAAAAGAGTGCCGACGGAGTGACGCTTGCACTGCCGGAAACTGCTCCCGACGCCGTATCCTGCACGATCGTGTTGAAGGTCAAAGGCGCGCTCGAGATCGAGCAGCCTGTTTTGGCTCAGCAATCGGATGGCACCATCGTTCTGCCCGCCAGCGAAGCGCGGGTTAACGGCGAGCAACTTCACTATGAAGCAGGCTCGCAACGCGACAACCTCGGATTCTGGTTTAACCCCGCGGAGTCCGCTGATTGGGAATTTGCGGTCACGAAGCCCGGCCGGTTCGAACTTGAAGTCGAGGTCGCAGCGCCTCAAGCCGCTTCTCTCGAAATCCAGCTTCGCAGCCAGACACTTAAGGGCGAAGCCCCGGTCACCGGCGACTACGGGAAATTCAAGTGGGCCAAAATGGGAACCGTGGAAATCGGAGCTAAGGGCAGAACCACAGTTTCCGTGCGCGGGGTGGCTGAAGGCTGGCACCCGGTAAACCTCAAAGCGGTCCGGCTGACACCGAGCGGGGGCGGTCAATAAACGGTTGGTCCGGAGAAAGCCGCGCAATTCGGCCCTTCGAGCCGCGATCGCAGCGCGCCCGCCGCGAAAATCGGCTGGAAGAGTGCTCCTTTTACCCCTGCAAGGGATCATGTATGTCATGGTCGGCTGGAGCTCCAACGAATTCTGGTTCGATGTGCGTTTCCCAAGTGTCCCGCGAAATTATGGGCTGAGCGGGTTCTGGCCTGGCAAAGAATAGTTTCTGGAGGGCGCAGTGCAGCTCAGTCACCGTGAAGGGTTTGTTCAGGAGAACATCGACCGGGTTCCTGGCGCCGCGCCGTGCCCGCTCAGAGGCAGTGATCATCAGGATTGGCAGTGACGGAGCCAGTAACTTGATGCCGATCGCCAGGCGATTGCCCTCCATCACCGGCATTTCAAAGTCTGTGATGACAAGGTCGTACTCACCAACGCTGAACAGGTTCCATCCCTCGGCGCCATTATGGGCCTCAGTGACTTGATGTCCGTCGAACTCGAGCATCATTCGCACACAGGCGCGAAGGCATTCCTCGTCTTCAACCAGCAGAATCCGCTTGCCGCGAACCTCAACTTGTTCAGCGCTCAAATCGGGCGCAATCCAGGGCCGCTCAACTCCCTCGGTCGAGAGTGTCTCAAAGTTTGTTAAACCAGAATGTCTAGTGTCTGTCATTTGTCTCATTTACTCCTCGGGTTGTCAGAGAGAGTTTGGCCGGCTCCGCGCCGTTATTAGCCTTGTTCTCTTCAACCTCTTCGTTTGCCATGGCTGCGTAGATAGTTTGGCGGTGGACCCCGAGCTTCTGCGCAGCCAGCGAAATGTTATTCCCCACCAGTTCAACCACATGCCGGATGTACCGGTACTTGACCTCGTCGAGTAGCAGGATGTCTTGCTCCTGCACTGGAAGGAAAACATCCGGAGCGGCTGGCAAGCGGCCAACCCAGCGTTTCACACGAGTGGCCAGGGTGCTGCCACCTAAACTCTTTTCCAGAAACTCATCCGCATCCGCCATCAAAGCATCCAACTTCACGTTGTAGGACTTGCCGCTCATAACGATAATCGGCATGAGCGCAGAGCTTGATCTCGCTGCCCTCACGACTTCAATGGCAACATGGTCCAGGAACCAGTCCACCAGCAGGACCGAAATCGTATTTCGCCCCAGAGCCTCGAGCGCCTCTGAAACCGAAGAGGCGGTAATGCAGGAAACTCCTTCGGCTTGGAGACAGTCAGTTATATACCGGCGAAAGTCTTGATCATTATCAACCACGAGCACACGCTTTCCGCCGCATGTTTTTGGTTCTTTTATGTTCATGGATGCCGACATTGTGCAAAAAATGACCGCAGGTATCGTGCCAGTGTCGAATTTTTCACTTTTTGCCATGTGCTTGGTGGAAAAACCATCAACGACTGCCACGGGATTGTCTAATAATCAGACGATTGCCTGTCTATTTGTTAGACAGTTGGGCGGGAGGCGGAGGTTATTTCAGGGGCTCGCTCGCCAACACTCATTGATATTGAATCGCGATCCAGGGGAAACGTCCTCGTGCGATCTGCTGACGGAAGCTACTTATGAACAACATCATTGGAGAAATGAACCAGGCCGCATCTTGATCAACCAATTTGCGCGCTGTCCGTTTGTGAGAGGCGCACCGAGAGCCGTCGGTCGCAGTTTGCGCGGCGCGGCCGCCCATTTTCAAGGGCACTTTCCTAAGTGGCTGGCTTGAGTTTCGGGTTCATCACTCGGCGCCACCAGGGTGGAAGCAAAACCATCGCAATCGACCACAGATATCCAACCGGCAGAGTGGGGGCCTTCGGTTCCGTGCCCAGAAGATAATAAGGTTGCACCGCCAAATGATGATAGGAGTGGTGACCGACGCGAAAAGTGGCGTAGCTGGAGAAGAAGTGATAGGTATCCCACGAATGTTCGGCTCCCGGTTTTTCGTAACCTCCTTCGTGGCGCTCCCGCAACAATCCGTAATGTTGGATGTAATTCACGGACTCAAGCACGATATGTGCCCCGGCGATGTGGGCGAGATAGAATAACAATCCCCACAGTCCTGAAAGCCAGTACAGAAAGAGCAACAAACCCAATTGGCCCACCGCGTAGAATATCATTTTGTTCCGGAACATGTCAGCGGCTACCGAACGTTGTCCGCCTGGCCTTGCCTCCATCTGCCAGCACCTGAGCATACTTCCGGGTACGGTGCGGAGCAGGTAAGTATAGATGCCTTCGTTAAACCAGGCAGTGTTCTCATCATGCTCGGTTCCCACGTGCACGTGGTGGCTGCGGATATGGATGAGCTTGTAATGAGGATAGAATAGAATTGAGGTGGTGATTCTCTGCAGGATTTGATCGATCCGCTCCTTCGCGTGCAGTAACTCGTGGGCGGCGGCGAAACAGATTCCTGCCACCAGGCTCATATCCCAGATCAACAAACCGGTCTCCGCCGCTGTGAAACGCCGAATGTGAAGGACCAGCCAGGTTATGGATCCGATATAAAGCAACGCATAAATCCGGGCATTCCAATTCAGCAACACGATTTCTACACGGGAAAAGTCACCGGGTTCAAAATGAACATCATCCTGCCAGCCGGTGAAGAGGTCCAAGAACGGCAAAGCAACCAGCAGAAAGAAGACTGGCAGTAACAACCACGCTCCTCTGCCGTAAATACCCAAACCCAGCAGCGGGAATACCATCAGCGGCAGGAAGCAGAACGCAATGTGCTGCCGCTTTCCCCAGACCGATTTGCTTCGAGACATTCCTGAGTGCATGAATCTGTGTTAGGCAAAACGTTGCGCTTATGCTGCGAAAGCAATGCGCTTATGCCACACAAATCCAGGACCTGTCAACGCGTAAGTTCCTGTCGCGCCAACTGCGGCGCTCAAGAATGTCAGCTCCGAGTTCGTTGACGCGGCGGTTCAGGTTGGTATGGTGTAAAAATGAAGATATCGGCGCTCCTGCTCAGTCTGACCTGCTGGGCGGCATTTGCCGGCCCGGTGCCTGAGCAGCCGGCGCCGTGGCAGGCGGACGCAGCGCGATACCTCGATGACCGGATTGACATCTGGTTTGTGAAAGCGAAAAAACTCCGCACGGGCGACGTCCAGACATCTTGCATTTCTTGTCACACGGTAGCTCCTTATGCGCTCGCTCGGCCGGCGTTGCGCAAGGCGGCGGGATTGAAAGCGCCGGCACCCCAAGAAGAACAATTGCTGCGCGAAACGCTCCTGCGCGTCTCTACCTACAATACCCATGAGCCCCTCTACAAGAGTAAAGCGGACCAGTCGCGCGGCTCGGAAGCCGTGTTGAACCTCTTGGTGTTGGTGGGCGAGCTCACGCCGGACAACCAAGCATCCCTGGCCGAGCCCTTGCGCAAAGCATTTGAGGAGCTATGGGCGGCACAACGCACGGATGGCTCGTGGGATTGGCTCGACTTTGGAAATGAGCCATATGAATCGGCCGACAGTGTTTATTACGGGGCGGCCCTGGCCGCCCTCGCGGTCGGCACCGCAGACGGTTACCATAGCATTAACGAAAGCGACTCAATCGGCATTGCGAAATTGAAATCTTATCTGCGGGACAATTACGCGAGCCAAAACCTGTACAACAAAACCTGGCTGCTGCTGGCCTCCGCGCGGCTGGTAGACTTGCTGAATCACGAACAGGCGTCCGCCCTCGCTGCGGAGTTGGGCCACCAGCAAAATACAGATGGCGGCTGGTCGCTCTATAAACTGGGTCCCTGGACCTGGTCCAAGGAGTCGGCCCCTTACACCCCGCCGGGAAAGCCGGACGTCGCGGTGCTGTGTCAGTCGGACGCCTACGCCACGGGATTGGTGACCTATGTCATGCAAGAAGCGGGGGTGCCCCACGTTGCAACCGCCGTCCAACAAGCCCACGCCTGGCTGCAATCAAACCATCGCCCGTGGGACATCGACCAACATCGATGGGATTGTTGGCGCACATTTTCGCTCAATCACGATCGTGAACACGGCGGCGACGAGGGAGACCCCTGGCCCCGCATGTTTATGTCCGACGCCGCCACAGCCTTCGCGGCGCTCGCGCTGTTGCCTTCAGACCGGAGTCCGGCGCTCAAATAACACTGCGGATGAGGAACGCGATCGTTACCTCGGACACTATCTGCTCTAAGTGAATCTCGGATCAATCTAGTCATCGAATAACTAAAGCACATGGTTGTTGCTGCCGGGCTGCGTCCTGTTATGGATCCTGAACACGTTGTGCGCAACAGCCGACAAAGCGCGTCCGTTGATGAGGGATTTCATCGGCCTCAACGGTCACACGGTGCAATTCAGCCGGAGCTTGACGAACCGATATGCCATTTGGTGCGGGACCGATTGTGCGATCCTCGACGCCAGCGTCCCAGGCAGCGACACCGCCGCCGGAAAAATCCTCGACACAGGTTTCTTCAATGAAGCGTGGAAGCCTTAGGGGTGACCATTCATAGTGCACAGAAGCAAACAAACAAACGAAGGGGATTTCCGGGGGCCCAAAAGCGTTGGGTGGGCTTTAAAGCTTCAACCAGCGCTTGAGCGCGGCTTCCACGTCGTTAGCAACACGAGCATCGAACTTCCCGGGAGCTTTGCGCACGAATTCGGTGAACTTCACCGGCTGTATGCTCTGAACGTTGATGTAGCTTTGCTCCCGCAACCACGGCACACGAGGCAGTGTGACCTCGTAAGGTGTGTCCTCAAATTGCCTAGTGATCAAAACCACGCTGGCCAGAGCCAGTCGAGCATCGGTTCGAGCCGCCAACACAAGCGCATAACGCGGTTTACCAACCATGCCCAGATCGACGAACCAAACCTCGCCGGGCTGTGGGACTGTTCCCATGCTTAAAATTCGTCAGCTAGCTTATTGCGGCGGGCGGCAGGGCTCAAAACCTCATCTTCCGGACTATCAGCTTGGACAGGAAACGGGATTGCCCGGCGCTTTACGATCTGTTTGTAAAACAGTTCCAATGCCGCCCGTGGCTTCAGTCCGATCTCTTCCAGCACGGCCTCAGCCTGACGTTTCAGTTCCGGGTCAATACGGCTTTTGGCGATCGCGCTCATGTACTCATTGTGGCCCAAATGGGTCCATTGTCAATCCCAACCGGTCTCAGAGAACGCGAGAGTTTCTTCTGTCGGTTACGGTTCTTTGTGTCCTCTCTGAGGCCTTTGGCTGAAAAATGGTACGGTCTCGCGGGTGCCTATGCTCGTAATTGGAACGATGCTCAATTCCCAAAGGGGATGGTGTGGGCCTGTGTGCGATTTTGAGATTGGCTGCTCGGTCCGATGAGGTGTAAATGGTGTCGGTCCTTGGTCCATGGTCCATGCGCAGCCAGGAGATTGCTTGGCGGCCGGGGGCCGGCCGGGGAACGTCGACTGCGCGAGGTGATGGCCGGGTTTCGCCAGTTCCGGCGAGCCGCCCAAACGCCCTTCAACCTTCGCGACAGCTCTGTGCGGAGCTTGCTCGTTCGTAAAGCCATAACGGGAGTGTTCCAATGATCACTGCATCAGATTGAGATCACGGTGCCCAAATCCGATAAAATCTCTGTCCTGAACCGGCGGCCGAATCGTTAAAGTACGCTGTCGCGCCGATATTCGTGAGAGCACCGGTGGCGTTCCGCCAGGCGGGATCATTCAGGCTCTGTTTGAACTGCACGGTGTAACTCTGACCAGGATTCGCTTGCCAGGTTATGGCAAAACCAGGGCTCGGGCTGGAAGCAGGCCCAATCCCGGCGTACAGGAAGTTCACCGCGAATAGGTCTTCACTCTGGTTGAAATCATTCGAGACGATGTCCGACGCCCAACTCTCGAAAACCAACGTTCGACCGTCAGCGCTGAATGTGGGCTGAATCGAAATTCCGTTTGCGCCAAAGTTCCGGGCCTGGGAGGCGCTCAACAGGGTGGTTGAACCAGTCCAACTGTCATGAATTATGATATTGGACGTACCGTTGGTTGCACCCGGAACAACGTTGCTGGCGAGACTTCGGTATGCCACAGACCTTCCGTCCGGCGTGATGTCGGGCGAATCAGAGTTACCGTCAGCGTCGCTTCCAGAACTGCTGCGGCTGATCAGCGAATTGGAAAGCGTTTGAAAGTCGTAGACGAACACACTCAGCGTTGCGTTAGTGCCGGGCGTCGCACCGTTTGGGGCTGAAAAAGCCATAAAGCGGCCGTCCGCACTGAACTTGAGCCCAGGGTGTGAACACGGCAGAAAAGGTGAAATGGTCCAGTTGGTATTTAACGCCCAGTCCAAGGCCTGCAGGACCCCGTTTGTGGCGTAAATGATCCGCCGGCCGTCGGGGCTGATCGCGAGTTGGAAAATTCCCGGGATCGTGTTGGTGTAAACAAACTCGCCTGCCTGAGAATCCCAAAGGGCAAGTTGGGGTGTGGTGCTGGAAATCGCGCCCTCGACCGCAATGTATCGCCCATCGGGAGTCATGGCGCTGTAGGAAACGCTGCTTTTGGTCAGCGCGTATGTCACGCCTCGCTCTAAATCCCTCAAAAAGAGATTCGCCAGCCCGTAGTATTTCACAGTGCCTGGTGCCACGTCCGTGGCAATGCTTTTGAAGAGCAAAAAACGCCCATTGCGGCTGAGTAGGGGAGACATCGACGGGCCATTCCCGGAGCTAACACCGTTCGAACTGACGCTGCCAAGAGCTGTCGTGCCGAGAGCGAGATCTCGAACGAAAACGTCAAAAGTATGATTACTGTCGTTTGAAACCAAATTATCGGCCGCACTCGTGAAGGCAACGTAGCGGCCGCTGCCGTCCATGCAGGGCTCGCTCGACGAGGCATCCGCGGCCACGCCATTGGTGCCACTGCTGGCAAGAATATTGGTGCCGACCGCAAGATCGCGAACAAAAACGTCCGCGCACCCATTTGTGTCATTCGCGACCAGATTGTCGGCGCCGCTGACGAAGGCGACGTACAGCCCGTCGGAACTAAGCGAGGAACCCGTGAAGCTGGTATGCCCGTTTGGCGTAATCGCGGGAAACGAGCTGTTGGCTGACGATACCAATTCTGTGCTGCCGTCGACCACATCTCTCGCCACAATATCAAGCGCATGATTTCGATCGGTGGAAAACAGGGTGCCATCCGGGCACTCAAAAACGGCCGTCCGGGCATCAGCACTCAGTTGGGGGATTGTTCCGGGGCTGACCCCTGACCCAACCCCGTTCGAGTCGACGTCCAGCAGAATCGTGGAGTCACTGAGCAAATTGCGCAGGTAAACGTGGAACTCGCCATTGAGGGAATTGGTGACAAGGTTGGCCCCAGTGCTTACAAATGTCACAAATGTGCCGCTAGGATCCAGCGCTGGCCACATGCAGATTGAATTCGTCGGAACCTGACCGTCCAGGTTTCCGCTCGCCAGGGTACTAATGCCCGTCTCCACATCCCAGACATAAACAGAGTCTCCCTGTTTCGCCGAATTGGTTGAGTTAGCAACAAATGCGACAAATCTGCCGTCGGGAGTCATGTCCAGTGTGTGGACACTTTCATAGGGAGGAAATGGAGCAACAGAGTTAGTGTTAATCAGGTCTAGAATACCGGTCTGCACGTTATAACGAAAGACGATGGGTGAAGGACCGGGTACAAACAATGGCCAAGTGGGCACGGCCTCGTACGCAACAAATTGTCCATCAAAGCTGATCGCGTGGCTCAAAAAATGGAGTTTGAGGATCGGCTGAGGAGGAAACGCGGAGTGGGCACCACTACTGGCACAAATCGTCGTATTTTGCAGAAGATCGCGAACATAAATTTCAGAAGGGCTTGTAAGAATCCCTGGGACGAGGTTTGTTGCTGTGCTGTAAAAGGCTAGGAATCGTCCGTCTGGGGTTATCAATGGGGAATCAGAAGCGCTGATTTCGGAGGGCGATTTGGTCGAGGTTGCCCCTGGACTCGCCAAGATAGTGGTTCCACTTACCATGTCTCGGACGAAAATGTCCGCGATGCCGTTAGTATCGCGTGGTGCAATATCGCTCGCCTCGCTGACGAAGGCGACATAGCGTCCGTCTGGTGTCATTACCGCACTCCTCGAAGCGCCATTGGCAGCGTTCCCATTGGTGTTAACACTGACCAGGATGGTCTTAGAAGTGGCCAAATCGCGCAGAAACACATCAGGAGCACTGTTGGTGTCATCTGGGACAAGATTGCTGGCACTGCTCTCAAGAAGGGCAAAACGACCATCCGCAGAAATCGCCGACGGGGTGGAATCACCATTTCCCGGTCCGTTACCCTGCAAATTGACGCTCACCAGCACGGTTGTTTTGCTGAGGCGATCGCGCAGGAAAACATTCAAACGTGCGGGAAACCACTCTGGCAAAGCGTTGGTGCCACCATTGGTAACAAGGTTATTTGCTGAGCTTGCGAAAAGGAGGTAGCGGCCATCGGGGGTGAGAACGGGCTGCGCCGAATCCCCGTTTGCTGCTGAAGAGGGTTGCTGAGAGGCGTCCATGTTTGTAACTAGCCGTGGTGGGCTCCCCCACACTAACACTGGCGGACCAAAAAGTACAGCTGCGATTACTATCAGAGAGGAGAAGCATGGCTGCTTTGTTCGCATTGCCTAGCGGCGCTCCGATACATGTTGATTCAACCAATCGACGTCCACATCTCCAGGCAAGTTCTCATTGACACCCGGCACGTACCCACTCGGAGCTATCACAGGCATGGTTCGCGAATCCTTCCACCTGTGCAACTCCGTGTGGCCATCCGCAAAGAAGAAATTGCAGGAGGCGTGATGATAATCGGCCGGGAAATCAACGATCTGCCAAATGGTATCCGGATCACTGAAGAAACACCCATCATTGATAGAACCGTAGGATTCCTCCAATAAAACAAACACTTGGTGCGGCAGCTTGATATTGCTCAGATTGGTATGAAACGTAAAGCTACTGGGAGTAGTCCACATCCGAGCCTCCAGGCCAAAAGTGTTATTCATTGAGTAGCTTCGAACACGGTGGATTTGCTGATCGCCAATTGTAACAAAAGAACCATCCGCAGGACACCTAAACAGGTCGGCGCTCTTGAGGTAAGGTCCGAGGTAAGCACCGTACGGGTACCGCGCATGATCCACCAGTACGGATGTGTTCGTGTTGTCCGTATTGGCGGATGAAAAATCCAACCAACCACCGACCCAGCATTCGTTGCCGGCACTCTTGCCATTTGAAATCCCGTCACGGTTGTAAACCAGGTTGCCGTTGTAATCGTCCGCGTACATCTGCCACGCGTTTCCCAGCTGCCTCAGGTTGTTCATGCAGGTGACCGTTGCAGCACCGGGCCTCGTGCTTGCCACCGTGGAGGTAAGAGCAAGTGTTAACAGGCACAGAGTTCCAACCATCACGATCAGTTCAACCACTGTAAACGCAGTTTCTTCCTGACTGGCAGTGTCGGCCGAAAAGCGTTTCGACTCAAGGGGAGGGGCCACTTGTCCTTTAGCGAAGGTAGCGAACGACATGTCGTTTCATCGAGGTTGGTATTGAAGCAGGATCATTCGTAAAAGAGAACGTGCGATTATAGTTCCATTCGTGTCGAGACAACCGCAGAGGTACGCAGCCATTCTGTGATCAGGAAGCCCGTTTGTCAAGCCTTATTCGGCTTGACCATCTTCCTTGAGACTGTGTAACCTCGATAGAACCTGAGGTTTCGGTGCGCGCTTGGTTTAAATCATCCATCCGTCCTGCAACAGCCGTTTGCTATGGTTTCTTGCTACTGAAATCCTTAATACCGTCGTCGGTCGTTGGCGCGCAAATCACTCTCGGGCTATTCTCCAGCACCGATCCCGTCATCACGTTCGAGACCGCTTCGCCGTTCCTGCCAAATGTTCCAGGACTTCAGTTTGCGGGAGGAGACGCCCTCCCCGGCACGGGCAACAATTGCTTTGGAAGTCAGTACTTTGGCAACCGAAATGGAAACACTTTTTTGGATGTTTATTTCGATCAACCACAACAGGCGGTTGGAGCTTACATAGTAGAAGCCTCGCCACTCTTTGGTATGACTGGTGTCATGGAACTCGCTTATGATCAAAATGGTAGTGTTATTGAAACAGCGTCAGGCTCCTTTCCTCCGTGGCTAAGCTATCCTGCCTTTGTGGGAATCGGGGAGACCAACGCCCGGATCTACCGCGTCGAATGGCGTTATTTGGAGGCGCCCGGGACTTTCGGGGTGGATAATCTAATCTATGGGACTGCTTCCGGGGTGGACCAGATACCCAGCATCCCGACGGGCTTGACAGCAAGCCACCAGGATCTGCAGGTCACACTGAATTGGGCGCAGGCTGCTCGGGCTTCAACCTACAACGTGAAACGATTCGACCTCAGCGGCCTGTATTCAAACCTAGTGACGGGTGTCACCGGCCCGAGCTATACCGATACCGTGCCGGAGAATGGTGCTTATTATTACGTCGTCTCAGCAGCGAATACCAATGGCGAGAGCGCCGATTCAGCTCCTGTTATTGTTTACGTTTTCGATCGCTTCAGCTTCACCACGATCGCACCTCACCAAACGTCCGGGGTCCCTTTCGAGCTGAGGGTCTCGGCGGTTGATTCAAACAATGTCCAAGTGTTCAACTTCAATGGCCCGGCCTTGCTCAGCGCGGCCGGTGACCATGGGAGCGTGCCAGTGCGTCCAAGCGTGCTGCAGTTCACTGAAGGGCAATGGACTGGTGTTGTGACAGTGGTTTCGGCTTATCCGGATACGAACATTCGGCTTATTTGCTCCACAAACGGGGTCACCGGCAGCAGCAATCCTTTCGACGCTGTTGCCACGGCATTTCAGGAATTCGATTTTTATGCGACCGACTTGCTTTACGATTCAAAAGCTCAGCGCATCTACGCAACCGTTCCCGCTGCCTCTACCAATTTCGCAAACTGCCTTGTAGTCATCGATCCCGTAGTCGGCAGGATTGAGACGAATTATTTCCTGGGGGATGACCCTCAAAAAATGGCCCTTTCAGACGACGGCCAGTTTCTTTACGTAACTTTTTACGGCTCTAATGTGGTGCGTCGGTTTGATATGTCGACGCGTTCGATCGGATTGCAGGTGTCGCTCGGCTATGACCTTGTAGGCAACAAGATTGTGGGGGTAAACGTGGGTGTGCTGCCGGGACAGCCTCATTCCTATGCCGTAGCGGCCGGTGGTCTGCGGATCTTTGATGATACCGTCGAACGGACCAATTCACTGCACATCCAGGGACCGATTATATGCGTGTCACCCACGCGCTTGTACACAGGTCCGCCCTTCACGCGGGTCACGTTGGACTCGTCGGGAGTCGTATCTTCCGATTCGCATGACGGTTACATGGGTTACGGTGATGATTTGAAATACAATGGAGGCCTGGTCTTCAGTTCCAGCGGAGAGGTATTCGAACCGGAGAGCTTGGTGATACGAGGATTTGTGCCCGCCTGTTCCATTGTCGAACCGGACCTGGCAAACGGCCGCATCTTCACCATGGCCTCACATCCGAATTTCGCACTTCCAAGTGCATGGACCCTCTTTGGCTGCGATCCAACGACGCTGCAAGCAATCAGCAGCGTCGCCTTGGACCCCATTGCAGGAGGCGGTCCAGTTAGCCTGATCCGGTGGGGAACGAGCGGATTTGCGGTTGCCATGTCGCAAATATTCCCTTCCTGGAACCAGGTCTTTCTGATCAGGACACCGCTGGTGCCTTCTCAGCCCCCGGCGGATCTTTCGCTCAGAGTGTCGACCTCCATGCCCACGATCACGCTTCAGAGCAACCTGACGATCTCCATCCAGGTTACCAATCAGGGTCCGAATATGGCTCTCGCCACGTCCTTCCTCGATCTGCTGCCTCAAAATGTGAGCCTCGTTTCGGCAAGTTCGACGCTGGGCCCCTGTGTCGTGTCAAATGGCCTTGTGACCTGCGATTTTGGCAACTTGAACAATGGAGCTGGTGGGACAGTGATGCTAGTGGTAACCCCAACGGCCATTGCCCAATTGACCAACATTGCGCTGGTCAGCAGCACTTCCTTGGATCCGAATATGGTGAACAACAGCACTGTAACGGTGGTCACCTGCCAAAACCGGCCTTTCGCTGCGACCCAGCAGCCATGGATTCAGGCTCCCTCAAGCGCAACACTGAACGGAATGGCGGTGCCAAATGGTCTCGACACTACCACTTGGTTCGAGTGGGGGCCACGTGGAAGGTTTGACGCGGTGACACCTCCAGCAAGTCTTGGCGGCGGCAGCGCAGCCGTCAGGTTCAGCACACCGCTCACTAACCTCAACCTTGGCGCTGTCTATAAATGCAGGCTCGTTGTGAGCAACGCGTTGGGAGTAGCTTTCGGCAGCACTCAGCTATTCTCGACCGGCCGAAGAATTGTTGCGTGGGGAGACAACGGCGGAGGTCAATTGAACATTCCAACGGGATTAAGCAACGTGGTTTCGTTAGCAGCAGGTAGATATCACAGCCTGGGCTTGTTGTCGGACGGGACCGTTGCCGCGTGGGGCTCCGATATGTACGGCCAACTGGACGTGCCGGTTGGACTGAGCAACGTAGTCGCGATCGCTGCCGGTGATTCCGATTGCTTGGCGCTTAAGTCGGACGGGACGGT
>DASRFK010000146.1:0-38416 GCA_035651635.1 Verrucomicrobiia bacterium | reverse complement strand
GAACCCGATGGCTTTCGAGGCTGGCCGAAAGGCGACGGGGGCGGAGGCGAATCTAAGGAATACACAGCCGACAGCCTGCTGGGCGAGGCGATGTTGCTGCGCCCCATGGTGCTGGCGGCCGCCGAGGTGCGCCGAAACTCGGGCCTCTCCGTGAAGTGGCGTCCACAAGCCGACCGCTATGTGGAATTTGCCGAGGAGACCTTCCGCAAGTGGGACTCACGAGACTGCTGGCGAGAGGTCAAGCAAGGTGGCCTGTGGGTTGTGCCTGCTTACGGGATCGATCCGCGCACGGGCAAATGGTCGGCCGGTTATGACCAAAGGAAAACCACGGGCTTTTCCAATCCGGACAACAAGGAGAACCATATCGCCCGTTGGTTATTGGCGATGTACGATGCGACGCAAAGGGAGGTCTATCGGAACCGCGCAACCCAATGGTTCGAATTAATGAAATCGCGCCTTAAGCTGAGCGCGGACGGTAAATATTTTGTCTGGAATTACTGGGAACCCGCGGGACCATGGGATTACAAACCAGACGGCTCTCCGAAGCATTGGGTGGGCGTGCATCCGAACGGGGGTTATTACGGCATCGATGTCGAAGGCATGGTTTCGGCCTTCGAGCACGGATTAGTCTTCGGCCGAGGCGACCTGGACAAGCTGATAGCGACGAATCGCGATTTCATGTGGAACCACGAGCTTCACGGTGCCCAATTTCAGCGGATTGACGGCGGACAACCCGATCCGCGGTGGAAAAACTCACCCGGCGTCCTTTGGACTGCGCTGGTACCATATGATGCCACCCTCAGGAATATCTTTCTCGCGAACCACAGTCCGGATGGTTGGGGCGGGCTCGCTTCGACACCGTGGTTTTTGTCGCTGGCTTCCCGTTAATTTCGGAACAGTTCGGCGGGTTCGGGTGAGGAAGGCCGCAAAGAGGCACAGAAGGCACAAGAACCGAGAAAGAGGAAGAGGACGATGTTAAGACTACTCACTCAGAGGAGGAGGAGAAAGAAGACGATTTTAAGACTGCGCATCAACGTCTCATCAATGTCGCGCCAGCATGGTTCAAACTACAGACCCCACCCCATTTCCAGAGGGTGCGGGAGGTCCGATGTTCAGACCAGCGACCGGGGATTCCCGGTAATGGAGGAACATGAGCCAACCTCGTTTTAAACAAAGTAAATCAGACCCAAAAGAGCGCGGAGCCAAACCGCCGTTCGACGAACCAGAGCAGGATTTTCCGGGGCGTGAAGACAAAATGCGCCTCAAGCCGGATCACGGAGAGCAGAGTTACCGCGGCGCGGGCAAATTGGCGGGGAAAAGCGCCCTGATCACCGGCGGTGACAGTGGCATTGGGCGGGCCGTAGCCATCGCCTTTGCGCGCGAAGGGGCCGATCTGGTCATCTCGTATCTGCCGGAGGAAGAAGCGGACGCTCGGGAAACAGTCCGTTGGGTCGAAGGCGAGGGGCGAAAGGCGGTGGCGATGCCTGGAGACGTCCAGGATGAACAATGGTGCCGCAAGCTGGTGGATAACGCCGTCAAAGAATGTGGCAAGCTGGACTTGCTGGTGAACAATGCCGCTTACCAGATGAGCTACGAATCGCTCGAGGAAATTACCAGCGAAGAGCTCGACCGGACTTTCCGGACCAATCTTTACTCGATGTTTTACTTGTGCAAAGCGGCGGTGCCGCGCATGAAACCCGGAAGCGCCATCATCAACACGGCTTCCATCCAGGCTTTCATGCCCAGTCCGGAACTGCTGGCGTATGCGCCGACCAAAGCGGCGATAGTGAATTTCACGAAAGCGCTCTCCAAGCGCCTTATGAAAGAAGGTATCCGCGTCAATGCGGTGGCGCCCGGACCCGTCTGGACGCCGCTGATCCCGTCGACAACCAGTCAGAAAAAGACCAAGGATTTTGGGAAGAATACGGCGTTCGAAAGGCCGGCGCAACCGGCGGAGCTAGCGCCGCTGTTCGTGTTTCTGGCCTCGCAGGATTCATCGTATATGACGGGAGAGGTGGTGGGAGCGACCGGGGGCAAGACGCCGTTGTAATCCAGGCGGCGGGAGCAGTTTCGAGCTAGCACGCCGGGTCGAGGGTTGATGGAAAATCTCGGCTACTCTTCTTTATAATCTAATCTAAAACTGTCGCGAATGCGCCCGGGAGCGATTCGCATCGCTTATGAGTCTGGCACCAATACTGCTACCATAAGCTCGGTCTGACTTCTCAGAAGAGTCGCCGCACATTCGGAAAGCCACTCGGAGGTGATTCGAGGGTGCTCGCCGCATTTAAACCAGAGAAACCTGCAAAACTATGAGTGTTAGAAAGAACAGCTCAGGAGAAGTCACGCTCGCGGGCTTTCCCTCGCGGCGCAATTGGTGGTTCACGGTCGGCGTCTTGTCGGCAATCTTTGGCGTCGAACTGTTTTGGAGCGTCGTCAACTGGCACCGCAGCAGCCGCACCGGTCTTACTGCGGCCAGCGTTTACTCGGCCGCATTCCTTACCTTCTTCTGGATGACGGTTCTGTTTGGGATAGAAGTTTTTTGCCGAGTGGCTGGCGAGATGGAGAAAAAAATTCCGGCTCCGCTTAATTTCGGCAGAAAAGTGCTGTTCTCGACTTTGGTGGCCGGCGCATGGGCTTTTGTAGTCCTGAGCCTGGTCACTCGGTACGTGCTTGGCTGTTATCTGAATCTTTCTTTGCTGCGTTTCGCTCAGGCAAACATGTCGCACGGGCTCTGGACTCATATGGTCGGCTCTCAGCAGTGGATGCTGGTGATTGTGCTCCTGTTCCTGCTCGTGTCGTGTTCGTGGATTGTGCTCCAGACCTGGCGAATGAGTCACGGATTGAACCTGCTCGGCAGCGTAAAGGGCCGCCGCACAGTCCTGGTCCTTTGGCTCGCCGCCAGCGCGGCCTTTACCTTCGCCACCACCTCGCTCAACCGGACCGACAAAGCGTTTCGAGCCAAAATGACCAGTCACTTATCCTATAACCTCGACCCGATCCTCACCTTTGTCCTGAATTGCTACGACTTCCAGCGACAAACTCAGTACGAAGATCGCGTCCTGGAGGAAAGCGAACTCAAGCCGCGCTCTGCTCCCTTTCACCAGCCGGCAACTGCCATGTCCGACAAACCCAGTATTATCCTGTTCAGGATCGAGTCCTTTCGGAGTGACTTGGTTGGCCAGCGGAGCCAGGGAATTGAAATCGTTCCGACGATCAACCGGCTGGCCGGGCAGGGGACTTTTTTCAAAAACGCCTATGCGCCTGCCAGCCATACCAGTCTCTCCAACCCCAGCATTCCCGCATCCCTGTACCCCTTGAGAAAAGATATGCTCGTGGCTTACCAGGCAGATGATCCCTGGCCGAAAACGCTGATCTATGACGTGCTCAAGCCCTACGGCTACGCGACCGGCTGGTTTTCCTCGGATATCGAATCCTGGTGCGGGATGGACACGTTCCTGGTCACACCGGCGCTGGACTGCTTCGTCGATTCCTCTTCGCGCAAACTCAAAGAACTCGAACTGCATCCCGAGCAGCGCACGGCGAACGTCCAGGCATTCCTGGTGCCCGACCGCCTTACGGCAACCAGCGCCATCGAGTGGATCAAACCGAGGTTGGAGCAAAAGCAGCCCTTTTTCGTCAACATCAGCTTCGCCGATTCTCATTACCCTTATCACTCATCCAACCAGGATGCGCACTGGTTTCAACCCTGTGGCGTCGAGCCCGGCTGGGCATTCGGAGAATACCCGCGGACCAGCAACGAACAGGTGCGCAACACCTACTTCAATGCCATGCATGGAATCGACCTGTTGATCGGAGAAATCCTGCAACTTCTCCATCAGTCCGGTGCCGACCAGAACACGATTGTCGCCATTTACGGCGACCACGGTGAGTCCTTCTATGAAAACGACCTGGCCGGCCACGCGAAGCTGCCCTTTAATACCGCAATTCGCACCGGCTTAGTCCTGTGGGGCAGGCACTATTTCGAGCCGAAAGCCGATCCTTATCCCACTTCACTGATCGATGCGGTCCCGACGATTCTGGCTCGTCTCGGGCTGGCGGCTCATCCCAATTTCCAAGGCATCGACGTGCTCTCGCCAAACCGACCTTCGGCCGAGCGGCGCTGCGTGTATGTGCACGTCGATGGCATCGTCAACAGCGATGGACTGGTGGCCGCTGGACGATGGAAGTATTTCGAAGATAACAGCAATGGCGATTGTTACCTGTTCGACCTGGAACACGATCCTGCCGAATCCGCGAACCTGATGGAGACGCAACCGGAAATTGCCGAACTGCTGCGCAATCAGCTTTCAGCCTGGCGCGCTGGCCAGCTGGCTTATTATCGCTCCGCCCGTTATTACACCCGGTTCTTTCCGCCTACACCTCGCCAGCTCCCGGGTGACGAGCAAACGGAGCCTCCCAGTTCGGCCGATAGCAGGGTAGTTTCCGGCAATCGGCGTAATCTCTAATCTGTGGCTGATCACTGACGCCAAAGCGGACGAGTGAGGCGGGCCTCAATTGTTACCAGACTTCAAGCGGTACTCCTGAACCTCTTCCATGGTGGCCGGAGCGGGCCAAACCGTGTCTTTTCGTTAAACCAAATTCAGTGGAGCTCCGTGAAAATTCACGTGCAAGCCATCACTCGCGTATTCGGTCAGGATGACTGGAACGGGCGCATTGGTGCTTCCGGACAAAGCCTGAGACGACGTTGCAGACGGTTGCTTGGTGATCGCGGCGGCCAGATCAAACGAAGAGGCATTCCCTGACAAGAGTGGGAAGGCGATGCTGCTGGTAAAACAAAACAGTCGTGTTAAGCGCAATACCCGGACCTTTTGCTTTGCCTTGTACTGACAGCAGTTCATGCCACTACGCTAACCCTGCTTACCTTAAGAGAAGATGAACCGCCCGCGGAGTTGCGGTTGATTTTGCGGAGGCCGCAATGACATCGCGTGTCCGCCCACCACTCAGAGCACGGTGACCTCCTGCGTTCGGATGACGATGCTTTGCTGCCGAAACAATCGCTCCAGCTTGGATCGGTATTGCCTCCACCACTGGCGATTGATTCTGGGCACCATTACTTCGTAGACGACGATTTCATCGATCTTGGTTGATTTGCCTGGCTTCCAAATGCCTTCAGCAGGAGCGCGGCCGTAAACCGTCAGGCCTTTGAACCGGTTCGCCAGCTCGGTTTTGATGACCCGGTAATGCCCCCGCGGAAGCGGCTTGCCTTTGTTGTCATTCAGCGGGAGGAGAATTTGCACCAGGTTCATTCCTCAACGATAGCCCAAACAATGCGGTTGAAAACCACCGAGGAACACTGATTCAGACTGATACAACGGCCACTGGAAAGCAGGTGCACAAAAGCTTCACCTAAAAGTGATGCGAGTTCAGAGAGCCGAGGTCATGCCAATCGGGCCGTGGTTGAAGCGCGTCCTTCCGATTCAGGCCAAAATCGTGGAGATTGGTACGTTGACTGCTAACAACTTATTGAGAATTTATGCTTTTCACCAACCCGAAAGTTGCGATATGAAACTGAACTTGTTCAGCCCGGCGCGGTGCGGCGTGGCGAGCTGCGGAGTGCTCTTGGCCCTCGGGTTCGGAGCGAGCGCGGCGACCATCTCCGTTGCTCCAAACTCCGTTTCCAACCTCTACTCCGGCACACTGACCGTGCAGCTTGGCGGCTTAACCAATGGTGAAACCGTGCTGGTCGAGCATTTTCTGGATCCAAACGGCAACGGCGTGGTGGATGCCGGTGAACCCCGGGTGCAGAGCTTTCTTTTGACCGATGGTCAGGGGGCTGCGATCGGAGGCGTGCGCGACACGAATATTCCGGGCGACAACGATCTCGTGGCGAACGGGCAGATCACTGCCACTCTCGATTTCGCCAATTCCCCCGAGTTCAGCCGCGGCGCCGGGACTCAAATCTTTCGAGTGTCGAGTCCGGTAGCCCGATTCGCCGCCGTCCAGCAATCCATCACGATCACGCAGGCTTCTTTACCTCGGAAGATTACCGGAACGATTTCCAGCAGCGGGTCGCCGATACCGTTTGCGTGGGCGGCGGCTTTGCTGCAGGTGGGCAACGATCAACAGTTGGTTTCAGCCACGACAGCGGATGCATCGGGCAACTTCACTCTGAAGGTTACTAATGGAACGTACGGCGTGATTGGGTTTAAGCCAGGTTACACCGGTAATTTTGGGACCTCTCCCTTAGTGACGATCTCCGGCGTGGATACTAACGTAAGCATTCCGCTAACCGCGGGTAGCCTGAATATCTCGGGCAGCATAGTGGATACGGCGAGCGGACACGGGATTCCGGGCGTTCAGTGCTTTGCCACCTCCGATGCTAACGACTATGCGGTATTATTCAGCGATGCGCAGGGAAATTTCAGCCTATCGGTTAATGCCGGTCAATGGAAGTTGGACCCTTCGGACTACTCGGCGATGCTGGGCGGTTATCTCCGCGCGCAAAACAAAACCAAAGTGACGGTCTCGACCACGAGTGTGACCGGGGTCACTGTTCCATTCACCAAAGGTACGGCTCTGATTTATGGGACATTGAAGACGGATCAGAATGTCGGATTGGGCGGGGTGCGTCTTTACGGCAATGACAGCCTCAACACCGTCCAAAGCACGGTTTACACGGACGCGAGTGGCAATTTCTTCCTGCCGGCCTCGAACGCGACCTGGTATTTCGGCGTGGACCAGGGAGCGGTATTGCCGGCCGGTTACATCGTCCAACAGGCCCAAGCCACCCTGGGCACCGGACAGGCGCTGCATACCAACCTGGTCGCCACGCGCGCCACGGCTTACCTGGCCGGAAGAGCGGTCGATGGAAACAACAACCCGATCAACAACGGAAGCATGATAGTCTTCGCCAGCACGGGGCCGAATCAAAATGCGCAGTTGGGTGCCGACGGCAGCTTTGTCTTTCCCTTGACCGGAGGCACCTGGACCCTCTCGCTCGACTCGCAAACAGCGGCATCGCTCAATTTGGTAGCGCCGCAAATTCAGTTCAATGTCACGGATGGCAGCAGCATTTCAAATATTCTGTACGTTGCGCCCTTGTCGACTCGGACCATCTCCGGCACGGTGAAGAGCGCCACCAATTCTCCCATCAGCGGCGTCGGCGTTTTCGCCTCCACCACGGTCAATGGCACCAATTTCAATGTTAACGCCGATACTGACGGCAATGGAAATTATTCGCTTCCGGTTTTGGCCGGGGTTTGGTCTGTCGGCGTTGATTCCCAAGGCCTGACCCAGCGCGGTTATCCCTCAGTCCAGAACCAAAACGTTGACACGACTTCCGGGAACCAAAGTGCCAATTTCATCGTCGGCGGCGGGCCAATTGGGACGATTTTCTTTCGCCAAGCCATGGGGGTGGTGGGTGAGTTCGGCCACGGAATGACGCCCGCAGTGAGCTATCCGGTTACGCCAAAAAACTATCGGGTGATGTTCCAGGTGTTTGATGACACCAACCCGCCGGCGGTTGGAACTGTTCTGTTCACCGGGCCACCCGGATCGGGCCTGACCAATTCGGCGGCCGATCCAACCTTCGGGGTCGTGCAGAACGGCACCAACGTCTTTTACTTGTCTCAACCGGTGAAGAATCCAGCCACGGCCCAGGGCGGCCAATGGATGGTTTCGTATCGCAATATTGTCAACACGTTCCAAGTGCCCGACCCCCAGGTGAACTCGCGGATGGACGTCCCGGTGCCGACCATCACCATCAGCAATGGATTGTTGAGCAAAGTTTCCTGGAGCTATCGCGATGCGAATGGCAACCCAGTTGCCGGCATTCCTGCTTTTATCACCACAACGCGAGTCGACCTGTTCGACCAGAATGGCAACCTGTTCGATTCGCAAGCGTCTTCACCTGCTACCTCGTACTCGTATTCGCCGAACAGCGTTTATGCGTGGGCTAATATCGGACTCATACGGACGGTTTACTACGACACGCTGACTAATCAGTACTTTTTTAATTTCAGTGAAAGTTCCCCGAGTCTGACTGGCGCCGCGTTGTTGGCCGGCCACACCTGGCAGTTCCTGATTAATGGAGCACCGGCGCAGAATTATACCGTGCAGTACGCCACTACTCTAGGCCCGGCCAATTGGACCACGCTGTACGTGACCAATGGTGCGGCCAGCCCGTTTAAGATCGTCGATCCTGGCGCCACCAACTCTGCCCGGTTCTACCGCGTCCTGCTCGGGCCCTGAGTACTGCGGGCGGTGGTTCACATCACTCCCCGTGACGAGACGTCCCCGCCCCTATCCAGTTTCCCTGGGACAAATCGAGAGCCGTGCGAGCATTTCAGGGCTGACGAGATGAATACTGGTGATAGAAGGTTGCCTTTCGGTTTTTGTACGTTTGATAAATACTTTATATCAAGGCGTTTCGAAGGGCAGGCCGGACGCTCCATTTGCACCGGCCGGGGCAGGGGCGTATCATTTGTGCGGGGTTATTGTGGTAGTTGTTAGGTTGGTTAGGCAAGGCGGCCTGGTGCAGATCGGGCCGCCTTGTTTTTCCAGCATTCTTCTGTAGGCTCGCGTTGTATTAATCCGAGGACACCCCTCGGCCACTTGAGTCCATTAAATCATTATGAAAACCCACGCATCCGTTTCCCGGCGAACCTTTCTCGCCATTTCCGGCGCCATCCCCGCCGCTCTCGCGGCACAAGTTTCGGTTCGCAGTTCTGCGGCCGAGGCTACCAGTGCTTCCGCAACGGGGCCCAAGCATTATCCGATCGGCTTGGAGCTCTATTCGGTCCGCGACGAGCTGAGCCGCGACCTGCCCAATACCCTCAAAACAGTCGCCAAGGCCGGCTACGAAGTCGTCGAGTTTTACTCCCCTTACTTCAAATGGACGCCCATCTATGCCAAAGAGGTCCGGGCCCAAATGGACGATTTCGGCCTGCGCTGTTACTCGACCCATAACGGTTTTGAGTCCTTCTCCTCGCCGGACAATCTGGCTCATGCAATCGAACTGAACCAAATTCTAGGCGCTCGCTATATTGTGCTGGCCAGCGCTCCCGGAAGCGCCAAAGGAGTCGACGGGTGGAAGAAGCTCTGCGAGGACCTCACCAGCGCAGTCGAACAATTAAAACCACATGGATTAAGCGCCGGATACCACAATCATCAGGCCGAATGGGCCAAGCTCGACAACGGCCAGCGCATCCTTGAGATCCTCGCCGCCAATACTCCCAAAGAGTTCATGCTGCAGTTGGACGTTGGCACGTGCGAAGAAGCCGGCGCCGACCCGGTGGCGTGGGTTAAAGCCAATCCGGGCCGCATCAAAACCATGCACCTCAAGGATTGGGCGCCGGAGAAAGACAAAGGCTATCGCGTGCTGTTCGGGGAAGGTGTCACGCCGTGGAAAGAACTGATCGAGGCGGGCAAATCTGTGGGCGGCAGCGAGTATTTCCTAATCGAACAGGAAGGCAGCCGCTTTTCAGAGTTCGAGACCGCCAAGCGTTGCCTGGATAATTACAAGGCCATTTTCGGCTGAGCGGACGGGAACGCCTCCCTCGGAACCGTTCGGACTGCGCAGGTTTTGGAGTGCGCCGCTTTGCGGCGCTTTTGGTGCGAAGTGGGCCGAGTGATCCAGGTCTTTCTTGGGATCAAGGTCACTCCACCCGAACCAGAACAACTCCATGCGGGCGGACGACAGTCTGAAATTGATCGTTACGCACTCCAAGGCTTTCTTGTCGCCAGAGGTCGCGCACCAGTTTTTTGCCGGTTACTCCAAGGTCTCTCCAAAACACGGTTACGCCGGTGGATTGCTCGCCGCGATTGAATAAACCGACCGCCTGGCTCCCGTCCTGCAAGGGCCGGGCCCAGACTTCAAGAGAATCTTCTTTTGATATGCGGCGAGCGGGACGGCCCAGGGGATCCTGATCCACGTCGATAACTTCGTCGTTGGTGAGCAGGCTAAGCGTAAAGGGATCCAGCCGGGTTATGTCGCCGCTCAAGATCAGCGGAGCGGCCAGCAGCGCCCAGAGCGACACATGAGTGTATTGCTCATCTGGTGTGAGCGGTGTTGGAACAGTTTGGCCTTTCCAGTTGCTCAGGTAGCCGAGCAACAGGTAATCGGGATCGTTCCAACCACCGGGCCCACCAAACTTCTCGAGCTGGTTTCGCGCATAGACGTCGAAGCCATCGCGAAAAAGACTCGCGGGGATGCCCTCGAAACTCCCTCCGAGATCGCCGGCCGTGCGCCAACTGTTGCCTCCGACTTCTTTACCCCATTCCCATACGTTGCCCATGCCGTATTGGCAGAGGTTCAACACGATGTCGCGGTTCTGCTGACGCAAAATCTGCCCCATCGAGCGGTAGGGCTTCTGCAAATCCACGCGGCTGGGGTTTTTGGCAAGATCGCCATACGAGCACCAATCATATTTCAAAAAATCGAATCCCCATTCGGCGAAGCGTTGGGCATCGAGTTGTTCATGTTCGTAGGCGCCAACGTGCCCGGCGCAGGTGAGCGGCCCCGGTGACGTGTAGATGCCCGCTTTGAGGCCCAGGGTGTGGATAAAATCAGTGAGCGCTTTCATGTCTGGAAAACGCGCGTTGGCGTTGACTTTGCCCTGGGCATCGCGCGCTGCGCCTCCTAGCGATGGGTCCGAGGCGCCAGGCTTGACCGCCCAGCAGTCATCAATGTTCACGTACTGATAACCGTGATTAATCAGCCCGCTGCGAACCATTGCCTCGGCGGCATCACGGATGATCTTGTCCGTGACATGATTCTCCCAGACATACCAGCTATTCCATCCCATATGCGGTGTAAGGGCCAGGGTCTCGCCGCAAATGATCTTGAATGGGCGCGAAGCGCTGCCGCGCTTATTTGAGGCGCGCAAGACCAGGTGATACTCGCCCGGTTGGGCGATTACCCCTCTGATCTGGCCGGTTTCTGGATCCAAGATTAGGCCCGAGGGCAAACCCTCAGCCTCGAACGTCATTGGACGATCACCGGTGGCCGGGATCGTGAAGAGGAAAGGATGGCCGGGCCTGACGCCGAAGATCCGCGCGCCGTTGATCCGCGGTGTAGCCGCGGGCGCGGGGGTTAGAATCAGAGCAGGCCGATTCGTGCTTGGGGAAGTCTGGCCTGGTGCGCTCCCGGCCGGAGCTATCACGAGAAATATGAGAAAGACTTGCAGGAAGGGTTTCATGATTAGTTTACGGTTCTGAGCGCCAGCGCATTATCAGCAAATCAGTGGGGAAATAAAACCGGAAATTGTGACAAGTGATTGCTGGACTAAAAAGGAGAGCGGGGGCGATGGCTTCAACGTGCCCGTCACTGCAAAGTTGATCGTAATTCTTGCCGTGGCGGAGGGAGTACGGAACACTTTTCCAGGACGCTGCCGTCGCGTTACTCCGTCGGAGCACTTGGGGCCGGCGGTCTGCGCATCCAGCTCAAGACAAACAGAACCCCAAAAACCGGAGCCGCCTGCGCATTGTGTTCATTTCGGAAGAGAAATCGTGGAACGGTTAAGGAAGTCCACCAGCGGTATGTAGATCGCCACGATACTTGGCAACAGCACCAGGACCAAGGCGCACATCGTCGTCGACAGAAATCCCGTCCAGGACGGTGGCCGCTCCGCCTTCCGCACCCACACATAGATGCAATAGCCGAGAGCCACAAGAGCAAGCGCCCCGACAAGTACCGGTCCAACCGCCATACAAACCCGGGTGAAAGCTGGCAAAACAGCTTGTCCGGGCGGCACCGAGGGCAGCCTCGCGATTGCGGGAACAACCATCGAAGGCAATTTTAAAATCAGCAATAGCAGCCCACAAGCTGCGCCGAAAACGAGCAAAACCACTGCATGCATCACTTTGTTCATGTTTTGTCCTTTCTAGTTTGACTGCCGGCAAAGAAGATCGTCACGGGGGGCGAAAGGGTGCGCTCGAATGTTTTGCCGCGCAGCAAGGGCTTTCATATCAGACCTCTTGTTTAAGACGTAGGGGCAAAAATAAAATTTGCCAACTGTTTTGTCAATAAGATGTTCTATCGCCAATGAAGTTTGGTATTAAGACCGAAAAACTGCCAGGCACGTGGAAGGGTTCACACGTAACCCGAGATTTCGAAACCCCCGGAACGGGGCGGGGACGTCCTCGTCCCCGGATGCTGCCCGTGCCGGGAGCAAAGCCTGGGACGAGGACGCTCCCACCCCATTTGAGGTGTGGCGATTGTTTAAAAGCCGGCTCGGGAGCGCCCATCCGGAACGCCCAATGTTTACAAATGTAGAGCTTTTCTGTTGACAACCTCTACAGATGTAAAGGATACTCGCAGTTGCTATGCCTAAACGAACTGTCGAGCTGACCGAAGCGGAGTGGACGATTATCAAGGCCGTCTGGGAAAGAGAGCCCTGCACGGCCACGGCGATTCAAGATCGTCTCGAGCGGCAAACCCAATGGTCTTATTCCACCGTCCGCACCATAATGGACCGGATGGTCGGCAAAGGTCTCCTGACTGCGGAAAAGAGGGGCAAGGTAACAGAGTTCCATGCCGCCGTTACCCAGGAAGAGGCGCAGCGCGGGGAACTGCTGTACGCGCTCAAGCATGCCTTTAACGGCGCCCTCACACCAATGGTCCAGTGTTTGCTCAACGCCGGGCCCCTGTCACCCAAGGACCTTTCCGACCTCGAGGCTTTGATTGAAGCGAAAAAGAAGAAAGCCAAGGAGTGATGCTCTCCAAACAATATGAATCCTCTCATCGTGTTCCTTAACCGTTCGGCAAACGAGGCCCTGAGCGTGGCCTGGCCGGCATTTTGGCAATCGAGCGCGCTCATTGCGGTGCTGCTCGCCTTGGATCTGGTGCTACGCCGAAGATTACGGGCGGCGGTGCGCTACGTCCTATGGCTTACAGTATTGCTGAAGCTGCTGCTCCCGCCTTCATTCGCTTTGCCTTCCGGAATTGGCTGGTGGGTGCGTCCCTCACTTCCGCCTCAGGCCGACCATAAACCAGCAACTAGGTTGGTTTTGACTTATGGACCGGTCGGCGTTCCGAGTCTCCCGTTGCAAAACCTTCCGCCGCCTCCAGACCGGACCCCGGTTCAGATTTCGCGTTCGGCTTGGGTTTTGCTTGCGTGGGGCGGCACAAGCTGTGGATTGCTGTTATGGATGCTGGGCCAATGGTGGCGAGTATGGCGCGAGACCCGACGCGCCGCTGCTGCTCCTGAACATCTGCGTGAGTTGCTCGCGCAGATCTGCCACTCTGCCGGCCTTCGGCGTACGGTCAGGCTGGGTTTAATTGAAGATTCCATAACGCCTGTGGTTTGCGGCCTGTTCCGTCCGATCATCCTGCTGCCGCATATCTTGGTCGAGCAACTCACTCTCAGCCAACTGCGCGCCATCCTGCTGCATGAAGCAATTCATCTGCGGCGGGGTGACCTATGGATCCATTGTCTCCAGGCACTGCTCCAAGTTATTTATTGGTGGCATCCACTTGTCTGGCTCGCTAACGCCCGCATCCGGCACGCCCGTGAGGAGGCAGTTGATGACGCGGTGATGTTGGCGCTGCGCCATGATTCAGATGTCTATGCACTCACTCTGATCCAAGTTGCCAGGCTTGTTCTGCAACGCCCCTTGGCACGGCTTGGCCTGGTGGGCATTCTTGAATCCCAGAACACTCGTCGTTGGCGAATTGAGAGGCTAATCGACTTTCATCCTCCCCGAACAGCCGGGCTCACGCTCGTCTCGGCGCTGTGCGTCCTCGGCTTTGGGGCCGTGGCCCTGCCCATGGGCCGGGCCACGGCGATCCCACCCAAGCCCGAAGCTTCATCTGCCGTCGTTCCACCTGTGCCAATTACTCCAGTCGATACGCGCGCGCTGAAATTCGATTGGTATCTGGGCAACTTGCTGCTTCAACAGGCTACGCCTGGCGCCCCGGCCGGCATCGCCCCCGCCTCGAACGGCGTTTTGTCCGCCAAGGCTCCAGGCCCTTTCGCTGCAACTGACATCGCCGTCTCCACGGATCAAATCTTAAGTTCTGTTTCGCCTGAGCCGCCGTTGGTTTTGAGCAATGATGACAAAGCCGGAGCCAGCGCTCTCTCGCGCAAATCCGAACTCGGTATCTTGCTGGAGCAGGCCAAACACTTGTTCAAGATAGGGAGATTGGACGCGTCAGAACAAACGCTGATGGCCATCCTCAAGCTGGACCGGACAAATCAGGCCGCCTACTACTATTTGAACCTTATCGCTGAAACTCGCTACCGGATATCCCAGAAGAACGACGCTCCCCCTTCGGAACTACAGTTCATACCGAACTTCACCCCCACCAATTCCACCGAAAGCACAGGCCGGCTCACTACAATTCTGAGGAAGTTGCGCACCGTCCGTTTCCACGATATCCAGTTCGACAATCTTCCGTTAGGTGAGGTCATTCGTTATTTGAATGACCAGGCCCAGGAGCGGGACCTGGCTAAAGTTGGCCTTCATTTCAGCATGCAGCCGGTTTCGAATCATTTCGGACCAGGCCCGGGCGAGGCTGACCCAACGGATCTCTCCGCGGTCCGAATCAAAATCCTGCCGACACTCCTCGACGTCCGCCTTGGAGACGTTCTCGATGCCATTGTTAAGGTCGCCGATAAGCCTATTCAATATGCGCTGCGGGGTGATGGTGTTGTTTTTGAATGGAAGACCGACCAGCCCCGGCCCCTGTACACCCGAATAATCAAAGTCGATCCCGACATATTCGGTCAGCGTTTGGAGAGACTTTTCGACATTTTCAGCATTGGCTCGCCTCGGCCGGGCGCACCTCGAAATAAACAGGAATTGGCTCGCGCGTTCTTCGGATCCATGGGCGTCAACTTGGGCCCGCCCAAGTCGCTTGATTTTAATGAGCGTGAAGGCACCTTGCTCATCCATGCGACCCTTCAGGACCTGGATCAGATTGAAGCAGCCGTGCAGGTACTCAACATTGAATCGCCTCAGATAAATCTGAAAGTCGAGTTCTTCGAGGTGCCAGAGGAGTTCGCCGAACCGGTTTGGGACCTGCTCGAAACCACGAACCATCTCGCTGATAAACGATCCAGTCCGGCCGCGGGTTTGACTTCGCAACAGTGGTCTGTATTCCGAAAAGCTCTGCGGTCGAACGACAAGGTTAGGTTCCTGAATCAGGCATCTGTCACGACGCTGAACGGACGCCCATTCGAAATCCAGGTTGTCGATCTCAAAACCATCGCCACCAATGTGAACCCTCAGGCGCTTCGGCCACCGGGCGTGTCCGCGACAACAAAGCCTGGGGCAGTCTATTTGGAAGGGCAAATACCTTTTGGCCCCCAGCTCGACGCCGTGGCGATCGCCCTGCCTTCGGGCGACACGTGGCAGATTGAGCTAAACGCAACGGCCAGCATGACCGACTTGAGCTACTATGAACGGACCAACCAGGTACGGGTTTACATCGATGGCAAAAGGAAATCAGTCCCATTCGCTTTGCCGCATTTTAGAACCAGAAAAGTGACCGCCGATGCAACTGTCCTTGATGGGCAGACACTGGTGATTGGCCAAATGGATGAACCACTGGAGGGCCACGACGGGCTCGGCGAGCAACGGAAACGTTTGTTGGCGGTTATCACTCCCACGATAATCGACTCCGCCGGGAATCGATTGCAAGCCCGAGGCAAATAGACTAGTCACCACGAGATGGTATGGCCGGAAAGGTGGCGCCGGAGAGGTACGGGCGTGCTTTGATCGAACAGGATGCAATTGATTGGGGCGCGAGTTTAGCGGAGCGGACCACGTGGCGTCGGTCTCGCGTTTCCACCCCTCGATAATGCCAGCGCGGCTCAGGGTGACGGTTTCCCCGGGGATAGCGCGAATTATAATAAACATCTGGAAATTCCAACGCGCCAATCGTGGAACCACCCTCGTCGGCGCCTACAACCGGGCTGCCTCTTTGCAGGCGAAAGTTGCGTTCTGCCGGATCGACATACAAAGGGTCTTTGCTGGGTCGGGGCTGACTCTGTTAACGGCAGGCTCTTCGGCGGTTACATCTGGTACACAGGCCTTGGGCCGGATGGAATTCCGGCGTGGGTAGACGTTGCGGAATTTGATGTAGATCCGGTTGCCAAGCCAGAGAATGCGGTGGCGGACGGTGCAGTAATCGGCAGCCCAGGCCCGTTTTATTCATTAGTCGGCAGCCCAGGTTCTTTTTATACAGGGTTGACCTACGATGACATGGCTGGCGTAGCATTTCTGCTTTCGACCAATGGCTTAATTACTGAAAGCGTTTTACCAGGGGTGCAAGCTGCCGTGCCAGACGGGAATTTTGTAAACGTTGCCCTCAGACCTGGCGTGGACAAAATTACCTTCATCCCACACCCCACAAACGCGGCGGGCGCTTTTGAAGTGCTGACCAACTTCTTTACTGATGCGTACGTTACCAATGGCCAAATCATTCACCAGCAACTTGAACGTGTGGTACAGGGGCCGGATTTCCTGTTTATGGTTGATGACACTGGGCGAAACAAATCTCAGACGTCGCTGGTCGTCCGAAGCGATACTTCAAGTTGGATCAACAATGCGGGCTTGAACGGGGGTGGTAGCCTGCTCGGTCCAGGTGTCATTGTTCCTCCGGTGAACATCACATTCCATCAAATAGGCGGCTATGTGGTTACGCAAGAACCCGCTCCGGACAAGAGTGCGGAGTTCATTCCCGCTCAGTGGGGTTCTTTCGATCAGACCACCAATCCGCCGACGTCTTACCCAAGTTTCTCGGCAGGCGCGGCCAAGCCATTATCAGTTCGGCTCCGACTGACCTCTGCCCACCCCCCGACCTATACACGGCAACTGTTCTTAAGCTACACGTGGCAGCTAGCGGTGCCGGTTGGCAGCGCGGCCCTGCTTCAGACCTCAACCAACCTCTCGGACTGGGTGCCAGTGATAACCGTGACGAATAATGGTGGTGTTGTGGAATGGTTCCACGATGGTCCATTCCCCTCGAGGCGATTCTTCAGAGTCACACCGCAATAGCCCTAGGGCACGGCGATTTCCACCCCTGCACTTGGTCCGGGGGCACTGTGCAGCCTGCCCAGCCGCTCACAGGTTATGTGATTTTACAGTCAGCTCGTTGGCCAGCAGCGAGGCGTAAGGCAATCTATTTCGACTGGGGCACCGGCCCGTCGACAGCAACGTTCTCGAGTTTGAAGTCCTTTTTCCCCGTCAGGTCGATGGCTTGATCGCGGACAACGGTCTCGAACAAATGGAGCCGTGGATCACCGGCCTTTACGGTAATGCGTTTGGCGGTGGGATCGTAACTGAAGTCGTTCCAAGGCTCGTTGTCGCGAAGAACTTGATTTGGACGCGAGTTTAATGGAGCGGACCAGGTTCCGTCGGTCGCGCGTTTCCAGCCGTCGATTAAGTCAGCGCGGCTGAGTGTAACAGTTTCCCCCGGCATCGCGCGAATAGTGACGCCATCGTTTTGCGGGCGGAGCGCCTCGCGGTAGACACCGCCACGCAAAACGATTGTTTCACCGGGCTGCGCCAGTGCGCAGGCCTTGGCCAAGCTGGCAAGGGGCACTGCGGGATAGCCCCAAGCCGGCTCATCGGCTGCGGCGGGATGCCGCGGATCAACGTAATAGGTATTGGGGTATTCCAACGCGCCGATGGTCGAACCATCTTCACCGGCGCCGATCGCGGGGCTGCCTTGTCTCAGGCGAAAGTTGCGTTTTGCCGGATCGACAAACAAGGGGTCTTTGCCGTTGAGGTTTTTCTCACCCGGCGCGGCCCAGGTTTTGAAAGTTAAATTAAACTCACTCACCGGATTGGCGGCGCTGAAATCCTTGTCGCCGTCGATAATCGCGCGCTCGGCATCGCAGAGAATGTTGTTCCGGATCAGGCCGCCGGTGGATTCCTTTCCGCGCAGGCCAATGGCAGCCCACCGGACAGTCGAAATCGTATTGTGATCGATGGTGACATTCAAAGTCTGGATGATGTCCGGGCCCCAGCCGCCGCTCATGGTTGGCGAGTTGGCAGACACGATATTGCCGCGCAGCGTCCAGTTGCTGACGCTGCCCAGGTGCGGCGCGCTCTCGACCATGCATAACTGGTGGAAGTCGAAACAAGTGTTGTTCTGGAACAAAAGATCCTGGGCCAGTTCGCCATTCACCGTGAAGGTCTGCAGACAATCGACATGAGCGACGCGAATTTCCGAAGCGGTGCTGCCGTGATAATAGTTGCATCGCTCGACGCAGCCTCTGCCGAAAAAACGCGAATAATCGCAATCGTCATATTTGTTGCCGGGCGTGTACATAAACAACCGATTTACCTCATTGTTCTCCACGAGCCAGTCGTTTCCGCCGAGCATGAAACCGTATTGGGAGTGGTAAACCTTGTTATAAGCGATCCGGTTGTGAGCGACGGCCGTGTAATCGCGCGTGGTCCCGTCGGCGTTCGGCTTCCCAACAGTCCCCGCGACGGCGGTCATCATGTCGTGAATGTAATTGTCGAGAACCTGGCAGCGGCTCCCGCCCAATTGCACCGCCACAGCCGGCTTATCGGCCGTGATCTCAAAACCTTCCACGCGAATGAAACTGGCTTGTAAATCGAAGCCGGACAGGACAACGGATCGGCGCGGCCTCGCGCCAAAGGTGATGGGGCGGCCCTCCACGCCGCTATTCTTCACCCTGACCCGCTCAGGATAATGCCCCGTCATGACAAAGATCGCGTCCCCAGGCTGGCTGAGATCTGCCGCGTGCTGAATGGTTTTGAACGGCTTTGCTTCAGTGCCGGGATTTGTGTCGGCGGCCCCGGGAGCGTCCTGATCGACAATGTAAATGGCGGCGCGGCCCTGAAGACACGTAAAAGCCAGCGAAACGGAAAGGAAAAGAAGCTTTGTGGTCATGAAATATTTCCCCGAGGCCAAGTGCGGTGCCCAGTCCGCTGCAAGACAGGGAACTCCGCACTCCGGCGCGCGGGCATTCCTGCCCGCAGCAACGTCCGATGACCGGCTGATGCCGGGAGTTTCCCTGGGCCCGCCGATCCGTGCGGAGTAGGAACTCCGCACTCCGGCGCGCGGGCATTCCTGCCCGCAGCAACGTCCGACAACCGGCTGGTGTCGGGAGTTTCCCTGGGCCAAATACGATCCGCCGATCCGTGCGGAGTGGGAACTCCGCACTCCGGCGCGCGGGCATTCCTGCCCGCAGCAACGTTCGATGACCGGCTGACCCGCAACCTTCCCGCGGCCCTCACAGGATCCGGACGTCTCTGCGGACAGGGAAGTTCGCGCGCCCATTCAACCAGCCGCAGTCTCATTCCAGTGAGTACTCCATGGTTATCCAGCTGGAGATTCCTTCGCGGCCAACGACGTTTCGCGGGACAACGCGCAGCTCGTTCTTTCCCGGGTGCAAAGTCCATGTGAAATCAGAGCCGACAGGCTTTTTCTCGCCGCCATCAATTTCGGCCAGGAAGATCTCAAAGCTGGGCGTCTCGGTATCCAAATGCACGCGCAAGCTGCCGGGCTGGCCGGTGGGCTCGAGGACATAATGCGCCTGGTTGAGAGTCCATTCGAAATCCGAATGCTTGCTGACTCGATTTCCAAACAAAAAACCAGCAGGCACTTCGGTGTCTGACCAGACGTAGTGGCCGGTCCAGGACCATTCGTCGGTACCCTGGTTAAGCGGTACAGGCGCTTTCTCCTGCAGAAAGTTACTGCGAGGAATCATGCGCAACTCGAAATACCAGTTGAGCGGTTCGGGCGCGGCCAGGCCGTTCCAGGTAAACTGCTTGTTCCTGGTTCGCTTGGCCTCGATGACCCGCACGGGCTCGACCGGTTTGCCATGCAGGGTTGGCAACTGATGCTGGCGCAGCTCCCAAATGGAAAGCGGGGTGCCCGTTTTCTCGTCCAGAATATACCAAGCCAGCGCCCCATCCACATAGATCCATTTCTTCCACTCATTAGACCAGAGCTCGACAATTTCGTGGCCCCCGCCCGGGTGCTGTTCCTGGCAGCGGCCCTGGCTGATGGAGGTCATGCGGCCATTAAACCCGTAGCTCTCGCACGCTTGCAGAAACACGAGGTTGAATTGAAGGCAAAAACCGCCGGTCGGGTTGCCGTCCCGGTAAGAATTCAAAATCTCCAACGCATTCCAGGGAGGATACTGCTCGGTGATGTGATTGGGCCAATCCCAGTAGTTGCAAACCCATTGGGCCAACCGCAGCATCAAATCGAGCTCGTTGGTCGCCCCGCGGGTTACCTCGTCCAATTTGTACTGCTCGCGCAATTTCTTGAGGCTCGGATGATCGAGCGGCTCGTACTCGAAGGGCATCGCGGTGCGGACGATTTGTTCATTGTGCTCGTCCAGAACGCGAACGCGCGCCGTCCAGGCTGTCGAGTCATGCGGGGCTGCCTCCACGGTAAGGCCTCGCACCTTTGGACTCCGGAGTGGATCGTCCGACCCGAGGTCGACCGCGATTTGCAGGTAACGACCGCGAGGACTGCGCAGGATCCCACCGGTCTCGCCGAGGATTTGCCAGTCCGACCAGGATTTCTGTCGCGGCACATAGGTGGTGCCGGTTCGCGCCCGAATTGAAATATGGCCGGCGGGTCCAGGCTCACCCACCAAACCTACTTTGATCGGACCCGTTTCGGCAACCAGTTCGGGGATCGTTTTGCCTTCGAGGTTGCCGACATCCAGCACGGGCATTGTCAGCGATCCGCCAGAGCGGTAATGATCCAGAAAGATTCGCACTCCATATTCACCGTCGAGTTTACCGTCTGGACCCAAATGCTCGTAATCCCACGTTTTGCCGCCATCGATGCTTTTCGCGCTGCGGTTCGGATGCTTGGTGCGCGTGCGCGAGCCCAGGGCGAATTCATCGTCTCTGGCAATCCATACCTTGCCGGAATTCCGCAAGATGACCTCGTTACGGTCGGTTCGGAGCAGTTCGGGGGGAAAGGCAAAGGCCTTGTGCGATTTACGGCCACTTAGGTTCGGCCCAAGCTGCAGCGGTTTGCCATTCAGGACGATTTCAACGGGCTCTTCGGATAGAATCACCAGATAGGCAGCGCGAGCCGCAGGATTTGGAATGAGCAGCTCCTTTTTGATCCAGGTCTCCCGCGTGAGTTGCTCGCGATTATCAGGCTGCAGATAAGAGTGGCCGGAGGCGGGACCGTCATCTTCGAAAAGCTCTCCACTTTCGAGTTGGATTTCAGCGCTGTTCTCGCTTAGAGCCAGGGAGCGGGTGACGGAGTCCTCGAAGAGCTTGCGGGCATCCACGTGCAGAATAGCGGCGCGACACAGTGTTTGGCCGGAAAGCAGTACGACCAAACCGACCTGGAGGAGTCGTTCTGTCATGACACCATTGTAGCGCCCTGCGGATAACAGTCGAGCGCGGCAAAGCTGAGAGCCCGCTTTAAAATTGTGGGAGCCGACGTGAGCAGGCCCTGATCTTTGCGGAAGGCCTTTGAAATGCGAGCTCCTCACGTCGGCTGCTACGAACGGATCATTCCTGGATATCCGTCGCGCCGTAGCCGCCGAGGTGACGAGGCGGATGCCGGGAAACGGCGACCAACGCCCGAAGTCATGAACGCTCAATTGTCTCCACGCCGAAGGCGTGCGCGCGTACCAGCCCAGGGCAGCACCCGGGGAAAAAAACGCCCCGATTGAACCGTTGCGCCCTGCGTGGGCGCAGCAACCCCCGGTGCCCTTTCAGGGCGCCACCGGTTTATTTAATCCGTTTTCCCAGGGCGGCGCTCGTCCCTCGCTTGCCCTGGGTTGGTAAGCGCCACGCCTTCGGCGTGAGGCAGCGGCACGTTCGCAGCTATAAGGGACCGTCCGCCTCGTCACGGCGGCTGCTACAGTTTAGAGGCTTTTCCAAACACGCTCTAAGGTCTTTATCGGTGAAATCCGCAATCCAGCAATTAGGGCGATGCTGACCTCCGCCAGGAAAGGTGTTGGACAGCGGCATGGCTCCGCGAAATACTGTTCCTGCCGGTGCAACCATAGTGAAAGCTCAAGATTGAACCCCATGAAAACTTTTTCGGCATTTCTCCTAGTCGCTGTTTTTGGCGCGCTCAACCTCCTGGCCGGGACCGCGGGAGGCGATTTGAAAGAATGGCAGGATCCCAAACTGACCGGCCAGAATAACGAAGCACCGCACGCAACCATGGTAGCGTGCCCGGATGCTCGGACGGCACGACGGGTCGAACTGGTTAACAACCACGAACGCGACAAATCGCCATTTTACCGCTCACTCAATGGCCAGTGGAAGTACCACTATTCAGCAAATTTGGCCCACCGGCTGGATAGCTTCTGGGCGCGTGGTTTTGACGACCACGCCTGGCCCAATATCGAGGTGCCATCCAATGTTGAGATGTCCGGCTACGGCATCCCCATCTACGTGAACATCCGCTATCCCTGGACGTGGCACGGGGCCGAGCCTAATCCGCCTTTTATACCCGATGATGAGCCGAACAACACCATCAACGCGTATCGCCACACTTTCGCCGTTCCCAAAGACTGGTCTGGGCGCCGCGTCTTCCTGACCTTCGATGGTGTAAACTCGTTTTTCTTTTTGTGGCTTAACGGCCAGAAGGTCGGCTGCGGCAAGGACAGCCGCACACCGGTGGAATTCGATGTTACCAAGTACCTTGTCCCTGGTGAAAATGTTCTGGCAGTGGAGAATTTTCGCTGGAGCGACGGTTCGTACCTCGAAGATCAGGACATGTGGCGGATGAGCGGGATTTTCCGGGACGTGTACCTGTGGTCTCCGCCCAATCAGCATATTCGCGATTTCGAAGTCAAAACGGAACTCGACGGCCAATACCGTGACGCCCAGCTCAAGATTACCGCCCATCTAAGCAACTACGGCGCCGCCGCCGCGGATCTCACGCTCAAGGCGGAGTTGCTGGATCAAGCCGGCAAATCCCTTATGCCGCCCGCAGTGCAAAAGCACGTGGGCGCTGGAGAGGAGGCTACCGTTGAGAGCAGCACTGCGGTTTCGAACCCCCTGAAATGGACGGCGGAGACCCCGAACTTGTATAAGCTGCTGCTGAGTTTGGTGAGTGCGGAGGGCAAGACGCTGGAGGTGGTCCCGGTGAGCGTGGGCTTCCGCAAGGTAGAAATCCATGACGGTAACCTGCTGGTCAACGGACAACGAATTCTGATCAAAGGAGTAGACCGTCACGAATTCGATCCCGATCGCGGGCAGGCCATCACCGTTGAGGGGATGGAAAAAGATATCCAGCTCATGAAGCGTTTTAACATTAATACCATGCGTTGCTCGCATTATCCGAATCAACCGGCCTGGTACGACCTGTGCGACCGCTACGGTATTTATCTGCTGGACGAAGCCAATATCGAGAGCCATGGAATGGGCTTTGGCGAAAAGACCCTCGCGCGCAATCCCGAGTGGGCTGATGCCCACCTGAACCGCACGGTCCGCATGGTCGAGCGCGACAAGAATCATCCTTCGATCATCATCTGGTCGCTCGGCAACGAGGCCGGCGACGGGCCGAACTTCGAGGCCGACTCAAAATGGATCCACCAGCGTGATCCGAGCAGGCCCGTTCATTACGAACCCGCCGGCCGCAAGCCCTACACCGATATCGTCTGCCCGATGTATCCACGTCCGCCTGAATTAGCGAGGTATGCATCCGAACCGCGCGACCGGCCGTTCATCATGTGCGAGTACGAGCATGCCATGGGCAATGGGTCGGGCGATTTCTGGTCGTATTGGAACCAGATCTATACCAAGCCGTTTCTACAAGGCGGGTCCATTTGGGACTGGGTGGATCAAGGTTTGCGTCAGCCTCAAGCACCACTCCCGCTGACTCGTTTTGAAAAGGTAAAAGCCGGAACGAAGACCTTTTGGGCTTATGGCGGTGATTTCGGGCCGCCGGGCACCGCGAGCGACGACAACTTCTGTTGCAACGGCCTGGTCTCGCCGGATCGGGAGCCTCACCCGGGCCTGTTTTTCGTAAAGCACGTCTACCAGTACATCCATTGCCAGGCAGTGGATTCCGCCGCGCGTAAAATCGAAGTGAAGAACTATTACGACTTTACGAATTTGAAGGACATTGCCGCCGGTGAATGGCGCTTGAAAGCAGACGGGCGCGTGCTGCAAAGCGGCAAAATTCCGGAGCTGGATCTCGCGCCTCATGGAACCCAGGAATTGACCATTCCGGTAAAAGCGTTTCAACCTGAGCCGGGGGTCGAATATTTCCTCGAAGTGAGTTTCATTTTGAAACGGAATTTTCTGTGGGCTAAATCGGGCCATGAAATCGCCTGGGACGAATTCAAGCTGCCGGATTCAGCGCCGGCCACGGTTGCCGAAGTGGCCAGCACGCCGGACTTCGGTTCTGACGAGACAAATGATGGCGTGACGGTCCATGGCAAAGAGTTCCAGGCCCGCTTCGACAAGCGATCCGGCGCATTGGTCTCCTGGAAGTACCGCGGCACGGAACTGGTCCAGGCTCCCTTGCGCCCGGATTTTTGGCGCGCCCAAACGGACAATGATCGGGGCCGCAACGAACTGAAATCGCAAGGCATCTGGCGCACGGCTCACGAGGATGCCCAATGCGATTCTTGTTCGGCTGTTAAAGAAGGCGAACGGTGCATCCAAATAACGTCAAGGCAGAGCCTGCCCAAGGTGAGCGCCGAATGGGAAACGACCTATCGGGTTTACCCGAGCGGCGATATCGCGGTGCAAGCTCATTTCAAGCCGAGCAAAACCGATCTGCCCAAACTCGTGCGGCTCGGAATGCAGATGGCGCTGCCAGCCGGTTTTGAACAGATCACCTGGCTCGGCCCGGGCCCGCAGGAATCTTATTGTGATCGAAAAGACGCCCGATTCGGAATGTATCGCGGAAAGGTGGGCGAGCAGTTCTATGCCGATTACACCAAACCGGGCGAAACCGGCAACAAAGTTGATGCGCGCTGGATCGCGCTCACCAATGGGAAAGGCATTGGTTTGCTCGCGGTTGGCGAGCCGCTGCTAAGCGCCAATGCCCTGCATTACGGGACCGAAGATCTCAATGCGGGCAAACACGCGTTCGAGTTGCCGCGCCGCGACTTCATTACCCTCAACCTGGACCTGAAACAACAAGGGGTAGGCGGTGATGACAGTTGGGGTGCCTGGCCTCACGAGCAGTTCCTCATCCCTTGCCAGGAATACAGTTACAGCTTCCGCTTGCGCCCGTTCAGCACCGGCGAGAAGCTCGAACGACTGGCACGCCAGATCCTGCCGGAGAAATGAGTTTGCTCATGGCCGAAATCCCGAAGGGATTTTGCCCTTCACTCCAGGGTTGGCGAGACACGAGCCAACCCTGGAGTGAATTCGTTCCGAACCAGCGGCCCAACCCGAAACGGGTTGCGACTGGCACTCGTCAAAGGCTGATTCATAAGCGTCGCAGGGGTCAAAACAAGGACGAAACCACGGATTGCAGCCGCAAAGGAACGCAGAGAACGCGAAGAAAAGCCGTTCCAGATATTGATTTCTCGGCGTTTGGGGAAGGAGATAGAACAATTGCGAGCTCCACTGGTCGCTGGCCGCCGATCTAAAGCGGCACGCAGCGCTGCACTGCTGCAAAACGCCAGCGCGACCTGGTTCGACCTTCGGGCCTTCGTTCAGGTCGCCGGCTCGTTCAGCAACTTCTGCACGACTTCCTCCACGTGGTGGGTCTTTAAACCGATCACCCGCACAAGGCCCTTGCGATCGATAATGGCGTAGGTGGGATAATAGTGGGCCGCGAAAGCCGTCTGTGATCTTAGCTGAGGATCTCGTGCTGTCGGGTATTGGATGCCGCGCTCCGAGACAGTTTGTGGCATCTTTTCCTGGCCGCGGTTTGAAGTACAGACGCCTACAATGACCAGTCCTTTATCCTTGTACTTCTGCAGCATTTCATTGTTGTGGGGAATGGCGGCCATGCAAGGCCCGCACCAGGTGGCATAGAAGTCCACTACGACAACTTTACCTTTCATGTCGGCCGGTTTGACCTCGCCATTGATCCAGCCGGTCAGGCTGAGCGGTGGCATGGGTTTGCCTTCGAACACCGCGTGCTGAGCACGGGCCTCAGGAGTCTTGTCAAAAGTCCACGTATCCGGGAATTCACCGGCATGGCTGGCTAAGGCGGCCAGCAAGAGGAAAGTGGCACTAGCAGAGCTCAAGTGTGACATAACTATTTCTTACCATGAGTCGATAAACACGTCAAACTCTCAACCGGTAAAGGCCGGTAAAACCCGTTATACCTGCGGTTCTGCGAGCAATTTCTTAATCACTTCTTCAACGTGGTCCGGTTGCAGGCCGATGATGCGGACGATGCCTTTGCGGTCGACAATAGCGTAGGTTGGATAGTAATGGACCTGCCAGGCGGTTTCTGATTTGAGCTGGGGATCGCGCGCGGTTGGATACTTGATTCCCTTATCCTTGACCGTTTGGGGCATGCGCTCCTGGCCCTGGTCCGAGGTGCAAACCCCGACGATGACCAGGCCTTTGTCCTTGTACTTTTCGAGCAGGTCGTTGTTGTGGGGAATGGCCGCCATGCACGGCCCGCACCAGGTCGCATAAAAGTCCACGATCACGACCTTGCCTTTCATATCGGCCGGTTTGACTTCGCCATTGACCCAACCTTGCACCTGCAACGGGGGCATCGGTTTGCCCTCCAGCGCAGCATGCTGATTGCGTGCCTTGGCATCGTCATCCCACGTCCAGGCGTCCGGAAACTCACCGGCATGGAGTGATAAAGTGAGGAAACAGGAAATAGCCGCGAGAGAAGACCCAGTTTTCATAGCTTTCCCATAGCACCACCTGGGGACTGCGTCAACGCCGGGGGCATGCCAGGCATGCCAGGCATAGCGCGAACGCGTCGTTTCTACCAAAGTTAGACACGGGCTCGCGGGCATCTCTTGCTCGCAGCAACGACCGAAGACCTGCTGACGTAAGGTCTTGCCTTCGCCAGGTTCGGTTCAGGCAACTCTGCCGCATCGACGCCGTCACCCCCAATTGGGGTTGCCTCGCTGCTGGCAGTGTCTTAGTTTCATGGACGCATTCACCTTTTCTTTATGAACAGACCGGCATTCCTTGGCTTGCTCCTGGCGACTGTGGTTTGGTCTACTCATGGCGCAACACCAGCCTGGCCGGCTTTTCGAGGTCCGAACAGCTCAGGCGTGGCGGTTGACTGCAAGCCACCCATCAAGATCAGCCCGACCAATTCCGTCATTTGGAAAATCTCCGTGCCTTTCTCGCCATCCTGTCCTTGTATCTGGGGCGACCAACTGTTCCTGACGGTATTCGCCGATAACGAGCTGCAAACCCGCTGTTACCAACGACGGGATGGCAAGCTGGCGTGGTCGCGCGGTGTGAAGGCGGAGAAGCTCGAGATGTTCCATAGCACTGAGAGCAGCCCCGCAGCTTCCAGCCCGGCGACGGACGGCGAGCGAATAGTCAGCTATTTTGGGTCATTTGGATTGGTATGCTACGACCTGCACGGCAACGAACTTTGGCGCTACCCGCTGCCGACCGCAATGAGCCTTGGCGGCTATGGCACCGCCACCTGCCCGCAAATAGCCGGGAACCTGGTTATCGTGAGTCGTGATCGCGACCAGGCTTCCTCTTTGCTGGCCCTGGATCTAAAGACAGGCAAAAAGGCTTGGGAAACGCCACGGCCCGATTCGCTTGGCAGCTTTGGCACCCCTATCTTTTGGCAAAATAATGACACCGCCGAAGTGGTTGTGCCCGGGCCGCTGAAACTCAAAGGGTATTCACTCAAGACCGGTAAAGAGGACTGGCGGGTCGAAGGCACCACGGCGTTCGTCTGCACGACTCCAGTAGTCGGCGATGGGTTGCTATTCTTTGCGGCCTGGTCGGACGGCAAAGCCGACGATCCGTGGCCGACCTGGGACAAATTCCTCGAAGAACACGACAAAAATAAAGATGGCGTGGTGACCCTGGACGAGTTCGACGACGCCAGCCGGGACTATTATCGCGGCCTCGATATCAATCGCGATGGGAAAATTGACAAAACCGACTGGGATCAGCTCATGTCGGCTCTTGCCAAAGGCGAGAACCTCCTGATAGCCGTCAAGCCGGGGGGGCAGGGCAATATCACTGACACACACGTCGCCTGGAAAGCCACGCGCGGATTACCGTATGTGGCTTCGCCTCTTTTCTATGACGGGCGGGTTTATCTGGTAAAAAACGGCGGCCTGCTCTCGTCTCTGGATGCCAGGACAGGCAAACCTTATTACCTCCAGGAGCGCCTCGGCGCAGACGGAAATTATTATTCGTCGCCGGTCGCCGCCGACGGGCGCATCTACATTGCCTCCGTATCGGGCAAACTAAGCGTGATCAAGGCTGGTGGAGATAAACCTGAGATCCTTCACCAGGCCGATTTCGGCGAACGCATCTCGGCGACGCCGGCACTGGCCGAGAATAATCTTTATCTGCGCACACGTTCGACGCTTTATGCCTTTGGCTCCGAAACCACTCCTCCCTGATCGAGAACGACGAACGGATGTTTGTCGGGCGTCGAGCGCGTTCCTCGTTGCGCTGACTCTGTGGATGGGGGCCCTTACCGCCGGGAACCGGGTCAATGCCCAAGTTGCACCCACAGCCAAGAAGCTAATTGAATACGGCTGGGATGTACCCACGCCGGCGCAGATGCGCGAGCAACTCGCCGAGATGGAGAAACGTCCCTTTGACGGGCTTATTTTCCGGCTGAGCGGCGGCCACAACGCTTTTGCCACCAAGCCGCTTGATGCGTCCAAATTCGTGGAAGATGAACGCATCTTACCGAGCCTGAACTTCACACGCTTCACCAATAACTTCGTTTTGATCTGGGGCTCACCACCTGCTGACTTCGACTGGTTTGACGACGGCCAGTGGCGCTCGATTGAAGGAAACGCCGAGTTGCTCGTGCGGGTGGCCCAGTCCGGGCAGCTCCGCGGCATTTGTTTTGATCCGGAACCGTATGATTTCGCGCTCTGGGATTACGCGAAGCAGCCCAAAGCCAAGGAGCATACCTTTGCCGAGTACCGCGCTAAGGTGCGCGAGCGCGGCGCTCAGCTCATGCGCGCGTTTGAAACACGAATGCCCGGAGCGTTGATTCTCACATTTTTCCACGTCAGCCTTTTCGATCGTTTCGCCGATCTCCCGCCGGCAGAACAAACGGAGCTGCTTGAAAAGGAACGCTGGGGCCTGATGCCCGATTTCTTTGTCGGCATGCTCGAAGCTTCCAGCGATAAAGCCCGCTTTATCGATGGCAACGAAAACGCCTACTATTACACCTCCACCGAGCAGTACTTCCGCGCTTACCACGCCATTCGTCAGCGTGCCCTCTATCTCATCCCGGCCGACCTGAGGGACAAATACGAGCGCCGGGTGCGCGTGGGACAAGCGCTCTACGTCGATCAGAACTTCGCCCTGCGACAACCCAACCCCGAGAAATACCTCAGTTTCCGCATGTCGCCTGAGGATCGCGCGAAATGGTTTGAGCACAACAGCTATTGGGCGCTTTACACCTCCGACGAATACGTCTGGTGCTACAGCGAGCGCATGAACTGGTGGAAAAACGAGGTGCCGCCTGGCCTGGAGACGGCGATTGTCAATGCCCGGCAAAGAATTAAAGAAGGCAAACCGCTCGGCTTCACCATCGAGGAGCTCATCGCGTCAGCCAAAAAGCAACAGGCGCATTAGGTAGCGTCGCACAAACAATTGGAGTTATTTGGACAGGAGAAAAACAGAGGCAAAAAACTCTGTTTTCTCCGTTTCCTCCTGTAAAAAGCATCATCGGTTTTCCAATTTTCATTTTGTGTTGGCAAGCCCGGAGGTGCTACATAACCCGCATCTGAACGGCATCCACGATTTCCTCGCCGACCATGATCAAGCCAATGATGACCACGATGCTGCCTTGGCGGAGCCGGCCTTGCTGCTTCAGGATCTTGAGGGCGGGTTCAATGCTGTTTTGAGGTTCGAACAAATCAAAGGTGACCACAAAGGGGATCACCCCCCAGCTCAGAGCCAGCGTCCTGGCCAGGGCCTCGCGCTCGCAGAGCGCGTAGATTCGTGAATGCCGCGGCCGCATCCAGGCGGCAGAACGCGCCATGTTCCCACTGCGAGTAAAGACCAGGATCGCTTCGGCCCTTAGTTCATTGGCCATCACCACGGCGCTCTTGACCAGCTTTTGCCGGTTGGTGGTGAGCTCGGCCTGCTCGAAATAATTGGCGCCACCGCTTTGCTCGATCCGGCAGGCGATCCGTTCAAACACGTCGATGCATTTGAGCGGAAACTTTCCGACCGTGGTCTCGCCGCTGAGCATGATGGCGTCGACCTGCTCGAACACGGCGTTGGCGACATCGGTTACCTCGGCGCGCGTGGGCATGGGCGAACTGATCATGCTTTCAAGCATGTGGGTGGCGACAATAACCGGGCAACCATGGCGCAGGCAGGTCTTGACGATGCGCCGTTGGATAATGGGCAGCTCTTCGTAAGGTAACTCGATGCCCAGGTCGCCTCGGGCAACCATCACGGCATCAGCTGCGCGGACGATTTCATCCAGATTACGGACCGCTTCCTGGTCCTCGATTTTGGCAATGACCAGAGGCCGGTGCCCGGACTGGGGAAAGAGTTCGCGCAAATGCGCCAGATCCTGAGCTTCGCGCACGAATGAGAGCGCGATAAAATCAACCCCGAGTTCCAACCCCAGTTTTACATCGAGGATATCCTTGGCCGTCAGCGCCGGAAGGCTGACCTTCACTCCGGGCAGATTGATATGGCGGCGGCTGCCCAGGTTGCCTTCGGTGAGCACCTCGCACTGGACCTTGTTGCCGTTCTTAGCCAGAACCTTCATCTCGATGGCGCCGTTATCGAGCAGCACGACGTCGCCCACATTGATGTCATTGACGAAGTTGGCGTAATTGACGTCCACCGAGCGCTCTTCCTCGCTGCGTTCACCGCGTACCGTCAGCGTGAACGTCTGGCCCGGCTGCAAGGCCAGCGGCACCGGCAACTCGCCGGTGCGGATGGCGGGCCCTTGAGTATCCATCATGATGCCGATGAACCGGTGGCAGGAATCCGCCGCCGAGCGAATATCTTTCACCACGCGGCGCACCCAATCGTGGGGCGCATGCGACATGTTCAAACGGAAAACATCCACGCCGTGCTGGATCAACTGGCGGAGCAGCTCAGCCGAATCGGTGGCGGGACCGACGGTGGCGATGATCTTGGTCTTGCGCACGCCGGCAACTGGAGGGGGACGGTTCATAGCTGGCCAGCCTTGTTGCTATTAAGCAGCAATCGGTCGACAGACGGTTTTTTGGTCAGGTCATTTTTCACGGCAGACTCTCGCGCACAAATCATCATTGCGCCAGCGAGCAGGCTGCAGCGTGGGTCGATCGTCGCATCACTACCTTCGTCCGAAACGAATCACCTTGCCCCTGGGGTGCGGAGATATTATCAGAGATCGTGCTGAAAAAGGCGATTTGGATGCTCGTGTTGGTTTGGCAGGCGCTAACGGCATTTGCCGGGGGAAGCGGTTTGAATGTTCTGGTCGTTGTAAATCAGAACAGTACCAATTCCGTGCAACTGGGAAACGATTATTGTGAAAAGCGAGGGGTGCCGCCGCAGAACTTGTTTCGGATGACGAACTGGACCTCTGGTAATGTTGCGTGGACCCGAACCGCTTTTGAGACCTATCTTTTGCAGCCACTGCTGGACAGGGTTTCGAGTTTGGGACTCACCAACCAGATTTCCTATGTCCTGCTCTCGATGGACATTCCCTATCGTGTTGAGGAAGGTGACAGTTGGAACAGCACCACCTCAGCTCTGTACTACGGTTTTAAAACAAACACGCCACCCCCGCCCAATCTGCCTGTGACTTGTTCAGTTCCGGATTTCTCTTCCAATGGCTTTGCCTTCAGCGAAATGCCTTTTGAGTTCGCCAGGCCCGACACTGCCGAAACCAACAGTTTCCTGGCGTTCATGCTGACGGACAATACCCTGGCTGGAGCTGAAGCCATCCTCGCGCGAGGCCTCGCATCCGATAGCACCTTTCCGACGCAGACGGTTTACCTCGAAAGAACCAGTGATGCGGCGCGCAACGTGCGTTTCTTCAGCTTCGACAACGCGCTATTCGACAGTCGCATTCGCGCCGATCCCTCGCTGGTGCAAATCAATTCCGACTCGACATCCTTCGAGAACATTCGCGGCCTGCTTACTGGTTTCGCGACTCTCTCTTTGCCGGCCAACACCTTTGTTGCGGGCGCTTTGGGAGACAGCTTGACCTCGTTTGGCGGCGGTCTTTTTGAAAATACGGGCCAGACGCCGCTGCTGGCGTTTTTGGATGCGGGGGCTGCTGCCAGTTACGGCACAGTGGTCGAGCCTTGCAACTATCTGCAAAAGTTTCCCGACCCAATGGCCTTTATTTACCAAAGCCGTGGTTTTGACGCTGCTGAAGCGTACTATCAAAGCGTTTTGAATCCATACCAGGGACTGTTTGTGGGTGAACCGCTCAGCGCGCCGTTTGCCGTGCGGTGCCTGGTCGAGTGGGATGGCCTTACGAATGGAGCTGTGCTCAGCGGACAGGCGGCGCTCCCGGCGGCCTTATTCACCGGCGCGGGTAGCAATCTTCCCATCAGCCAGATTGATTTGTTCATCGACGGCAGATATGCCCGCACACTTACAAACCTTTCGCCCGCGGCCGGGGAGAACCTCTCACTGGCGCTCAACGGGTCGTCAATTAAATACAGTATCCCTTCCAATGCGACGTTGTTTTCAGTCACCAAAGGGCTGGCCGACGCGGTCAATAACCAATCGAACAGCACGCAAGTTGCCGCGCTGCCTTTTGGCGATCGCCTGGAATTGCAATCCCTTGACGTTGCGCGACCCGGAACCCAGGTGGTCCTAAGCGCCAGTTCCACTCCTGGCTCACATGTCTTCCTGAATCCGGCACGGTCAAATTGCCTGGACACTCTGGCCACGGGTTATCTTGGCCTGACGGTTACCAACCCAACTTCGCCGGGCGATTGGTTGCTGCTGCAAGTGACAAAAGCAAACGGTTCCCAGATGAGCCTCAGCGTGACCAACGTAGGTACCACCAATGTCTACGAGTTGTGCCAATCATTAATGAACGCAGTCAACGCCTCCCCGGATCTGCAAGGCAATGATGGGATCGTGGCCCGCGATCTGTATACGGACATCAACCTTGCTCAGTTTTTTCTGTATGCCCGTTCGGCCGGTTGGCCGGCCGCAAAAGTCCAGGCAAGTCTATCAACGTCCTCGAATCTGGTGGTGCTCCCCGCGGGAACCCACACATTCGAAGATAACGTTTCGGACCTGCGACCGCGCAACAATGTCTATCTGTGCTGCGGAGCCGAGCAAGTTGCGCTGCCGTTTGATTTAGACACGGCGCAACTGGCTGACGGATTTCACGAGCTCAGGTTGGTGGCTTACGAAGGCACCAGTGTGCGAACTCAAACTCAGGTCTCCCGCACGGTTCAGCTGCGCAACGGGAGCCTCTCGGCCGATTTGAGCTCCGGGTTTGGCACTAATGTCACGACGGACGTCCCGCTGACTTTATCAGTCTCGGCAAACAGCAACAACATTGCCGCCATAGCGCTTTTCAGCACCGGTGGGTTGATCGGAACCGTTTCCAACCAGCAAACTGCCAGTTTCTCCGTCCCGACAAGCTGGCTCGGGGTCGGGTTACATCCTTTTTATGCTTTAGTCACTGACCCACAAGGCAATCAATTTCGCACGCCGACTCTGACGCTTCGGATTCTGCCGTCGTTCGCCCTGACGATTTCGAGCATGCCTTTGATGCTTTCGTGGGCGTCGCTGCCAGGGTTAAGTTATGATATCCTTGCTTCCCACGACCTGACCAGCGGCTTCCAGAAAGTCGATACCATCATCGCCTCGGGCACCTCCACTTCCTGGGCAATTCCGCTTGTTGGAACTCAGAGTTTTTATCGAGTTCGGCTGACCCCCTAGCGAGACGAAGCCCCCAGGTCCCATGAGGGTACGGGTGGTCTGCACTGCGTTCCGGCCTCCGGCTACTATGGCAACCCTCCCGGGTTGCAGAACCTGCCCAGCCCATGAACCCTCGCAACCCATCGAATCCGCCGACCCTCGCGCTTTGCCGTGCTGAACCCGTCAGGGTTCGCAGACAGTAGCCGGGGCGTCGAGTCCGCGAGACCCCGGGAACGATGTCCCCATTTGGATTTAGGGCACCCCGAAGGGTGTGCCAGAATTTGGCACGGGCGTGAGATGGTTTTCGGAACGGGTCGAACGTCAGGGAATAATCCGGAGGCGTTCGGCGCGAAATTAAAAAATAAAATCGGTATTCCGGTTGTTGCCGACTTGCCCGAAATCCGTGGGAAATCTGGCACCCCTTGGCGGGGTGCAATGGGATTTTTTGGGGCGGTTACCGGAGGTCTGCGCTGCGCTGCGACGCTCCGGCTACTGTCTGGCAACCCTCGCGGGTTGCGCAATTGCCGAACCCGTCAGGGTTCACAGACAGTAGCCGGGGGGTCGAGTCGGCGAGACCCCCGGAACGATGTCCCCGTTTGCGTTTGGCACCCCGAAGGGTGTGCCAGAATTTCGGCACGGCCCTGAGATGGTTTTGGAAATAGCCGAAGGCCGGCTCTGGCCTACGGAACTAACGTGCTCACGTTGTTGGTGACGTTATGCATCGCCGCTTGCAACGCGGTGCGGACTGCGAGGTTGGTAAAACCGCTCGCCGCGTATTGGGCATAAAGTTCCATATAATTTGTCATGCTGCTGTATGCAGTGGCGGTCTGGGGAGATTGGTTGTAGAAAGTCACTATTACCGATTCAAGGCTGCCCGCCGTTCCGAGCGATGGTGCTGGGACAGAGCCATTGCGCCAAAGACCACTAGAGAACACCCAGCTTGAATCGCGCTGCAACACCTGTGACGCCTGTAAATAATTTGTACCGCTGCCGAGATAGAACAGGTTCAGCACCGTGTTGTTCAAATAATAACTATCGAGGGCGGCTCCGTAAGTCACCACGCCAACCGCAGCGGGAAGAAGGCTGTCGATGCTGTAGGGAGCGTTTGTCGGATCCTGCACCGTGAGAACCAGATGGCTGAAGCCGGAGGCAAGGTTAACGCGTTGGATTCGTAGATCCTCTCCCTTTCCGGTCCAAGTGTCGAAGCTCCAACTTGTGCCCGCCGGTTTGGTGTTGTCAGGGGTATCCCAAAGGATGTTGAAGTCTGAGGCCAATGATGGAACACCACTGACCAGGCCACCGGGGAGCCCGCTTGAGAGGCTGCTCACGATCATAAACCGCACATTGGTAATACCAGCGGCGCCGGTGCCGGACTGCACATAGGGCAGGGCCGTGTTAGTGCCGATTCTAAGTTGTGGATCGATCAGGAAGACGCGCGAGTTATTTCGGTTATTCGTTTGAACCGTCGAGACCTCCCAACCTAGATTCGTGGCGACAAAGTTCGCCCAGTTGGCTTGGCTTGGGATATAACGCGTGGCCAAGGCGCCTTGGGTGAAGCCGTTTGCGATAGAGACAAGGTTTGTTTGTTCGATCCCTTCTGTCGCGTAGTCGATCTGCCGGACGAGCACGGGCAGCATCGCTGCCGCCAGAATAGCCAGAATCGCAACTGCCGCTACAATCTCCATGAGCGAGAAAGCTGCCGCCACAGGTCGCTTGGCCCTTTGAGAACCAATGCCAACCATCACTGCATCCGAGCCAGTAGCGGTAGCCTGCGGGTTCATTGCGCCATATCGACTATGGTCCGCCTGATCTCCGGCAAGTCCAACCCCTTCAGCGCTGCGGGTTGCTGAGCAAAGCCGCTTTGAGCCCATGAGTTGTAGTCATTCATGAAAGCGTAGAAATCAAAAACGATCGCCCATGTTGAGTCTCCCCTGTTCCTGTTTGCGCCCGGTCCCGGGGTAGCAAAACACACGTTTGTTGCCAGCATTGTAAAGAGATCAGCAGGGGTAGCTGACGCCACAACCCACGGTCTCGGCCCATTGGTTCCCCAGCCCGAAAGCTGGTCGTGCCAAGACACGTTTTCGAAGACGTAACTAGCATCGTCCTGAAGCACCGTCTTTCGCTGCAGGATGAAGTTTGTATCACACAAACGGACTGTAGTTCCGCGCAAGTACCAAGCGTTCGCCACCACATTCGTAACCGCGCTGGTAGCGGTCGCGGCCTGATTGTTCTCGATGGCGAAGCCTCCGAAGCAATTCACGTCAATAGGGTTCAGGATGAGCCTCGCGAACCTCGGTGTGAAATCCACACGCTGGATTTTTAGATCGTCCGACCGACCCGCATAGGTCCAGGTTGAAGGGATGGCGCCATCGGGCGTAGACCACGCATTGTTGAAATCGATCGAGCCGGGGAGCGGCGCAGAGATGCTGGACAAGATCATTACGCGCAGGTTCTGACCCGGAATTGCTCGGCCGCTTGCATCATTAGTGCCAGTTCCGAAAACCGATTGGGACTGATCGTACGGCAGTTTCCCATTTGCCGAGCCGATCCACAGGTTCGGATCAATCAAAAAGGCTCGCGCAACGTTGCGGGAGTTGGTCGCGATTTGCCCCGGACTCCGCGCCATTTCATTCGCGATGTCCGAAACGAGCGTGCTCCCACCTGGAATTCGGCCTGTTCGTTGGACCAGAGACTGCAGTGCGCTGGCCATGCCGTTCAATTCAGCGGCATCGCGGACCCGTGCTGCCTGGTCAATCCTACGCACGACTGCCGGCACCATGAGCGACGCCAAAATCGTCACCACCGCGAGTGCGCCGATCATTTCAATGAGGGTAAAGGCCGGCGCGCTTTTTTTTCCGTTTTCCTCGACCGCCTCAAAGCTTGTTCGCGCGCGGGAAAACCGGTCCAACCTGTAACCTGCAACCTGTAACCTGCAACCCGTCGCTTGCACTCTGCGACCTGGTTCTTGTCGTGTGGTCATGGTTTGAACGTTTTTCATCGAATCGCTCCCATGAGCGTGATAATGGGCAGGTAAATGGCCAGGGCCACGCACCCGACCAGGGTGATCAGGAAGATCATCAGCATCGGTTCGAGGATGCCGAAGATTTTTTTGATCCGGCGCGGGATCACTTCGGAATAGTAGCTTGAAACGTTATCCAGCGCCTTGTCTAAGTTGCCCGAGCTTTCGCCCATGGCCACCATCCGCTTGAGCAACGCGGAAAATACCGGCTGCCGGTGCATGGCCTCGCTCAAGGTGCTGCCGGTTTTGACGTCTTCTTCGAGCGCGGCCACGGCTCTGTCCACGACGAGATTTCCCACCAGGCCCTGCTGGCAGAGGTTGAGCGCCTGGATGATGGGGATGCCGGAGCGATACAGAATGGAGAGGTTATGGGCGAAACGCGACAACGCCAGCATCAGGTTGAGCTCGCCGAAGACCGGGACGCGGAGCTTGAGCTGGTCGATCAGCAGCTTAACGCGCGGTGAAAACCGGCCGCCAAGCCAAAAGGTAATCGCGACGATTGCGAGCAGCGGCAGCCAAATCCAGGCGGTGGCTTTGGCTACTTCACCCACTCCAAAAACGATCCGGGTCAGCAGCGGTTGCTGGATGTGAAGGTTATTCAATAACGCGGCAAACTTCGGCACTACCACGGTGAACAAAAGAATGACAAAAGCGGTGATCACCGTCACCACAATGGCGGGGTACAGGGTGGCCTGCCGCACGTCGGCCATGACGCGTTCGACCCATTCGAGGTAGTCCTTCAGGTCCCCGAACGCCTCGGGCAGGTTACTGGTGGCTTCGCCGGCCTTGATCACGGTCAGAAAATGAAGTGAGAACACACGTGGAAATAACCCCATCGCCTCATGGAATTTCATGCCCGCTTCGATTTGCTTCTGCAAATTATCCAAAACGGCGCGGAAGCCGCTATTTTTGCAGTCCTGGGCCGCCACTTCCAGCGCGCGCACCGCGGTGACGCCCGAACGGATCTGAAAACTCATCAGGGTGCAGAAATCGATTAGCTCGCGCCGACCTTGCGACCCGCGCAGGGCGAAGCGTCGGACGGCCGCTTTGGGGCTGTCGGCCGGGATTTTGGGCCAATGCGCCACGGCTTCGGTGAGCCAAAGGCCGGCGTCCCGAAGCTTGATTTCGAGGTTCGATTCGTCCTGGGCGGGCATCATGCCGCTGCGACTGCGGCCCCGGTCGTCGATGGCTTCGTATTTGTAAAGTGGCATGTCAGAAATGAGCCGTCATGACAGCTCAGCCGTATCTGGATAGATCATATTTAGCCACGGACCCGCGTGGCTGGGCAAGTCTATTAGGCAGGGGGATGCCCCACAGACTCGTGGCGACCGCAGAGGGGGGAGGAGGGATGTTCCCGCAGATTCGGGGCGACCGCAGATGGGGGATGGAGATGTGCTCCGCAGATTCGGGCGACTGCGGATGGGGGCAGGGAGGATGTACCCGCAGATTCGGGGCGACCGCAGATGGGGACGGAGATGTGCCCCACAGATTCGGGGCGACCGCAGA
>DASRFK010000145.1:0-5503 GCA_035651635.1 Verrucomicrobiia bacterium | reverse complement strand
TATCAGGAGTCCCACCCCAATCAGCCACTTGCGATAACAACGTCCTGCTTTTTCCTTCGGTAATTTCTTCAACAGTTTTGATCCAATTAGGTTTGAGTCAGCCAAGGAAGACTAAATATTTTCCGCCAGATGGAAGCCACGCTGCATCAGACTCATATGCTCGTGACCCAGCTGCGCCGATTGCCCATAGCCTGCCAAATTTTTCCCGATTGAATTAAAACCAATCCGTCAACGTTTTGCAAATTTGATTTATCCGGCATATCCGGTGTCCTTTTATTCTCCGTGGGGTAGGTCAACACCCCATATAGCGCCGTGTCTTGACCCCGGCATAGTGGCGGGCGACAGGACAGCGGCTAATGAAGTTCAAGAGCGTTGCCATGCTGGGTGAACTGTGCCATCCAGGCGCAAGGCGTCTGGCCACGAAAGGTTTGATGATGCGAGAAAATTGCACGGTTTTGCTGGTGGAGAATAATCCCGACGATGCCCGCTTGGCGCAATTGGCGTTCGAACGAGGGCGGGTAGGACATGAGTTAGCGATTGTGGCTGATGGGGAAGGGGCGATGCAATTTCTCAAAGCGGAGGGACAATATAAAACCCGATCCGGGCGGGCTTTACCGAAACTGATTCTCCTGGACCTGGGTATGCCGGGGGTGAGCGGTTTGGAATTCCTGGAGCAGTTACGCCGCGAACCGGTCTTGCGGGAAATTCCCGTGACGATCTTGTCGGGTTCGAGTTATTCGCCCGATGTCAAACGCGCGCAAGAGCTGGGCGCCAGGTCTTTTCTCGAGAAGACTGCGGATCTTCGCCAATTTACCGACGCGCTTAAAGCGGCGGTTGATTGTGTCCTGGGAGCCGTATCGCCGCCGCCTCGACTGCGTCTTTCGTGCGGTTGAGGGAGTGGACACCAATTCCACGAATTAGAACGAAACGGAAGGTGCTGGAGGGAGTCGACCGCGGGGAGGCCAAGGCAACTAAGTTTCTGGGCAAGGATCTTCAAACCGCTACAGCATCGATCGGTACCGCGCGCCGCATCCGGTGCGCGTGCGGCCACTTGCCGATTGCCAAGGGGAGTCGAAGTACGCAGGCTGGCAGCCGATTTTAATCGGAACAAACGGAACCAGGCATGTTTTCGCGTCGGCTCAAAGTCGGGTACTTCATACTTGAGGGGTTAAACTCTTTTGCGACGGTTTATTTCTTCTATTACCTCTATTTCTACATGCAACAGGCGTATGGGTTTGGCAACCAGGCCAACCTCATGCTCGCGGCGCTGAACGGGGCCACCTACGCCTTGATGGCCTGGTTCGCCGGCAGGTTCGCCCAACGCTACGGCTATTTTACGGCGCTAAAGACCGGGTTCGGAATCATGGTTGCGGCTTTGGGCTTGGGCCTGATGGTGCGTTCGGCTTCAGGCCATGTCGGCGCCATGGTCCTGAACGTCGTCGGGATGTCGTTTACCTGGCCCACACTCGAAGCGTTGGTAAGCGAGGGTGAAAGCCGCTGCGGGTTGCAGCACATGGTGGGCATTTACAACGTGGTCTGGGCCGCCACGGCCGCCCTGGCAAATTTTTGCGGTGGCGCCATGCTGGAGAAACTCGGACTGGCCAGTCTTTTTTACGTGCCCATGGCCGTGCACCTGAGCCAGCTTGGACTCACCGTATGGTTGGAATCCAAAGCCAGGGTGCCACGGGTTGCCGCAACGACAGTTCTACCGGCGGTCGAGCCAAGCCCGCCCCGCGAGGCTGACGCGTTTCCCAAAGCGAAGAGGTTTCTACGGATGGCCTGGCTGGCCAACCCTTTTGCTTATATTGCGATTAACACGCTGATCGCGGTGGTGCCAGGCGTGGCACGGCGACTGGAACTCTCGACGATGGCGGCGGGTTTTTGTTGTTCGGCTTGGTGCTTTGCCAGGCTGGGCGCCTTTGCGCTGCTCTGGCGCTGGACGCAGTGGCATTATCGGTTCCGCTGGCTGCTGCTGGCTTATCTTGGCCTGGTCGGCTCGTTTGCCGCGGTTGTTTTGGCCCCGAGCGTGGCGGTTTTGATCCTCTCGCAATTGGTGTTTGGCACCGCGGTCGGGCTGATTTACTATTCGTCTCTGTTCTATTCCATGGACCGGAGCGACACCAAAGGTGAACACGGCGGGATTCACGAAGCGGTGATCGGCCTGGGCAACTGTGCCGGGCCGGCAGTCGGGGCCGCAGCGCTGCATCTGCTGCCGCAACACAGCCAAAGCGGAGCCCTGGCGGTGATTGCGTTAATGGTATGTGGCCTGGGTGGGTTGGTAGGGGTTTGGAGGTCCAGATGACTCGCTGCTGGCCAGACAAGTCGTCCTTGACGTGTACAGCCGATCTAGACGCGAGCGTCCAGCGATGCAATGTCTGTCCTATGCGGTCTCGAAGAAACGCTCCCCCGATGCCGATCCTGGTTGTCTGGTCCCTTGTTTTTCTGCTTCTCGGAGTTCAGTCCGGATTTAGCGTCGTTCTGTATCACACGGGATTTGAGGCCAGCGAAGGCTACCACACAAACCTTGATCTTTCCGGGCAACAACTTTGGACGGGCCAAAGCGGGGGCGGGAATGGGGTGGTGAGCGGCTGGTTTCCCGGCAAAGGCCAGCAGGCCTATGTCGGCTTTTCGCCGCCTACTAACGGTGACACCGGCGTATTCGTCTATCCGCCGCTGGACAAGAACGTGAGCCAGGCTCAACTGAGCGTCACGATGATGATCGAGAATTCCAGCAACACGAACTGGGACGATTTCTATTGGGCGGCCTACGATCAGCACGGGCAGGAACTCTTCACGTTGGATTTCGATAATTACGAGTTGAAGCTCTATTACCATCTCGGCGGCGCGACCAACCGAATGTGGTCGGGCCTGAAGTTCACAAATGATGTCATCTATGGCCTGAGCATGGCGTTGGACTTCGACGCCAATCGCTGGAGCGCTGTTTTCAATGGGGCGCTCGTCGCAACAAATCAGCCGATCACAACCAATGGAGCATCCTTAAACCTGGGTGACTTCGACGCGGCCTGGGCCATCTATGACCCGGATCTGCCAGGGGACAATTTCATGCTCTTCGACGATTACCAGGTAAGCGGCAGCGTGCCGCCGCCTGATTTAAACCTGCTGGGGCTCATCAATGGCGCAGCGACACTGCGGTTGACCGGCCGGGACGCCAACAGTTTTGCCGTGGAGGCTTCCAGCAGCCTCACCGGGTGGCAGCCAGTAAAGACCAACATCACGTCCGGCGGTTCCTTCGATTACGTGGACACTGCAGCGCAGGGGGCATCTCCGCGATTCTACCGCGCCCGCTGGGTCCCCTAGCTTGTGAGCGGTTCCCCTGAGCTGGCGCCGGGCCTTCATCGCCTCAAAGTGACCGTCCGCGGCGCCGTCCAGGGGGTTGGTTTTCGCCCATTCGTTTTTCGCCTGGCGCAGGAGTTGGGACTAACGGGTTGGGTCAATAATTCCGCACAGGGGGTATTCCTCGAGGTCGAAGGCCCGAGGGTCAGCATAGATTCTTTCAGAAACCGGCTCGAGCGGGACAAGCCTCCAAGAAGCTTCATCCAAAGTCTCGAATCTGTTTGGCTCGACGCCAAAGGCTATGCTGACTTTTCGATTCGCGAAAGCGACCCTGGCGGGGATGCCACTGCCATCGTAATGGCGGACATCGCGACGTGTCCCGAATGCCGGGCTGAGATTTTCGATCCGCAGAACCGACGGTACTTCTATCCTTTCACCAACTGCACCAGCTGCGGACCGCGCTTCAGCATCATCGATGCCCTGCCGTACGACCGGGCGAATACCTCGATGCGCCGGTTCCTTATGTGTGCTGCTTGTCAGGCCGAATACGAGGACCCGGCCAATCGCCGATTTCACGCCCAGCCCAATGCTTGTCCGACTTGCGGCCCACAGTTGGAACTCTGGGACAATGGGGGCCACGCCCTGGCACCGGGTGATCATTCACGAAACGTTCTTATCTTGGCTGCCGAGGCTATTTCAGCCGGCCGGATTGTAGCCGTGAAAGGCCTGGGAGGATTTCATCTCATGACCTCGGCCGGCGATGACCAAGCCGTTCAAAGGTTGCGTGAGAGAAAGCATCGCGAAGAAAAGCCCTTCGCGGTCATGTGCCGTTCACTGGAGGCCCTGCATGCGATCTGCGAGGTATCGGCAATGGAAGAGCGGTTGTTGCGCTCGCCCGAGGCGCCCATCGTGCTGTTGCGCCGGTCGCCTGCCGCTGAAGGTTCCGCTGTCTCACCAAGCGTGGCGCCAGCCAATCCGTATCTGGGGCTAATGCTGCCCTACACGCCATTGCACCATCTGCTGTTGTCTTTCATCGAAGGTCCGGTGGTCGCCACGAGCGGAAACCTCAGCGACGAACCAATCTGCACCGACGAACGTGAGGCTTTGGAACGGCTGAACGGTGTGGCGGACTTTTTCCTGGTGCATAACCGGGCGATTCGACGGCACGTTGACGATTCCATCGCTCGGGTAGTGGCGAGGCACGAACAGGTATTGCGCCGCGCGCGCGGCTACGCACCGCTTCCCTTTCAAGTGCGGAGTGCGGGGGAAGTGCGGAGTGCGGAAGGCGGAGTGCGGAATGAGGCATCAAGGCAACCAATCCAGGTCGATGCGGCAGCACCGCTCAACTCCGGACTCCGCCTTCCGGACTCGGCAATTGGACCGCCCACGGTTTTGGCCGTCGGCGCGCATCTGAAGAATGCGGTGGCTCTGGCGATTGGACCGCAAATTTTTGTGAGCCAACATATCGGTGACCTGGAGACAGTTCAGGCGCATGACGCGTTTAAACGAGTGATCACCGACTTTCAAAGACTGTTTGCTGCGCCAGCGACGCTCATCGTCAGCGATTCCCACCCGGATTATCTGTCGAGTGAATATGCCCGAAATGCCGGTATGCCCTGCCGGACGGTGCAGCATCACGTGGCACATGTCCTGGCGTGTATGGCCGAGAATCAATTGGAACCTCCCGCTCTGGGTGTATCCTGGGATGGAACTGGATACGGCCTGGATAACACTGTGTGGGGTGGAGAGTTCTTTCGGATCCATGAAACGGGTTTCGATCGGGTGGCGCACTTGCGTCAATTCCGTTTGCCAGGAGCCGAGCAGGCGGTGCGCGAGCCCAGACGCTCGGCCGTGGGGGTGCTCTTCGAGGCGCTCGGACCGGAAGTGTTCGAAAAAGCGGAACTGGGGCCGCTGGCCGCGTTTTCATCCGTCGAGCGCGCCACGCTCCGAGCCATGCTCGAACGAAAAATAAATTCGCCGCTCACTTCGAGTGTTGGGCGGCTCTTCGACGCCGTAGCTTCGCTCGCCGGATTATGTCAGGTGGGACGCTTCGAAGGTCAGGCCGCCATGCGGTTGGAGTTTGCTCTGAGTACCCAGGAATTGCCAGACGCTTACCAGGTGACTCTTGATGAATCGACGAAACCAACGGTGATTGATTGGGGGCCGGCCGTCACCGCTTTGCTGCACGACCTGGCGAACGGAATTGCGG
>DASRFK010000144.1:0-12946 GCA_035651635.1 Verrucomicrobiia bacterium | reverse complement strand
GTTTGTTGGCACCGCCGGCTTGCGCAAAGGCATTCATTATTTGGCCATGGCTGCTACGCGACTGCGCGCAGGGGCGCGCCCTTGTGAAATCTATGTCGCCGGTGATGTTGATTTGGCCGCTTCAGCCCAGGCTATGTGCCGGGACTTGAGATTTCTTGGCCGAATTGCCCGCAATGCGGTGCAACAGGAATTCTTAAAAGCTGACTTGTTTGTGCTCCCGAGCCTTGCGGAAGGATCCGCCGAAGCGACCTACCAAGCCTTGGGAACCGGCTTGCCGGTCATCACAACAGCTGCTTCCGGCTCAGCTGTGCGCCATGGATGCGAAGGTTTCATTGTCCCGGAGCGGGATGCGCGTGCCCTGGCGGACGCGCTCGAGCGAGTCGTGAAGAACCGCCAATTCCGGACGCAGATGAGCAGGGCGGCCCGGGCACGAGCAAGAGAGTTCACTTTGGAACATTATGGCCAACGCCTTATTGCGGCGTTGCAAATCCTGGAATGACCTTCGCCATCATGATTCCCACCAGGAACCGGCGGGCGGACCTGGAAAGCACTTGCGCCAGCCTAATCAACCTGCGGCCGCTTCCCGACGAGGTTCTCATCTGTGTAGATGGCTGCCAGGATAATACGGTTGAAATGCTTCGGACCCGGTTCCCGCAGTTTGTTGTGCTGCAAAACCCCGTGACTAAAGGCTCGGTGCATTCGCGTGACCAACTCTTGCGGTTTGCGAAGTCGGATATTGTGGTGAGCCTTGACGACGACAGTTGCCCGATTGCCGCCGATTTCCTTCAGCAACTTGGCTGCCAATTTAGTCAACACCCCGAGGCGGCCGTAATCACGTTTCCTGAACAGCGCCTTGGAGGAATGTTCGCTGGACGTGATCGAACCGCGGCAAACTGCGGGCGTTACGTTTCGGCCTACGCGAATTGTGCCGCGGCCATGCGGCGCAAACCTTATTTGGCGGTCGGCGGCTTCTGCGGCTTTTTCGAGCATATGTACGAAGAGCCGGACTATGCGTTACAGAGTTACGCTGCCGGAGCGGCCGTCTGGTTCGAACCTTCTTTGGTCGTGGAGCACCGGGAATCTCCCAAGGCACGCGACTTGCCTCGCCGGCATCAGCTCAATGCCCGCAACGAATTGTGGAGCGTGTGGTTGCGGTGCCCGTGGCCATGGGTGCCTTTGGTTTCCGGATACCGAATCGCACGGCAATTCAGCTACGCCTTTTCGAAAGGGTTCAGTTGGGTATGGCGTGAACCGTTCTGGTGGTTTGCCGCATTCAAAGGAATTGGCAAGTGCTCCCAGCAACGTCAAGCGATTCCGTGGGCCACTTATTACAGGTGGATGCGACTCCCGCGCAAACCGATCTATTCAGTCGAACAGTTGCAAAGAGAGTTCCCAATGAGGCGTGGTTGGGCCGAGGTTGTTAACGCTCAGGCCGGCAGACAAACACCTGGGAATGCTTCCGGCGTTCCATTTGGGACTCACCCGAACTCGTCCATCCGATGAAATTCCACGCTTTGCTCCCCGTGCGGGATGAGGCTGACATCATTCAGCAATCGTTGGCTCATCTGGTGACTTGGGCCGACGCGGTGTATGTCTTTGATACTGGAAGCTGTGACCAAACCTGGGAGCTGGTCTGCCAGTTCGCCACCAAAGATTGCCGTGTGCTTCCCCTTCGCCGGGACCCGGTGTTTTTTTCCGACAAACGCGTGCGGGCCTGGCTTTTTCATCAGGCCCGCCGCTATATGCTCGAAGGCGATTGGTTTTTACGCGTGGACGCCGACGAGTTTCATCATGTGAATCCTCGCGATTTCGTACGGGCACATATGCGTCCCCATGAAACAGTGGCTTTCCACCAGTACTACGATTTCCATCTTACCAGATCCGAGGCAGACGCCTGGTGCTCGGGCAAAGAAACCATGTTGGATCGAAAACGGCCCATTAGCGAACGCCGTCGCTCGTACACCATCAGCTCCTACACTGAACCGCGCCTGTGCCGCTACCGGCAAAGCATGCGCTGGCCCGAGAACGTCTCGTTCCCCTTTAACGGCGGATACACGGCCGTGGAGCGTTTACCCATCCGGCATTATCCGCACCGCGACCCAGCGCAGTTGCAGCGTCGGTGTTGTGTTCGGGCCATGATGATGGCCGAGCCGGATAACACTTGCGCGCAACACTGGAATGCCACCGACTGGCGGCAGTTCATTTACCCGGATCACGCTGGCGGACTTCAATATTGGGAACCTGGCGCCGAACTGCCAGACCCGCAGTCGAGGGAACACCTGGCTGGGATGCCCAAGCGCGCACTCCAGCGCCTATGCCATGCCTGCTGCCTTCCCCTGCTCGATAAGCTCCGGGCAGGTTACTCGGACCGGTGCTACCCGCATCGGCTTCCCCCGCAACTGCGAACCAGGCTCAATCAGGAACTGGCTGCCCTGCTTCCGGAACCTGCGACGGAGGGCTAAATCACTAAAACCGCAACTATCGCGGCGCTCCTGCGGCGCGTCGTGCCGGAGCGCTACCGGCCGATTGGTTATCTGACGCAGTTGGTGCGCCGGCGCACCTCCGATCGCGTCAGATGCGGCCCCTTTGCTTCGATGCACTATTCCGCCGGTGCGATCGGCAGCGCGTACCTGCCGAAGTTATTGGGCTGCTACGAGCGGGAACTGACCACCGTCGTTGAAGCGGTCTGTTCCGAGCGCCCAAAACTCATCGTCGATATTGGCGCCGCCGAGGGCTACTACGCGGTCGGGTTGGCGCGTCGAAACCCGCAAGCTCGGGTCATCGCCTTCGAGCAGAATCCAGCCGGCCGGATTGCGCTCGAGCGGATGTGCTGGCTGAACGGGGTCCATGATCGGGTTGACGTCCGCGGCCACTGCAGCCCAGCGGATTTAGAACCGGCCTTGCAGGGTGGCTTGGAACCCAGCCCGCACAACGGTAAAGGCCCATTTGTTCTCTGTGACGTTGAGGGCGACGAGGGTTTTCTGCTCGATCCTAAAGCAGTTCCGGGCCTGAAGAGCGCGTGGTTGCTCGTAGAGACGCACGATTTTATTCATCCAGGCATTACCGAGTTGTTGCAGGCGCGTTTCGCTGCCACTCACCTGGTGCAGCAGATCTGGCAGGAACCGCGACTGGGCGCGGAATTTCCGTTCCAGAGCATCGGCACCGCCATGTTGCCGAAATCTTATCTCGACTGGGCGGTCAGCGAGTGGCGCCCCGTTCGGATGAGCTGGTTGTGGATGAAACCGCATGGCTGACGCGGACAAAACGGTCACCCGAGTGCTCTTGGTCTGCAGCGGTGTGGGGATCATGAACCGCGGCATCGAGAGCTTTTTCCGCGAAGCTTTTGACGGACTGAAACACTCTGCCGGCCTGGAGTTGCTCCTGCTCAAGGGGACCGGGGCGAATTCGGACGACGAACGGGTCCTGCGATGCCTGTCCAGAACCGGCTCACTCGCGCATTTGCTGGGCGTGCTCGCGAGGCGCAACTCCTATGTCCTCGAACAGTGGAGTTCTGTTTTTTCGGTGAGCGCCCACATTCGCCGGTTCTGTCCCCAGGTCATTTTCTACAGCGATGCCAATCTGGGTTTTCTCTTGTTCCGGTTGCGCCGCTGGATCGGCATTCCGTACTGTTTGCTTTTTTCCAATGGCGGGCCCGTTCATCCCCCTTTCATCCGCACCGACCGTGTCCACCAGGTCGCCCCGTGCTATTACCACGAGGCGCTATCTGCGGGCGAACCCGCTGCGAAGCACTTCCTGATGCCTTACGGAATCAACCTTGCTCCGCCGCCCAAGCTCTCGACGGAGGCGCGGGACGCTCTGCGCCGGCAACTCCGATTGCCCCTCGACCGCAAAGTCATTCTGAGCGTCGGTTGGATCGGCCGTGCGCATAAACGCATGCATTATGTAATTGAGGAAGTGGCCCGCCTACCCCGGCCGCGTCCCTTTCTGCAACTCCTTGGCGCAATGGATTCCAGCTCCGGCGAGATCCTTCAGCTCGCTTCCGGACTTCTTGGCCCGGATGGCTTCTCGGCAAAGTCTGTCCCTTACGCTGGCGTTTTCGAGTACTTTCAGACTGCCAATTGTTTTGTGCTGGCGTCGCTCACCGAGGGATTTGGCCGCGTGTACCTCGAGGCCCTGATGTGTGGGCTGCCGGCAATTGCGCATAACAATCCTGTGACACAATACGTCCTGGGGCGGCATGGGATTTTGGCTGATTTGACCCAACCCGGCGCGTTAGCCCACTCGCTTAAGGTGGAACTTGGCAAGGAATTCAAACCCTTCGAGGCCTATTCCCGATGGCAATCGGTGCGTGATCGGTTCAGCTGGCCGGTTCTGGCTCCTGGTTACCATGCGATGTTTGAGTCTTGCGCCTCCAGCCCATCCTCGAAATCATTTCCAGCGGCGCTCTCCCCGTGCAGGCATGAAATCGAACGGAGGCTCTCCCCGTGACCAATCTCTTCTTTTGGGCGTTCCTGATCCTGGTGATTGGAGGACTGGCAAGTGTGCTTTCGCGTCCGGAGAAGATCTATGAGTATCCTCACTTCATGGCTGCGGTCTTTGCCGTCTTTATTCTGCCGCAAGCTGTGTCCTTGCTCCGATTTCCAGGCGCCGCTCCGGAAGAAGCCGTGCGGCGCGTGATGGGCATGACTTGTCTCTGCCTGGGCGCGTGCCTCGTTGGGTATCGCAGGTCACGGACCTTGAACCAAAACCAATCTCGGGCCGCGACTGGCGCAATCAACCAGGACAAACTTTTGCTCGCCGGGTTGGTCTTTGTTGGTTGCGGCTTCGTGTTCAGTTTTGTTCTCGCTCGCATTGAAGTCCAGACCAGTGAGTTGGGCGGTTGGACCGGCCCCGCAACCATTTATGCGTTCTTCCAACAACTTTGTTATCCCGGCTTCGCCATCTGCTTCATGGTCGCATTGCGCCAGCCGACTTCGTTTTCCCTGGCGGCAACCATCCTGGCTTCATTGGTGCCAATCCAGAGTGTGATTTTTGGCCGCCGCGAGCCGGCCGCGCTTTTTGCCATGATCGTCGGCTTGACCCTGTACTTTCAACTGCGTTTGCGGCCTTCGTGCTGGTTAATCGCCACGTGCATGGGTCTGGCCATGCTCGCAATTCCTGCTACCGCCACTTACCGGCGCTATCAGCTGGACCAGGACTGGGACGCCGTGCGTCAAGTCGATTGGATTGGCAATTTCCGCGATTTTCTTACTGGCGAATCCGTCCTGGAACTGCGCAATGCCGCGATGCTCATTGAAGCGACGGGCCGCAGTGGAGAGTACGAGCTCGGCGCGGGCTATTGGAATCACCTCGTCTTCCGGTATATCCCGGCGCAAATCCTCGGGCCGAAGTTCAAGGAAATGTTAATGATCGAACGGCCTCGGGAGGGGCTCGAACGCGAATTGGCCGCCATGGGTTATGTTAACCCCGCCGGCTCGACCGTGACCGGAATGGGCGATTCTTTCCAGCAGTTCGGCTATTGTGGTTGCCTCTTCTTTGCGGCGCTCGGGCTTGGCTTTCGTTTTCTGTGGCGTGCAACAGCCCCTTCGACGGCTCTCTTCGCCCAGTTACTATACATGCAGAGTTGCACCTCAGCCATGCGCGCCGTGACTCATTGGACTCTGGATTTTCTCCCCGGCTTTCTCTACAGCGTAATTTTTCTCGGGCTGGCCGCCTGGTATGCTCGGCCGACCTCAAAGTTCGATATGTCCATTCCCACCACGGCTTACCGGCGCGGGCGCCGCCCCTCTCCAAAGCGGCCTCCCGCGCCGGCGCATCCACCTCACTTCCCCAGTGCCTTGGCTACAATGAAAATCAGTATCGCTCCGCCCAAACCGCCTCCCAACAGGAGATACAGCAGCGAATAACCCGCTGCGGCAAACATCGGTACTGCTAACGCCATTCCAATCATAACTTTCTCACTTTCTTCTCTTTATGCACTTTTATCGGTTTCTGCTAACAACCTCGCCGCTGCTTTCTTTCTTCCTATGGGGTGTCCCTCTGCCCACGGGCCAAGTTATGCCCCCCGCTTTTAGCCCACATGATGCAGCATCTGAGCAAAGTCTAATGCTCTGACCTGAAGGTGCGCGCTCAGAGAGCCGAGCTGATGCCACGCCATCCTCAGTGTTCTTCCGTGTGCGTCCGTGATTGAACTTCATCGTTCCGCCCGCCGAACCGTGTGAAAATCGCCGTTCTTTTTGACAATTTTGGGCCCTATCACCTCGCCCGCCTCCGCGCTGCCAGTCAGGTCTGCACTCTGCTCGCCCTGCAAGTCCGTCGACGCAGCAGGGAATATTTGTGGGAACCGGCAGCACTTTCCGAAGCTTTCGAGGTGCAGACTCTCGAAAGGCCTGACGACCTTGTCAGCTCCCCTGGCCAGCATCCCTTGATTCTTCGCTTGACCACCGCTCTGGTAAGTTTCGCCCCGGATTGTGTTTTCGTCCCGGGCTGGTCCAGTCGTTGCTCTTTGGCTGCGCTGCACTGGTGCGCCCAGAGCAAGATCCCCTCAGTTATCATGTCCGAATCGACTCGGGCCGATCTGCCACGACGGCCCTGGAAAGAATGGCTGAAATCCCTCCTGCTCAAAATGTGTTCCGCCGCCCTCGTGGGAGGTGCACCGCACACCGAATACCTCACCAGCCTCGGCATGGCCTCGCATCGGATTTTTCCCGGGTACGATGTCATCGATAACGATTACTTTATCCGCCGGACGGAAGAAATCCGCGCCCGCAGCGAGGAATTCAGGAAGCAATTCCTCGTGCCCGGCCATTATTTCCTCGCCTCGGCCCGCTTCATAAAAAGCAAAAACCTTTGCTGGCTGATCGGCGCCTATGCCCTTTACCGCCGCGCCCACCGCAGCCTCCCGTGCGCCCACTCGCGAAGCGCTCAGACCGAACCCCGGTCTTTGGTCGTGCTCGGCGATGGCGCGGGGCGGCCCGAGTTGGAAAAGCAGATCGCCGATCTGAATCTTGAGCGTTGCGTGTTGCTGCCCGGTTTCAAGCAATATGCTGAATTGCCAATCTATTACGCCCTGGCCGATGCTTTCGTTCACGCCAGCACATCCGAACCGTGGGGACTCGTGGTGAATGAGGCGATGGCCTCCGCACTGCCCGTCCTGGTTTCAGATCGTTGCGGTTGTTCCGGCGATCTCGTGCGCCAGGGCAGCAACGGCTTCACCTTTGATCCCACGAATGCGCACTCGCTAGTGACTCTGCTGCTGCGGCTCTCAAATTCTCAACCCGAGTGCCGCCGGCTGGGCGCCGCCGGACGTCGGTTGATTTCAGCTTGGGGGCCAGCTCGGTTCCAGCAAGGCTTCCACCGCGCCGCCGAAGTCGCGCTCAACCATCTCCCGGTGTGCCGCGGGTTTGCCCCAAGCATTTTCCTCCGCGGTCTGCTCCAAACATGAATACTGTTTCGCTCGTCGGCTCAGTTTCACGCCGGGCCGGAGGATTATTCGAGAGCGTCCGGCGTTTGCACCAGGAACTTATGACTACCGGCCTGCTCGATGCCAACGGCACTATCCTGCCGGCTATTGAGATGGCCCGATCGATCCGCGTGAGCGTGCTCGGGGTCGAGGACGAGTTTACCCGGGATGATTCCGCCGCCTGGCGGCCCGTGCCACTGTACCCCTTATGCCGCCTTGGGCCGCGCTCTCTGAACTACGCACCGGCTATGCTCCCGCAACTCAGCCGCTTGGATCCCGAGCTTCTGCACATTCACGGTTTGTGGCAGTTCTCCTCGATTGCCGCGTTGCTCTGGCATCGCCGCACCCGCCGCCCGTACCTCGTCTCCACCCACGGAATGCTCGATGGCTGGGCTCTGGGCCATTGCCGCTTAAAAAAACGCCTCGCCTGGCTCGCGTACGAACGAGCTCACCTCCAATCCGCCGCCTGCATCCGTGCGCTATGTGAGGCCGAGTTAAACTCCATCCGCGCGCTTGGCCTATCCAATCCCGTTTGCGTCGTTCCCAATGGTGTTGATTTGCCCCTGCTTGACACCCAGCCGGTAGCCAGTTCGCCAGAAGACCCGTTCGGCAGTGCGTTGCGCCAACGCAAAATCCTCCTCTATCTTGGACGAATTCATCCCAAAAAGGGTCTCGTTGCTTTGTTGCAAGCCTGGGCCCAAATCACCCAGCGACATACCCCCTGGCTCCTGGCCATCGCCGGTTGGGACCAGAACGGCCACGAGCAGCTGCTCAAAAGCCTGGCGACTCGTTTGAACCTCGAGTGGATTGGTCCGGGAGAGCGGGTCAGGCCGCAGACTAGTGTTATCTTCGCCGGTCCTCAATTTGGCGCCGCCAAACAGCGCTGGCTGGCACGATGCCGTGCCTTCATTCTGCCCTCTTTCAGCGAGGGTCTTCCCATGGCCGTGCTCGAAGCATGGGCTTTCGCTAAGCCGGTTCTTATCTCCGCGCACTGCAACCTGCCCGAGGGATTTACCTGCGGTGCGGCCACTCTCCTCCAGCCGCGCAAGGATTCCCTGGCGACCACCCTGGCCGAGCTGTTCAGCACTCCCGATTCGACCCTCGAACGAATGGGCCAGCGCGGCCGCTCTCTGGTCGCATGCCGCTTCTCTTGGCCCGCGGTCGCCGCCGACTTAAAAGCCGTTTACCAATGGCTTTTGGATTCAGGTCCGGAACCCGGCTGCGTCGTTAAAAACTGATGAGATCAATGCTCGAAGTCTCAGCCGAACTCGACATCCAGGCCAACCGCCAGGCCCGCAAGTATTCCCGCGCCGAATTAGCCAGGCGTGCCTTGTGGTGCCTTGGCAACTGGCTGGTCCGCCTCAGCCCCCGGCCCTGCTTCGCCTGGCGGAACCTTATTTTGCGCCTTTTCGGAGCAACTGTGGGCGCTCAGGTCCGCGTCGATCCTTCCACCCGCATTCTTTTTCCCTGGAACCTGAAGGTTGGCCCCTGGACTGCCTTGGGCCAGGACGTGAGAATTTACAATCCCGGGCCGATCTTTCTCGGCCGAAAGGTCACCATTTCGCACGGCGCTCACCTCTGCGCCGGAACACACGATCACACGCGCGCCGATTTGCCCTTGATCAAACAACCGATTACCATCGCCGACCAGGTCTGGATCTGTGCCGATGCTTTCATTGGGCCGGGCGCCCAGGTGGGCACTGGCGCTGTCATCGCAGCTCGCGCCGTTGTGACCGGGCGCGTGGCCGATTGGAACGTCGTGGCGGGTAACCCGGCCAGAATAATCGGACATCGAGAACTCCGCGCCGCATTGCCTACGGAGATCTTCCCTTAAACATGCTTTCCGTCCTTATACCCACTCTCAATGAGGCGGCGAATATTGCCGATTGTCTCGCCTCCGTCCGCTGGGTCCGTGAAATCGTTGTTGTCGATTCTGGTTCGGCCGACGGCACCCCGCAAATCGCGACGCAACTTGGCGCGCAAGTGGTCCAGTTCAATTGGAACGGGCGCTTGCCCAAAAAAAAGAACTGGGCTTTGGAAAACATTCCCTGGCGAAATGAATGGGTCTTGATCCTCGACGCCGATGAACGAGTTACTCCTGCTTTAGCTGCCGAAATCACCAGCGCGCTCGCCAATCCCTCCGCCGATGGTTATTTCCTGAACCGCCGATTCCTGTTCATGGGGAAATGGATCCGCCATTGCGGGTATTATCCAAGCTGGAATCTGCGACTGTTCCGCCATGTTCGCGGACGCTATGAGATCATGTGCGAAAGTGAGACCCGTTCTGGTGACAACGAAGTTCACGAGCATGTGATTCTCAATGGCCGCTCCGCCTTCCTCCATAAAGACATGCTTCACCTGGCCTATCCCGATATCTTCACCTGGGTCGAAAAGCATAATCGATACTCCAATTGGGAGGCCCAGCTCGAGACCTGCCGGAAAGCTCCCCGTAGCGGCGTCCCGGCAGAGCGCCACTGGGAATGGTTCCGAGGATTGCCGGCGCCCTCCCGAGACGCCGTTACGCCGAGGTTCATCGTGCCCGCCTTTGCGCAAGCAGAGGCTTTCAATGACCACTCCCAAATCGCCCCGTTCCTCGCGCATAAACGCCGGTTGAAGCTCTGGTCGCGCCGGTTCCCCTTTCGACCAACCTTGCGATTCCTCTACAGCTACATTTTGCAGCGCGGATTCCTCGATGGATATGAAGGTTATGCTTTATGCCGGTTGCTGGCCACCTACGAAATGCTCAGCGCCCTGAAAACCCGCGAACTTAGGCTGAAAACCACCCGTCGCGCCGCAGTTCGTAGCGCAGACTTTTAGTCTGCTGTACCGCCGACTTTTAGTCGGCTTCGTGTCCCTTGCGGGAACGCGTTGAGATTTGCCCGCGCGCAAGCAGCCACGCCGAAGCAGACTAAAAGTCGGCGGTACAGCTGCGGTACAGCAGGCAAGCATGCCAGCGCTACGAACGGAGCCGTCAGTGAACCTCAGAGCGTGTTTTAGAATTCGGTTTGGAGTCCCGCCTTCAGGCGGCCCAGGGCCGAACCGCCTAGAGGCGGGACTCCAAACCAGCCGGCCGCGACCCAGCCGGGTTTTAAAACATGCTCCAAGAGCCACCCATCTGAACCTCTTCTTGTGGCTGGCGCCTCTCGCCATTCTTTGGCTGGGATTGATCCGTCAGCTCTCGGTCGAATGGTCGCTTAACCCGCAATACACCTACGGCTGGGCGGTGCCCCCGCTTTGCGTGCTGTTGCTCTTCTTCGATCTTCGCAACAACCGGTCACACTCCCGCCTGCTTCCCCAAATCCATTTCCCGCGCCGGCTCGTTTGCCTGGCCGCCGTGATTTTATTCGCTTATGGCCTGACTCGTTTGGCTCAAGAGGCTAACCCGGACTGGCGCCTGGTGAGTTGGCTGTTGGCTCTCGAGGTGACGGGGCTAACGCTCTTGACGTGGAAACTATTGATGCCCGCTTCGGTTCCGGTCTTTCCAATACTTTTCTTCTTAACTGCGGTTCCCTGGCCGACGCTCCTCGAGGCTCCCACGATCCATTTCCTCACTAACACCGTTGTGGCGGCCACCGCCGAGGTACTCGGTTGGATCGGTATTCCCGCCGTGCCCCGTGGAAATGTCATCGAGCTTGGTTCGGGCCTGGTGGGGATCGAGGACGCCTGCAGCGGCATTCGATCGCTGCAGGCTTCGTTGATGGTCGCCCTGTTTGTAGGGCAAGTCTATTCGCTGACGTGGGCTGCCCGCAGCCTCTGCTTGGGAGCCGCCGTCGGCCTGGCCTTGCTCGGCAATCTGGCGCGAACAATTTTGCTGACTGTGCTCGCCGCAACAAAAGGTCCAACGGCCTTGCCGGGCTGGCACGACGCCGCGGGCACGCTCATCCTGACCGCCTGTTTCCTGGCGATGTGGCTCGCCGCGACGCGCCTTCGGTCCTCGCGTTGTTCCGATCCATTCAGTACCCGGCAAAAGGCGGCTGGAGCGCCAACGGCGCCTTGTCGCTGGTTCTCCTCGGACCGGTTCGCCCGTACCGCTCTTTTTCCGGTAGTGGCGCTGGTTTGGATTGCCATCGTGGAGTTCGGCACGAATGCTTGGTATGGCAGCCGCGAGCGCCATTTGCCTGCCCCCGTAACCTGGCACATTGTCCCGCCCCGCGACCAAACCGCCTACCGCGAATTGCCCTTCTCGATGGCTTCAAGGCGAATCCTGCGATTCGATCGGGCCATCAATGCTGCCTGGACCGACGAGCGCGGGCTTCCATGGCAGGCCATCTTCTTGCAATGGAACCCCGCCCGCACCGCCGCGCGCCTCGCACGCAATCATACCCCTGCCGATTGCCTGTCGGCCTCGGGTCTCCAGCCGGCCGCCCAGTCCACTCTGCTCTCCATTTCTGTCCGCGAACTTGAGTTACCCTTTCGTTCTTATGCAGCCCATAGCGATGGCGGGCCCTTGCGCGTGTTCTACTGCCTCTGGGAAGATCGAGCGGCTCACCGCGACTTTAACTCGGAAGATTTAACTTATCGCCAACGCCTGTTCGCCATTTTGGCCGGCCAACGCAACTCCGGCCAACGCTCGTTGGAAGTGGCGATCTGGGGCGCCCTCACGGAGCAGGAAGCCATCACCGCTTTACAAGCGCTCCTGGACAAGATTGTCGAGGTTGACCGTTGAAAATCCTCTTCCTCAACCAGAGCTTTTATCCCGACGTCGTGTCCTCGGCGCAACACTTGGCCGACGTGGCTTTGGCTCTGGTCCAGCGCGGCCACCAGGTCACCGTCCTGTGCGCCCGCCGGGCTTGCGATGACCCCGCCACGCTTTTCAAGCCACAGGAGTGCTGGCATGGCGTGCGCGTCATCCGCGTTTGCTCGACTGGTTTTGGCAAGGATTCAAAGTGGGGTCGAATTTTAGACCTGCTGGGTCTGCTGGCTCTCGCTTCGCTTCGGGCGTTCACCCTGCCGCGGGTCGATCTGGTCGTCGCCCTCACCTCTCCGCCACTGATTGGCCTGGCCGGCTCGTGCCTGGCCCGATTGCATGGCGCCCGGTTTGTGCACTGGACCCTGGATCTCAATCCCGATGAAGCCATCGCCGCGGGTTGGCTGCGCGTCGGTTCGCTCACCGCCCTCCTGTTGGAGCGTGCCGCCCGCCGCACTCTGCGCAGTGCCGACTGCGTGATTGTGCTCGACCGCTTCATGCGCGAGCGCGTCCTGGCCAAGGGCGTGCGCCCCGAAGCCCTCTCTATTATCCCGCCCTGGTCTCATCAGCCCATTGTCGGATTTGATCCTGTCGGCCGTCGTCGCTTTCGTCGGCAACACGGCTTGGAAGGTAAGTTTGTAATTATGTATTCTGGAAATCACAGTCCCTGCCACCCACTCGAAACGGTTCTCCTCGCAGCCGAGGCCTTAGCCGGCACCCCGGGCGTCGTTTTTTGCTTTGTCGGGGGCGGCACCGAATTCCGCAGAATCCAGCGCTCCGTTCAATCGACGCAAGACCGCGGTGGAATTGCCTCGAATATTCTGTGTCTGCCTTAC
>DASRFK010000143.1:0-53922 GCA_035651635.1 Verrucomicrobiia bacterium | reverse complement strand
GACGCAGGATCCCAGCTCTGTCATCGTTTGCTTTGCTGACCTCGAAAATCAACGGCTGATGTGACACGCGGTATTCGCGCCGAGCTTGAAGCACAGTGTTTGAGCCATCCCATTGAGGGAAGGTCAGACCGATTTCAGTTGGCCCCTCCGGTGCCCGCGCCAGAAAGCGACGGGAACCAATGCCCGTCCAGGTCAGGTTTGTATCCGCCGAAATAATGCCCAGGGCTCCGTAGTTTTCAGCGTGGTTGTAATACACGACGTGCCCGCCAGGCAGATGGTTCCATTGGCGCGGTTGAATCTCATGATCCGGCGGCTCGAGGTCATCAGGGCCATTCGGCCATTCGTACTCGGAACCGCCGACGCACCGGTCAAATGGCAGGTAAGGCGAGGCCGAAATCGCCGTAAAACGAAAGCCGTTGCGCGCGCGCCAACCCAGCGCACGGCTGTCCGCGGCCCAGGTCAGCTCCCAGGTTTCCTGAGGTCGGCCAAGTCGCAGTTTCCCGCGTAACGGCCCCTCCTCAACCACTTCAACGCTGGTGATAGCGCCGGTGCTTCCAAGGCTGGTCCAGCCCAGGTTGCCCATCGGCACCCCGGCCACGGGGGTTATGCCCATCGCTTCGGCCGCATGGATGTCGTCCTTGAGCGCTTCCGGCTCTTCGGGTGTGGTTTCAACCAGGTTCAGCACGCGCGGGGGCTGCGCGCTCAGATTGTATGCCTCGATGATTGCACCGGCCTGCAAATCGATCAGCACACGAAAAAATCGGTTACCAACCTCGACCCGATTCAAGCCGAGCTTTCGCACAAGTATCCCGTTAACGAAATTGGTCGCCGTTTGAGCCGAAGTCCGGATTCGGTATTCCGGCGGCTCGCCAGGAATGAGCGTGGCCGGGAAAAGCAGAGCGTCTCTCGAGGCTTGCCAGGCCAGTTCTTTGCCCTGCGGATCTGTAATGATCCAGGGCCCACGCTGACTTCCGAGCCTGGCGTAGGGCACAGCGACAAGCTCGTTGGTACGCGGGTAAAGGCCGGTAGGTTCCTCGACGCGGACCAGCCAACTCGCGGCCAAAGCATGCAGGACCGCTCCGTAAAGGACCAGAACCCACAAAAGCAGGCACCTGGCCATATAGAGCAGTTTTTGACGGCGATGGAACCCAAAAGGCTTGGATGAATCCCAACGGGATTCCGTCGCAAAGCCCAGGATTGAACCGGCAGAGCCGCGGCAACCCTGGGTAGGGTCGCATCGGTCTGGCAGAACTCCGAAGGAGTTGCATCCATAGGTCATAGGGCTCATGGAATCGTGGTTGATTACAGTTCACGCCTGAGGCTTGGGATTGTCAACTGTGGAGGAACGGATGCGCCGGTGCATCCGAATACAACCACCATTTGGTAGGGACATCGCGCTGCGATGTCCCCGGCCGCGTTCAGCGGCCGGAACGAAGTGGTATGCCATCCCACAATTCCGCGATCCTGGCCTTGCGCCGCTAACGCGGCGCGGACGGCGCAGCGCGCCGTCCCTACCAAGATGCGCCCGATAGGCAAGGCATGGGTTGTGCTCTGCAATCCAGCTATGAAGGTCCAAGGCAAAAAGGGCGCGTTGACCGCCCCCAAATGCTATCAGTTTCGCCTGACACCGGGCAATTTAGTCCGCGTCGAGGTCGTTAGCTCCGGCGTGGTCATCCGAAGCACGGCTATCTTAGGCATTAAGCAAAGGACGGCCTTCATTCGCTACCTCATTCAGGAAGGTTTTATTCCAGAAAGCCTGATTACCCCCAAGGCAGGAAAAGGTGTCTCTCGAATTGACTGGCTGATCAGACGGGGACCGCCCCAACGCCTCTGCAGCGCTATCCCTTGGATCAAACGCGGCGTGAACCGCTGGATGCTCCAGTTGTTGGGTTTCGCTTTTTTTGTCTGGGTGATTGAGATGGCAATTCTGCTCTTGAAAAATTAGGAGGCCTCACGCCAAGGCGCTAAGCCGCTAAGGGCGTGTTTTAAAAATTTGGTTTGGAGTCCCGCCTTTAGGCGGCCCGGCGCCAAAACCGCCTGAAGGCGGGACTCCAAAGCCAGGTGCCCACGCCCAGCCGAGGCTTTAAAACACGCTCTAAGGAAAAGAAGTCACCGGGCGAAGGACTGCGGACCGAGCTCAGCCCAGATGCATCCCGTACGCCCTATCTGTGGTCGCCCCGAATCTGCGGGAATCCATCCCGCACGCCCCATCTGCGGTTGCCCCGAATCTGCGGGGAATCCATCCCGTACGTCCCATCTGCGGTCGCCCCGAATCCGCGGCGAATCCATCCCGTACGCCCCATCTGCGGTCGCCCCGAATCTGGGGGGAATCTATGGTGAGGCCGTCCTCAATCCCCGGCCAGCATGGTCCACATCCCGCGCGGGGCATTGGTCGTGCCCGAACCGATCGTCTCGAAATATTTAAGCGTTGAAATGTGGCCGTCGTGGAATAGGTAATTGAACCGGAACGCGTGCAAACCATATTCGGCGGCGCCATAGTTGTAAGTCGAAGTGCCAATTTGGAAGCAATCTGCCGTTAAGCCTGAAAAATTGCCGCTCGAATTAATGGGCCCTGCACAGAACGACGGCCAATCATTGCCTGCCATATTCTCTCCGTTCGGCACTTCGGCCAGAAGGATAGTTCCGGAGGGATCCTTCACCACGCTCGCTTTGTAGCCCGGCGGTTCCCAGAGAGGACGGGAACCGTTGTTGTTGGCGATGTAAACCCCGACTCCAAATTTCGCATCTGGCAAAATCGGATTAGCTCCATTGGCGAACCCTGCAAAATTCATGGAATAAGATCGGCGCGTCGCAAACTGGCCCCAGGCGATCGATACCTGGATCTGGTCAGCCGGGCATTTAAGAATCTTGGGGACCTTGGTCGGATCCGTAATGCCCAACTCGAGATCGGCGTCGGAATCCACCCCGCCGATGTACCGATGCAAGTAATCGTCCCAGGCTAATTGGTACATGTAATCGCCGGTGCGATACGCGGAGGGACAATATTTGTCATCGTGATCCATGACAAACATTTGGAACGCCACGCCCAATTGTTTGAGTTGGGAAGCGCATTGAAGGCGTTGGGCGCGCGCCTTGGCCTTGGCCAAAGCCGGCAGCAACAATGCCGCCAGAATTGCGATAATCGCAATCACCACCAGTAACTCAATCAGTGTGAACGCCCCCGGTGCGCGCTTTCGCGCGGCAGCGGAACCGTTCACCCGACGGGTTTTAGGCCAGTTTTGCATTGTTCCAGTGCCAATTTGGCACATCTCAGGCCTTCCTGGCTTGAAATCAAAATTAAGGACATCGCGCAAGGGCCCAGCGCTGGAAAACCGACCGGTCCGGAGCGGGCGGCGCCCCCTTGCGACCGCCCGACTCCAGACCGGCTTAACCAGACTTAAGAAGAGTCAGCAAAGACTCTACCGGAATAAACGTAAATGGAGGCACCAAACTTACAAAAATTTTCATTTAATATGCAAAATTAACAGAATTCAAATCGTGCGCAGGGGGTTTGAATGGTTTGAGGGCGAGGCCTACTTTGGAAAAGGACTGGGCGACGCATGACCACCCAACGCGAGACCCAAACCGGGCGCTCAGACGCCTCCGGCCGCCATTTGCGGCCAAAGGAACCTTCATGAACTCAACCATCGATGTGGAAAAGTGCCTAAGCTTTATCAATTGCCAGCTTAAACCCGACGCCCGGGCGGGATCTCATAACCTGGGCCGCAAATTCGCCGCCGTGACCATCTCGCGCCAGGCAGGCTCGGGCGGGCATGAATTGGCCGAAAAGTTAGCGGTTCTACTCCAAAGCGAAGAACCACAGCCAGCCAGGCCATGGACCGTTTTTGACCGCAACCTCGTGGAGAAGGTCCTGGCCGATCATCATTTGCCGGCCAGGCTGGCCAGGTTTATGCCGGAGGATCATGTTTCGGAGATGACGGATATCATGGACGAGTTGTTCGGGCTGCATCCTCCGTCCTGGATGCTGGTGCGCAAAACATCGGAAACGATTCTGCGGCTGGCGCACCTCGGTCACGTGATTATCATTGGACGTGCTGCCAACGTGATCACCGCCCGCCTGCCACACGTCTTTCACGTTAGGCTGGTGGGCTCTTTGCATCGAAGGGCTGAACGACTCGAACATCTGAACCAGCTCACCCCGGGGGGTGCTTTAAAGTCAGCTCAGCGAGAGGACCTTGCGCGCAGGGGGTACCTCAAGCAGTTCTTCAGCAAGAACATCGACGATCCGCTTCTATATCACTTCGTCATTAACACGGACCTGACCCCGATCCACGACGTCGCCCGGATGATCGCATCGGAAATGGCCCCCGGAAGGATGGTCCTGGCGGCTTAGAGCATGTTTTAATAATGATCTTAGCGGCGAGACGCCGCCAAAACCCGCGGGCCAGAGGCCCGCGCTACGTAGCGCAAGGCGTCCTCGCCTGCGGGTCCCGGCGGCGTCTCGCCGCCGGAATGGCGCCCAGGACTCATTTTTAAGCCGCCTCCTAGAGCGCATTAAGAACTCGGTTTGGAGTCCCGCCTTTAGGCGGCCCGGCGCCAAAAACCGTCCGAAGCCGCAGAATTGGAACCGTTGGGACATCGCCTCCGACCGGGTACTTACTCTTGCACGAACCTTCAGTCCACGCAGGCTCTTCAGGACTTAACGCTCCAGGATTTGCCTTCGCTTGTTTTCGTACTCTTCCGGGGTGATAGCACCCTGATCCCTGGCCTTTTTCAGATCGATGAGTTCCTGGCCTCGCGTCGGTTGGGCGCTCGTAACATGCTCCTTCCCACCAACCGACCACACACAACCGGCCAGTAACCCCGCAAGACTCACATAGACCACGGCCAAGCCAATTGATTTCATTAACTCACGTTTCATTTCAAAAGCCCTCCGATTCAATTCCATGTTCTTTCGCGGTGCCGTCCGAGCCAAGCGTTGACTCGCACCAATTCGAGCCAAGTATGGATGCGGCGAGATAGAGAAGGCAAGCTGTAACAGGTGCCGAGTACAAGTCGCATTTCTGATATAGTTGCGCCTTTCGGTTTGGAGTCCCGCCTTGAGGCGGCTAAGGGCGGCCCCCGCCAGGTCCGGCAGGCGATAGGACATTGTTGTGATTCTTAGAGCGTGTTTTAAACACCTCGGCTTGGGCGTGGGCACCTGGGTTTGGAGTCCCGCCTTCAGACGGTTTTGGCGCCGGGCCGCCTAAAGGCGGGACTCCAAAGCAAATTTCTACAACACGCTCTTAATGTCCCCGATCACACTGCTTTCATCGGTGTCCATGCGTGGTCTAACCGCTTCACTGCCTTGCACTGTCTCGCGCTGGCCTGGCAGTTGAAAAACCTTGGTATCGCAGCCACTGTTCACAAGCTCCTGTCCAGGCCGAACAGGGATGATCGTTGGTGCGCACACCGAAATCATGCGCCGATCCGGAATAGATATGTAACTCCGCCGGAATACCGGCTCGCTTCAGCGCCAGATACAGGCACACGCTGTGCTGCGGAGGGCTGATGATGTCCTCGTCCCCGTGCGCCAGAAACACCGGAGGCGTTCCCCGCGGAATACTTAACGCCGACGACAGTTCGTCCTTGTCCTTGGCTTTGAGGTAGCCCGGATAAACGAGGATCGCGAAGTCCGGGCGGCAACTCACGCGGTCGATTTCGTCCTGAGGTTCGTACGAGCGCTTTTCAAATTGGGTCGCGGTGGCAATTGCCAGGTGCCCCCCAGCCGAGAAGCCGATGATGCCAATGCGTTGAGAGTGAAGCCCCCATTGTCCAGCCTTGCTGCGCACCAGGCTGACTGCCCGCTGGGCATCCTCGAGTGGCCGTCGGGCCGGCTCACCTTTCACATCATCGGCTCGCCGGGGGACCCGGTATTTCAGGATGATGCCCGTGATGCCGCGCGAGTTCAGCCAGGCCGCCACCTCCTCGCCTTCCAATTGCCAGTACAGATCCCAGTAACCGCCTCCCGGGCAGATCAGGATCGCCGTGCCATTGTCCTTGTCCTTTGGAGGCCGGCAAATCGTAATGCTCGGCTTGCTCACATCAGTGATCAATCGGGTCGGCTCCGTGACTTCAACCTGTTTGCGGTCCAACTTAGGAGACATGCGCACCCTCTCGGGTCCAATGTCCCCGAGTTCGTCCGGCACTTTATCCGACCATAACTCCATCACCACGGGTTTTTGGATCTCAAGCGGCGGCGCTGCTGTGGGTCCGCTATTCTGCGCGAATAATTCGAGACTTTGCGGGATCGCAGCCAGCAACAGCACAGAAAGCGAGACGATGAGTGCTTGCCCGGTCGTGAGGAAATGCCGTTTCACAAAAAGCTGAGTACAATTGGTTGGGCGAAGCATTTTTTAGCGAACAATGATTATGGAACGGAGCACAAGCTCAGGCGATTAGAATTGTTGCCATAGATGTAGCCTGGTTAGCTCTTGAATCACGCGCTTCTTGAGTTCGGGAGCGGCCCAGCCTCTCCATCGCTTTATTGCCTGCCGCGTCTGCCCAATCCTCGATTTCGAGATCAAAGCACACGTCGGCGACTCGCCACCCGCCCCTCGCACCTCGCCACTCCCCCGTCCCGAATAGAGTTGACGACACCCCACTCATTCCCAAGCATTTGCACAATGGCCCCAGCCCTAAATCCACCAGCGCTCGACGGCAAAGGCTTGGTTGTCATTGGCGGTACCGGGGGCATAGGCTTATCGGCCGTTAAAGCGTTTGTCGCAGCCGGTGCGAGCGTCGTGGCGGTTGGGTTGGAAGAGGATCTGGCAACCGCCGCCCGGGAGCTTGGCCCAGCAGCTCGGTTCATCCACTCGGACGCCACGCGGCCTGAAACCGCGCCCAACGCGATCGAGGAGTGTGCGTCTCTCTTCGGCCGCTTCGATGGACTCTACCACGTGGCAGGCGGATCCGGCCGGCGCTGGGGCGACGGGCCGTTGCACGAAATCACCAACGACGGCTGGCGGCTCACGATGGAACTCAATTTAACTTCCGTGTTTTATTCAAACCGCGCGGCCGTGCGCCAACTCCTGTCCCGCAATTCCGGCGGCACCATCCTGAATCTCACCAGCGTACTGGCCTTTTCGCCATCGGGTGATCATTTTGCCACCCACAGTTATGCGGCGGCAAAGAGCGGCATTATCGGCTTAACTAAATCCTGCGCGTCTCTCTATGCGCCCAAGCGCATTCGCTTTAACGCGCTGGCGCCCGGCCTGGTCCAAACCCCCATGGCGCAGCGCGCCGCCAATGATCCGAAAATCATGGCTTTCGTCAAAAGCAAACAGCCTCTGGACGGCGGCCGCATTGGCCATCCTTCCGATTTGGATGCCGCGGCGGTCTTTTTCATGTCGGACGCTTCACGCTTCAGCACCGGACAGGTGCTGACCGTCGACGGAGGTTGGTCCGTTACCGACGGCCAAACCACGCCATGAGCGCGACCTACGCGATTGGATTGGATTTGGGCGGAACAAACATCAAAGGCCTGGCGATTACCGAAACCGGCCGCGTCCTGGCGGAACAACTCGCGCCCACTGGCTCGACCGGAGGCAGTAATTGGATCAAGAACGTCGAGCGGGTATTAGCGGCCATACAGGCGCAAGTGAAAACCCCCGCCGCCTGTGTTGGTTTAGCCGCCCCGGGCCTGGCGGCGGCGGACTATCGTTCGATTGCCTTCATGCCGGAGCGTCTGCCCGGGCTGGAGAATCTCGATTGGCAAAAGCGCTTTCGCCTCGCGTCGGCAGTGCCGGTCCTCAATGACGCGCACGCGGCGTTGCTGGGTGAAGTTTGGCGCGGAGCCGCGCGCGGCGGTCGCAATGTGGTTCTTTTGACGCTCGGGACCGGCGTGGGCGGCGCCGCCATCGTCGATGGCCATCTCTTGCGCGGCCGTCTTGGGCGGGCGGGTCATTTCGGACACCTTTCCCTAAACCCCGAGGGTCCGCCTGATATCACGGGTACCCCAGGCAGCCTGGAAGACGCCATCGGGGACAGCACCGTGCGCGCCCGAAGCCAAGGGCGCTTTGCGTCGACCCGCGAGTTGGTCGCCGCCGCGCGCAAGCGAGACAAAACGGCCCGTGAGGTCTGGCTAAAATCCATTCGCGCGCTGGCCGCCGGGCTGGCTTCTTTGATCAATGCGCTCGACCCCGAGATCATCATCCTCAGCGGTGGAATCACGCAGGCGGGCCCCGCCCTCTTTGATCCGCTCTCGAGGTTCCTCGATCAGTTCGAGTGGCGTCCCGGTGGCTCACGCGCGCGCATCCTCCGGGCCAAGCTGGGCGACCGAGCGGGTGCCTTCGGCGCCGCCTGGCAAGCCATGCAAACGAATCTACCCAAATTCTGAAATCCTCGATGAGCAAAACTTCTCCCGGCCAGGTATATCTCGACAAATCCCGCGAACTACTGGAGCGCGTGGAGCGGCAATTGCCACAAATCCAAACGGCCGCCGACTGGTTTGCGCGCAGCATCCTGGCCGGCCGAATGGTTCATCTGTTCGCCTCGGGCCATAGCCGCATCATGGTCGAGGAGATGTGGCCGCGTTACGGCTCATTCCCCGGATTCAATCCCATCGTCGAGCTCTCGCTGACTTTTCACAACCCGGTCGTTGGCGCCAACGGGCAACGTCAGGCCATGTTCCTCGAAAATGTTTCCGGCCTCGCGGAGCGAATTCTCCGCAATTTTGCCGTGCGGCCCGAGGATTCCGGCTTCGTCATTTCTTCCAGCGGCTGCAATCTTGTGCCGATCGAAATGGCCGAGGGACTGCAAAAGCGCGGCGTGAAAGTGGTGGTGATTATCAGCCGCAAGCATTCCGAAGCCAGCGTTTCCAAACACCCCAAAGGCAGGAAACTCCAGGACTTTGCCGACCTGGTGCTCGACACCGGCGCGCCAATCGGCGACGCCATGGTTAAGCTAGACGGCCTGGATACCCCAGTCTCGCCCGGCTCGACGGTGGGCGGTTGCCTGCTGATCAACACCATCAAGGCTGAAGTGGCGGCGCGCCTAATTGCCGCCGGTCACCCCCCGAAGGTGCTGACCGCCGCCGCCATCGTCGGGGGGCCGCGCGCCACCGAAATTTTCGAGGCGGCTTACGACGAGCACGCCCACCGACTTGCCCGTCTCTACGCCGAAGCCGGAACCGAACCTGTATGAAAGAAAATCCGCTGCGCACCAGCGTTATCGGCAGTTATCCTTTTCCGGGCTGGCTGGAGTTTTGTTGTCAGCATCTGGACCAGTTCGGCGAAGCTGACCGCGCCGAACTTCAGGATGACGCGGTGATTGCCGCATTGCATGACCAACTGGCCGCCGGACTCGACGTCATCACCGATGGCGAGCAAACCCGCTTGGACTTCAATCTCTCCTTTTACGGATACATCGAAGGCATCGAGCTGGAAAGCGCGCCGCCGCGCCGGTTCGGACCTCCGGCCCACGATCAACGCGGCAAACACAAAGTAGTCGGCGAACTGCGCGCCCCACGTGGGCTGGGAGCCGTCGAAGAATTCAAACGCCTCGAGCGATTATATCGATCCGTCCAGAGCCCGGAGCATTTTAGTGCCGTATGGCAGCAAAACCTTTACAACCAGGCTTCGAAGCCTTCCCCCTCTCCTTCTCTGGGCGAGAGGAGGCCTGGTGTCACGCTCAAGGCCAGCGTCCCGGGCCCTTACACTTTAAGCGGCAGACTCCAACCCAACGACCAGTATCGCGACCGCTGGGCTCTCGCCGAAGCTTTGCTCCCCATCGTGCGCAAGGAACTTCAAGAACTCGTCGCCGCCGGGTGCCGAGAGATTAGCGTCGACGAACCTTCCATGAGCTGCTACGCCCATCGCGAAGATCCAAAGCGCTTCGTAGACCTCTTTAACCGCACCGTCGAATCGGTCGCTTCAAGAACCCGCATTTGCACCCATCTCTGCTTTGGCAACTACAAAGCGCGAGCCGTGGGACCTCGCCGCCTGGCGCCCATGTTCCCGGCCTTCCTGGATTTCCATTGCGACGAAATGCATCTCGAAATGGCCAGCCGCGAATTTGCCGAACTCGAGCTCATCGCGGCGGTGGCGCGGCGCACGGACGTAGCGGTGGGGATTGTGGACGTCAAGAGCTATTACATTGAGACGGCCGCCGACGTGGCCGAGCGCGTGCGGCGCTGTCTCAAGCACGCTCCGCCCGAACGCCTGGTCTTCGCTCCGGATTGCGGCCTGAGCCAGACCGCGCGCTGGGCCGCGCGACAGAAACTCGCGAACCTGGTTGCGGGCGTGCACCTGGTGCGGCAAGAACTGAAACTGGTCTAAGCCGCAGTTATGCAATTGAAAACCACGGATTAACCCGGATAGACACGGATGCAAAAGGACAGGAATAGGTCGTCGGACAACCTGTTAGATTCACCAAAGGGCGACAGATTGGTTGTTCCGATTTTTTGTTTCGGGCTTGGTCCTATCAGTGTTCATCAGTGTTTATCCGAGGTTTTAATTGCATCGCTCAGCTAATCAATGAAAGCTGCGCATCAAAAGGACGAGGCGCTGTTGCGCGACATCGAGCTCACGCGCTCGCAAGGCCTCGCGCGCCTCTGGTGGTTGGGACAAAGCGGTTTCCTCGTCCATGCCCGCGGCAAGTCCGTGCTGTTCGATCCGTACCTGTCGGATTCGCTGACGCGAAAGTACGCGCAAACCGACAAACCGCACGAGCGCATAACCGAGTTGGTTATCGCGCCCAACCGGTTGACTGGAATTGACCTGATCACTTGCAGCCATAACCACACCGACCACTTGGACGGCGAAACGTTGTTGCCTTTGTTAGAAGCCAATCCGCGCGCGATGCTCGTGGTCCCGCGGGCCAACGTTTCCTCTGTCCTCGAACGCCTGGGTTCGGTCGAAACCAGGCTCGTGCCGGTGGACGCGGGCGAGACTGTTCGAGTCGCCGGAGTGGAGGTGTTGGGCGTTCCGGCTGCCCACAACACCGTCGAACGTGACGAGCGCGGCCGCTGCCGTTTCCTCGGCTACGTCGCGCGCCTGGACAACTTGAAGCTATATCATAGCGGCGATACTATGCTCCACGACGGGCTTGCTCCCGCCTTGCGGCCGCTCCAGGTTGATGTCGCCCTGGTCCCTATCAACGGCAACAAACCGGAACGGCGCGTCGCCGGAAATCTCAATGGCATCGAGGCCGCCCGACTCTCGTTCGACATCGGCGCGAAGCTGGCCATTCCACACCACTTCGATATGTTTGCCTTCAATACCGAGTCCCCCGATGAATTTGTGGCGGAAGCGCGCCGCCTCGGCCAGCGTTGCCATGTCCTGGAAAACGGCGCGGGGCTCGACCTTGACTTCCAGTCTAACCCGAGAACAACCGTATGAAGCTTAAAGTTGCCGGGATCAACTTCGACCACATGCACATGGGTGACCTGCTCCGGATGGCCGGCGAACACCCAGGCGTCGAAATTGTTGGCATTTGTGACGAGTCCCCAACGCGCATGCAGCCGGCCGCGCGTAATTTTGGCATTCCCTCCGAACGGATTTTCACCCGCCTCGATCAGTGCATGGAAACCTCAAGGCCGGACCTGGTGATTCTGTGTCCCGCCCCGGCAAAACACGCCGACTATGTGGAAAAGGTGGCTCCCTACAACGCACATATCTTAATCGAGAAACCGTTTGCGGCCTCAGTCGCCGACGCCGACCGCATGATCGCGGCCGCGCGTAAACACAAGGTTATGCTGGCCGTTAACTGGCCGCTGCGCTGGTCCGCAAGCCATTGCACGGCTTACCGCCTGTTAACCGAGGACCGCATCGGCTCGCTCGAAGAGGTTCATTATTACGGCGGCAACCGCGGGCCACTCTGGCACACGGCTGATAAAGTCGAGACCACTCCCACGGCGGCAATAAAACGGCGCAGTTGGTTTTACAGCCATGCCCAAGGGGGCGGTTCGCTCCTGGATTATCTGGGCTACGGCACCACCCTGGGCACGTGGTTCCAACGCGGCCGTAAACCAATCGAAGTCACCGCCGTCACCGACTTGCCCAATGGCTTGGAAGTGGACGAGCACAGCATCACCATTGCCCGTTACGGATGCGGGCTGTCGAAGTTCGAAACCCGCTGGGGCACTTTTACCGATCCCTGGAAATATCAGCCTCAGCCGAAATGCGGTTTTGTGCTTAAGGGCACTCATGGCACGATAAGCAGTTACGATTACGAGGAGAGCGTGCGCGTTCAAACGGAGCGAAAACCCGAAGGCGAAGCCATTCCGGTGGATGCGCTCAAGGCGCCCTACCAGAATCCGGTCCAATATATGGTTCATTGCATTCGGCAGCATCGCCCTCCCGAGGGCCCCCTCTCGACGCGCTTCTCTCGCATCGGCCAGCAGATTGTCGACAGTGCCATCCTCAGCGCGACCAAACACAAGACCGTGCACCTGGTTTCCTGAGTGTCGTCAACCATATGGCCTCCGACCAATCCGAGTACGGGCTAAGCAAACAGGTCCGTTCGAGTACCGTTGAAGCCCCGGACCTGCCGTATCTCCCGCGCTTGCCGCGCACGTACCGGCCCAGGATTGCGCTGGTCGGGGCCGGCGGCGTCACCGAGTACCATCTGCGCGCTTATCGCAAGCTCGGCTTGGAGGTTGCCGTAATCTGCGATTTGGACCTGGACCGGGCCCGCCGGCGGCGCGATGAGTTTTATACCAAAGCCGATATCTGCTCGGACTGGAACGAGGTCATGCATCGGGATGACGTCGAGGTGATCGATGCCGCTTTGCATCCAGAACATCGGCTGGGCGTAGTGGAGCACGCGCTCAAGGCAGGCAAACATGTGCTTAGCCAAAAACCGCTCGCGCTTGACCTGGACACCGCCGAGAGCCTGGCGGACCTGTCAGAAAGGCAGGGCGTGAAACTGGCCGTAAACCAGAATGGTCGTTGGGCACCACATTTCGCCTATGCGCTGGCCGCGGCTCGAAGCGGCCTCCTGGGTGAAATCGCAACGGTCGATTTCAATTTGTCCTTTGATCACAGTTGGACCATCGGAACTCCTTTCGAAAACATTCACCACTTGCTGCTCTACGACTTCGGCGTCCATTGGTTCGACCTGGCCGCTTGTTTCTTAAATAACCGCGAACCGCAATTCGTCTATGCCAGTGTTACCCGCGGCGCCTACCAACGCGCGCGCCCGCCCTTTGTGGCCTCGGCCATCATCGGCGGCGACGGTTTCCAGGCCCGCATGAGTTTTAACGCCGCCGTCAGCTTCGGCCAGACCGATCGCACCGTGATCGCCGGTTCGTTGGGCACTTTGGAATCAAGCGGTCCGAGCCTGAGCGAGCAACATCTCAAACTGTCCACCTCGGCCGGAGCCGCTTTCCCAATCCTGAGCGGCACCTGGTTCGAAAACGGTTTCCAAGGCACGATCTGTGAGTTGTTGTGTGCCATCGAGGAAAAACGCGAACCGACAAATTCCGCCCGAAACAATCTGGCCACCTTATCGTTGTGTTTTGCCGCATTGAGCAGCGCCAATACCGGCCGAGCTGTCCGGCCGGGAACGGTGCGAGAATTGCCCGTCTAAAACGAAGGGAATCAAACGCCATGAAACCGGCCCGCCATGAACCAGCCGCCACGTCATCCTGCCGCGACCGTAGCTCAGACTTTCAATCTGCTGTACCGCCGACTTTCAGTCGGCAAGGGTGCCTGGCCGGGAGTGCAATACCACTCGATCAATCCGACGGGTCGAGGAAAGCGCAGGTTAAAAACCTGCGGTACAGCAGACTGAAAGTCTGCGCTACCAGGCGGGCGCTCGTAACGGCTTTGGCGTGTGGGTTTCTGGCGCTCGGAGGGCCCCGGCTCCGAGCGGCAGATGATTATCAACCGGCGCCAGAGACCAAGCCACAAGAAGGAGTCCCCAAAGGCACGGTCCAAAAGTTCACTCTCACCGGAAGCAAGATCTTTCCGGGAACGGAGCACACCTACTGGATTTATGTGCCCGCGCAGTACGATCCGTCTAAATCCGCCTGCCTGTACGTTAACCAGGATGGAATCCAGAACAGCGCTCCGACCGTCTTCGACAATCTCATCGCACAGAAAGAAATGCCCATTACGATTGGCGTATTCGTCACACCCGGCATCCTGCGGTCACTGAACACAAACGCGCTGGACCGGTTTAATCGCAGTTTCGAGTATGATGGGCTCGGGCCCAATTACGCGCGGTTTCTAATCGAGGAACTGCTGCCGGACGTCGAAAAGAGAACCGCGCCCGATGGCCGGCCGATTCATTTGTCGACGCATGCGGCAGACCGGGCCATCGGCGGTTCCAGCAGCGGCGCGATCTGCGCCTTCACTGCGGCCTGGGAGCGACCCGACGCATTCAGCAGGGTTTTCAGTTCGGTTGGCACTTACGTCGGTCTTCGCGGCGGGCACGTATATCCCACGCTCATCCGCAAGTTTGAACCCAAGCCGATTCGTGTGTTTCTCCAGGATGGCACCGGTGACTTAAATATCTACGGGGGCGACTGGTGGATGGCCAACCAGAGCATGGAGCGCTCACTGGTTTTCGCCGGGTACCAGGTCGATCACGTCTGGGGCGAAGGTGGCCATAACGGCAAGCAGGCCGCGTCGGTTTTCCCCGAAGCGATGCGATTCCTCTGGAAAGACTGGCCTCAACCTGTCCAGGCCGGACCCTCTGCCAATGCCTACCTCAACGACATCCTTCGGCCGGGTGAAGACTGGCACAAAGTTGCGGACGGCTACCGAGGCACCGAAGGTCCGGCCGTCAACGCGCAAGGCGAGGTGTTCTTCGACGATGTTCCGAATTCCAAGACTTACAAAATCGATCTCGATGGACAGGTCACCGAATTCATCTCGGATTCCAAACACGGTGATGGCGAGGCATTCGGACCCGACGGCCGGCTCTATGCGGTGGCAGGCGGAGAACAAAAGATCATCGCTTACGACCAAAAAGGACAAGGAACCACTGTCGCCGAGGGATTTCGCGGCAACGACCTGGTCGTCCGCTACGACGGATTGGTTTACGTGACCGAACCCGGCTGGGACGGGACTTCGCCCAGCAAAGTATGGTTGCTCAAGCCCGGTGGCGAAAAGCAAGTCGTCGACACCGGCTTGCATTTTGCCAATGGCATCACTCTTTCGCCCGACCAATCTCTGCTGTACGTCGATGACAGCCGCTCGCATTGGGTTTACAGCTACCAGATCCAACCCGACGGCTCGCTGTTCTTCAAGCAACGCTATTTTCATCTGCACCAGCCCGATACCGCCGATGACAGCGGCGCCGATGGCATGCGATGCGACACCGACGGCCGGCTCTACGTCGCCACCCGCATGGGAATTCAAGTATGCGATCAAGCCGGGCGCGTCGAATGCATTATTCCCACGCCGAACGGCCAGGTCGCCAATCTGACTTTTGGCGGACCGAAATTCGATACGATCTTCGCCGCATGTGGCGACAAGATTTATAAACGCAAGGTGCAGGTCCAAGGCGCCCTGCCCTTCCAACCGCCCATCAAACCGGCCGCGCCGCGATTGTGAACCCGGTGAATGACCGCTCCTTCCCGCACCGCCGCACTGACCGGTGACGACCCCTCGTTCACATTCCATCGTCCGCGGGATGGGCGCGTTCGCGACGGGCGGCCGCGTGGCGGCCAACCCCTTTGCGCGAGCCGCGCTCTGCGTGGTAGGCAACATTAATCGCGACATCAAGGTCCAGGACGCACCGGCTTCGCCGGCACTATTGCAGGACGGCGAAACGTCAGTGCCATCGATCATCGAAACGATTGGGGGAGGCGGAGCGAACAGCGCTTGCGCCGCGGCCGCCCTGGGCGCGCGAGTCCATTTTATTGGAAAGGTAGGAGACGACGCTTTGGGCCGCCAATTGCAACGGGCCTTGGCAAGGCACGGGGTTCGGCCGCACCTCAAGCGCGACCGGCACTGCGCCAGCGGCACCACGGTGGCTCTCGGGTTGGAGAACGGCAATCGGCACTTTCTGAGTTGGCTGCCTAACAACCAGACTCTGCGGTTTGGCGAGCTGGATCTAGCTGCATTGCAGAGTTGTCAGCACCTGTTGCGCGCGGATGTGTGGTTCTCGCCCGAGATGCTCGAACGAGGCAACGAGCGACTGCTCGCCTATGCGCGAAAACGCGGCCTGACCACTTCGCTGGATATCAACTTCGATCCCGTTTGGTCGCGCGGGCCGGCGCGGGAGATTCGGCATCGCAAGCAACTTTTGAGAAAGGTGCTTCCGCTGGTCGATTTGGCCCATGGCAATGTTCGGGAACTATGCGAGTTCACCGATGCCCACAGTTTGAACGATGCCCTCAAAAAACTCGGTAGCTGGGGCGTGGGCTCAGTGGTGGCGCACTTGGGACATCGGGGCGCGGGTTTTTACCGCGCGGGGAAATTTGTGATCGAACCCGCCAACAGGGCCAGAGCAGAGGTCCATTCCACAGGTACCGGCGATGTGCTGAGCATTTGCATGATCCTCCTGGAATCCAATGACACGCTCTCGATCCAGCAAAAGCTTCGCCTCTCGAACCGCGTCGTGCGGGAGTTTATGGAGGGGCGAAGGGAGCTCATACCGGCGCTTTAGTCACGTTTCAGGTATTTTGTAGTTTAAAAATCCGCATCGCAGCCCGTCAGGGCGAAAGAAAATAGCCCAGCGATTTATCGCTGGGTAAAAGAGGACGGATCGACGAGTCCCGCCAGGGACGAAAGCAAAACCTAAACAAAGTAAACCGCCTCGCCATTTCTTTCGCCCCGCCGGGGCTCGAAAATCTTCCAATCCGGTTCCCACCATTGAAATGGTGGGCTATTTTCGGCCGTCCCGGTGGGACTCTTCGACCTAAATCGCATCCAACCTTCCGGTGGAATCGCCCAAGCGTTCGACGTTTCCGGCGCCCATGCGCCCAGCCAAGCCAAGCAACATGTTGCTCATGGGCACGGACCCGAACTTGGCAAATCGGCCTGGGGTTAGAGTGCCGCCGCCGGCGCCGGCGAGGATGACGGGCAAGTTAGTATGGGTATGGCGATTCCCATCGGCGTTGCCGCTGCCGTAGAGGATCATGGAATTGTGGAGCAACGAGCTTCCATCGACATCCCTGGTCTGCTCCATTTTGTCGAGGAATCGGCCAAATTGTTTCATGTACCAAAGATCGATCTGAGCCACCTTGTCGATCATGTCCTGTTTGTTCATGTGATGAGTCAGGCTATGATGGCCTTCAGCGATGCCAATTTCGGGGAAAGGGCGGTTGCTGCCTTCATTGGCCAGGAGAAAGGTCGCAATGCGCGTTGAATCGGTCTGGAAGGCCACGACCATCATGTCGAACATGATCTGGACGTAATCCTCGAACCCTGCCGGGATGCCATCGGGTGTGGGCATAGTGGGATCGGCTGGTTTACCGAAACGTTCAGCCTTCTGAATGCGCTGTTCGATTTCGCGAACGCTTACCAGGTACTCATCGAGTTTCTGCTTGTCGCGATAGGTGAGTTGCTTTTCGAGGGAATGAGCTTCATCCATCACGAAATCCAGAATCGAGCGCTGTTCCTGCTGTCGTCGTTTAAGGCTCTCGAGGCGTTCGCCATGGTTGCCGGAGCCGAACAGCCGCTCAAACAACAACCGCGGATTAGGTTCCGGGGCCACGGGCGTGGTCGGTGAGCGCCAGGAAAGGTTGTACTGGTAGGCGCAGGAATAGCCCGAGTCGCAGTTGCCGGATTTGCGGACTGAATCGCAGGTCAATTCGAGCGATGGAAAGCGAGTCAGATGGCCCACCTTGGCGGCCATCACCTGGTCGATGGAGATCCCCGCGTGAATATCCGCGCCGGCCGTTTTCTTGACGCGCACGCCGGTCAGGAAGGTGCCGCTGGCCCGGGCATGGTCGCCCGCGCCGTCGGGTCCGGGCATAGCGTTGACCTGGTCCATGCCGCCGAGGACTTGGAGCTGGTGCTTCAAGCCCTGGAGCGGAGCCATGGTCGGGGCCAGCTCGAATTGCGCGTTCTCGCCTTTGGGCCACCAATTCGGCTGGATGGCGCCATTGGGGAAGTAAACGACGCCAAAACGCAAGGGCGCACCGGTGGCAGTGGTGGCCAGGCGACTGGCGGGGTCGGTTCCAGCGGCCAGGAGCTTGCCGGGCAGGAGCGTTTCCAAGGCCGGCAAGGCGACGCAGGCTCCGAGGCCGCGCAGGAATTGCCGCCGATTGAACGCCGCGAACCGCTCGCGCGCAGACTGACTGTTTGATTTGGAGCTCATAATTTCTTCAATTTTGCAGCGTGGCTGCGGACGCGCTGTTACTGGCTAAACTGGCTGAAACATTGCGGGTCTTTTGAAATGGAGCAGAATTAATAACGCCGGTCAATAACGTGGAGAACCGGCCGTCGGCCTGGTCGAGGGCTTGCACAATGCGGTCGACCGTCTCGACATCATAAAACTCGAGGCCGCGCCCGAGGGCGTAGGTAAGCAGTTTTTCGGTCAGGCAACGGTAAAAGTCCAGCCGGTGCCGGGATACGATGGCCTGCTTGACCTGACGCAGGTCGTGGAACTCTTCACCGGTAATGAGTTTGCCCGCGGCATCGATGGGTTCGCCGCGCTCGCGTTCGCGCCACATTCCCAAGGCGTTGAAATTCTCCATCGCCAATCCGAGCGGGTCCATGCGATTGTGGCAGGAACTGCAGAGCGGCTTGCCTCGGTGAATCTCGAGGGTCTCGCGCAAGGTCGGCTGGTGATCGGTAAAGGCCTTCTCGCTGTCCTCCAAAGGGGGGATATTAGCCGGCGGCGGAGGAGGAGGAATTCCCAGGATATTATCCAGAACAAACAAGCCCCGTTTGACCGGTGAAGTGCGGGTGGGATTTGAGGTAACAATCAGCACCGAGCCGTCGCTCAGCACGCCGCCACGCGGACTGTCCGGGGGCAAATCAACGCGGCGCATTTCGCCACCGCTCACGTTGGTGATGCCGTAATGCGCGGCGAGTTTTTCGTTGAGGAAAGTGTAATGGCTGTCCACTAATTCGAGGACGCTGCGATTTTCGCGCATGACATAACCGAAGCACATCTCGGTCTCCTGGCGCATGGCCTGGCGCAGACCCTCGTCCAATTCGAAGTTTTGCTGGTTCTGGCGTTTGCGCCGCTCATCGATCATTTTTTGCAATTCGGCCTGCTGCTCCGGGGTGCGCTTGTCCTTGGGAATGGCCTGCAATTCGCGAAAACGTTTAAACCTGTTTTCCAGTTGATGCTCTTCGCCGCGATCGCGCGCCAGGACCACTCGTTCGTTGATGCTGATGCCTTCGAGATCGCGCACCTGGAGCCATTGCCCGACAAAATTATCGACGAGGGATTGCGCGCGGTGGTCCGACACCATGCGCTGGATCTGTTGGTCGAGATTGGCGCGCAGCTGATCTTTCGCCGCGAGATTCAGCAATTGCTCGTCGGGCATGGTGGACCACAGAAAATAGGACAAGCGCGACGCCAGGGCGTACTCGTCGATGGCGGGGTATTTGTCATGGGCTGTGGCAGGCTGGGTCTGTTCGATGCGGAACAAAAACCGGGGTGAAGCCAACAGCGGAATGATTGCCTCGGCAATGCCGTCCTCGAAGCCTTCGCCCGGGGTTTTCCAAACGCCCTCCGCGATACTCAACAGCCTGCCCACGGTGCGCTCCTCGACCGGCCGCCGATAAGCTCGGCCGGCGAAACGAGCGAGCACTGCCCTGGCATATTCACGCCGCTCCCGGGGCGATTTCGGCGGGTCCTTCCAGAAAAAGCGGTCGAACCCCTTGGGCCGGGCCCCGTGCACATCGTCCAAGGGGCCGCTAATCACGATTTCCTTTAGTTTCAGGTCCAGCGAGTTCTGCTTCTTCTCGGGAGGCGTCAGCGGTTCGACCGCAAGTAACAAGGAGTGATCTCCGGCCGGCCACGTTTGATTGAGGTCAAAGCTGAATTTTTTGCCATTTTGCCAGCCGAACTCATTCGTCCAGACCTCCTGACCGTCACTCTTGAGCACCACGCGGCAGCGCCCGGGATCGAACTCGAACTGCCCGTGGACTTCCAGGTTCAATTTGAGCCGGTACTTGCCAGCGAACTCCGCCCTGAAGGAATGACTCAGCTCAGCCGGTTCGTAAAAACTCATGTGCGCCGGATCCTTCGCTCCCTGAAACTCCGATCCGGCAATGGCCTGCTCGGGCGCAACGCGCAACACTCGGGGAACGGCCTCGCGCGTGATCACTTCCGCGGCGCCCATGTATTTTTCCAGCAGCAATGGCGAGAGAGTCAGCACATCGCCAATGGTATCGAAACCGTAGCCAGTATCGTCGGGTGGCAATTCGTCTTCCACTTTGAAATCGAAGCCGGTCAAATCGCGGATGGTATTGCGATACTCGGTGCGGTTCAGCCGCCGAATCGTGACTTTGCCCGGGTCGGGATTCTTGGGGTCAATCTGGAAGATGTCGGCTTTGATCCAATCGGCCAATTCCTTTTGTTCCCGCGCGTCCGGGCGCGGCTTCTTTTCGGGCGGCATGATGCCGGCCCGAACGTTCTTGAGCGCGTTGAAAAACAAGTCGCGCTGCGCCAGGAGTTCGGCGTGGGAATTGATCTGGTCGAATGCCACTTTGCCCTTCTCCATGCCGTCGCCGTGACAATCGTAACAATAAGTCGTCAGGATTTTCTGAACATTCGGGGGATAAGGCGAAGCGTCAGCCGCAGACCCGGCCCGGGCTGGCTGCGCAACGCCGGCGCAAAGGAGCAAAGCCAGCGAGACCCGGTGCGCAGATGCCGGCCGGATCCATCGATGTAAAATACACAAGCGCAAAATGTTGCGTATTCCACCCCGGCAGGTTTGGCGCGGCGCAGCGGGCATTATCAGTATTAATCGCTAGTATAAAGTAAACGGCCGAGTTTGTCGCCTATTTCGTGACGAATGTGCCAAGGCCTCTATTCAGGGGCAAATCACCCCGCTTGCCGATGCGCGGCGGGGGCAGCTCTCAGGGCATGTTTTAAAAAACCAGCCGAGGCCCTGGGCTTCTTGGTTTGGAGTCTCGCCTTTAGGCGGCTCGGCGCCGAAACCGCCTAAAGGCGCTACTCCAAACTTATGGATGAAGCGCCGGCTAATGGCTCAAGAAATCAGTTTGAACCGGACCCGGTTTATGTCTAATTAGCTTGGAAGCTTCCGCCATTATGAAAAAACCACGCAAGTCTTCGGTTTCCGGCGCGGGCAAGAAAAAGCCGCGCACAACCGGGCCTGCACCCACAAAACGCAGAAAAAGCCGGCGAGCCAAAGAGATTTCCGATGCCGTTGCCATCAAGAAAGCGGCCGGAAAATCCCTGGCCGAAGCCGAGCGCCTGTTTCGCAAGTCTCGCCAGTCCGATGGGAAGGCCGACCAACCGCGCCGTTCGATTGGGGAGTTGCACCTAAAGGCCGGCTTAGCCAAGGTCCCGGTTCGTGTACCGACTGGCGAAGGTGCGGAACTGGTCGTGGAGGAGAAAGATGGCGAGCAGGGGCTGCCTTTCCCGATCGTCGGTATCGGCGCTTCGGCGGGGGGGTTTGAAGCTTTTACTGATTTTTTGACTGCCCTGCCCAGGGAAACGGGCATGGCTTTCATTTTCATCCAGCACCTGGACCCGAAACATAAAAGCCGGCTCACCGACTTGTTAGCGCACAGTTCGAAAATTCCGGTGCTGGAGGCCGAGAACAATCTGGAAGTCGTGCCCAACCACATCTACGTCATTCCCGAGGCCACGACCATGGCGATTGAGGGAGGCTTGCTGCGCCTGACACCGCGTAAAGAGCACGAGCTGCCTCCGATGCCCATCGATTATTTCTTCCGCTCGCTGGCCAAAGAGCAACGGGAGCGTGCCATCGGCGTTGTGCTGTCCGGGACCGGCAGCGACGGCACGCTCGGCTTGGAAGCTCTCAAAGGAGAAGGAGGCATTACTTTCGCGCAGGACGAGCACACCGCCAAGTACGTCGGCATGCCCGGCAGCGCCATTGCCTCCGGCGCGGTCGATTTCGTGCTCTCCCCGACAGACATTGCCCAGGAGTTGGGCCGCATTGCCGGCCACCCTTACCTGGGTCGCGTTCCGCCGCTGCCAAAAGACGTCCCCACTACCACCGAACTGGAAAAACTGATGCACGACGGGGCCGCGGCCCTCAGCGCGTTGTTCAATTTGTTGCGCGCCCGGACGGGAGTGGATTTTTCGCTCTACAAGCAGTCCACCCTCAGACGTCGCATCATCCGCCGGATGGTGCTCCACAAAATCGAGACGCTTCAAGAGTATGTCGCCTTGGTCCAGGGCAACGCCGCTGAGATTGAGGGGTTGTTCAAGGATTTGTTGATCAACGTCACGAGCTTTTTTCGCGACCCACTCACTTTCCAGATCCTGAAGCGGAAGATCTTTCCACGCATCCTAAAGGCGCACACCGGCCAGTCGCCTTTGCGCTTTTGGGTATGCGGTTGCGCTTCGGGCGAAGAAGCCTATTCGCTGGCAATTGTGCTGGTTGAGTTCTTCGAACAGACCTCGGTTCATCGCCAGGCCCAGGTCTTCGCGACCGATGTGAGCGAATCAAGCATCGAGAAGGCGCGCGCGGGCGTCTACCCGGAAAACATACAACAGGATGTTTCGCCCCAAAGGCTGCGCCGGTTCTTCAAAAAGACCAATGGCAATTACCAGGTCGACAAATCGATCCGCGATATGTGCATTTTCGCGAGCCAAAATCTGGTCGTCGACCCTCCTTTCTCGAATCTTGACCTCGTCACGTGCCGAAATGTCCTGATTTACTTTGGACCCGTCCTGCAGCGCCGGATTATCCCCTTGTTCCACTACTCGCTCCTGCGCACCGGCTTTCTAGTGCTCGGCAATTCGGAGACGATCGGCTCCTCCACGGATTACTTCGGGTTGATCGACAAAAGGCATAAAATCTATCTCAAGCGGCCGCACGCGGCCCGGCCCGGCTTTGACCTGGGCCGCAAGTCATCCGATCCGGAGCCGAAACACCTCCCCGGTCCGGTGGAACGGAGCTCGCCCGATCCCAAGCTGATGGATCTGCACCAGCAAGTTGACCGGATTCTCCTGCGCGACTTCTCGCCCGCAGCGGTGGTCATCAATTCTGATTTGGAAGTGATCCATTTTCGCGGCCGCACCGGCGACTACCTCGAACACGCGCCGGGCAACGCCAGCCTTAATCTGCTCAAAATGGCGCGCGAAAGGTTGTCGCTGGGATTACGGGCGGCGCTTACACGCGCCATGAAACAATATCTGCCCGTGCGGCAACCCGGGGTGGAATTGCGGTTCAATCACCAGGTGCGGGAAATCAACCTCGAGGTCATCCCTTTCCGCCTGGGACTGGCCCAGGAACGACTTTACCTCGTCGTTTTCAAAGAGCCGGAGACTCTTCCGGCCGCCGAAGGTGCGGTCCGGCCTGGCGCCGCTTCCGGTGGCAAGGGCGGCGCGACTCAAAAGCGCGAGGTTGCCAAGCTGCGTCACCAACTGATCGCCACCAAGGAATCCGTCCAATCCATTATCGAGGAGCAGGAGGCCACCAACGAGGAACTCAAATCCGCCAATGAGGAAATCCAGTCCAGCAATGAAGAATTGCAGAGCACCAACGAGGAGCTGGAGACAGCCAAGGAAGAACTGCAATCGACCAACGAAGAGTTGAGCACGCTGAATGAGGAGCTCCAAAACCGCAACGCCGAGCTCAGCCAACTCAACAACGATCTGACCAACCTCCTCGCCAGTGTAAACGTGGCGATTATCATGCTGGGCAGCGACCTGACCATCCGCCGCTTTACACCGCTGGCCGAACGTATCTTCAACCTGATCCCGGCCGATGCCGGCCGGCGCCTCTCCGACCTGAGCCGCGCCATCCTCATTCCCAACCTGGATGCTTTAGTGCAGGAAGTCATCGACAACTTGACTCCCGTCGAACGCGAGGCCCAGGATCGCGATGGGCATTGGTACCTCTTGCGCATCCGTCCGTACCGCACACGCGAAAATAAAATCGACGGCGCCGTCATCCTCCTGGTGGACATCGACGAGATGCGCCGGGTCGTGGATGCTCTGATCAGCGCGACCACCCAACCGTTGTTGATCCTGGGCATCGACGCCAGTATCCGCAAAGCCAACGAAGCTTTCTGCGCCTTTTTCGGGGTCAAGTTGCAGGAACTGGCCGACCAGAATCTCTACGAGGCCTACGAAGGCCAATGGAACCTGCCCGAACTCAGAAAACTTGTCGAAGACACCGCTCGCGAAGGCCGGCCCTCCGGCAGCATCGAGCTCCAAGTGACCTTTCCTCGAGTCGGCCTGCGACGATTGCGCATTACCAGCCGCCGATTTTTTCAGGAAAGCCGCGGCATGCAACTGCTCCTGCTGGGATTCGAAGAGCTCTCCGGGTAAGCACGATCATCACGAAAGACGGCAACATCCGGCCAAATGCCACAGTTTCGGGCCCTGCTCAAGCCGTGGATAGACGCCGGGTATGATTAAATCTGTCGGTCATTCTGTATTGAGCGCCAGAAAAGCGGCAGAGGGCTGCCGCACTCCAAAACCTTCGGAGGCCCGCGCCCGTGTCGCGCTTGCGTTTTGGACTGCGGCAGTGCTCTGCCGCTTTTTTCGGCCTCCAGCCACGACCGACAAATTTAATCACGCTCGCCGGTGGCAATGAAGCTGACACTGGTCAGACTGAAGGGCCGACGGAAAAACATCTGCTGTCGCCCTGAATCTGTGGGGAGGGTCCAGGGGGCGGGCGACTATGCTTTATTTGCGCGAGCTCAAAAACTCCACCAGGTTGCGCAGGTCATCCTTGGAGAGAATCTTGTCCAAACCCTCAGGCATCGGCGAAAGCGCGGCCTTACGGGTCTTAATATCTGCCTTTTTAATCGTTACGGCTCCGTTATCCGCTGAGTGGAGGACCAGCTCGGTTGGCGTCTCACTCTTCAGAACGCCCGCCTGCACGTCGCCGTCCTTGAGGACGACCGTGACACTGTCGAAGCCTTGCGCAATCTGTTGATTGGGCAAAACGACCGATTCGAGCAAGTACCGGCGATCTTTTTGCGAGCCGACATGGCTCAAGTCCGGCCCGACATCCCCGCCCTGGCCATTGATCCGATGACAGCGAACGCACTGCGCTTCAGGTTTTTCAAAGAAGACCCTTTTTCCTTCCTCGGCATTGCCGCCGAACAAACACGCCTCGTACGGGGCCAAAGGCCCATGGCTGGCCCAACCGGCCTCGTAAGCGGCCAATTTTTCCTTGAGCGCATCGTTCGAACGTTTGCCGGCCGCGTCCAACAGATCCAACTGTAGCTCCTTGGGCACCGAGCCCGTCCGCAGCCGGTCCAGCCATTGCCCGATCAGATCGTCCGCTGCCGAACTGGGTAATGTTGCCAGCGCCGCGAAGGCGTTCTGCTTCTCGCCTGGTGTTCCGGTTTTAAGGATAGTCTCAATCCGGCCCACTGGATTGGAACTCGGCAGCCGTGACTCCAGGCGCATTGCGGCTTTGCGAACGTCTTCGTCGGCATCGTTGCGAGCGATGCTCAAGGCATGATCCAACGCCGAGAGGTCTACCCGGCTGATGGCGCTCAGCGTGGCAGCGCGCACCGTACTCGAGCCATTGGTGTCGGCGACCAATTGTGTTAACAAAGACGTGACGTTCGTAATCTCCAGTCGAGTGACGCAGTGCAATGCCGCCACCTGAACGGCCTCAGGGGCAGAGCGCAGAATCATTCCAAGCTTCGGCTCCAGTGCGCTGGCGGCCGTTTCCTTGTGACGCACCGCGCCAACCGGCCGCCACAATCCGACCACGCGATCGATCCCCGCCGGATGTTCCCAGTCGGCCAATTCCTCTAACGCCTCGACGCGCATATCCTCCGGGGGCTCGGCGCGGGCCGCAAAGGCGGCGAGCGCCGTGGCGGTCTCGGGTGTGCCGAAATGAAAATTCGCATTCAGCACTCTGCGAAGCAGAGCTTCCAAACCGAGCTGATGCGCCGCGGGTCTTGGTACGCTCTCCGGCACGAGCGGCGCGCCGCCCAGGAAGCGCTGCATTGCGGCACTCTCGACGAGCGTGGCTAACTCATGCATCGCGCCATTGATCGGCACGTCGTTGATTGCCCGCGCGGCTTCCAGCACCAGTGCCGGATCGGGGTCATGAACAAACGCCGCGATCTCCGGGCGTTGCAACCTTCGCAACGCCAGCAGCACGCCCATCCGCACCGAAGACGATTCATCGCGCGCCGCCGCCATCAAAGCATCGACCTCCCCAATTAGGCTTAACCCCATCACTCCGGCATGCCGAATGTAAGGGTCCTGGTCCACATTGTGCCTCAGCAAAGAAAACAACGCCGGGTAGGCGTCCGCTCGGCCCAACTTGCCCAAAGCAATGGCGGCAAAGAACCGCGTCCGTGCGCTTGAATCTTCGAGCGAGGCAATCAACTGGTTAAAAGCTTTCGAATAGCGTCGGTCGCCCAGGGTCTTGGCAGACTGGGCGCGGACTTCTGGGTCGCGATCGGACAGCAATTTGACCAACAGCTCCATCGCGGAAGCCACCGGGGCGGGATATTCAGTTTCCGTATACCGGGCCGCGACCTGGCCCAAGCCCCAAATTCCGTGCAGCCTGGCCAAAGGATTCGCATCCTGCCGCGCGACCGAGACGAGTGTCGTGAGCCCGGATAAGTCACGCGCGGCGAGTTCAAACTGGGCCTCCTGGCGCACCCGCATATCCGCGTGTTCGAGCAGATGTGACAACTCTTTACTCGAGCGCTTCTCCATCCCTTCGGCGAGCAGGCGCTTGGACTCCAAAACCAGCGGGTCTTTGTCGAGCCCGGGATCATGCACCCGGTACAATCGGCCTTTACCCGTGAGTCCCCAGCCCTCAACCCAGTCGCTCACGTACAAACCACCATCCACCCCAAACTTCACGTCCGTGGCGAGAATGCCCCACAGAAAATGCTCGCGGTCGACCAGTTCGTATCCCGCCCCTTTCGGCTGCAGCGTGAACGTATGCACACCGCTGTTGGCCGGACCACCGCGAAAATCGACCAAAAAGAAATGGCCCTGATATTTTGAAGGCAGGCCGGTGCCGGGAAAATACGCCACCCCAGACGGCCCGCTGGCGATATTGGCCACTGGGGGCACGATATAGGCCGGTTGACCTTGGAACGGCGGATACCAAAGGCGTTCGGCGTTGAATGGGCCCCGGGAATACGGGTTTTCCATAAACTGATAACCCACACGCCAGCCGTTGTCGCTGCCTTCGACCAGATACACCCACCGCGCCTCGTCGCCGCTATCGGAATTGTTATCGCCCGTAAACAGATTGCCGTATTGATCGAAAACCAGGTCCTGGGGATTGCGCAACCCATAGGCAAACACCTCGAGGTCCGAGCCGTCCGGGTTGCAACGGAAGACACAACCCATGTCCGGCTCACCCACTTGTCGGCCCTCAGCTACTTTTATGTTCGAGCCCCGGTCCCCGATGCTGAAGTAAATCTTCCCGTCCGGCCCGAAGTGAAGCCCGTGCAAGTCGTGACCGAGAAAGCCCACTCGCACGCCGAAACCGTAATGCAGCGAGCGGCGCATATCTGCCACTCCATCGCCATTGGTGTCGCGCAGCAACCACAAGTTGGGAATGTCGGCGTACCAGACCTTGCCTTTCCGCGCCAGCACCCCCGCCCCGATGCCGTCGAGCGGCGAATTGAAATGCTCGGCGAATACCGTCGCATGGTCCGCTTTGCCCTGCCCGGCGCGGTCCTCGATCAATTCAATCCGTTCGCTGTTGTTGGTGTAACTGACAAACCGATTCCCCAGGTGGCGTTTCATTTCCGCCAGGCGCTCGTCCACGGTGCGCGAGGCCAGCTCCTCATTCAGCCAATCCATTATCCCCCGAATATCATCGACCCCGGCGCCAAGCCGAAACGTTTCACACACATACGCGCGGCCTTTCTCGTCGAAGTTGAAAGCGACCGGGTTTGCCAGCAACGGCTCGGCGGCCCAAAGATCCACTTTCAAGCCAGGCGCCGGTGTAAACCGCTTGATGGCCTGCTCGGCCTCATCAGAGGCCGGCGCGATATACGCTTGTCCATCCCCCGGCGCGGCCAGCTTATGCTGCGCGCCGGCGGCAAAGGGTGCTGCCGCGAGGATGCCAAGCGCAATGCGGACCAGGCCGCGGCGAAAAACCGGATGGCCGAGGATCCCGTCAGGTACGGTGCTAATCAACATGATTCCAGGCAATTATGGACGCGCTGGGTCGGCCAAAGATTCAACCCGCGTAGCTTTGCAACGGCGGGTGAAACTGCAACCTGCAACCTGTAACCTGTAACCTGTAACCTGCAACCTGTAACCTGTAACCGAATTCGCCGCCCCCTTACCTTGACATCAACTGTGGAGGCTGCACTTTAGGACCATGCAGCGTAGTCGCAGGAGATTCTTGGCGTATTTGAGTGCCGGCGCGGCCACGGCCGTGGGTGGCGCGGGTTGGTGGCTATCGTGTTCGAAACAACGGGCGGCCCGCTGGGCTCGACGATTGGCCGGCGATGTTCGGCGGCCCATCGAGCCGGCTCCTTTTAAACCGCAACCCGATTTGTGGTCCGACCACAAAATCACCCTCGCGTGGCTGGGGCACACTACTGTTCTGCTGAATTTCTATGGTGTTCGCATCCTGACCGATCCCGCCTTGGGCAATCACATTGGAGTGTCGCTCGGGTTCGGCACAATCGGTCCAAAACGTTTTGTTGCGCCGGCATTACGTGCGCGTGAGCTGCCGCCAATCGACGTGGTGTTGCTCTCGCACGCGCATATGGATCACATGGATTTGCCTACCCTCGGTCATTTTGGGGCGGATACGTTCGCGGTAACGGCAAAAGACACACGCGATGTTCTCGCCGGCACTGGGTTGAGACGTGTCAACGAACTGGGCTGGGGTGAGCGGGCCGTGTTCCACGGCGCGCAAGGCGATCTGCACATCGAGGCGATCGAGGTCAAGCATTGGGGCGAGCGTTGGCCGAGTGAAAAGCCTCGCGGCTATAACGGCTACTTGCTAAGGCGCGAGGGTAAAGCCGTTCTGTTCGGCGGCGATACCGCACTGACGGCTTCTCTCGGAGAGGTTAAATCGCGGGGACCGTTCGAGGTCGGGATTATGCCGATTGGGGCATATCGACCCTGGATTCGAAACCACTGCACGCCGGAACAGGCGCTGGAGATGGCAAACGCCGCGGGAGCCAAGTACATCCTTCCGGTGCACCACCAAACCTTCCGGCTCAGCGAAGAACCGAGCAATGAGCCCATCGAGCGCCTCCAAAATGCACTAGCTCACGAACCAGAACGCCTCGCTTTGCGTCAGATCGGTGAGACCTTCGTGTGCCCCGCTTAGCCGGCGCGCGGGCATCCTGCCGGCAGGAATGTCCGGCCACCACCTGACGCCGAGCCTTCGCTTACGACAGGTTCGGTTCGCACGTTTCTGCGGGCAGAATGCCCGCGCGCCGAGCGGCTGATAACCTGTAACCTGATAAACAAACTTTACGCCGTGCGCGGCACCTTACGCACGCGGCCCGCGAAATCATCGATTTCTTCCACTTTTTCGAACCCGATATTCATCACATCAACGCAGCCGAGGCCCAGGACGAACTTGGCGGAGGCATTGCGCTTTTCATCGTCGTTACGGAGTCTGCCCTCGCCAATTATCTTCATGCCGACCACGCCTTTGCCGGCGGCGTGCAACTTTTGCAGCACCGGCACGACCTTGTCTACAGGGCCGTCCATACTCATCCCGTAGGGATTGATCCGGGTGTGGACCGAATCTACCCAAGGCTCATTTGCAGCCGCGTCCAGAGCTTCAATGGAATGACAGGAAACGCCATGGGCTCGGATAACTCCCTTCTCCTTCAGCTTGGCGAGAATATCCATTTGCTTGCGTAACTCGGTTGGCCAGGTCCCCGATTCCACGCAGTGCAAGAGCACCAAATCAAGGTAATCCGTGCCAATTTCCTTCAGGAACCTTTCCACCACGACGTCGGCGTCCGGTCGGTCCGTGTCCGGAATTCCGCCAGGCCGGAACCAGATCTTGCTGACGATGCCATAGCGATCCCGGGGAATACCCTGTAGAGCCGGCACCAGGAAAGGATGCGTGCCGTAAAGATCCGCCAGGTCAAAGAGCGCGATCCCGCGCTCATGCGCCCCTTGAATCAACGCCGTGAATTTCTCCTTTCCCATCCGGGTGGCATTTGATTGACGGTTGCCGCCGTGCACACCGGTGCCGAGACAAAAACGGCTGACCTTCAGCCCGCTCTTTCCGAGAGTAACCGGTTCATATGGATCGTAGAAGCTCTGCTTGGGCTCCGCGCCTCTCGAGACGGCCAAGCCTGCGACCAGGCCGCCTACGCCGGCGGCTGAGCGTTTCAAAAACTCGCGACGCGGGATCATCATAAGAGCAAGTGGTTTGGTAATGGTTGTTGATGCTTAAAAGAGTAAAGCACGTTTCGCCGCCGGCTGCAACCGTACTCGGCACTATTGAGCCCGAGCGGGTGGGCACAAGACCGCGACGGCGTTTCAACGGGCGGCCAGTTCGCGTTCCGTTTTCAAACGCAGCTGCCCGCAAGCCGCATCAATATCGTGTCCCTTTTCGCGGCGCAAAGTTGCGGCGATGCCTTTGGCTTCGAGCGCTGCCAGGAAGGTTTCCTGAACGTTTTGTTCGGGGCGCTTCCAGGGCAATCCTTCGACGGCATTATAAGGGATTAGGTTGACCTTGGCGTTCAAACGCCGGGCCAAAGCAGCGAGGGGTTCGACCTGGTCCAGGCCATCGTTGACGCCGGCAATCAGGATATACTCGAACGTGATCATCCGACCGCGCTTCTGTTGATAGTACTCGCAAGCGGCCGTCAACTCGCGCAGCGGGTATTTGCGATTGATCGGCATGATTTTACCCCGGGTTTCGTCCGTGGCACCGTGAAGGGAGATTGCCAGCCGGAACTGTTGCGGCTCATCGGCAAGCTTGCGGATCTGGGGCGCCAGCCCGCTGGTCGAAACGGTAATCTTGCGCGCGCCGATGCCTCCTCCCCAGGGCGCGTTCAGGATCTTCAGCGCCTTGAGCAGATTGTCGTAGTTAGCCAGCGGCTCGCCCATGCCCATAATCACCAGGTTCGAAATAAGCCGTTGGCCGCCTGCGATTGTGGTGTCCTCTTGATTTGCCTGCTGTTGATGCCAACGCTCCACCGCGAGGATCTGCTCGATTATTTCCTCCGGTTCGAGGTTGCGTTTCCAACCTTCCAGGCCGCTGGCGCAAAACCGGCAACCGTACGCACAACCCACCTGGGTCGACACACAAAGCGTCCGCCGGTCGCTAGCCTCTCCATAAAGTGTCGGATTGGCGGGAATGAGCACGCTCTCGATCAAGGAATGATCGCTTAGTCGCCAAAGAAATTTTTGCGTGGTGTCGTGCGACCCTTGTTTGCGAATTAACTCGATACTCTTGAGCTCGTATTGCGCCCGCAAACGGGCCAGCAAAGCCTTCGGCAAGTTTGACATCGCCTCCCATTGAGTAACCCGTTGAACATACAGCCACTGGAGCAGTTGCCCCACGCGGTAGGCCGGCTGGCCCCAGGCCGCAAACTCCGCCTCCAACTCTTCCAACGTTCGGGACTTGATATCCATCAAATGAGCAAAGAGTACCGCATCGTGGAGACGGGCGCAAAATTAAGTCGTGCACTCAAACGCGGCGGGCGCCAACGGCGCCGCTCATAAAACCCGGGGCGCCAACCCCAGGAAGAACGGCGCCGCAAATTCAATCCACAAGCGCCAATGGCGCGCCTGCGTGGGACGAGATTGCGGTTATGAGGCGGACCGTTGGCCCGCAGGAAAAAACGGGGGCACGGTCCCTAGGCCTCCGGCCTAGACTGGTATGAGCGACGCCTTTGGCGTCGGCGACCGGCGCCATTGGGTGGCTTTTGACTACCTCCAGCGCTATTTGGTCAGATAATACTTCTGGGTATACTCTTTGACCATGCGGTCGGTGGTAAACTGTTGGACCAGGGTGGTCATGGCGCGGCGGATGCGCTGGATCCAGCGTCGCGGGATGCCATCCGAGTCGCGATCGAAAAACAGGGGCACCACTTCCTTGGTGAGCACCTGGAACAAGTTGGCGCTGTCAGTGCGGTCCTGTTCCTCGACTGAGTCGGCATGCGCGTCCTCGCCGATGGCGAAGCCATTGGTCGTGTCGTAACCTTCGCGCCACCAGCCGTCGAGAATGCTCAGGTTCAGACAACCATGGCAGCCGGCTTTCATGCCGCTGGTCCCGGATGCCTCGAGAGGCCGCCGGGGATTGTTCAGCCAGACGTCGCAACCCGACACCATTTGGCGCGCGACATGCATATCGTAGTTTTCGAGGAACACCAGGCTGCCCTGCAAATCGCTATATTTGCTCAAATGGATAATGTGTTGAATGTAGCGTTTGCCATCGTCGTCCCGCGGATGCGCCTTGCCGGCGAAAATAAATTGCACCGGCCTCGCCTTATCCCGGGTGAGCTTCACAATATTCTCGAACTGCTGGAAGATTAGGGGCGCACGTTTGTAGGTGGCAAATCGCCGCGCGAAACCGATGGTCAAGGCGTCGGGACTAAGCAACTGGTCGAAAGCGATAAAGTCGCCCTGGGTCATCCGCTGGCGCTGGATCAAAAGCCGGCGGCGGGCAAACTCAATCAATTCGCGGCGGAGTTGATAGCGCAGCGCCCAAAGCTCCTCATCGGAAATGAAATTTGGATCGCCCATTTGCTGCCAAAACTCGGGTGAGGTTAACTCGGTTTCCCAACTCGAGACCGGCACCCGAAATTGATCGGGCACGGAATTGATGGAATGTCCGGTGAGCCGGCGCCGCCAAAAACGCCGGACCGTGCCTTTCATCCAGCCCAACAAATGAATGCCGTTGGTAATATGGCCGATGGGCACCTGCTCGACGGGTTTGTCAGCAAAGAGGCTATGCCACATGTGCCGGCTGACTCTTCCGTGCAACTCGCTGACACCATTGGCGGCGCGCGAAAGCTTCAAAGCCAGCACCGTCATGCAGAAGGGTTCCTGCAGGTTCTGGGGATTCACCCGCCCCAGCTTCATCAACTCGGAAAATGCGACGGGCATTTGCGAGCGATACCGCTGCATCGCGTAATCCATCAGGTCCGGGCTGAATCGGTCATGACCCGCTTCAACCGGAGTGTGGGTGGTAAACAGACATTCCGCGCGAGTTTGAGTCAGCGCCTCCTCGAAGCGTTTGCCCGCGGCCATCTTTTCCCGCACCAACTCCAGGGTCAGGAAGGCGGCGTGTCCTTCGTTCATGTGGAACACGGCCGGAGTGACCCCGCAAGCCCGCAATAAACGCACGCCGCCGATGCCCAGCAACATTTCCTGCATGATTCGCGTGGTGCTGTCGCCGCCGTAGACCCGGAGGGTCAAATCGCGAAAATGCTGCTCGTTCTCGGGGCGATTGGTGTCGAGCAGGTAAACAATGCCGCGCCCGACATTGACGCGCCAGGCCTGAAAGCAAACCTGGTTCATGCCCACCTCCACTTTGCACACCAGCGGCTGGCCCGTTTGATCCAGCGCCGCTTCCAAGGGCAGATTCTTCGGATTCAGCAAAGTGTAATACTCGGTTTGCCAGTTGTTGGAATCGATCGCCTGCTGAAAATAACCTTCCCGATAAAACAGGCTGACTCCGACGAAGCCCAACCCCAAATCGCTCGCAGATTTGGTGTGATCCCCCGCCAACATGCCGAGGCCTCCGGCCGCAATCGGCAGCGTCTCGTGGAAACCGAATTCGGCGGAAAAATACGCCACCGGGTTCTTTCTCAGTGAAGGGGCGTTCTGATGCGCCCAGGTCGCCTCATCATTCATGTAACGGTCGAAGGAGTCCAGGACCGTGCGGACTCTATGCGCAAAATCCAGGTCCTGCAGTCGCGCGCGCAGTTCCTGGTCGGAGACTTCGTGCAGGATCGCAACCGCATTATGATAGAGATTCTGCCAGCCGCGCGGGGAGAGTTCCTGAAAAATCTCCTGTGCCTCCTGGTCCCAGGTCCACCAAAGGTTGTGGGCCAGTTTGTGGAGGCGTTGGATTAATTGAGTCAGTTCTTCTTTCGTCAGTGCTTTTTTGGTCATACTGCGCAAATACCGTTAGGGCGCTTCTGTGGCCGCCGTCCCGTGGGCAACACCGTAGTGGCCACAGCGGGAGGCTGCAAACAGATTTTGCTCAGGTGGTGTGCTGCACAGGTCGGTGGCGGTAGCGGCGTCTCGGCAGAGCGCCGCTGGAATGGTTTTGAAAATTGGCAGCGCTGCCGAGACGCCGCTACGGAACGCCCACCGGGCGCGGCGCATTTGCTTTGAAACTCAGCGGCAAGATAACCGTGGCCTGGGTCGGAGGTATAACAGCCCATCTGGTTCTGGTGGCTTTTTCGATTCTATGCTGACGCAATGCTTACGCAGATTCTGGTTCAGCATGATTTATACCTACTTCGAAATCTGAAGTATTTTACGACCGGTGACCGGCGGTTAAGGCGGCGATACGATCCGGTAAAAGGCCTGCGCGGGCAGCGCCCTTTCCTCTTTGTACTCGAGGAAACCGGAGGTCATTGGAACGGCAAGCTGAAGCGTGCTCCATGCACCTGTGGCGCTGGAACTGCGCTGCAACACATACTGTCTACCGGCGGCAACTCCAAAGCGAATCACATAGCCCTCCGGCGTGGCGAAGAATTGCAGCGGATCCAGCGAATTCATCGATGAAAAGACGGACTCCGGCGCCGGAACGACTCGGAGTACATCGGCCACCGCATACCGCCCAGCCTGGTTTGCGGCATCGACGACGAGCTGCACCCGGTTGGAGAGGGTATGGTCGAGCAGCACCGAACCGATAAACGCCCATTGGTTGGTCGGGATTCCGTCCGGAAAGGTTACGGAGAGAAGATTGGTGTTTTCGGTTACGATCTTGAAAACCACATTGGTGGCCGCGTTTGTCAGGCTCGGCACTTGCGCCGAGATCCAATAGCGCCCCGAGGATGAAAGCGGGAGCTCCCAACTCGCCGTCACGGCACCGGCCGAGGAAAGCAAAGCCCAGCGCGCGTCCGTGCCCCAGGCGGCGTTGGTTGTCGAACCCCAGCTCCCCTGCCCTTCAGCATACTGATCGTCCCGATTGTCCAGGTACAAATCGTCCGGCACGAACTTCAGGATTTTCGTCGTCAGGTTTCCAGCGCGATCGGTCACCGCCACCCCGACCTTGGCGAGCGCATTTGAGGGGACTGGCAGCATCACTGTCCAGGCGTTGCTTGCTATAGGCACGCAGCTCGCCGTTGTGTTCTGGTATTGCTGGAAGACATCCCGCACACATATAAACGGTCGAGCCTGGAAAATGGGCACGCTACTGGTGATGGATAAGGTCAAAAATTGGCCTTGTTGGACCTGCCCGATGCTCAATGACGGTAAAACGTCATTGGTGAGACCACGCCAGCGTTGCATGGCTTCCACGGCCGTACAATATCGGAATCTGGCGGTTGGCTGGTTGGAAGAGGCCACGTCGAGAAACGAGCCCAGCCGGTCAATATTGGCCACAAAATTCTCGGGCAAATGATCCCAAAAGCAGGCGATCTGGTCCGTGCCGCCAGCGGCCTGGGAAAACATCTGATCGACCAGCGTCTGCGTGAGGGCTTGGATCTTCACCGAACGCACATTCCAACCGGCACTGCCCCCAGCTGACTGGTAATCGTTCGTTCCGGGCTGGAATCCCACGAACTCCGAAGGTGCGTGCGACCAATCTTCTACCCCAAAAATCGGCCCCGAGTTCGTATACCACGGCACTTTGGCGGGATAATTGTCGTGAAAACAGTACGGAACGAGTTGGTTCAGGTACTCCTGCCAATCCCGATCCATGAAATGCCAACCGCTGCGAAACGAGACGGGGAACACTCCTTCTTCCAGCAAGTATTCCGCGAGTGTCACATCGAAATCCGCACGACATTCCTCGAACGTTCGCGACTGGTTCCAATAATAAATGCCCGTGCCATTATAGTCGCTCCAAAGGTAGGTGTGGTAATGGAGCGACAGTTCGTCGCCAAATTGCTCAATGGCCGCGCCGTGGTACTCCTTCATCAGGTGAAGGGTCATGGTGTTGGCCAGGGGTACATTCAAGTTGTCCGCGTCGCGGTATATATTTCCACCCATCATCCACCAGGTAAATTTGATCGGCCGGCCAAACGAATCCTTATACTTTTGACGCCAGGCCGGGTCCATTACCTGGAAAACGGGCGCGTTGGAATCCGTGAACGAATCCTGTTTATAGTGCGGATGTCGGGTATAGACGTCCACGGTCGTGCCAGCATTCCAAATCGCCGTGTCCGAGCCGACTACGAGGTAAATTGTTCCAGTAGCGGCACAACAGGGACCACTTCCAAGCGCCATCCACCCGAGGAACGTCCAGGCCAGGATTACTCTGAGAGTTTGATTCAAACCGGTGGTGCGATTAGATTAATCGGCCTGTCCCCTTTTTGCAACTTCCCCACGTTTTAACGTTCTAACGTTTCCCGATTTTACTACAGTACGCGCGCATCGATGGAATGAAAAAATACTGGCATGTGCTGAACGTGGGGATTCAGAACAATCTGACCTACCGCTTCAATTTTCTGGCGCGGGCGATCTTTGGCCTGATCCCGCTCGTGGCCACGCTTTACGTTTGGCGCACCATCTATTCAGGAAAAAGTTCCGGCTCGGAGGTGGGAACGTACACGCTCGCCCAAATGATTTCTTATTATCTGGTGGTGACGATTGTGGATGCGCTTACGGCGGTGAACGAAGACGACTGGCAAATCGCGGCCGATATCAAGGACGGCAATATCAGCCAGTTTCTCCTCAAACCGATCAATTACCTGCTTTACCGGCTCTGTCTTTTTTTCTCCGGGCGACTGACCTACCTGGCAGTGGCCGCTTTGCCTCTGGCAATTTTCGTCTTTTCGCTTCGGCGTTATTTTGTGTTGCCGAGTGATTGGATAACGCTGGGGATATTCCTCGTCTCCGTCGGACTAACCGCGTTGCTGCAGTTTTTCATGAGCTACGCCATGGCCATGCTGGCATTCTGGGTCTTGGAGGTCTCGACTTTTATCTTCATTCTCTTCGCCTTCGAATATATCGCCAGCGGCCATATGTTCCCGCTGGATATTCTCCCGCACTGGATCGCGCAACTGCTCTTTTACACGCCTTTCCCCTACCAAATGTACTTTCCGGTAGCCATTTACATGGGCAAGATTTCGGGGCCGGGGCGGGTTCAAGGACTGCTGATCCAGCTGGCGTGGGTTGGCATTGCCTACGGGTTCGCTCAATTCATGTGGCACCGGGGCATGCGCAAATACTCCGCTGTAGGGGGCTGATGTTTATTAGCCCCGGATCCACACCGATGAACACGGATGCAAGGCATGGACGCAGGCTAAGAGCGTGTTTTAAAATTCGGTTAGGAGTCCCGCCTTTAGGCGGCCCAGCGCCGGAACCGCCTGAAGGCGGGACCCCAAACCCAGGTGCCCGCGCCCAAGCCGGTATTTTAAAATACGCTCTAACGGCTCGTTCAAAAATAACTTTCCCCTTCTCCAAATCCGAAACTCGAAATCCGCAGGCCGAAGCCCGACCATCGCTTGGTTCAGAACGGCGACCTTCAACCAATCGCCCTGCCCGGCCGTATTCGTGTCCATCTGTGTCCGCCCGTGGTTTGTTTCTATTGTGATAAGGCCATGAAAAACCTGGGCCGGTACTTCAGAATTTATAGCGCGTTGTGGAAGAACTCGGTCACGCGGGAAATGAGCTTCAAAGCCAATTTCCTGATGTGGATTGTGGTCGAATCATTGTGGTTCGCTTTACAGTTGGGCTTCATTGGCGTGCTCTACCTGCATACCGACCACATCGGGACCTGGACCGAGTGGCAAGTGGTTATGTTGATCGGGGCGAGTCATTTCATCCAGCAGATCTACCAGGCCTTTTTCCTGATCAATTGCACCAACCTCTCCGAACTGGTCCGTACGGGCAAACTGGATTTCCTGCTACTCCTGCCGGTAAATACGCGGTTCGTGGTCTCCTTGCGTCAAGTCGATCTGGGAGCTTTCGTCAACGCGCTCTCGGCCGTCGGGGTCATGGCGTATGCGGCTCACCGATTGGCACTCGTTCCCACTTTGGCGCAAATTGCCGGGTTCCTGTTGCTCTGTGGGGTTGGCGTGTTGATCCACTATTCGCTGATGTTCCTGCTGGCGAGCATCAGCTTCTGGACCGTGCGCGCTCAAGGCATCGTCTGGGGTTATTACAATCTGTTTCAGATCGCGCGCATGCCGGACGAGGCTTTTCGCGGGGCGTTCAAAGCCGTATTCACATTCGCGATCCCCATGCTGCTCGTGTCCAACGTCCCGGTGCGGCTTTTGGTCAACAAGTTCTCGCCCGGCTACCTGTTCTTATTGTTAGGCATGAGCGTGGTATGCGTTGCCGTTTCGGAGTGGGGCTGGAAGGCCTCCCTGCGTCACTATACCAGCGCCAGTTCCTGAGCCGCAACCTGACCGTGCGGGCTCCTGCCATCAACTCGAGCAGGAATTCCCGCCCAACTGGTCGCGGCGGGCAACACTTCTCCTTTCATCAGCAATGAAAGCGGGCCAAGCTTCGAGCCCGCCTCCATGCGGGTATCGTACAACACCAGGGAACTGGCGCCGACGGAGCAGCGGGAACCGATCTCGACGACATCCATCTTCATGACCCGATCCTCGAACAGATGAGTTTGAACCGTGCAATCGGAATTGAGAGCCGCTTCGTCGCCAACCCGCGCCAGGTCGAACTCGCTAAAGTCCGTCGTTTCGAGGTAAGTCCGGCGGCCAATGCGGGCGCCGAGGCATCGGAAGTACCAGGCAATGAATGGAGTGCCGGTGAGCGCGCCGACGAGAAAAGGACCCGCCAGATGCTCGTGCAGCGCGTTGATCAGCTCATTGCGCCAAACGAAGGTACTCCAGAGCGGCCGTTCTCCGGGCCGATAGCGGCCCACTATGCACCACTTGCACAGTATGGTGAAGGACGCGGCCACCAAGCCGCAGGCCAGGTAAAGTGCCGGAAAAAACAGCAACGTTTGGCCCAGGCTGAAATGATCGTGCAGGAGCAAAAGTGCCGAGAATAGCAAGCTGGTCAGGATTATAAACCCAGTGGATGGGGAAATCACCCGGACGAACTCGATGGTGGCGCGCAAGATTCGCAGCCGGGCCGGTGGATTGAAAGTGGCCTCGGGCCCGAACGTACCGGTTTTGAGACGCTGTGGCAGAAAGAGCGCTGGTGACCCGAGCCAGCTGGTGTCTTGTCGCAAGGCATCGGCCGGACACGGCGGCGCTGAGAGACAACCGATCAACACATCGTCGCCAATTTTTGCGCCCGGAGGCAACATCGCGCTGTTGCCGATGAAAGCCCTCCTCCCGATTTGGTTCGGCCCAATTTCCACGAACCCATGCTCGACGCGGGGCGCTCCCAGGGAGGCGTTATCCGCAATGAAACTTTCCTCGCCGATTTCGAGCAAGTCCGGCGAAATGAACGAGGCGGTGGAAACCTCGGCGCCGCGCCCTATTCTGGCGCCGAGAAGTTTGTACCATGGGCTGAGATATACCGACGCGTACAGAGGGCCAATGACGTCCAGACTCAGTTCGAGGCTTTTATCCACAAACCATTTGCGAAGGTAATACCAGCTCCGGAGCGGAAATCGACCCGGGCGGATTCGGCCCAAAAATAGCCACTTCAAGGCAATGATTTCCAGACAGAGCAGCGCGATGAACGAACTGCCCACCAGCGGCGAGAGCAAAAGGTACCAATAGTAAGGATCCAGGTAGTTCAGCCGGTTCATCAGTACGATGCCTGGAAATAATGCCGCCACGACCAGGGCCGGAAAGACCAGCAAACCCAGGGCGTGCATAAGTCCAAACGCAAAGGAATTGGACGCGGAGGAGGCTGTCGTTGCCGCCGCTCGTGGATGTTGGACAGGGCTCGAATTTTCGCTGGGTCGCGCTTGTGCCGGCGAGCCCAGCCATGTCGCACCAGAACCGATGTGCTGACCCGTTGACAGAAGCGAAAGATCTTCGAGCGCCGAATCGTTCCCCATAGACGAACCGAGCTCAAGGGCAGCTCGAGTTCCCACAAAACAGCGTTGGCCGATGGCAATGGCTCCTACGTGAAGTGTTCCTTCGCTGACTCGATAACCCAACAAACTTGCCTCGGCATTGATGCTCGAGTCGTCCCCGATGGCCAGCAGGTCATAAATGGCGAAGTTGTCCGTTTGGAGGAAGACGTTGCGCCCAATCTTTGCACCCATCCATCGTAAATAAAGGCTCAGCAGCGGCGTACCGGAGAGATAGCTTACCGGGACAGCCGCCTCGATGGAGGTCACGAGCCAAAAACGGAAATAATACCAGCCCCACAACGGGTATCGGCCGGGTTTGTATCGGCCGATGATGAGCCACTTAAGCCCAATGACCAGCAACAGCATGAACGGATAAAGCAGCACCAGGCTGCTCAGCGCGACGATGATTGCCGTTGGATAATCGTATTCCTCTTCAATCAAAATCGTGTAGGTCAGATACGGCGCCAGCCATTGCAGCGCGAAAAAACTGAGGACAAACACCAGGCTGATAAGCTGGGCCAGCCCGCAGAAAAAATGCCGCCAAAAAGGAATCGTCCCAACTGCTTCTCCAGCTTGCTGCCGGCGGTCATTTGCGAAACCATCCTCCGGCTCGGGCAAGTCTTTCCGTTGCTCTGCGCCACTGGCCAAACCTTCGGAACCGGGCGGAGGATTGCGTGGTGAATTACTTTGAGCCCTTGCTTCCAGTTCGGCGGCCAGGCTCTTCACTGTGGTGTGACGGTAAATATCAGCCATGGAGAGCCCCTGAAACTCCGGCGCCCGGCGCAGCTCGGAAACCATTCGCGCCGCCAAAAGCGAATGGCCCCCCAGCTCCAAAAAGAAATCGTCGTTGATCGAAACTGCTGGAACCGAGAACAGCCTCGACCACACGGCCGCCAGTTGAATCTCAATCCGCGTGCGTGGTGGGATAATCTCGCGAGACAAGCCGACTGTGCCTGGCATCGGAAGCGCCCGGCGATCAACCTTGCCGCTGGGCAGGGTGGGCAAGCTCTTCAAGGTCTCGATCGCGGACGGGAGCATGTAGGACGGCAGGCGTTCCTTTAGACGCACCGCCATTTTGCCAAGGTTCAGGGTTACCCCCGAACGAGGCACAACGTAGGCCACCAGCCGCTGCACACCAGCGCGATCCTCGACCAGTGAAACGCAAGCACCTTGTAGTTCCGCGCATTCGAGCAGCGCGACCTCTATTTCCTCGAGCTCGACGCGAAACCCGCGAATTTTGACCTGGCTATCCAGGCGGCCGAGGAATTCCAGCTGGCCGTCTTCATTCCAACGCGCCCGGTCGCCCGTCCGATAGAACCGCCGCGGTGCAGCGTCGGCGAAGGCGCAGTCCACGAACTTTTCTCGAGTCAAATCGGCTCGACCCAGATAACCTCGAGCCAGGCCAATTCCCCCGAGGAGCAGCTCGCCCGCTTCACCAGGGGTCACGGGTTGCAGTTTCTCGTCCACGACGAACGCCTGATAGCCGGGCAGCGGGCGGCCGATCGTCACTGGCCTATTCTGATTGCACTCGGCACAAGTCGCCACGACGGTGGCTTCCGTGGGCCCGTAGGTGTTGACGATTCGTCGCCCCGGTTTAGCCCAGCGCTTGACCAGTTCAGGTGGACACACTTCGCCGCCCAGAATAAGCAGACGCAGCCCTGGAATATCCTGCTCGAGCATCGACAACAGCGTGGGCACGCAGGAGAGCACCGTCACCCCTGCCGCGGACAAGCATTGGGACAATTCGCCTCCGGAGCGCAGCATCTCGCTCGTGCCCGTTACCAGCGTGGCGCCGGCCGAGAACGCCAGCCAGATCTCTTCCAACGAGGCGTCGAATGCGACTGAAAAGCCCTGAAACACCCGGTCTTCAGGTTGCACCTTGAGCAATTCGCGCTCCGTTTCCACCAGGTGCACGATGCTCCGATGCTCGATCTGCACACCCTTCGGCCGACCTGTAGTCCCGGAAGTGTAAATGATATAGGCCAGCTCGTCGCCTCGAACCTCGCTGACATCCGCCGGCTCAGCCGAAACTGCGGACAGCTCATTCTGAATCTTGTCCAACAGGACAACCTTGCCCTCAAACCCAGCGGCTTTCGCCGGCAGTTCGGAGGACGTGAGAAGCAGTCCGGCCCTGCTGTCATGCAGGATAAAGCCCACCCTTTCGGCTGGATACTCAGGGTCGAGCGGCACGTAGGCAGCGCCGGCTTTTAGTATGGCCAACATGGCCGGATACATGGCATCCGAACGCGGAAGGAGAATCCCCGCGCAACAGTTGCGACCGATCCCTTGAGCCGTAATGAACCGAGCAAGTTGGTTGGCTCGACCGTCGAGCTGCGCATACGTGCTCTGAGTTTGTCCGCAGCTAACCGCTAACGCTGCGGGCGTTCGCGCCGCCTGGCGTTCGAAAATCTGGTGCAGCAATTGAGGCGCAGCGCTCGACTCCGCGCCCGCCCGGTGCTGCGGTGAAACATGGGAGAGCACCGTCGCATCATGTTCAGCCTCCACACGTGTGTCGATTCAAATCCCGCCGGCGCGCCCGTTGCTCTCCCCTCCGCCCGTGCCGGCCCAACCACCGCTCCCCCCGCCAGGAAGCCTCCCGCTCCAAAGAAGAACCCTGGGCCCTCCTCTGCTAACGCCTCTTCAAATTTGCAATCATCAATCTGCAATCCCCCTGTTCCCAAATCCCAAATCCCAAATCGCAAATGTCATGAAAGTCCTTGGGTTCCAACATCACCCGCTCCGCGCGCTCGCAAAAGCGCCCCGCACCGGGCAACCCTCTAGGGCATTCTACCCAATGAAAGCCATTCATCGAGTGCTATGCTGACATGAGAGGGGCGCGTTACCTATGAAACGATGGCTGGTCTGCACGGTTTTTTTCATGCCCATGGCCGGGACGGTGTGGGCGCAGGAGTACACCAATATGGATGCCGGCGCGGTGCAGGTGCTTCGCGCGGCCTGCCAATATCTCGCTGAAGCGCCGTACTTCGGCATCACGGCCGAGATCTGGCGCGAGCACCTTACTGAGGACGGTCAAAAGGTTCAGTTTAGCCGGTCCATGGAAATGGAGGTGGAGCGGCCCAACCGTTTTCACACCGAGATTCATTCACCGCATTCGCAGCGCGGGTTCTGGTACGACGGCCACTCGTTAACGGTGCTGGATCGAAAACATAACCTTTTCAGCGCCACTTCGATGCCGGCAAACCTCGATGAGGTGATCGATGCGTCTCGGGATCAGTTCGGGATCGATTTGCCGATGATCGATCTGGCCGTTAGTGATCCGTTCACCAACGCCATGGCCAGAGTCCAAGGCGTCCGGGACTTCGGAATGGCCCCGGCGCTGGGCTTCACCTGTCATCACCTCGCCTTCACGCAGGACAATATCGATTGGCAGATTTGGATTCAGGATGGCCCACAGCCTTTGATCCGCAAATTCGTGATCACCCACAAGAACGAGCCCGGCTCTCCCGAATTCACCGGTTTAATCCGCGAATGGAATCTTACCTCGCGCATCGCCGATTCCGATTTTGCGTTCGTGCCTCCGGATGGAGCGGTCAAGGTACCCATGCGCGGTGTCTCGGCGGATGCCGCGCTCAAGCCTACCGGCGCCACGGAGCCACGAACCAGATAGAGAGAGGATTTATGCGTCAGAAATGTTTTGATCGGCCAGGGAGAAAGCTGGGTTTGCTGGTTTGCGCCTGTGGGCTCATCAGCTTTCCAGCGCAGGCGCAGTGGGGCAGCATTCGCGGCAATAATCATGGGGAGCACGAGATGCGTGGCGCTGTTCATACCCCAATGCGCGGGGAACACGAACGATCCCCAGCTTTTGAGGAACATCGCGTTCTGCCGCAAACTGGACGGCAGGTCGAGCATGAGAGGCGCGAGGTTGAACCCGCGCGGCGCTGGGTTGAAGGGCCGCGCGAAGCGCGCGACTTCGATTTTGACGAAGACCGCCGCCACGGCTTCTTTTGGTCGCACGTACCCCGGGGCGCGTTCTATGCCACTTTGCCAACCGGCTATCTCCCCATCTATGTCGGCGGCAACCCTTATTATTATTACGAGGGAGCTTATTACCAGCCCGAGGCCTCGGGATACGTAGCCGTCACTCCTCCGGTCGGAGCCGTGGTCCCGCAGTTGCCACCGGGAGCGGAGCCGGTAACCGCCGGGCAAACGACTTACTACTACGCCGGCGGCACTTTCTACCTGCCACAATCACAGGGACTGGTTGTCGTGCCGCCCCCATTGGGGGTAACGGTGAGCAGCCTGCCTCCCGGCGCCACGCCGGTGTACATTCGAGGCGGACTGTACTACCAGTACAATGGAGTCTACTTTATGCCCAGCATCCAAGACGGCGTCACCGTGTACACCACCGTCCAGCCTTAATCTAGAGGTTCTGTCCGAAGGGTTCTATACGACTATCACCGAATTGGTGCCGCCAAACGCGTTCGGAACCGATTCCTTTGCCCGAGGGTCGCTGCACCACTGCGCGCCATCCACGACGAAGCGATATTCATAGCGGCCGGGCGGAAGCCAAAGCGTCGCCTTCCATCCGCCGTCGCCGTCCTTTTCCAGAGGATTACGCTTCAGATCCCAACCGTTGAAACTGCCTGCCACCGCGGCGGATTTGGCCCCCGGCATGTGCAGATGAAAATCGATTGGTTTTTCGGTCGGTCTTTCCGCGGCGCGCGGCGGAGGTGAAACAGGGCGAGCGGGAGTGCTGGAACGAGCGTGTCTGGGCTGCATAATTATGGTATGTTGTTAACTTCTTAAACCTTCAAAAATTTGGGTGTGTTTTTGCGGAGCCTGCGAATGACCCGCACACGGTCTGACGCTAAACAGTTTTATTCCCGAGCATAGTGGGGTGTTCACCCCTGGCGTCAACCCTCCCCCGCCCGGAGGTAAACAGCGCCACTAAAAACCAAGAACTCAAAACTGAAAACTGAGCGCTGAGCGCCGCGCCCGCTCTCAACTCACCGCCATGCTGAGCAGGAACTCGATATTCGAGCCGGTTTTCTTTAGTTTGTTGAGCACCAATTCCATCGCTTCCACCGGCGGCACACCCGTCAGAGCCCGGCGCAGGATCACCACCTTGTTATATTCGTCGGGATGATAGAGGAGCTCTTCTTTTCGCGTGCCGGAACGTTCAATGTTGATCGAAGGGAAAATCCGCCGATCGACCAGGGCGCGATCCAGGTGCACTTCCATGTTGCCGGTGCCTTTGAACTCTTCAAAGATGACTTCGTCCATTCGGGAGCCGGTATCCACCAACGCCGTGGCGATGATCGTCAGCGAACCGCCTTCCTCGATGTTACGTGCCGCGCCAAAAAACCGTTTGGGCTTGTGCAAGGCATTGGCATCCACGCCGCCGGAGAGGATCTTGCCGGAGTGCGGCTGGACCGTGTTGTACGCGCGAGCCAGGCGCGTGATGGAATCCAGGAGGATCACCACGTCGCGTTTGTGCTCGATCATGCGCTTGGCTTTTTCAATGACCATTTCGGCTACTTGCACGTGCCGCTCGGGCGGTTCGTCGAACGTCGAACTGATGACCTCGGCGCCACGGCAGGAGCGTTCCATATCCGTGACTTCCTCGGGCCGCTCGTCAATCAGCAAGATGAACAAGTACGCCTCGGGATTGTTCTTCAGAATGGCATTGGCCAACTTCTGCATCAGAACCGTTTTGCCCGTGCGCGGCGGGGCGACGATCAACCCGCGGGTGCCTTTGCCGATGGGACAAACCAGGTCAAGCACCCGGGTGGAAAGCTCATCCGAAGCAGTTTCGAGAATGAACCGCTTGTTCGGAAACAGCGGCGTCAGATTATCGAAATGCGTTTTGTCCTTGGCCTTGTCCGGTTCCTCCTGATCGACGGCTTCAACCTTGAGCAGGGCAAAAAAGCGTTCCTTTTCTTTGGGAGGCCGGATCTGGCCGGCAATTAAGTTGCCCGTCTGCAAATCAAAGCGCCGAATCTGTGAAGGCGAAACATAGATGTCTTCCGGGCACGGCAGATAATTGAAGCTTTGCGAACGCAGGAAGCCGAAGCCCTCGGGCAATACTTCCAGCACGCCTTCGGAGAACAGCACGCCTGCCCGTTCCGCATTTTTTTGCAGGATATGGAAAATGACCTCGTGCTTGCGCATCGTGCCGAAATTCTCGACCGAGAGCTCGCGCGCCATCTGGTTGAGCTCAGACATGGACATAGCCTGAAGCTTGGCGATGTTCAGGGACGTCGCGGCAATATGATCCTTGTCGTCATTTCGTCCATCGACGCGTGCCGCGGCCGCGGCCGAAGGCTGGGCCGGCCGCCGGACGGCCTGCTCAGGGCCATTGTCGGGCGTGCGCTGACTTGCGGGCCGCTGCTGCTTCCTGAAAGCGGTCGGTTCCTGATCGGATGGTTCGGCAGGTTCAGGCGCCGGTGAGGGGGCGTGGGACGCTGGTTCCTCGGCGGGAGGAGCTTCGGCCAGCGCTACGGCGGGAACATCCGCGGGTTCCGGGCCGGCCTCGGTGGGAAGCTCGCCCGAAGCGGCTTTAGCGGCCTTGGTCTTGGGCCTTTTGATCGGTCTCGGCATAAATAAGTTAGTCTAAGTTAAAATTGTTTCAGCGGTGGAGATCAGGAGAGATCTTCACGAGGCTGGTTGTCCGCCCCGGTACACCTGATTGGACGATTCAGGAATGAATCAGTTCAATTAGAGTTTGATTACTTCGACCGGGAGCGTGCTGCAAAGGTGAACCGTAAACCCTCACATAGCAAGGGTAATCAGTCATCACTACAGCCGTACCATGACGCACATCCAAACAAGTGTCAAGCGTAGCGAAAGATTGTTCCGGCCCCTGTTCAATAGGGCAGCGGGAAGCGGGCCGTAAGTTCGTGAACGCGTTGGCGCACCTTGGTAATGGCCTCGGTGTTCTTCAGATCCAGCAGCACTTCGCTGATCATATCGGCGATGGCGGCCATCTCCGCTTCTTTCATCCCGCGACTCGTCACGGCAGGCGTGCCCAGGCGAATGCCGCTGGCTTGGAAGGGCGACCGGGTCTCGAAGGGAATGGTGTTTTTGTTGATGGTAATGCCGGCCTGGTCCAGCGCGGCCTGACAGTCCTTGCCGGTCAGTCCCCGCGCGCCCACGTCCACCAACATCAGGTGATTGTCCGTTCCGCCGCTAATCAATCGAAAACCGTTGCGTTTCATTCCTTCCGCGAGGGCCTTGGCGTTGAGAACGATCTGTTCCTGGTATGCCCGGAACCCCGGCAACTGCGCTTCGTGGAAGCAGACCGCCTTCGCCGCGATCACATGCATCAGCGGGCCGCCCTGAATGCCAGGGAACGCTTGCGAGTCGATTTCTTTGGCGTAACGCTCGCGGCATAGAATCAGCCCGCCACGCGGGCCGCGGAGGGTTTTATGCGTCGTGGTGGTAACGAAGTCGGCATGCTTGACCGGGCTGGGATGCAAGCCGGTGGCCACCAGGCCGGCAATATGAGCAATGTCCGCCAGCAGCAGGGCTTCAATATCCTGCGCGATCCGACCCATTCGCTCGAAATCGATAACCCGCGGATAAGCACTGGCCCCGACGGTGATCATCCTTGGACGATGTTCGCGCGCCAAGCCGGCCAATTGGTCGTAGTCGATCCGTTCGTCATCCTTGCGAACACCATAATGAACAATTTCGAAAAACCGGCCCGAGAAATTTGCCTTGTTGCCGTGGGTCAAATGCCCGCCATGCGTCAGGTCCATCGTCAGCAACTTGTCGCCCGGCTTGAGAAAAGCGAAGTAAACCGCCATGTTGGCGCCGCTGCCGGAATGCGGCTGAACGTTGGCATGCTCGGCCCCGAACAGCGCTTTGGCCCGATCAACCGCCAGCCGCTCGACCACATCCACATTCTCGCAGCCGCCGTACCAGCGTTTACCGGGATAGCCTTCGGCGTACTTGTTGGTCAAGACCGAGCCTTGGGCCTCCATTACCGCGGGGCTGGTAAAATTCTCGCTGGCGATGAGCTCGATATTGTCCTGCTGCCGCTGGCGCTCGTGCTCGATCGCGTCGGCAATTTCGGGATCCACGGCCTGAAGTCTGAAATCGGTTGGGATAATTTTGGTTTCCATTTTGCTGATCCGGCGCTCGTGGCGCCCACCTTCGAATTGTGTGGCGAGGAAAGTGTCCACGATCCGCGTCGCCCGCTCCGGCGAGGTGTTTTTTCCGGCCAGGCAAAGCACATTGGCATTGTTGTGGCGCCGGGCCAGCGCGGCCGTTTCTTCATCGGCCAACAAGGCCGCGCGCACACCCGGAACTTTATTGGCGGCAATGCTCATGCCCAGCCCGGTCGTGCAAATCAGGATTCCGAATTCGGTCCGGCGATGGGCCACGCTCTGGCCGACAACGTGCGCGAAGTCGCTGTAGTCGCTGGGTTCTTCCGAAGCAGCGCCAAAATCCGCAACGGAAACCCCCCGTGATTCCAAGTAGCGCTTGAGTTCCTCCTTGAGTTGGAAACCGCCGTGGTCGGCGCCCAGGGCGACTGTGGCTTGCTTGGAGGCCGCAAGGCCCTGGGGTTGCCCGTGTTCAATAAAGCGCAAAAGCGAGGGGATGCCCTGCTCGATTTGATCGCGGCAGGTCAGGTAGATTTCGTAGGAACCACCGATGGGATCGCTGATGTCTTTTTCGAATGTGTCCAGGGTCTCGTCGAATTCCCGCAGGAGGAAAGTCTTCTCGGCGGCAAAGGGATAAAGCATCATCACCGTATCGATGTGACTATGGGTCATGCCGAAGATGTAATCGGCCTGCTGCACGAGCTCATAGCTGAGCATGTGGCTGCGCTGACCGGAGATATCAATACCCAGCTCCTTGACCGCCTGAACGGCATACGGACTGGGGGGTTGGCCTTCCATCGCTCCCAAACCCGCCGACATCACGCGGTACTCGCCCCGGCCCTGAACGGCATGGCGAAAGAGCCCCTCAGCCATTGGGCTGCGGCAGACATTGCCGGTGCAAACGAAGAGGACCGTCTTCATCAATAGTTTATTTGAACTTGGGTCGGGACCTTTTGCTCGTCAACGCGTAAATCAAGAACGCGTGGAGCGAACCAGGCTGAGTCCCTTAAGAAAATCCAATGCCCGGCCTAGAACCGGGTCCCGCACCGCCGGCTTCTCCGAGTCACCCTCGTCGGTTCCGGCCAATTCCGACTCCAGCGGGGCGCCATTTCGACGCTCCCGCACTAATTCGGCTTCGTTGAACCTGGGCCGGTGCACGCGGGTCGAACCGGCCAGAGTGTTGGTTGCTCCTGGAGCGGCGGAGCGGGCAGCAAGTTCGCGGAACGCGTCAGCGAAATAGGCGCGCTCGTCGGCCGGCGAGACATTAATAGAAATATCCGGTTGCACCCCTTTCCCGGAGAGGCCGGACCCGTCCCCCAGCAGAACCGGGGTGCTGGCAATGCGCAGTCGCTCGCCATTCTTGAGCGGATAATCCTGGGCAATCATGGCCTGGCCGGCGGTCCGGTTGCCGAGAATCAGTCCGACGCCGGCCTGTCGCAAAGCGGCCGCCAAGGCCTCGGCGGCCGCCGCGGTTTTCCCATTGACCAGCACCGCCAGCGGCACGCTGATTTTTTCTCTGTCGCTCGAATGCGCCATGCCTTTGCCCCAGTCCAACAAGGGCTGCTCCTTTTTCACAAATAAATCGGCCGCGGCCGCGGCCGCGGCATAATCAGTGCCGCCGGCAAAGCGCAAATCCATCACCAGCCCGGCGGGCTTATTGGTGGTGGCCAACTGTTGCCAGGCCTCCTGAATCGATTTCTCCAGACCGGCATCTACCCGCGCTACGCGCACATAGGCGACGGGTCCATCAAAAAGGGCTGTTTTGCTGACCAGCACGGCCTGGCTGTTCTCTGGTAGGTTTGTGTCATCCACCAGGGAGACCTTGGGCGCCATGGCCGCGACCAGCGCCCTGACCGCAGTCGCATTGAGTTCCGCCTCGTCCACTTGAACCAGATGCTCCCGGATCAGATCATAGACTTCTTTGAAGTCCGGTGCGGGAGGGGGTGTATCCGCCGGCGCCGAAAGCGGCACTGTGCAGCCAACCAGCAAAGCGATGGCAGTGGATACGACCCGTAGTCTCATCATGTCGGGCTAAAATGCGTGATGTCCTGCCGAAAGTAAAGGCCGACAGGCCCACCTGTGGAAGCCCAACGGGCTGCCCGCATCCGCGGCAACCCAAGGCGCAACACCGCATGTACACCCCAGACAGTTCTTGCGCGCACAAAAGCGTAGCTCTCTATTTCCAGAGTGCCTTGGAAGCGATGTCTTTTCTAAACTGCGCGCCTTCAAAGTCAATCGCACTAACCGCGTTGTATGCCGCCTCGCGAGCCGCGCGCACGTCTTTGGCCCACGCGGTCACGCCGAGGACACGACCGCCGCTGGTGACTACCCGACCCGAGGTCAAGCCGGTCCCCGCGTGGAACACCTTGACATTGGATAGCGCCCCGGCCGCGTCGAGGCCAGTGATCTGCCTCCCCTTTTCGTAATCACCTGGGTAACCCCGCGATGCCATCACCACGCAAACGGAAGCTTCGGGACGCCAGTTGAGTTCATGCGCGCCGAGATTCCCGTTAGCGCTAGCTTCGAGCAAGTCGACCAAATCGTCGGCCAGGCGGGTCAGGTAAACCTGAGTTTCGGGGTCGCCAAACCGGGCATTGAACTCGAGCACTTTCGGCCCGGATTTCGTAAGCATCAGCCCCGGGTATAAGATCCCGCGAAAGTCGATACCCTCGGCGGCACACCCCGCGAGCCACGGAGCGATGATTTTATTCTGCACTTCCTCCAGTCCCGCCGGACTCAGGAAGGGGGCCGGAGAATAGGCGCCCATTCCGCCCGTATTGAGGCCTTCGTCGCCGTCCAGTGCGCGTTTGTGATCTTGCGAGGTCGGAAATAGCCTGGCCGTCGTGCCATCGCAGAGTGCGTGCAAAGAGATTTCAATGCCTTCCAGCAGTTCCTGGATGACAACGTGGGCGCCGGCCGAGCCGAAGCTTTTCTCGACCAGGATTTGATCAATTGCGCTATGCGCCTCGTCAAGGCCGCTGCAAAGCAGAACGCCTTTGCCTAGTGCCAAACCATCCGCTTTAACGGCGCAACGGCCGCCGAGCGACTCGACGAAGGCGCGGGCTGGCTTTGGCTCGGAAAACACCCCCGCCCTGGCTGTTGGTATCTGGTACCTCTCCATGAATTGTTGGGCAAAGGCTTTCGAGGCCTCAAACTGAGCGGCCCGTTGGTTGGGTCCCCAAATCTGCAAACCTTTGCTCTGGAATAAGTCGACCACGCCCGCCGCCAGCGGATTGTCCGGCCCAACCACAGTTAAATCGGCGCGGTTCGCCTCGGCAAATGCAACCAACCCGGCCAGATCGTCCGCGCGGAGCTGCACGCATTCGACGGTTGAATCGTTTTTGGCCAATCTTTCCCCTGCCACTCCCGCATTGCCTGGGGCGCACCAGATTTTGTCCGCCCGGGGCGATTGGGCCAGCTTCCAAACCAGCGCATGCTCGCGCCCGCCCGAACCGATCACCAGAATCTTCATAACCAGGATTGAAACAGGAATGGGTTCAGAGCAAAAGATTTTGCATCGATCAGGCTGGACTTTTCGGCGCGGTAGTGTACACGGAACTGCTCTAAATTAAGTAGAAAACAAATATGAGAATCGCAATGAAATGGCTGTTGGTTGCACTGATGGCCACCGCAGCACTGCAGCGCGCGGGCGCGGCGGACGAGAAACCTGCTTTCAAGGACGAGAAGGAAAAGGCCAGTTATGCTGTGGGCATGTTTTGGGGCAACCAGATTAAGCGCAGCAATATGGACGTGGATGTGAATGTCGCGGTACAGGCCATAAACGACCTGCTCGCCGGCAAAGAACTGCGTTTGACCGACATGCAAGCCTCGGAAGCTATCCGGACCTACCAGACCGAAGCCCGTCGCAAGCTCGCTGAAAAGAACAAAAAAGAGGGTGAAGCTTTCCTGGCCGAGAACAAAACTAAACCTGGGGTTCAGACCAAACCCGTGCCCCTTCCTGACGGAGGCACCGCCGAACTGCAGTACAAAGTGATCACCGACGGCAAAGGTGAGATTCCCAAAAGCAACGACACCGTCAGCGTCAACTACAAAGGAACGCTCCTCAACGGCAAAGAGTTTGACAGCTCCTTTAAACGCGGACAGCCGGCCAAATTCATGGTTAACCGGGTGGTCCGGGGATGGACGGTCGCCCTCGAAATGATGAAGGTAGGCTCGAAATGGGAGCTGTACATTCCTTCCAGTCTTGCTTATGGCGACACGGGCAATGCCAGCATTGAACCCGGCTCGACTCTGATTTTCGAAGTTGAGCTTCTGGGGATCGAACCGCCTCCAGCCGCAGCACCCGCCGCGCAGCCGCTAACCAGTGACATTATCAAAGTTCCCTCGGCTGAGGAGCTTAAAAAAGGCGCCAAGATTGAGGTAATAAAAGCCGAAGACGCCGCCAAGCAGGCTCAAACCAACAGCGAAAAAAGCGACAAGAAATAGTCACTTCCTCGTGCCCCTCTCGTAACCCGGCCGGATCTACCTGGCCGGGTTTTTTCGATCCGACCTCAGAAGGCCATGAGATCATGACCTTGGCGAAGGAGTTAGCCCTGAGCAACGACTCGGACCCGGCCCCTGCCCTTCACCACTTCCCCGATCACCCATGCCTTCTGTTGCTCCGCAGCAATGAACTTCCGGATAGCTTGAACTTTGTCCGAAGCGACAATCACCGTCATCCCGATCCCCATATTGAATACCTGGTACAGCTCGGGCTCAGGCACCGCGCCTTCCCGGCGCAGGATCTCGAAAATGGGCAAGACCTCCCACGTTCCTTTGCGGATCACTACATCGCAGTTGCGAGGCAGGACACGAGGAATATTATCAATAAAACCGCCCCCCGTGATATGCGCCAGACCTTTGATTGCCAGGACACCGGCGCGATTGAACTTTTTAAGCAGCTTTTGAATCAACGGCCCGTAGCTGACGTGCACCTTGAGTAACTCCTCGCCCACACTGCCGGCCAGTCCCGGCAAACGTCCGCGGGGTTCTAGCTTCATCTGCTCGAAAAGAATTTTTCGAGCCAGGGAATACCCATTCGTGTGCAGGCCGCTGGCAGCCAAGCCGATAACGGCGTCCCCGGGGCGGATGGCTTTGCCGTCCAGCATGCGATCCTTGTCAACCACGCCCACAATCGTGCCACTGACATCGTACTCTCCCGGCTGGTAAAAGCCGGGCATCTGCGCCGTCTCGCCACCAATCAGAGCGCAATGGTTCTCTGCGCACGCCTTGGCGAAGCCTTGGAGGATCTCTGCGAAAACGCGCGGTTCCAGCTTGCCTGTACCGAGATAATCGAGAAAAAACAACGGCTCAGCGCCCAGAACGGCGATATCGTTTACACAATGATTAACCAGGTCCTGGCCGATGCTGTCATGACGGCCCATGGCAAAAGCAATTTTCAGCTTTGTGCCGACGCCATCAACACTAGACACCAGCACCGGTTGGCGATACTTGCGTGTGTTCAGCGCGAATAAGCCCCCGAAGCCACCCACTTTACCCAGCACCTCCGGTCGATGCGTCGCTGCCAATAACCGCGGCAACGTCGCTTTAACTTTGTTGCCCAGATCAATATCGACGCCGGCTTGGGCGTAGGCTTTCTGTTTCATCGGGCGGAGAGCTTAACTGCGCTCGCCAGGTTGTCCAACTTTTAGGGGCGGCGGGCAGGCATCTTGCCCGCGCAAAGACCCGAGCACCGGCTGATATGAAACCTTTCGACCGCCGGATTGTTTCATATCTCTGCGGACTGCAAGTCCGCGCGCCGGCGCGCGGGCA
>DASRFK010000142.1:0-4654 GCA_035651635.1 Verrucomicrobiia bacterium | reverse complement strand
CGTCCATGGGCGCGACCACCGTTACAAAATTATCCTTCATCGACACCACAATGCCCAAACCTCCAAAAGCCCCCTGGGTATCGTTCTGCAGTTCCTTGTACTTTTCCGGCTCCATGAACTCACTATGGGGATCCAACGTATTGAGCATGCCCTTGAGCGCGCCGTAAACCAGGTCCTGGTACGTGAGTTTCTGACCGTCGACGTATTCTTTGCGCACCTTCTCCATGACGTACGAGAAAAGTTCCAGACTCGGATAGGGCGAGTCCTTCTCCGCCCCTTGGGCGGTTGAGAGAAAGATGCGGGCTCCGATTACGAGATTGACGGTCAAGGCAACTGCCAGGAACCCATAGATAAGGCGTCGTTTCATAGCGCGGCAAACGTCATGCTGCCAGAAAGTAAGGGGCAATGCCCAAGTTTGCAAGAAACGTGCGCTTTGAACGCCTTAGAGAGTGTTTTAATAATGATCTTGGCGGCGAGACGCCGCCAAAACCAGCCGGCCGGAGGCCCGCGCTACGTAGCGCAGGCGTCCTCGCCTGCGGGTTCCGGCGGCGTCTCGCCGCCGGAATGGCGCCGTGGACCCATTTTAACACACCCTCTAAGCGTGTGTCCTAAAATACCGGTTTGGGGTGCGCGCCGGGGTTTGGAGTCCCGCCTTTAGACGGTCCAGCGCCGAAACCGCCTAAAGGCGGGACTCCAAACCAGGCGCCCGCGTCCCGGCCGGTTTTTAAAACACACTCTTAGACCTATAAAGCCCCAGGCCACGGCGCGCGGAGTTGCCAATCCGCAGAGATCCACCTACTGAATCTGGCGAAAGGCAGGCTTTGGTAATGATCGAACCCGGCAATGGCTTGCCCACTTGCCAATGCTGTGGCGGCCCAGCAGCTCTTGGGTTAGTCTGAATCTCCGTGCATCCTCAGCCCAATGATTTGCCTCGCCCACCTCAAGGCGAGCCTGGCGCTCAACGGCCCCGCCGACGCCCCCGATACTCCGGCAAATACCCCCGAAGGTTCGACCAAAAGTACAAGGAACACGATCCGCAACTCTTTCCCGAGACGGCCCGCAAGGTGTTGGAGTCCGGCAAAACCCTTGCTGGTAGCCACCGGCCGGTCATGGTCGAGCAGATACTCGCCATTCTCGCACCCAAGCCCGGTGAAATCGCCGTGGACTGCACGCTCGGATACGGAGGTCATGCACGGGCACTTCTGCCAGGGCTTGTCCCGGGAGGAAAGTATCTCGGCCTGGATCAGGATCTGATCGAGCTACCCAGAACGGAAACCCGCCTGCGCGCGGAAGGTTTTGGTCCCGAGCTCCTTACTGTTTGGCGGTGCAACTTTGCCGGCCTGGGGGCGGCCCTGGCCCGGTTCGGCATTTCGGCAGCTGACATTGTCTTGGCCGATCTGGGGGTTTCTTCCATGCAGTTGGATAATCCGGCGCGTGGATTCTCCCATAAACAAGCTGGCCCGCTGGACATGCGCATGAACCCGTCCCGTGGCCGACCTGCTTCAGCCTTCCTGCAGGCGATCGGGTCTGTTGAATTGGCCCAAGTCCTGGAGGCAAACGCCGACGAGCCATTTGCTCGCCAGCTCGCTGACGCCTTGGCCGGGCGACTTTTCGAAACCACCCGCGCCCTGGCCACTCGAATCCTCGACGTGTTGTCGAGCGTTCCTCGAGCCGAAGCCGAATTATCCCTTCGCCGCACTTTCCAGGCTTTGCGAATTGCTGTGAATGATGAATTCTCCGCGCTGGACGCGTTGCTCCGTCAGTTGCCAGCCTGCTTAAAGCCCGGCGGCCGGGTTGCCATTGTGAGTTTTCATTCGGGCGAGGATCGCCGCGTTAAAAAAGCCTTTGCGGCCGGCCTGCGCGGTGGCCTCTATTCGGCCGTTTCGACTGAGGTCGTCCGGGCAACACCAGCCGAGCAATATGCCAATCCACGGTCCGGGTCGGCCAAACTCAGGTGGGCCATCAGAGGCGGCGTCGGCGCCTGAAACGTCGATCTAATTCAGATCATTTGCCATGTTTATTCTCGCGGACTACTCTGATATGCGTTTCATCGCTGCAAACCCAAATCTGTTATGAAAACCATTACTTCCCGTGAGAAATCCTCCCCCCGAACTGATAAACGTTCCCGCCGGGCCACTGTCCACCATAATGGCAACGGCAACGGCCACCCGACACCGTCGGCCTCCCGCGGCGCCAGCCGCGAAGTGACGGCCTGGCTCGCGCGTCCCAAACGCAATCTGATTGATGGCCGCTGGGTAGCGGCGCGGTCCGGCAAAGAATTCGACGTGCTCAATCCGGCCGACGCCTCCCTGCTCACCCGGGTCCCGGACAGCACGGGTGAAGATATTGCCCAAGCCGTGCAAGCAGCGCGGCGTGCCTTCGAAGGCGGGCCCTGGCGCCGCTTGACCCCGAGCGAGCGTGGCAAGCTGCTTTGGCGGGTGGGCGAACTATTGCTAAAACATGCCGACGAGTTTGCCGAGCTCGAATCGCTCGATAACGGCAAACCGCGCGCGGTGGCTCGCGTAGCGGACGTGCCGCTGGCAGCCGACCTGTTTCAGTACATGGCGGGTTGGGCGACCAAGATTGAAGGCAATACTATCCCGATCAGTGTTCCTTATGCGCCCGGCGCGCGGTTTCATGCTTTTACACTGCGTGAGCCGGTGGGCGTGGTTGGGCAAATCATTCCCTGGAACTTCCCGCTGCTAATGGCGGCATGGAAGCTCGGTCCCGCGCTGGCCACTGGCAACTGCGTGGTGCTCAAACCGGCGGAACAAACACCCTTATCGGCCTTGCGGCTGGGTGAGCTGTTGCTCGAAGCCGGCCTGCCGGCGGGTGTGGTTAACATTGTGACCGGCTTTGGCGAAACCGCCGGCGCTCCGCTGGTGGCGGATCCTGGTGTGGACAAAATTGCCTTCACTGGTTCAACCGAGGTCGGCCGGCTGATCGTCCGAGCGGCGGCAGGAAACCTCAAGAAAGTCAGCCTCGAACTGGGCGGCAAATCCCCCAACATCCTCTTTCAAGATGCCGGCGATCTCGAAGCGGCCATTAAAGGCGCCGCCAATGCCATCTTCTTCAATCACGGTCAATGTTGCTGTGCCGGCTCGCGCTTGATGGTTGAACAGGGCATTTTCGACGACGTGGTCGAGGGCGTCGCGCGCGAGGCCAAGAAGATAAAACTCGGTCCCGGGCTTTCCGACGATACCCAGATGGGGCCGTTGGTATCGGAAGACCAGTTAAAGCGAGTTACAAATTACCTGCACCAGGGCAAAGCGGAGGGTGCCTGTTATGTGACTGGCGGCGGCAGGGCAGGGGACCGTGGTTACTTCGTGCAGCCGACCGTCGTCAAGGATGTGCGGCCGGAAATGAGCATCGTCCGCGAGGAGATCTTTGGGCCGGTGGTGGTAGCCGAGCCATTCTCAAAAGAAGAAGACCTCATCAATCGCGCCAATGCCACCGAGTATGGATTGGCCGCTGGTATCTGGACCCGGGACCTTGCCAAGGCCCATCGGATCGCCGCCGGCATTCGAGCGGGCACCGTTTGGATTAATTGTTACAACGTCTTCGACGCTGCCCTGCCTTTTGGCGGGTACAAACAATCCGGCTGGGGCCGGGAGATGGGCCACGAAGTGCTCGAACACTACACCGAGACTAAAGCAGTCGTGCTCGGCTTATAACCGCCCGAAAACAAAAGAGGCCCGGGGGCGCCGCCCCCGAGCCTCCGCAGAAAATCAGCTATTAGTAGCGCTCGCGACGGCCACCGCCGCCACCGCCTCGGAAATCACGGCGTCCGCCGCCGCCACCGCCGCCGGCGCGTTCTTCGCGCGGCCGTGCAATGTTCACGGTCAGTGCGCGACCGGCCAGTTCTTTGCCATGCAGAGCATCGATCGCTTTCTGAGCTTCCTCAGGCGTGCTCATGGTAACGAAACCGAACCCTCGTGGCCGCCCGGTGGCGCGGTCCATCATCAAATTAGCTTCCACCACAGTCCCGTGGGCCGCAAAGGCGTCCTGCAGGTCATTCTCTGTGATATTGAAACTAAGGTTCCCAACAAACAATTTTGCACTCATCTATACTTTCCTGTCCCGACTAACTCTTGCTTTCACCAGACTGTTCCCGCCTATCGGGTTTCAAATCATCACTGAACCGAGTTCACCTGAAGATTTACCATGCCGTGGGACGACAAGCTGTTTGACAGATGCGCGAACACTGCCTTGTTCCGGCGAAATTGCAAGCTTGAAAGCAGTATTTTTACGGTAGGGGACTACCCTATTATTACTGCAAGTTTCAGCTTCTGAATGCCTTATATCAGATTCCGCTTTTCCACGTCCGAACCATCAAAAAGCATCGGTGAAAACTCTATCGCGTAACCCCCCTCGATCGTCTTGAAGGCGTGGGCTATGCCGGCTTCAATCGTGACCAATTCTCCGGGATTCACCTCGAAGGACACCGAGTCGGCGTCCGACTCCGCGCTGGCTATAACCTTCAGACGACCGCTGATGAGATAGACGTGCTCCAGCTTGACCCGGTGCACGTGGTTGCCGCGCACGCTTCCGGGCTTAAGCTCCAGCAACGCTAGGTAACAGATCCCTGGATGACCGTTGTAAAAGTTGGCCAATTCACCCTGTCCCAGCAACAATCGCTTGGGACCGGCTGCGG
>DASRFK010000141.1:0-6338 GCA_035651635.1 Verrucomicrobiia bacterium | reverse complement strand
ACAAGGACTGGATTAATCCGATGCCGTGGCCAGCCCGCGTCCTATTCGATGCACTCTGGGCGGCGGCGGCCATGGCTGTTTTGTGGCAGGCTACCGGGCGTCGACCTGAATTTCGTTGGGCCGTGGCTGCGATATTTGCCGCCGGATCAATAGCGGTTTCTGTATTTATTTTTACGCTACATTACTGGTGGCCCTGGCTGACGGTCGGGGCGTTTCTTCCACTACTAGGGGCCTACTGGCTTCGATGGAAGCCGGCACCTTTGCCGTTCGATGTTTTTATCAGCTACCGCAATTCGATCAGGCGCCCTAGTCCCGACGACCCAAATAAAGAGGAAATTATCTGGGTGGACGGGGACTTCGCCCAGCGATTATCTAATGCGCTTAAAGATTTAAAAGCTGCATTTTACGCCCCCGAAGATCTCCCACCTGGCTATTTTCCTGGAAACCTCAAAAAAATGATCAATTTTTGCCAATGTTTCGTTATTGTTCTTTCCCCGCGAACTTTTTGTAAAAAGCCACTGCCTGGTGAGGAAGATTGGGTTGAGTTCGAAATTAAACACGCGCGCTCTACAAGAACGATAATTCCAGTGTTAAAAGATGGTTTCCGATATTCAGTAGACATGCCTAAGAACATTCGCGACCTTCTCAATTGGGAAAATCTCCACGAGATTACCTACGACGGCACGAACGTCAAGGCCGTCGCCGAGGAGATTATCAGGTCGGTAAAAAGCGAATTGCGTGTGAAAAGCACCTCGTTGGATCCCAGTGAGAGAGTGTGTCCAACTCAAGCGAAGACTAGTGAAAATTAAGAGCGGCAAGTTGCGCAAGAATCATTCAAAGCCGCGAAGCGGACATGCGTCCATTGAAACATTGAAACGCACGTTGCCGTCAAACGCACGTTGCCGTCTCGTGTTGTGAAGAATTCATTACAGCCAGGGAGGAATCGGCTTCAATGCTTCAACTACCGAACCACCTGGTCTGATTGTGCCGCCAGTTGTTGGAGTGCCGCTTTGACGGTCTCGGCCACTGGTAAGGCTCCGTTCGTCGTCCTTTTCCTCGCATCCAGATAATCCTGTCAGTTTGCGGGCAAAGTCACCCACCAATTTGCGGGTTAGAATCACCCTCCCTTTGAGATGAGGAGTCGCCCATGGCGTCCGCCCGGAGCGGACACAATGGGGCGATGAATCAAATCAAAGTGAATCAACAGCAGACGATAGTTGCCCTGCGTGAGAGGGGGTGGTCCAAGCGTCGGATCGCCCGCGAATTGGGCTTGGACCGCAAGACGGTTCGCCGTTATTGGGGGACCGCGGCCCCTGCAAAATCCCCCGCCAACCCGCAAACCGGCTCGGAGGCAAAATCACCCACCCCGCAAACCGGCTTTTTGACCGCCGGCGGCACGGGGCCGGAGAGTCTCTGCCAGCCGTGGAAGGAAACCATTGAGAAAGGGCTGGCGGCGGGATTGTCAGTGCAGCGGATTTACCAGGACCTGGTGGTCGATCACCAGTTTGCGGGAAGCTACTTTTCGGTCCGACGTTTTGCGTTGCGTTTGGAACGGAAGATGGAGTTGCCCTTCCGGCGCATCGAAGTGGAGCCGGGCGCGGAGTTGCAGGTTGATTTTGGGCAGGGAGCGTGGGTGGTCGAGGAAACCGGCAAACGGCGGCGACCGCATCTGTTCCGGGCGGTGCTCTCTCACTCGCGGAAAGCTTACAGCGAGGCGGTCTGGCGCCAGACGACGGAGACGTTCATCCGCTGCCTGGAAAATGCCTTCCGTTACTTTGGTGGCGTCCCCCGCAGCATCATCACAGACATTGCCGCGTGCGGACGCTTGATCCTCGTCGTCGGGCCGAAAGCCATCACCTCCGATTACGTGACGCAGGAATGGCAGTTCGCCTACTACGCGGCCAACAAATGCGTCAACCCCATCGTCCGCCTGGATGGCCGCGACACGCAGGGGAACAAGGTGGACGGTTATGCGCTGATCCCCCAGGACCTCAAATTGCTCCACGCCGAGGATTTTCGGCAAGATGTCGAGTATGACGAGCGCCTCAAGAATCTCATTCGGCAACTTTCCGAATCCCTACCGCCCGTCGGCAAACTGGTGGCGGTGCCGGAACTGCCTCCCGGATACCGCGCCCAGCCTGAGCGGCTTAAGACTTTGCGCGACCTGCTGCTGTTGGACTTGCAGAAACCGGTCGTCGTCACGGGCGCAGCGGCGCGAGTTGGGTTGCAAGGTATGGGGGGAATTGGAAAGAGCGTGCTTGCTAATGCGCTCGCACACCATCCGCAAGTGCAGCGTGCGTTTCAAGATGGGATTTATTGGGTCACGCTCGGCCAGAATCCTCAGATCGAGGGGCTGCAACGCCAGCTTGTCGCTGCACTGGGAGGCGACGCACAGTTTAACTCGCGCCACGAGGGGAAGGAAGAACTCCGCAAATTGCTTGCCGACAAGGCCGCACTACTGATCCTTGACGATGTTTGGCAACGCGAACACGCCGAGGCATTCAACGTCACCGGGAGCCGAAGCCGAATTTTGCTTACAACGCGCGACTCTGGTTTGGTGACAGCCGGCCGCGCGTGAAAATCACTACCGGGTCGAACTCCCAACGTTGGCCGAGGCACAAAGCATTCTTGCTGCTGCCGCCGAAGTTGCACCGGAGATGCTCCCGCCAGAAGCCGCCGCGATTATCAAGGAATGCAACCGGTTGCCGCTGGCGCTTGCATTGTGCGGCGGAATGGTTCAGGGCGGGAGTTCTTGGCAAAACGTGTTGATCGCTCTGCGAGAGCACGATTTGGAATTTCTATCGAGCGAGCACCCTGCTGAAGTCCAACACCAAAATGCCTGGAAGGCGATGGATATCAGCCTACGTGTCTTGCCGGCGAACGAGCAACAACGCTTTGCCGAATTGGCAGTTTTCAGCACGGACACCGGTGCCCCTGACACTGCAGTGGCAACACTCTGGGCGCACACTTCGGGATTGAGCGCACGGCACACTGAGGCATTGCTGGGCAAATTAGTTCGCCGGTCCTTAGTGCAAAGACCGTTAACTGCTACTGGCAAAACCGAAGCTCGCGTAGATTTACATGACCTACTTCACCATTTCGCGAGTGGACTGGCTATCAAACGATTAGGTTCTATCAAAGGACTTTACGAGAAACTCATCGAGGCCTACCGGAAAAAATGTCCCAATGGTTGGCATTCCGGACCGAACGATGGCTACTTTCTTGAATACCTTTGCCGAAATCTGCGAAATGCGGGAAAAACTAAAGAAGCAGTAACACTTCTAAGCGACCTGCAGTGGCCAGAGGTCAAATGCCAAGCTGGGCTTGTCTTCGATCTGCAGAATGATTACCGCGAAACCATCGCTGCGCTGCCAGAGAGACAGGCGGCATTAAAAAGACACTGCAAGCGAGAGGAACTTGTTTCCAACTGGATGCGTGAGCCCTGCCAATATGCGCGGGAATGGAGCGACCGTCGCGACCGACTGTCACATGGCGAAATTTCAACCAAACTGGAACCGACGTTACCGCAACCCGTGCCAATTTGCAAAATATGGAGTGAAGATCGGATTAAAGCAGCTTGCTATCGGCAAACAAACGCACCCGGCCAATATGAACGGTTGGACGCGTTCGCGAGATTCGTCACGACCAACGTTTTTCCATTGCTCGAATATGGTAAACGAAAAGGCTTTGTCCAACAGCATGCATACAATGCGGAGCCCGCTGGACCTGTTCATCATGCCGCCGCTTTGCTGGTGACGCAGCCGAGTTGCAAACATTTGCTTCGGCGTTGGTCTCCGAATGAGCGAGCCACTTTTATCTCGCCAATACTTCGGACGTTAAATGGTCATGCGGACGCCGTTACCTGCGTTAACATTACAGCTGACGGTATGCGTGCTATTTCGTCAAGCGAGGACGGGACATTAAGGGTATGGGACCTCGAAACAGGAGGTTGCTTGGCAGTGCTGGACGGGCACACAGACGCAATTCATAGTGTCAGTATAACACCTGACGGCGGTTTAGCCGTTTCCGTGAGTGAGGATAAGACATCAAGAGTTTGGGACTTAACAAACCAGAAATGCGTCAAATCAATACGTGGCATCAATGCCCGTTGCGTAAGCATGACTCCAGACGGCAGGCTCGCTATAACTGGCGGAGTTGGCATAGTATGCCTATGGGACTTGAGGTCGGGCACATGCATTTTGAAGTTAAAGAGACCCTATTCCATCACCGAGAGCATATGCATAACCCCAGACGGGCGCCGCGCAGTTTCAGTCGAGAACCTTTTAGATTCAGATCCCTGTTTGCATGTATGGGATCTGAATACGGGCGAGAGCATTCGTGTTCTGAAAGGCCACACAAAACTAATCAAGAGCGTTAGCATTACGCCGGACCTTAAAACGATAGTGTCGGGAGGATTAGACGACGTATTGCGGGTGTGGGATATGAACACGGGCTCCTGTTCGCATTCTCTCATCGGGCATACCAGCGGTATCGGTGCCGTAAATATCGCCCCCGATGGACGCCGTGCCGTTTCGGCGGATTTAATTAACGCAGATAATTCGATACGTATATGGGATCTGGAGAAGGCGGCTTGCATCCGGCATTTCCGAGGATTGACGGTCGCTGCTGTAAAAAGCGTAGCTCTGACGGTCGACGGGCGCAGCGTTCTAGCGGGAGATGCCGAGAATACTGTGCGGTTGTGGAATGTAGAGTCGGGGACGGATGTTTGGGGGCCAATGCGACACAAAGACACAGTCATGAGCGTAAATGTGACGGATGACAATCGACGCATTGTATCAGGAAGCTGGGATACCAAGATACGTGTATGGGAATTAAAGTCGGGAAGATGTCAACGGAATATCGACGCACAGACGAACATCTTTGCAGTGACAACAACAATGGATTGCCGCCACATAATTTCAGGGGGGTATGACAAGAAAATCAGGATCTGGAATATCAACAACGGACATTGTCTGCGCGTAATTAAAGGGCATACGGGCTTTGTTACCGGCGTGACTGTTACGCCCGACGGCAAGCGCATTATCTCTGAAAGCTTGGATTATACATTGCGTATATGGAATTAAAAACAGGACGCTGCCTCCGTATCCTACGCGGACACGACCATCCGATACTTACCGTTGAGGTCGCGCGAGATAGTCGAAACGCCGTTTCTGGAGCTAGGTACGGGACGGTATGCGTGTGGGACCTAGAGCAAGGGCTGTGTCGATTTATGCTAAATAAGCATAGTTCCCACGTCAATTGCGTGCGCATAACCGAAGATAGCCAGCGTGCCGTTTCTGCGAGTGACGACAGTACATTACGAATTTGGTCCCTGCGCACTGGTTTATGTGCTTGGGTGCTCAAGGGACACACCGACGCAGTATGGAAAGTTGATTTTGTATTTAGTGGGCGATTAGCGGTTTCGGCAAGTTCTGACAGAACCATACGGGTCTGGGACCTGAATAAGATGGCGTGTATAAGCGTGCTTGAGGGCCACGCTAGTGAAGTCAGATTCTTGAGGGTCGCCCGGAACGGTCGCTATGTGATTTCAGCTGGTGAGGACTCAACAGTGAGGGTTTCGGATATAAAGACAGGCGATTGCGTGGCTCTTGCCTATCTTCCGGCGACTGTCAAAGACGCTACGATGTGCGAAAAGCAGGGCGTAATCGTTGTTGGAACGACTTCGGGGGAGGTTATACCGCTGAGGTTACATGGTTTGCCAGCTCGGACGTGTATGTCTTCTCCAAAGTGAATCCTTGCGAGACGATCTCCGAGATCGTCGGACGCAAAACCTAAGAAAAATTCATCCTAGCTGAGATCGCGACAGAAATGCTTTGCAGAAATACGAGACAAGTAAACAATATGTGCCATGAAGCACTCCGCCTCTTTGTTGATTCTGAATCCGCAGGGGAAGCTGCTGCTGTTGCAACGCGGCGGCGAATCCAAGAATTTTCAAGGCAACTGGGAGTTTCCCGGCGGCAAGATTGACGCGGGCAAATCACCCCACGAGGCGGTGCTGCGTGAAGGGCGCAAAGAGGATGGACTATCAACTGATATTCCTGCTTGCGAGCCCCTTTGGACCCAGATGATATTCGAATTGAACTGTTGAATGAGCGCTTGGTGAAGCAGATCGCTTCGACACACCAGGGCAAAGGACACACAAAGTATTACAGTCGGCGGAGTCGGACACCACTAAATCCGAAAGCTCGGTTTCACCTCGACGATTCAATCAACGTCCATTTTTGAAGTTCAAATAATCTTGAGAGACGACCCCAAGCTGGCACCCTCCAAGGATGACAAGCAAGCCATTCTCGCTGGCGGTCAAAGCCGTCATTCTT
>DASRFK010000140.1:0-5020 GCA_035651635.1 Verrucomicrobiia bacterium | reverse complement strand
GCGGCCCTCAGTCTTGCCTTGGGCGGGCGCTTTCGGATCGTTCTTCGGTGCTGGCATCTTTCTGCTCCTTGTCTTTCTGCTCTTTGAGTTCTTCCTGTTGCTGTTTGACCCACACTTCCAGCCGGGCAATCGCCTGGCGTTTGATCGGCAATTCCACGTGGGTGTAAATCGAGTGGACTTTCTCGCCGGAGGAATGGCCCATAAGCGCCATGCGCACATCGGCGATCACGCCGGCTTCCATCAGGCGGGTATTGAAGGTATGCCGTAGGTCGTGGAACCGGAAATGGCGAAGCCCGGCGCGCTTGAGGCCGCCAAGCCAACCCTTGCGAATCCATTCCAACGCCCTTCCCTCGTACGTAAACACATGACCTTCTTTGCGCTTATCGCCAAGGGTTTCCAACATGCGCGCCGTCAGTGGGATCTCGCGCGATTCGCCGCCGGGGGTTTTGGAGCTGGATACAAGCAGCAGCTTTCGTGAAAGATCAACGTCTTCCCACTGCTGCTTGAGAACTTCGCCGCGGCGCATCCCGGTATCGAGAGCGGCGATGACGATGTTCCGTAGGTATTCGGGCAGCACGGGAAACAGCTGGTTTTCTTCATCCAGCGTCATCACCGGCCGCTTGAGGCGCCGCTCCTGGACCATTGGGAGGCGGGCGAGCGGATTTTCCTGAATGATTTGCTCGTCCACGGCCCAAAACAGGATGTGCTTTAGGACCGAGAGGGCGCGGTTGATGGTTGCGTCGCAGACGGTCTCGTGGTTTTTGCGGAAGGCGCGGTACTCGCGCGCCATGTTGCGATTCAGTCTGACAACTGCCAAATCGCCGAAATATGGCAACAGCGATTTGAGGTGCCAGACATGATGAGGCCGCGGATCGGCATCACCGAGAAAGCGGGCGGCGAGTGCCGCCACGGTCAGATGCGGATCGTATTCGACAATGCGGTGGCGGCGGGCATTCGCCTCGGCTTTGAGTTTCATTTCGATGGCGTCAGCCTGCCGCCGATTAGTAGCGCCGGTACTTTCCTGGTGACGCACGCCGTCGATGTAGTAATACGTCCACCAGACGTTGCCCCGTTTGAAGAGGCTCACCGTAAATTCCTCCTTGAATTTTTTCGATCCAGCGCTCAACTTGAGCCTCGTAAAAGATCAACTTGCCGCTGGCCGCGGACCGGAAGAACGGAAGTCCTCTGGGCATGAGCTTCTGTCTTACGGTCCACGGCGAGCAGCCGAGCATGGCGGCAGTCTCGGTGAGATACATCGGGCGGCCAAGTTTGGCGGCGGCCGGTGGGTCGGCCAACTTATCGGCCAACGGCGAGGCCAACCCCGGTTCCAATTTGGCCGAGGGGTTGGCCGAGGCTCGGGGGCCTAAAGCTTGTGAAATCAGGCGTTCGGCCTTCTGCTGATTTGTGGCGAGTGTCAGTGAGGATGCTTGTCTTTCTTTGGTTTTTTCCATAATGAGCGAAACATGTTCTGAATGAAGTGGGGAAGCTGCAGCCATAGCCACCACAGCAGCGCCAGGATGACAATAGCTGCCAATAACTGCCCCTGAATGGCCTGGTTGCTTAGGACCTCGCGAAATACGGCAATGACCGCCAACACGAGCAGGAGGACCAGGACAACGCCGGGAACCAGCGACGCCAGCAGGAGAAGCAGCCGGAATCCGAGTGGCACGCGCGGTGCCGGATTGGTCAAATCGCGGCTGCCGCACTGCGAACAAACCGTTGCCCACCTCGGATTGATGTGGCGGGCAGGGCAGAGTTTGGCGTCAAAGGTGAAGCCGCAGGCGTGGCAGAATAGCGGTTCACCGGTAGTAATTTTGTGGCAGTTGTGGCAATAGCGCATAAATGATTTACAAAATGGATTGCAGATGGTCCCCGGTAGGCCGCAGCCAGCAGGTGCTCCAGAATTTCTCTGGCGAGAGCAAATCGAGAGTTCCCAGCCAGAAAATCTTGTCCGTCCGTTTGGCGACCGCCGCGCGGAGGTTTTCCAAGCGACGCTGCCCGGTCGTAATCACCAGGACCCGAAATTGACTTCGGTTGAATAGCTGTCCGAATTCACCGGAGGCGCCCAGTTGCAGGTACAAATTGACTTTCTTGGCAATGACCGGGACAGCTTCCGTGCCGAGATCCACTTCTAGGAAAATAGGCCTGAACCCAGCAGCGGAGCCGAGTTCGAAATATCCGTCAGGAATTAACGGCAGTGTTGGCGATAGTGGCTGCTGAAACGCTCTCCAAGAGCCAAACCACCAGCCCCGAACCGGGATGCCGCAGTACTGTACCAGGAGATTCACACGGTTGATTTCCAGTCGGTGCTTTAGGAAAAGTGCCGCGGGCTCGGCTCCGCTGCCTCCAGCTTTCTGACTTCTCTCCTCGACCGCTTTTCCTGGAAGCCAGTACACAGCTTCACGGCTGCCAATGAACGCCCGCTTGAGGAATCCGGCGCGGCTCAGCATCAAGAGTCTGTCGTTGGCGCGCCGAGTGGAATGAAAGCCGGCAACTACTTTGGCCTGCTCGCGATTAATTACCCGCATCGATTGCAGGGCTTCCAGGAGGCGCAGATCCCGCTCCTGCAAAACAATCGTGGTCCGCTTATGCCCAGCCATCGAGCGCCTCCCGTGTCGGTTGACCGTGGTCAATTCGCGTGCGGCTCCGGATCTCCCGTTCGACGTCGGTGCGCCGCCTTGCCCAGCGCGCACGGCACCGGCTATACAAGTCCTGGAAGTCCGTGCGGCGGACATCGAAGGATGGCACTGCGGCGAGGCGGTAATGTTCATGGCCGGATTTCACGACCAGACTTCTCGGAGGGAGATTCTTGAGGATTTCTGCCAAGTGCTTTCCGCCATCTAGCGCGGCAGCCATTTTGTCGGCGTCTTGGCTGGAAAGCTGGAACAGAATGTGCGTGCCGATGGCCATGATGGCCGAACGCATCTGCGGCGGGTATTGATCCAGGAACTGGTTGGCAGAAACTACGCCGATGGCGAACTTGCGGGCTTCGGATAAAAGCGTATCAAGGCCGCTGTCAAATGCCACCAGATTTTGGATTTCATCGCAGTACAGGGTGAAAAGCTGCCGGCGGCGCCGTGCAAACAGAGCATTCTTAACCTTGGTCAGAAGCATGCTGCCGAGCGTGGCGGCATGTTCCCCAAGCGTTCCCTTGTTGAGATTGAGAATGATCCAGTAGCCGCTGTCGATCGCGTCTAGCAAGGAAAAAGTGGAGCGGCTCTGCCCAAGGATGTGCCGGAAGTGTGGAATCGGCGGTGAACGCCGACACCTTATTTAATACCGCGTCCCGGAACATCGTCTGCTGCCCTTCGCTGGCCTGGTTGTAGCGGGCGGCGAAATAGTCGCGAGCCTCGCTGTTGCCGGAACTGCGCAAGCAGCGGGCGCGGAAGGCATCGTCGGTCAGCAAGGGTGCCAATTCCAGCAGCGTGAGATTGTTTTCGGCCAGCAGCAGCAAGCTGTTGCGCAGCAATTCCTCTGTTCGTGCTCCGAAGGAATCCAGGTGCCAGCGTTGTTTGAGAAGAGCGGCGAATTCCGCGATTTGGACGAACCTGTTCTGGGAAGGCGCGGACTCCAGGAGATTCAGGCCGACCGAATACTCGGAATCGCCCGGTTCGATGACAATGACTCTGGTGCTCAGGTCCTGCCTGCTGCTCTGTTCCTTTTGCGCCAGAAGTTGTAGCAGCACCGGCGTGGCATCGCCGTGCAGATCGAAAAACAGAAAACCGCGATCAAAAGGAATGTCCTGAGAAGCCAGGAAACGAAGCAGTGAGCTTTTGCCGGTTCCGGTACGTCCGAGAATCGCCATGTGCTCGGCCCGCTTGAGTTGCGGAATGATCATCGGATTGGATGTGACCTGTCCGTCAACAACGAGAGAACCTAGCCGCAGCGAATGCGGGTTGGTCGGGTGGGCCGGTTTGGAGACAGCCTTGTTCCAGCCCCAGGAAAATAATTGTTCAAAAAATGAATTCATGAGTGTTGTGAAGGCTGAGGAGCTGCTCGGTGCGCCTTAATCCGCCGAACGGCATCGCGGAAGAATTCGGGATCGCGCTCAAAACCGACAAAATGACGGCTGCTGTTCATGCACGCAATTGCTGTCGTCCCGGAACCCATGAACGTGTCGAGTACCAGATCGCCGGGATTCGTATACGTGCGAATGAGATATTCAAAAAGTGCTACTGGCTTTTGGGTCGGATGAATGGGCGTGCCTTCTGACGGCACATGCAGGACCGTTCGAGGGTAGCGGTAACCAGTGTTCTCGGTGGTTGCCGCGCCGATCTTTCTGCCGAGGTGGCGGACAAATTCGTGTCCGCGGCTGGTCTTGTATGGCCGACCTTCCGAAAACTGTGGATTGTACCGTGGCGAATGCTCGTAAAATACCAGCACGTTTTCATGTGCGCGGAGTGGACTCCGCCGCGCGTGCAGGAAACCGGTGGCTCGCGACTTTTCCCAGATCCACTCGTAGCGGAGCCAGGGCCGGTTACTCATGCCGAGCAGCTTGTCGAATGGGCACTGGGCAGTGAGCAGTATTGCGCCTCCTGGGCGAATGATGCGTTTGTACTCGCGCCACAGATCCTCAAGATTCACCGGAGAGTCCCAATCGTTTTCGGTGATACCGTAAGGCGGGTCGGACAGGATAAGGTCTACGGATCGATCCGGCAGCATGGGCATGCCCTCAAGGCAGTTCATGCGGTAAATCCAGTCGATGGCGAGGCCTTGCTCGGGCAGGACAGCGCTCACGCTCTGGCCTCCTTCTCTTGTCGCAGCCGCCACCAGATCGCGACGTATGGGTTCTTCGCGGCCATCCCGCCGTGTCGTTTTGAACTGCCACGGATGCGTTCGTAAACGGCGTTGCGGCTGACGCCCTCCGCGGTGGCGATATCTAAACAAAAATAGGAGATCCCCCGGCTTTGCCGGGGTGGCAGTAGAAGTTTGACAATTCCGGCAGTCCACCGGAAAACTCCAAGACGTGAGCCGCCAAGCGCACGAAAAGGAGTTTTCACGATGGACGAATATGCGAGTT